>NZ_JBSFCK010000008.1:0-365654 GCF_053593435.1 Streptomyces sp. NPDC002306
GTTGATAGGCCGGATCTGGAAGCCCAGTAATGGGTGGAGGTGACCGGTACTAATAGGCCGAGGGCTTGTCCTCAGTTGCTCGCGTCCACTGTGTTGGTTCTGAAACCACGAACAACCCCGCCATGGCCACATGGTGGTGCGGTTGTCAGTTTCATAGTGTTTCGGTGGTTATAGCGTGAGGGAAACGCCCGGTTACATTCCGAACCCGGAAGCTAAGCCTTTCAGCGCCGATGGTACTGCAGGGGGGACCCTGTGGGAGAGTAGGACGCCGCCGAACAAATTGTGAGAGAACCCCTGGCCGGGATAACCGGCCGGGGGTTTTCTGCGTTTAGGCAGCAACGCGCGGAGCCGAACCGCGGAAGGGATGCCCGGAGCGCGGCAGTTGGTCGCCGTGGGGCTGAGCGGGGACTGGGCCGGGACGCTGACCGTGCTCGTCGAGGAGGCCGGCACGCGGGACTGGGCCGGGTTTCCGGTCGAGCGGGCGGATGCGTGCTGTTGGGGAGGCCAGCCACAGCACCCGGTGCGTCCGAGGTGGAGTTCGTCGTAGCGCCCGTGTGAGCGGGCCTGGTCACACCGGGAGTTCGTGGTGGGGCCAGCGGGAACGGGCCTGTTCCCGGGAACGGAGCAGGGCCAGGGTGGGAAGACCCCGGTCCGCTCCGGTGGCCAGCAGCTCCGGGAGCTGGGGAAGCGGAGCCACCGCCGCGACGTCGTCCAGGACGAGCGTCAGTGGTGGGTCGAGGCGACCGGAGGATGACCGTTCGGCCATGCGCCGGCCACGCTCGACCACGCTGGAGACGAGGGCCGTCAGAAGCGGCATCGCGCCGGGGTTCGTCCGGGGGTCCTCGATGGATTCACCGACCACATAAAGCGTGCCCCCTTCATCGAGGAAGGAATCCAGCGCGAGCGCGTCAGTTCGGTTCGGTGTGCAGGCTTCACGGATGTTGACCGTGAACAGCGAGGACAGCGCTCGGCTCGCCAACTCCTGGGCGATGTCCCGTCGTTCGGGATGCGAGGTGAGGGCGGCCTCCAGCTCGCCCGCCGAGCCCGGGGCCGCCTTCGGGTTCGTGCGAAGGGTTCGTACCGCGTCCTGGATCTGGGTGCCCTGGGACCAGCGGTGGACGTGGCGGATGGTGCGCCCGTCGATCGCGGCGGCGTGCAGATAGCTGCGCAGGAGCGTTTCGGCGGTGTCGCTGACGGCTTGGTCGATCTTGGCGGTGGGGCGGACGGGGGTGAGGAGGGCGACGGCTCGCCGCACCGCGGTCTGCTTCTCCTCGCAGCCCGCGGTGGGGGACCAGTGCAGGCGGGCCGGGGTGTCGCAGAGGTGGGTGGGGTCGTAGAGGTGGACCGGGCCCAGTTTGGCGCGGGCGTCCTTCGTGTCCTGCCAGAGGGCGGGGTTCGAGGTGACGACGAGGGTCGCGCCCTCCGCGTCGCGCACGGCCTGGGTCGCGGTCGCATGACGGGTCTCGGGGGTGGCGTAGAGGACCGTGCCGTCGGCGCGCTTCGGCTCCCACGCGCCGAGTCGTTCGACGGCGAGCAGCGAGGCGACGGGCTCCGGGCCGCCCACCGGCACCGTCGGGGTGGGCGTCGGCTGTGACCCGGCCGTCTCGACCCTCTCGGCAGGCACCGCCGACACGGTCGGTACGGCCGCTTCGGCCGGTACGGGCTCCGGCGTCCGTACCGGCCCCCGCGGCACCGGCACTTCATGTGGTTCCGGGGCACCGGCCGCCGCCGCTGCGCGTCTTCTCGCGCGGCCCGCGCGCCAGCGGGCCAGCGTTCCCACCACGAAGACGGTCAGCACGAGCAGGACCATCAACTGGCCGATGAACAGGCCCCAGAAGAGGCCGTATCCGGAGAGGTGGGCCGGGGGCGTGTCCGGCCAGGCACCGGGCATGTCGTGCGGCTGGGCGATCAGTTGGCGCATGGCCATCGGTGTACGGGTGAAGGTGACCCCGGTGGGCCAGGAGCCGTGGGCGAACAGGCCGGCCAGGCCGGTGGCCGACCACACCAGCAGGGTCATGCCGAGGAGGAACGCGAGTATCCCGACCAGCAGGCCGTCGGGAATACCCCCCTCGGAGCTCGGGCGGTCGTCCGGTCTCATGCCAGGGAAACCCCTTCTACGCCACCGTCGACTCGGACGAGCCGTCCAGGTCGCTCAGGTGCTGTTCCATGAAGGCCGCCGCCCTTTCCTCCGCCTCCAGTTCGGCGGCGCGCAGCGCGTCGTCGTTGGAGATCAGGTCGCTGGACGACTCCGTCATCGCCCGGTCGGTGAAGACCAGCGGGCGTTCCGTCTCGGTGACCAGGTGTTTGACCACCTGGACATTGCCGTTGACGTCCCAGACCGCGATGCCGGGGGTGAGCGTGGGGATGATCTCGACGGCCCAGCGCGGCAGCCCCAGGACCCGGCCCGTCGCCCTCGCCTCGTCGGCCTTCTGGGCGTAGATCGTCCGGGTCGACGCCATCTTCAGGATGGCCGCAGCCTCCTTCGCCGCCGCTCCGTCCACCACGTCGGACAGGTGGTGGACGACGGCCACGAAGGACAGGCCGAGACGGCGTCCGAACTTCAGCAGCCGCTGGAACAGCTGGGCCACGAAGGGGCTGTTGATGATGTGCCAGGCCTCCTCGACCAGGAAGATGCGCTTCTTCCGGTCGGGGCGGATCCAGGTGTGTTCGAGCCAGACGCCGACGATCGCCATCAGGATCGGCATGGCGATGGAGTTGCGGTCGATGTGGGAGAGGTCGAAGACGATCAGCGGCGCGTCCAGGTCGATGCCGACCGTCGTCGGCCCGTCGAACATGCCGCGCAGGTCACCGTCGACCAGGCGGTCCAGGACCAGGGCGACGTCCAGGCCCCAGGCCCGTACGTCGTCTATGGCGACGTTCATCGCCTCGGCCGACTCCGGTTCCGGGTGGCGCAGTTGCTCGACGATGTCGGTCAGGACCGGCTGGCGTTCGACGACCGTCTCGTTGACGTAGGCGTGGGCGACCTTGAGGGCGAAGCCGGAGCGTTCGTCCAGGCCGTGGCCCATTGCGACCTCGATGATGGTGCGCAGCAGCGCCAGCTGGCCCGTCGTCGTGATGGAGGGGTCGAGCGGGTTGAGGCGGATTCCGTGGTCCAGGGCGGCCGTCGGATCCAGGCGGATGGGAGTTATTCCCAGCTCCTGGGCGATGAGGTTCCATTCGCCGACCCCGTCCTCGCCCTGCGCGTCCAGGACGACGACCTGGCGGTCGCGGAAGCGCAGTTGCCGTAGGACGTACGTCTTCTCCAGGGCCGACTTGCCGTTGCCGGACTCGCCGAGGACGAGCCAGTGGGGGGCCGGCAACTGCTGGCCGTAGAGCTGGAAGGGGTCGTAGATGTAGCCCTTCCCGGAGTAGACCTCGCGGCCGATGATGACGCCGGAGTCGCCGAGGCCGGGGGCGGCGGTGGGGAGATAGACCGCCTGGGCCTGGCCCGTCGAGGTGCGCACCGGGAGCCGGGTCGTCTCGACCTTCCCGAAGAGGAAGGACGTGAAGGCGTCGGTGAGGACGGACAGCGGATCCCGCATCAGGTCCTACCTCCGAATGCCGGTGGCGAAGGGAAGTGTGTTCACGAAGGCGCGGTGGTGCTCACGGTCGCACCACTCCAGTTTCAGATACGACTTGCCGGCCGAGGCCCTTATGGTCCGCTTGTCGCGGGCGAGTGCCTCGGGGTTGCGGGAGGAGACGGTGATGTAGCCGACCAGGTTGACGCCGGCCGCGCCGCTGGCGAGGTCCTCGCCACGCTGATCGAGGCGGCCGTGGGCGGCCACGTCACGCGGGTCGACGGTGCGGTTCATCTTGGCGGCGCGGGACGCCTCCGCCTCGTCGTTCGTCTTCTCCGTCAGCATGCGCTCGATGGCGACCTCGGTGGGTTCGAGGTCCATCGTGACGGCGACCGTGCGGATGACATCCGGGGTGTGGACCAGCAGGGGCGCCAGGAAGTTGACGCCGACCGGGGTCATCGGCCACTCCTTGACCCAGGCGGTGGCGTGGCACCAGGGGGCGCGGGTGGAGGACTCGCGGGTCTTCGCCTGGAGGTAGGTGGGCTCCATGGCGTCGAGCTCGGCCGGCCAGGCGTTGCGCTTGGTCATCGCCTGGATGTGGTCCATGGGGTGGTCCGGGTCGTACATGGAGTGGATCAGGGACGCGAGGCGGCCCTGGCCCAGCGGCTGGCGGACCCGGATGTCCGCTTCCTGGAGGCGGGAGCAGATGTCGGTGAGCTCGCGGGCCATGACGACGGCGAGTCCCGCGTCACGGTCGAGCTTGCGGCCGGCCGTGGGGCGTGCCGTGCGGGCCATGGCCTGTGCCTCGGCGGCCAGTTCGCGGTTGAAGTGCATGCAGGCGACGAGGTAGGCGCGGTGCTGCTCGCTGCTGGTGGACACCATCGACTGGAGCTGCTCGTACGACTGGGTCAGCCATCCCGGTGCCTTCTCGTCGCCGCGGACGGACACGTCCTTGGCGTGGGCGTCCGGGTCGGCGGGGAGGGTGCGGGCGAGCATCTGGAGGCGGGTGACGAAGCCGTCGCCGTTCGCCACGTGCTTGAGGAGCGTGCCGAAGCGGTCGACGAGGGCCTCCTGGTCCTCGCTGTCGCGCAGGCCGACGCCGGGCCCCTCGATCTCGATCGCCGCGGTGACCGTACGTCGGTCGGCGTGCAGGAGGACGGCGATCTCGTCGGGGCCGAAGGGCGCGGCCAGCCAGCTGATGCGGCCGATGCCGGGCGGCGGCCCGATCTCGATCTCCCGTCCGTCGACCCGGGTGCCCGCCTCCATGACGGAGGAGCGGTACGCGGTGCCCCGGCGAAGGGTCCTCTTGTAGCTGCGGTTGACCTCGAACCACCGGTAGAACGTGCGCTGTTTGTACGGCACGTAGACGGCGGCGAGGGCGAGCATCGGGAAGCCGGTCAGCAGCACGATGCGCAGGGACAGGACGGGGACGAGCAGCCCGCACATCATGCCGAGGAACGCGCCGACGACGATGAGCGCGATCTCGCCGGACTCGCGGTTGCGGCCGACGATCGCGTTCGGCCGGGCGCGGCCGATCAGATATGAACGGCGGGGCGTGATCGGATGGGACAGGTGGGACTCGGTCGTCAACGCCCTTCACCTCCCGTGCGGTTGGTACTGCTGTTGCGGGTGTTGCCGGCGTGCGGGGAATTCGCCGGGCTGCTGGGGGAGCGCGGCGCGGGTGCGGCGGAGGGGACAGATCCGCCGCCTCCGTTCGGGGTGCGCGTGCTGTGCGCTGCCACTCCGCCGGAGGCGGGGTTGGCCGGGCGGGGGCCGTTGGAACCGGACTGGCCTCCGCCGCCGTTGTTGTCGGCGCGGGTGCTGTGCGTCTTGATGCCCTGCGCGACCAGGGTCGCCGGGGAGCTCATGACGGCCGCGGCCTTGCCCTCGGCGCCCTGCATGATGCGGTTGTTGCGGGAGTTGGCGATCTCGTCGCCGAAGCCGGGGACGAAGCGGTAGATCATCGCGCTGGCGAAGATGGCGAGCAGGATGATCGCGAGACCGGAGACCACGGCGGAGAAGGCGTCGGGGCCTTCGTCGGTGGACAGGGCGCCGGCGAGGCCGAGCACGATGACGATGACCGGTTTGACCAGGATCACGGCGATCATGATCCCGGCCCAGCGGCGGACGTGGCCCCACAGGTTCTTGTCGACCATGCCGGCGTAGACGACGGTGCCGAGGAGGGCGCCGACGTAGAGGAGCGCGGCGCGGATGACCAGCTCGAGCCACAGGACGCCGGCGGCGAGGATGGAGACGAGGGACACCACGATCAGCATGATCGGGCCGCCGCCGATGTTCTCGCCCTTGGCGAGGGCGCTGGAGAAGTTGCCGAAGAACGAGTCGGTCTGGTTGCCGGTGGTCTTCGCGAGGACCTCGGTGATGCCGTCGGTCGCCGAGACGACCGTGTAGAGGATCAGCGGGGTGAAGGCGGAGGCCAGCACGGTGAGCCAGAGGAAGCCGACGGCCTCGGAGATGGCGGTGGTCAGGGGGACCCCGCGCACGGCCCGCTTGGCGACCGCCAGCAGCCACAGCAGCAGCGTCAGGACGGTCGACGCGGCGAAGACGACCGCGTACTGCTGAAGGAACTTGGGGTTCGTGAAGTCGACGTTCGCGGTGTCCTTCACGGCCTCGCTGAGCTTGTCGACGGTCCAGGACGCGGCGTCGGCACAGCCCTTGGCGAGGGAGGAGAGGGGGTCGAGGGTGTCGGTGGTGCTGGGGGCGGTGCTGCCGGAGGGGGCGTTGCCGCGTTCGCAGTACTTCTTGGCGTCGCCCACGATGAGACGGCAGTCGCTGTTCCCGGACGGCGACGGCGAGCCCGAGGGTGACGGCGACGGGCTGGGTGTGGGCGCGGCGAAGGCGCGGGTCGCCAGCAGCACGGCCGACGTCTGTACGGCCGTGACGATTCCGGCGAGCCTGAGCACGCGGTGCGCGTTACCGGGCATACGTGAACCCTCCGTACTCCTCGATGGCCTTGCTGATCTCGTCGGAGCTGGCGGCCTGGTCGTCGCCCGGGACCGGGGCGGGGCCGTCCTGCTGGGAGTCCGCGGTGATCTTCCAGTCGCCGCCGGACCACTGCAGGTCGAACGTCCAGGTCTTCCAGGTGGAGGTGACGGGGTCGGTGGAGTCGTCCCCCGACATCCCGATGAGCCCCATGCACCAGACCGCGACCTTGGCGGTGGTGTTGCCGTACGCGTGGACGGTCGTGCCCACCGGGATCACCCGGGAGACGAACGTGCTGCCTTGCGGGGCCTTGCCGTTGGCGTCGAGCCCGAGCTTGCCGAGGAAGTCGGCCGAGTAGGCCCGGTCCATCGGGGCCTGGAGCCGGGTGGCCGCTCCGGAGGTGTAGAGGGCGTCGACGAAGGCGTGCCGGCTGTCCTTGCGGAACATGCCGGTCGAGCCGAGGGCCACGGAGTAGTTCGCCGCGGCGGACTGGGCGCCCTGCTGGGTGTCGGCGAACCCCGAGGGGATCCCGCCCGCCCTCGACTCCACCGGCTTCGTGCCGCTCGCCGCGGTCGACGACGTCCGGGGTCGGCTGTCGCCCGCGCTTGCCGTTCCGCTGCCGTCGGTGTCCGCGGGGTCGTCTCCTCCACGGTTGGCGAAGGCGATCGCCGCGACGAGCAGCACCACCACGCCGACCACCGTGACCAGGCTCCGGGAGGAGGAGCGGCCGCCGCGTCGGGCGCCCCCGTAGGGGTCGCCGTCGGGCAGGCGGGTGCGGGTCTGGCCGCTGCCCCCGTAGCCGCCGTCGGCACCGGTGCGCGTGGTGTCGCCGTAGCCGTGATCGTCCCCGAGGCTCATGTCGCGTACGCCCCCTCGGCCTCGTACCGAAAAGCATGGAAGTACGACGGTAGCCGCGCTGGTTTCCGCGCGGGCGCGGTGTGGTGACTCGACATCAGGGAAACGCAACCTCAGCCGGTGGGCACGACGGGCGGGTGGGGTGGAGGTGGGACCGGGCGCGCCCGGGAGGAGCGGGGCTAGACGGCCATGCCGTACACGATGGTGAACAGCGTGCCGAGTGAGCCGATGATGAAGACGCCCGTGAGGCCGGCGATGATGAGGCCCTTGCCCTGTTCCGCGCTGAAGGTGTCGCGCAGAGCCGTCGCGCCGATGCGCTGCTTGGCGGCGCCCCATACGGCGATGCCGAGGCAGAGCAGGATGGCGACCGCCATCACGACCTCGATCATCACCTTGGCCTCGTTGCCCAGGCTGCCGAAGGGGCCCCAGTCCGGAGCGATCCCGCCGATGATGGTGTTGATGTCTCCCTTGTCGGCCGCAAAGAGCATGTAAGTCACCGCCCCTGGTGGGTAGTTCCGAGGGCCCCTGCGGTGTGCAGAGGTCAGGCCTCATTGTCGCCGACAATGGCGCTGTCGTATGTCGACTTGGCGTCATTGGTTGGCGGGTTTCGTACGAACACCTGGCGAAGGGCCGTATGGTCACTCTGTGTATCACGCCTGGTCACGCCGGGCAATGAAGTCGGAGCGGAACCTGTGGTGTGGTTCCGTCGTTGTCCCTTTTTCGCGTCGATGTTCTCGGGATGAAGGTTATCGGGTACGGCGGACGGGACCTCACGGCCGCTGGTGGCGTGCGGTGGTGACTGTGCGTCAGTCGACGTGGGCCGCGTTTCCCTCCGGGGCGTCCCGGTCGGCCTGAGGGCCGCCGGGTGCTCGTCGCGCCCGCCCTCGTCGACCCCCCGGTCCGCGGTGGCGACGCCGGGGGCTCCAACCGGGCCTGGGTCAGCGGGGCTTGAGGCCGTGCAGGACGTGGTGCACGTACTCGTCCACGCCGGCCAGGGCGACCTCCGGGTCGAGGCTGCCGTTGGCGGTGAACGCGGCCAGGCCCTGGATGCCGGCGGCCGCGACGAGGGTGATGTGCCCGGAGTCGCCCTCGACGATCTCGCCCCGCTGCTGGGCGCCGGAGATCAGCCGCTCGAAGGAGCCCACCGACCGGTCGACGGCCGAGGCCAGCTGCTCGGAGAGGTCGGTGTCGTGCTTGCGCGCGTACATCAGCTCCAGCAGCGCGGCGTTGCCGACGGCGAAGCCCAGATACGCCCGGGCCAGCGCGGTCAGCCGTGGTTCGAGCGGCAGCGCGGGGTCGTCGGCGGCCTCCAGGGACTGGGCCAGCCGCTCGTACCCGGAGAGCGCGAGGGCGTCGAGCAGGGCCTGCTTGTCCTTGAAGTGCCGGCCGGGGGCGGCGTGGCTCACACCGGTCTCGCGGGCCAGTTCGCGCAGGGACAGCGCGGCCGTCCCCCGCTCGCGCAGGGTCCGCTCGGCGCTGTCGAGGAGCGCGGTGCGCAGGTCTCCGTGGTGGTAGGGGCGCTGGGGCATGCGCACCATCGTATCCCGATGTTGTCACTGTCAGCATAGATGGCACTGCCAACAATGTTGTCGTTGACATCATTGTTGTCGCCGCCTACATTGGCGGCATGGCTGACCACATGAAGACCCGGAATCAGAGCAAGAACGAGAAGATCGACGAGAACGGCAAGAAGGCGCGGGGTGGCCCTGCCCTCGACCTTCCCGACCTGTCCGGCCGCATCGCCGTCGTCACCGGCGCCAACAGCGGCATCGGCCGCGCCGCCGCGGAGGCGCTGGCCGGGGCCGGTGCGCACGTCGTGTTCGCCGTACGGGACCCGGAGCGCGGCCGGGCCGCGGCGGCGGCCGTGCGCGGCTCCACGGAGGTGCGCCGGCTGGACCTCGCGGACCTGGCCTCGGTACGGGAGTTCGCCGCGTCGTGGACGGGCCCGCTGGACCTGCTGGTCAACAACGCGGGCGTGATGATGCTGCCGGAACTGCGCACGAAGGACGGCTTCGAGATGCAGTTCGGCACCAACCACCTCGGACACTTCGCGCTGACGAATCTCCTCCTGCCCCACCTCACGGATCGCGTCGTCACCGTCGCCTCCGGCGCGCACCGCATGGCGGACGGCATCCACTTCGACGACCTCGACCTGACCGGGCGTTACACCCCGCAGCGCGCCTACGCCCAGTCCAAACTGGCCAACCTCCTGTTCACCCTGGAACTCCAGCGCCGGCTGACCGAGTCCGGCTCACCGGTCCGGGCCCTCGCGGCCCACCCGGGCTGGGCCGCCACGAACCTCCAGGGCCGGGTGTCGAACCCCTTCGCCCGGGTGGCCATGACGGTCGGCAACCGGTTCCTGGCCCAGGACGACCGGGCGGGTGCCCTGCCCACGCTGTACGCCGCCACGCGGGACCTGCCCGGCGCGAGTTACGTCGGTCCGAGCGGTCTGGCGGAGATGCGGGGCGTCCCGACGCTGGTCGGGCGGACGGCCGCGGCGAGCGACCCGGTGACGGCACGGCGGCTGTGGGAGGCGTCGCAGGAGCTGACGGGTGTGCGGTTCGCGGTGGGCGTGGGGGCCTGAACCCGGTCCCCGGGGGCGGGTTGGGCGACCGGCCGTCCCACTCCGGGCCTTCTCCCCGGCCGCCTTCATGGGTCAAGGTGGGCCCGGTGAAGCGCACGCTCGGCATCCTGGGCACCCGTAGGCACGCGCTGCTCGGCGCGCTCGTGCTGCTGGCCGCCGCGTCGGCCTCGACGGCGGCCGCGGGCGACGGGACCGGTCCTCTCGGGGTGACCGCCGTCGCGACGGCGACCGGGCCCGCCGCCCGGGTCGGGGCGCTCTTCCCCGCCGGGCGGGCCGCAGGACTCGTCGGCGGACACTTCTGCACCGCCTCCGTGGTGCACAGCCCGGACCGCGACCTCATCGTCACGGCGGCGCACTGTCTCGCCGGGAGGAGCGGGGCGTTCGTCTTCGTACCGGGGTACCGGGACGGCGAGGCGCCCTACGGGGTGTGGACGGTCCGGCGGCGGTTCCTGCCGGACGTGTGGGCCGACGGGCGGGGCGACGTACCGGGCGACGTACCGGGCGACGGACCGGCCGACGTGCGGGGCGAGGACAGTGACGTCGCCTTCGCCGTCGTCGAGCGGCAGGGGGATGAAGCGGGCGCGGGAGGTGCGGGAGCCGGGGGAGCCGGGGGAGACGAGGGTGCCGGCGGCGGGAAGGGCGAGAAGCGGGTCGAGGATGTCGTCGGTGCCAACCGGTTCGCCGCGGGGGTGGCCACCGGCGCGACCGCGGTGACCCTCACCGGGTATCCCGACGCCCGCGAGGTGCCCGTCAGCTGCACCGACAAGCCCACCGCGCTCGGGTCCCGCCAACAGCGCGTCGGCTGCCCCGAGTTCAGCGGTGGCACCAGCGGCAGCCCCTGGGTGAACGGTGACCGCCAGCTCGTCGGCGTGCTCGGCGGCCACGAGCGGGGCGGGAACACCGCCGACATCTCGTACAGCGTGGTGTTCGGGAGCGAGGCCCGGGAGTTGTACGAGGACGCGGTGAGCGGTTTCTAGCCGCCGACGCGCGCGGACGCGTCGACCTTGGCCATGATCACCCCGCTGTGGCGGGGCCGCCTCTACACTGACGTGGGCGGACTCCCGGTCGGTGAGGGGCGGTTGACGGTGCGTAAGACGTGGGTCGTGGTCACCGCTGTCGGCGGTGCCGGTCTCGCCTTCGTGATGGTGCTCGTCATCGCGGTGTACGTCGTCGCCGGGAACCTCGCGGGCGGGGTGGGCGGCGGAGCCAGGGCGCTGGCCAAGGGGGCCGTGCCCGCCGCGTACCAGACGCTCGTGCAGAGGTGGGGCAACCTGTGCCCGGCGCTCAACCCGGCGCTGCTCGCCGCCCAGCTCTACCAGGAGAGCGGGTTCAACCCGAGTGCCAAGAGCCCGGCCGCCGCGCAGGGGATAGCGCAATTCATCCCCGGGACGTGGGCCACCCACGGCATCGACGGGGACGGGGACGGCGACCGCGACGTGTGGGATCCGAATGACGCGATTCCGTCGGCCGCTTCGTACGACTGCCAACTCGCGTCGTACGTGAAGGACGTGCCGGGGAACGCCACGGACAACATGCTCGCCGCGTACAACGCGGGGGCCTACGCGGTCATCAAGTACGGGGGCGTCCCGCCGTACCGGGAGACCCGGAACTACGTGAAGACGATCACGACGCTGGAGGACTCCTTCGCCGCGCCGGTCAGCCGGGTCGATCCGTCGAAGCAGGCCGCGGGAGCCATCTACTACGCGCAGAAGAAGCTCGGCACCCCCTATCTCTGGGGCGGCAACGGCACCGCTGACCAGGGCGGACGGTTCGACTGCTCGGGGCTGACCAAGGCCTCCTACGCGAGCGTGGGGATCACGCTGCCTCGGGTCGCCAACGACCAGTACAACGCCGGGCCGCACCCCAAGCGCTCCGAACTGCTCCCCGGGGACCTGGTGTTCTTCTCCCACGACCTCACCGATTCGCGGGCCATCCACCACGTGGGGATCTACGTGGGTGGCGGGTACATGATCGACGCGCCGAGAACGGGTGCCGTGATCCGGTTCGACCCGATCGACACGTCCGAGTACTTCGGTGCCACGCGGGTCACCGAAGATGGCGCGAAAGCGCTGCCGACCACGGTATGAACCGAGCGTGAACCCACCCCCTGAGCTGCGGCGATGTATCTCTCTTCGATAACGTCTGCGTGATCATTCGGTGGAGTGTGGAACGTACTGAGCGGGGCCGTGCGTTCCTGTGGGGGTAGCCCCGCCGGCGGGAGTCGGCACGTGTCACGTGCGCGGGTGCGCGCGGCGGAACGGAAACGGATCCACGGACCACGGGGGTGGGCAGCAGCGGCGCACGTGAAGTGCGCCCGGGAGAACGACGAAGGGGCCACAGCGCCATGGCTGGACTCGCTGAATCCGGGTCGAACCCCGACGTCGACCTGCTCTACGACATCAACGGTCTCGCCAAGGACGCGCCGCACTGGTTCGACCGCGGGGTCGAGCTCGTCGGCGAGTACGGGCTGCTGGCCGCCATGGTGGTGCTGGTGATCTGGTGCTGGTGGACCGTGCGCCGTCGGGGCGGGGACGAAGCCGCCCCGACCGTGGCCGGGCTGGTCTGGGCGCCGCTTGCGGCGGGCATCGCGGTGCTGGTGAACGTGCCGATACGGGGGTTCGTGGAGCGGCCTCGGCCCTTCCGCGACCACCAGGGACTCGATGTCCTCGTCTCCGGCAAGACCGACTACTCCTTCGTGAGCGACCACGCGACGATCACCATGGCGATGGGCGTCGGGCTGTTCGTCGCGAACCGGCGGTTCGGGCTCGCCGGGATCGGGCTGGCGCTGCTGGAAGGGTTCTGCCGCGTGTACATGGGCGTGCACTACCCGACCGACGTCGTCGGCGGCTTCGCGCTCGGCACGGCGGTGGCCCTGCTGCTGTCGCCGCTGGCCACGCTGATGCTCACCCCGGTGGTGAAGGCCGTGGAGCAGGCGCCGAGGGCCGGACGCCTGATTCGGCGGCGGTCGCCGGGGGACGGCGGGGACGCGGTGGTCCCGGGTGCGCGCAGCGCGCCCACGACCGGAACAGAGGAACGCGACCTCGCGGCTTGAGCACGGCTGCGGCGCCTGCGGCGACTGGGGGCGGGGGCCCTGGGAGCGTTTGCGGCGCAGGCGGGTCGGGGCTGGGGGTCGTAGCGGCGCAGGCGGGGGCCTGGAACGGTCTGCGGCGCAGGTGGCGAGGGCCGGGGGCGGTCTACGGCGCAGGCGCGGAGGTGCCCTGAGCTGGGCTGTCTACAGCGGTTGGGCGCAGGCGCACGGTGGCTTCTCAGCGCTGCGGGGCAGTCGTCCAGGGGCGACCGCGACCAGCTTTCCTAGGGGGCGCGAGCAGCTGTCCTGGAGGTCGCGGTCGTAGAGGCGTCTGGAGAGCAGCCCGCGGGCGTACGTGCACAGGTGTCTGGGGAGCGGTTGAGTGTGGGGGCCCGCGTGCCGTCGGCTTCGGGGGCCCGCGAGCGGGTGGGCGTGGCGCTCGCGGGCCGTTGGCTACAGCGCCTGCGGGTAGGTGAAGAAACGATTCGGGTCGTACTGCTTCTTCAGCTTGGCCAGACGCGTCGCCGCCTGGCCGTAGTACGCCTTGCGCCAGTCCGTCAGGGTCGGGTCCGTGTAGTTCTGGTAGGCCGCGCCCGAGGCGTAGGGCTTCATCGCGCGGTGGGCCGTCGTCAGCCAGGACTGGGCCGTGCTGCCCGAGGACCCGGCTCCCCAGGAGGCTATGTACTGCGCCAGCATGCGTGAGCGGCGGTGCACGAAGGCCGTCGCGGTGGGCGAGACCCGGTTGACCGCGCCGCCGAGGGCGGTGAGCGCGATGCTGCCGGCGCCGCCGCGGGCCGAGCTGATCTGGGTGAGCAGGGTCTGGATGCCGGCCGTGGACAGGGAGCGGTCGAAGAAGTCCGAGCGCGCCGCGTACGTCTCGCGGCCCAGCGCGCCCTGCGGGGAGCGGCCCGGGGTCGAGCCCGGCAGATGGCACTGGGGGTCGGTGGCGAAGGAGGAGCAGCCCGCGTAGATCTCCATCGCCTCCTCGTAGCCGCGGCGGCGGAGCGAGACGCTGCTCGCCGGGGCGCCGACCCGGTCGGCGAGACGGTCGACCGCGTTCTGGAGCTCGCCGTACGTGCCGAGGGAGAAGGCCGCGACGGAGATCTTGGGGGTGCCGCTGCCGTTCTCCAGGTGCAGCGAGGACCAGATCTCGTCCGGCTGGGACGGTCCCCACTCCTGCCAGGCCTTGATCACCGCGGCCGCCTTGGCCCACGGCCAGGTCAGGTATCCGGTGACGGCCTGGGGGGCGGCGTGGGTGCGGAACTGGAGTTCGGTGACGACGCCGAAGTTGCCGTTGCCCGCGCCGCGCAGGGCCCAGAAGAGGTCCTTGTTCTCGGTGGCGTTGGCGGTCAGCTGCTTGCCGTCGGCGGTGATCAGGGTCGCCTGGGTGAGGCTGTCGCAGGTCAGGCCGTACGCGCGCGAGGCCACGCCATGGCCGCCGCCCAGCACCAGACCGGAGACGCCCACGGTCGGGCACGAGCCCGCCGGGATCGTCACGCCCTTCGCGGCGAGCCCGCGGTAGACGTCGATCAGCTTGGCGCCCGCG
Source organism: Streptomyces sp. NPDC002306 (assembly GCF_053593435.1). Taxonomy (NCBI): domain Bacteria; kingdom Bacillati; phylum Actinomycetota; class Actinomycetes; order Kitasatosporales; family Streptomycetaceae; genus Streptomyces; species Streptomyces sp. NPDC002306. The sequence goes on from NZ_JBSFCK010000008.1 coordinate 14,472, forward strand.
CCGACGACCGCGGTGCTGCCGCTGCTGCGGACCCGGTTGAGCTTGGAGACGTCGACGATCAGGCGGCCGTCGCCGGAGGACCAGCCCGCGTAGGAGTGGCCGCCGTTGCGGATCGCGACCTGAAGGTGGTGGGCGCGGGCGTAGGCGAGGGTCGTGCGGATGTCGTCGGCGTGGGCGACATAGGCGACCGCCGTCGGCTTCAGGGTGTCGAAGCGGGTGTTGTAGAGCTGGTGGGCCGTCTGCCACTTGGCGTCGCCGGGGCGGACCAGGATGCCGTCCAGGTCGTGGGCGAGCGCGGTCCAGTTCGCGGGGACGGACGCGGCCGTGGTGCGGAGAGAGGGGGTGGCGGAGGCTCCGACGGAGGCTCCGGTGGTCGGGGGTGGAGTGCCCTGCGAGGCCGCGGACGACCCCGTTTCCCCGCCTTTGCACCCGGCCGTCACGACCGCCGCTATCGCGGCCGTGCCGCCTGCTATGAACGTACGCCGTTCCATGTGGCCTCCTGCCGGTTTCTCGTCGGACGAGACGAGTGCCCCGGGCGAAAGGTTCCCCTGGCAGGACGGTGGAGCCGCATGTCACACCGTGCGGCGGAGACGGGCATGAACGGGCATATCGTCGGGACCTCCACGTGTTCTCCCTGTGAGCATTCCGTGACCTAACCACACCGCCCTCAGGGGTTCACCCTCCGTTCACCTGTGGCCGTAGGCGGCTTCACCTGATCTGCCTAATTTCGGCCTTACCCGATGCGGGACGCACAGTTCATCTGCGCCTCTCATCGATCAGTCAACGCACGCCGTCGGACAGGCCGACGGCTCCTGGAAGGAATTTCCTCAAGTGAAGCTTCAGCGCATGAACCGGCGGGCTCTCGCTCTCGGCGCTCTCGCCGTCTCTGGCGCCCTGGCCCTCACGGCGTGCGGCTCGGACGACACCAGCAGCGGCACCGGTGGCAGCAGCGCCTCCGCCACCACGGACGCCAGCAGCATCAAGTGTGACGACGCCAAGGGTCAGCTCCTCGCCGACGGCTCCTCCGCTCAGAAGAACGCCATCGACGCGTGGGTCAAGCAGTTCACCGCGGCCTGCAACGGCGTTCAGATCAACTACAAGGGCGGCGGCTCCGGCGCCGGCGTCACCGCGTTCACGCAGGGCCAGGTCGCCTTCGCCGGTTCCGACTCCGCGCTGAAGCCCGAAGAGGTCACCGCCTCGAAGTCGGTCTGCAAGGACGGCACCGGCATCGACCTCCCGATGGTCGGCGGCCCCATCGCCGTGGCGTACAAGCTGGACGGCGTGGAGGACCTCGTCCTCGACGCTCCGACCATCGCGAAGATCTTCGATGGCAAGATCGCCAAGTGGAACGACGCCGCGATCAAGAAGCTGAACCCCAGCGCCAAGCTCCCCGACCTGAAGATCCAGGCGTTCCACCGCTCGGACGAGTCCGGCACCACGGACAACTTCACCAAGTACCTGATCGCCACCACCCCGGACAACTGGAAGTACTCCGGCGGTAAGGCCTGGCAGGCCAAGGGCGGCCAGTCGGCGTCCGGTTCCTCCGGTGTCGCCGCGGGCGTCAAGCAGACCAACGGTGCCATCGGCTACATGGAGCTGTCCTACGCCAAGGACGGTCTGGGCACGGTCTCCGTCGACACCGGCGCCTCCGCCCCGGTGAAGGCCTCCTCCGAGGGCTCCACCAAGGCCATCGCGGACGCCAAGGTCGTCGGCACGGGCAGCGACCTGTCGCTCAAGCTGAACTACGCCACCAAGGCTGACGGCGCCTACCCGCTTACCCTGGTCACGTACGAGATCGTCTGTGACAAGGGCAACAAGGCGGACACCCTTCCCGCCACGAAGGCGTTCCTCCGCTACATCGCCAGCGAGCAGGGCCAGGGTGTCCTCTCCGGCATCGACTACGCGCCCATCCCGGCCGAAATCAACGCCAAGGTCCGCACCACCATCGAGGGCCTGAGCTGATCTGAAGGCGCGGTCCGGTCCTGGGAGCCCGGGACCGGACCGCGCCGTCCGGTGCACCGCCGCCAGGAGCCGCCGTAGGTACGGACGGCTCCGCCGAGCTGCTCCGACCGAGTGGCTCCGCAGACCGGAGAAACCCGATGGATATATCTACACAGAACACACACGTTCCACCCCCGACGCCCCGGCCCTCCGAGGCTCAGCGCAAGCGCGCCACACGTGGCGCCACCCGGCCCGGTGACCGAATCTTCCTCGGTCTGTCCCGTGGGTCGGGCATCCTGCTGCTCGTGATCATGGGCGCGATCGCCGCCTTCCTCGCCTACCGCGCTTCCCTCGCGATCAGCAAGGACGACGCCAACTTCCTCACCGCCTTCGAGTGGAACACCGGCCTTCAGCCGCCGGCCTTCGGCATCGCGGTGCTGGCCTTCGGCACGGTCGTCTCCTCGCTCGTCGCCATGGTCATCGCCGTCCCGATCGCTGTCGCCATCGCGCTGTTCATCACGCACTACGCGCCGCGCAAGCTCGGCGGCACCATCGGGTACGTGATCGACCTGCTCGCCGCCGTGCCGTCGATCGTGTACGGCCTCTGGGGCGCCCTGATCCTCGTACCGCACATGAACGGCCTGTTCGGCTGGCTGAACGAGTTCTTCGGCTGGACCGGCGTCTTCTCCTGGGACGAGGGCGCGCCCCGCTCGATGCTCACCGTCGGCATCCTGCTCGCGATCATGATCCTTCCGATCATCACCAACGTGAGCCGCGAGGTCTTCCGCCAGGTCCCGCAGATGCACGAGGAAGCGGCTCTGGCTCTCGGCGCCACGCGCTGGGAAGTCATCCGGATGTCCGTCCTGCCGTTCGGCCGCTCCGGCGTCATCTCGGCCTCGATGCTCGGCCTCGGCCGTGCGCTCGGTGAGACGATCGCCGTCGCCACGGTGCTCTCGCCGAGCTTCGACATCCAGGCCAGCCTGCTCAACCCGGGCGGCGGAACGTTCGCCCAGAACATCGCCAGCAAGTTCAGTGAGGCGACGGAATTCGGCCGTGACGCGCTCATCGCCTCCGGTCTGGTCCTGTTCGTCATCACCCTGCTGGTCAACGGCGCGGCCCGCATGATCATCGCCCGCCGCAAGGAGTACTCGGGGGCCAACGCATGAGCCACGCAGCCGTCGTCAGCGACAAGCGGCGCAGCACCCTGCGCGGTGCCAGCCTGCCCAGCTGGTCCCCGTGGGCCATCGCCGGAGGCTCCGTCGTCCTCGCGATCGCCATCGGCCTGGGCGCCGGCCTGGACAGCCGCGTCCAGTGGGGCCTGATCGCCGCGCTCCTCTTCGTCTTCGGCACGTACGTCATCGCCGCGCGCGTCGAGGGCCGCCGTCAGGCCAAGGACCGCATCGCCACCTCGCTCGTCTGGGTCGCCTTCCTCATCGCCCTGATTCCGCTGGTCTCCCTGATCTGGGTGACCGTGCAGCGCGGTGTGAAGGTCCTGGACGTCTACTTCCTGACCCACTCCATGGGTGTGGTCGCCGACTCCGAGCCGGGCGGCGGTATCTACCACGCCATCCTCGGCAGCCTCGAGCAGGTCGGGCTCGCCACCGTGATCGGTGCGCCGATCGGTGTGCTCACCGCGATCTACCTGGTGGAGTACGGGCGGGGCAACCTCGCCCGGACCGTCACCTTCTTCGTCGACGTCATGACGGGTATCCCGTCGATCGTCGCCGGTCTGTTCATCCTCAGCCTCATGCTGATGTTCGACATGCAGCCCTTCGGCTTCGCCGGCTCGCTCGCACTGGCGATCCTGATGATGCCGGTGGTCGTGCGCTCCACCGAGGAGATGCTCAAACTCGTCCCGAACGAGTTGCGCGAGGCCTCCCTCGCGCTGGGTATCCCGAAGTGGCGCACGATCCTGAAGGTGGTCCTTCCGACCGCGATCGGCGGCATCACCACCGGCATCATGCTGTCGGTGGCCCGTATCGCGGGCGAGACCGCGCCGGTGCTGCTGCTGGTGTTCGGCAACCCGTTCATCAACGCCAACCCCTTCGAGGGTGCGCAGGCCTCGCTGCCGCTGTACATCTACCAGCAGTACTCGCAGAGCGCTGGTTCGAGTGCGGCGTACGACAGGGCCTGGGCGGCGTCGCTGACGCTGATCGCCTTCGTGATGATCCTGAACCTGGTGGCCCGCGGCATCGCCCGCTGGAAGGCCCCGAAGACCGGTCGCTGACGCGGCCCTCGGCGACTGAAGATTCTGGAAGTGAAGTAGTCATGTCCAAGCGAATCGACGTAAGCGGACTCACCGCCTACTACGGCTCCCACAAGGCGATCGAAGACATCTCGATGACGGTCGAGCCGCGCTCGGTGACGGCCTTCATCGGCCCGTCGGGCTGTGGCAAGTCGACGTTCCTGCGCACGCTCAACCGTATGCACGAGGTCACCTCGGGCGGCCGGGTCGAGGGCAAGGTGCTGCTGGACGACGAGGACCTCTACGGCGCCCACATCGACCCGGTGTCGGTGCGGCGTGAGATCGGCATGGTGTTCCAGCGGCCGAACCCCTTCCCCACCATGTCGATCTTCGACAACGTGGCGGCGGGTCTGCGCCTGAACGGCAACTACAAGAAGAGCCAGCTGAGCGACGTCGTGGAGAAGTCGCTCAAGGGCGCGAACCTCTGGAACGAGGTCAAGGACCGTCTGAACAAGCCCGGTTCGGGTCTGTCCGGTGGTCAGCAGCAGCGGCTGTGCATCGCCCGCGCGATCGCGGTCGAGCCGAAGGTCCTGCTCATGGACGAGCCCTGCTCGGCGCTCGACCCGATCTCCACGCTCGCCATCGAGGACCTCATCGGTGAGCTCAAGGAGCGCTTCACGATCGTCATCGTGACGCACAACATGCAGCAGGCCGCGCGTGTCTCGGACCGTACGGCGTTCTTCAACCTGTCGGCGGTCGGTCAGCCCGGCCGGCTGATCGAGATCGACGACACGGAGCGGATCTTCTCCAACCCGTCGGTGCAGGCCACCGAGGACTACATCTCGGGTCGCTTCGGCTAGGCCGACCGGTCTGTATGACCCCTTGCGGTGCTGCATGGCGGTGCCACCGTGAGGCAAAAAAGGGCCCGCCCCCTGGCTCCCGGGGGGCGGGCCCATCGCCGTCCCCGGGGCCGCGCCTCGTCCCCGGTCCCTGGGGCTCTGCCCCGGACCCTGTTCGGCCTGGACGGCCTCGTCCTCAAGCGCCGGACGGGCTGGATTGCCGCTGGCCGGCGTTGTCCGCATTGCCGTCGGCAGAGTTGTGAGCAACGCGGCTGGCGGTGTCGGGAAAGCTGTGGGTATTGCCGCTGACCCGTGTTGTCCGGGTCGCTGTCGACCAGAGCCGCGGGCAGTTGTGCCGCTGGGGCGGCACGGGTGGGCGCGGCGGCACCCCGTGGGCGCCGGGTTGCGCGGCCTCCCCCCTTACCCGCACCGGACCGAGTCGTCCCCCGTACTCGCACCGGACCTTGCCGTCCCGCCGTACTCGCACCGGACCTTGCCGTCCCGCCGTACTCGCAGCGGACCTTGCCGTCCCGCCGTACTCGCAGCGGACCTTGCCGTCCGCGCTGTACCCGCGCCGGACCGAGTCCTCCGCGCCGTACGCGCCCGCACCGAGTCGTCCGCGCCGTAAGCGCACCTGACGGAGTCCTTCGCGTCGTCCCGCACCGGACCGAGTCGTTCGCGCCAGGCGCGCGGCCCCGTGCTACAAGAACGCCAAGTTCACGAGCCAGAAGCTCGCCGCCGCGACCAGTGCCGCTGCCGGCATCGTGATGAACCAGCCGAGGACGATGTTCTTGGCGACGCCCCACCGCACCGCGTTCACGCGCTTCGTCGCGCCGACGCCCATGATGGCCGAGGTGATGACGTGGGTCGTGGAGATCGGCGCCTTGAAGAGGAACGCCGTGGTGAACATGATCGACGCACCGGTCGTCTCCGCCGCGAACCCCTGCGGCGGGTCGAGCTCGATGATCTTGCGGCCGAGGGTGCGCATGATGCGCCAGCCGCCGGCGTACGTGCCCAGCGACAGCATCACCGCGCAGACCAGCTTGACCCAGACCGGGATCGGGTCGCTGTAGTCCTCGACGTCGGCGATGACCAGCGCCATCACCACGATGCCCATCGTCTTCTGGGCGTCCTGGAGGCCGTGCCCGAGGGCCATGCCCGCCGCCGAGACGGTCTGCGCGATGCGGAAACCGCGCTTGGCCTTGTGCGGGTTGGCCTTCCGGAAGATCCACATGATCGCGGTCATGACCAGGTAGCCGACGATCAGGCCCACGATCGGGGACAGGAACATCGGGATCACGATCTTGTCGAGCACCCCGCTCCAGTAGACCGTCGTACCGCCCGCGAGGGCCGCGCCGACCATGCCGCCGAACAGCGCGTGCGAGGAGGACGAGGGCAGGCCGAAGTACCAGGTGACCAGGTTCCAGGTGATCGCCCCGACCAGCGCCGCGAAGAGGATGCCCATTCCCTTCGAGCCCTCGGGGGTCTGGATGATGCCTTCGCTGACGGTCTTGGCGACCCCGCTGCCGAGGAAGGCACCGGCGAGGTTCATGACCGCGGCCATGGCGAGAGCGGCGCGGGGCGTCAGTGCCCGGGTCGAGACGGAGGTGGCGATCGCGTTGGCGGAGTCGTGGAAGCCGTTGGTGTAGGTGAAGAAGAGCGCGACCGCGATGGTCACGACCAGGGCGAAGGTGTCCATGAACTAGCTCAGGACTCCTTGACCGCGATGGTCTCCACCGTGTTGGCGACGTGCTCGAAGGCGTCCGCCGCCTCCTCCAGTACGTCCACGATCTGCTTGAGCTTCAGCACCTCGATCGCGTCGTACTTACCGTTGAAGAGATGGGCCAGCAGCTTGCGGTGGATCTGGTCCGCCTGGTTCTCCAGGCGGTTGACCTCGATCCAGTACTCGGTCAGGTTCTGCATGGTGCGCAGGTTGGGCATGGCCTCCGCGGTCAGGTCCGCGGCCCGCGCCAGCACCTCGATCTGCTGCTCGACACCCTTGGGCAGTTCCTCCACGTTGTAGAGGACGACCAGGTCGACGGCCTCCTCCATGAAGTCCATGATGTCGTCGAGGGACGAGGCGAGCGAGTAGATGTCCTCGCGGTCGAAGGGCGTGATGAACGAGGAGTTCAGTTGATGGAAGATCGCGTGTGTGGCGTCGTCACCGGCGTGTTCCGCGGCCCGCATACGCTCTGCGATCTCGGCCCGAGCGGAAGCGTCCGCCCCGAGCAGTTCCATCAGGAGTTTCGAGCCCGTGACGATGTTGTCCGCGGACGCGGCAAACATGTCATAGAAGCTCGTCTCCCTGGGGGTCAGACGAAAGCGCACGTGGGGTCCTCGGGATGCATCGGTTTCGGTCAGGCTGATGCTAGGCGCATCATCCGGCCACGGCTAATGGGCCGTCCCCCAGTGTCGCCCATCAGGCAGAACGATCATCACGGGGTCCGGCACCCGCCACGGGCAAGGGCCCTATACCCAGCAAAGTTCGTTACCATATACCCACCAGGGGTATCAGTCAGCAGGAGGACGCGATGACGACCACCGAGGCCGGCGCGACGGCGCCCTCCGCGGCAGCCGTGCCGGAAGCGCCCGTGCACGGATACCACAAGCAGAAGGACGAGCACCTCAAGCGACTGCGTCGGATCGAGGGCCAGATCCGGGGTCTGCAACGCATGGTCGACGAGGACGTCTACTGCATCGACATACTCACCCAGGTGTCCGCCTCCACCAAGGCCCTGCAGTCCTTCGCCCTGCAACTCCTGGAGGAGCACCTGCGCCACTGCGTCGCCGACGCCGCCGTCAAGGGCGGTGCCGAGGTCGACGCCAAGGTGGAAGAGGCGACGAAGGCGATCGGGCGGCTGCTGCGCACCTGAGAGGTGCCGCGCGTATGGCCGGTTCTCACCGGCCGAGGATCGCTCACCGGCCCGAGGACCGCTCACCGGCCCGAGGCCCGGCGGCCTGGCCTCAGCGGCCGTAGGCGGCGCGTTCCTCCGCCACCCGCAGCACCTCGTCGATGCTCTCCAGGCTGAGCCGGTCCTCGGCGGCCGACGCCGCGATGATCAGCTCCCCGCACAGTTCGATCTCGGCGAGGGCCACGTGATCCTGAACTGCCGTACCGCCGCCCGGAGCCACGCGCGTCACCTCACCTCTGTCGTCACCGACTTCCTAGAGTAGGGAGCGGCCTACACACCGCGCATGGCACGGACGGGCTAGTCCTCACGCCTCACTCCTCGGCGATCCGCCCCGCGTAGATGTCCCCGGGCGCCGGCAGCCGTACGTCCGCCGGGGCCCCGAAATCGTAGAGCAGCGCCGTCGACGTGACCGCCACGGCGTCCTTCTGCCGCCCGTTGACGAAGCTGAACCGCTGCCGGATCTTGCGGATGCGCCCCTGGTCGTCGAGGTAGACGTCGAACGGCACCTCGGCCGTGGCGAACCCTTTCGCCGCCGCCCGCAGCGGGCCCCGCCCGCCCGCCGAGGCGCGCGCGGCCGCCGCGTTCAGGTCGGCGGTGCCGCGGTAGTGCCGCACGCTGGTCCCCGCGACCTCGGTCCGGCCCAGATAGGTGGCCGCCCGCGTCCCGCGCAGCACCTCGGCGGCGGCATACGGATCGGTGGCGCCGCCCGTCACCAGGTTCCCGTCCGACAGACCCGTCGTCTCGACCCGGACCCACTTGTCGTCCGGCACTCCCGCGCCCCGGTTCTTCATGAACAGGGCACCCGGCGCGAGAAGCTCCGTGATGGGGCGGTGCTCGCTCTGCCCGGCCGGGTCCTGCGGCAGCAGCACCTTCAGCCGCCCGAGCTGCCTGCGGTAGTCGTAGACGCCCTCGCCCCGGATGGTCACGCGGGTGCCGCCGGTGGCCATCTCCATCGACGTGCGGGCCTGCGAACTGCCCGCGTCCACCAGCCGGTCGGCGGCGTGCCGCAGCGTCTCCACGGGATCGCCCGCACCGCGCCCGTCCTCGGCGGCGGCGCCGCTCCAGGAACATCCGGTGGCCCCGACACAGACCCAGGCCACGAGCCCCGCCACGGCGGTCGTGCCCGTCGTCCGGCCGTGCCACCGCTGCCTTGCCGCCATCGCCTGCCTACCCCCAGCCGGTACGTCCGTCACGGGCCGCTCGTCGTTTCGGCTAACGACGGGCGGGTGACGCCGGTCACGCGCGGGCCGGGGTCCCCCGGGCGGCATACGAGCCCTTTACCGAGAGTCGGTAACGTGCTCGGTGTGGCGCAGCATGAGGGGCCGGATCTCGTCAGGGATCTGCCGGGACATCGCACGACGACGACCGAACAGGGGCATTTCTGTGTGGCTCGCTGCTCCTGCGGCTGGCGCGGGCCGGCCCGCCGGGCGCGGAGCATGGCCCGCACGGACGCGGAGGGGCATGTGGCGGGCGGCTGAGCCGTTCTCCTCCCGGGCGGCTGAGCCGCTCTCCTTCCGGGCGGCGCCGGGTCAGGCGGGCCGCACGGTCACCAGCAGATCGTCGACCAGGGTCCGGTCGCGGGGCTGGGTGAGGCGGCCGCGGGCCGCGGTGGGGGAGAGCCACAGGATGCGGTCGACCTCGTGGTTCGGGGCGAACGCGCCGGACACCGCCTCGGCGGCCCAGTAGCGGACCTGCTTCGGGCGGCCGTTGGCGAGATAGCACAGGGTCGGCAGCCGGGCGCCGGGCTCGGCGGAGTACCCCGTCTCCTCGGCGACCTCGCGCAGGGCGCCGGCGAGCGCTTCCTCGCCGCGCTTGAGCTTCCCCTTGGGGTGGGACCAGTCGTCGTACTTCGGCCGGTGGACCAGACAGAGCTCCAGCCCCCCGTCGAACGGGGAGCGGCGCCACAGGACACAGCCGGCCGCCTGGACGGTGCTGTCGTTCGTTTCGGTCACCGGGTCTCAGCCTCCCGCGGGTCAGGACGTCGCGACGGTCTGTTTCTGCCATGCCTGCTGGAAGGCGAACCTCGCCGCTTCCACCTCGTGCCGCTGGTCGGCGTGGAGCACCCCGAGCGCGTACGCCGTCGCCGGGGCGATGCGGGGCGTACGGGCCGCCTGGGCCGCGGCCGCGGCGGCCTCGGAGGCGTCGCGGTGCCGGTTGAGGGCCTGCCCGGCCGCCGGCACGCGCATGTGCGGGGCGGTCTCCTCGCCGTCCTGGGCCAGCACCTCGCGCGCGTAGCGGTACAGACGCAGCAGCAGGCGGACCTGATGCCAGGGGGCGTCCTGGGGGTGCGGGGACGGATCCGGGGAGAGGCCGTGGATCAGAGCCTCCGCGTTGTAGGGGTGGCCGGCCGTGACCAGGGGCAGGGCGGCCACGGCGTCCGTGAGGCGTTCCTCGGCCGCGGCCGCGAGGGGGCGCAGGTCCATGGTCGGGGCGGCCGGGACGAGCGGGACGTCGCTGGCGAGCACGGCGAGCTTGTCCGCGACGGCGTGGAAGCGCGACGAGCCCAGGGCCTGGAGCGCGGTGCTGTGGGCCCGGGTCCGGGCGAGCGTCAGCTGCCGTTCCAGCAGGGCGCCCGCCTTGGCCGCGCCCACCGTGAGGTTGCCGCGGTCCGGCGTCGCCGGGGGCGGGACGGCGGGGCCGGTGGTGCCGGGTACCGCCGCGCCCGCCGGCTGCGCCGGGAACACCGCGGCCCCGGACAGCCGGTGCAGGGCCAGCAACAGCCGCTCCAGCCGGGCCTCGCAGGCGTGCTCCAGTGCCAACGTGCCGGACAGCCACGCCAGTTCGGGGCGGATCTCCTCCGACCAGGCGGAGTCCAGCAGCGGCCGGTAGGTGTGCAGGCTGCCGCTGATACGGCGGGCCGACTGGCGCAGGGCCAGCGCCGCGTCGGCGGATCCCGCCGTGCCGTTGTCGCCCGCTTTCTGCTGTGCCCGGCCGGGGGCGCCGCCGCTGCCGCCGGTCTCCCGGTGCAGGCGCAGGGCGCGCAGGAACTCCGTGGCCTGGGACCGGAGATAGCGTGCGAGGGCGTCCCCCGTCACCGGCCCGGCCGCGGGGTCCGTCGGGTCAAGGTGTTGCTGTGCCACGCCGGCGCCTCCGGGCGTCTATGAGCATCTCCTGGATGTTGCGCAGGGGCTGACCGTCCGCGTCGGTCGCGTGCCGGATCCACTCGCCGTCCGGGCCCAGGTGCCAGGACGAGGTGGAGTCGGACATGCCGGTCTCCAGCAACCGGTTGAGAGACGCGCGGTGGGCCGGGTCGGTGACCCGGACCAGGGCCTCTATTCGGCGGTCGAGGTTGCGGTGCATCATGTCGGCGCTGCCGATCCACACCTCGGGCTCGCCGCCGTTGCCGAAGCCGAACACTCGGGAGTGTTCGAGGAAGCGGCCGAGGATGGAGCGGACCCGGATGTTCTCCGACAGACCCGTGACGCCCGGGCGCACCGCGCAGATGCCGCGGACCCAGATGTCGACCGGCACGCCCGCCTGGGACGCCCGGTAGCAGGCGTCGATGACCGCCTCGTCCACCATCGAGTTGACCTTGATGCGGACGTGGGCGGGCCGGCCGGCCCGGTGGTGCTGGACTTCCTTGTTGATGCGCGCGATCAGCCCGTCCCGCAGGGACTTCGGGGCGACGAGGAGACGGCGGTAGGTCTCACGGCGGGAGTAGCCGGAGAGCCGGTTGAACAGGTCGGAGAGGTCCGCGCCGACCTGCGGGTCCGCCGTCAGCAGGCCCAGGTCCTCGTAGAGGCGGGCCGTCTTCGGGTGGTAGTTGCCGGTGCCGACGTGGCTGTAGCGCCGTAGCGTCTCGCCCTCCTGGCGGACCACCAGGGACAGCTTGCAGTGGGTCTTCAGACCGACCAGGCCGTACACCACGTGGCAGCCGGCCTCCTCCAGCTTGCGCGCCCACTTGATGTTGGCGTGCTCGTCGAAGCGGGCCTTGATCTCGACCAGCACGAGGACCTGCTTGCCGGACTCGGCGGCGTCGATGAGCGCGTCGACGATCGGCGAGTCGCCGGAGGTCCGGTACAGGGTCTGCTTGATGGCGAGGACGTCGGGGTCGCCGGCCGCCTGCTCCAGGAAGGCCTGGACGGAGGTCGAGAAGGAGTCGTAGGGGTGGTGCAGGAGCACGTCCCGGTTGCGCAGCGCCGCGAAGATGTCGGGGGCCGAGGCGGACTCCACCTCGGCGAGGTCGCGGTGGGTGCCGGCGACGAACTTCGGGTACTTCAGCTCGGGCCGGTCCAGGCTGTGGATGCGGAAGAGGCCGGTCAGGTCCAGGGGCCCCGGCAGCGGGTACACCTCGGCCTCACCGATCTTGAGCTCGCGCACCAGGAGGTCGAGCACCTCGCGGTCGATGGACTCCTCGACCTCCAGGCGCACCGGCGGCCCGAAGCGGCGCCGCATGAGCTCCTTCTCCAGGGCCTGGAGGAGGTTCTCGGCGTCGTCCTCCTCGACCTCCAGGTCCTCGTTGCGGGTGAGCCGGAAGGCGTGGCTCTCCAGCACCTCCATGCCCGGGAACAGCTCCTCCAGGTGGGCGGCGATGACGTCCTCGATGGGGACGTACCGGCCGGGGGAGCTCTCCAGGAAGCGGGACAGCAGCGGCGGGACCTTGACGCGGGCGAAGTGCTTGTGGCCGCTGACCGGGTTGCGTACGACGACGGCCAGGTTCAGGGACAGGCCGGAGATGTACGGGAAGGGGTGCGCCGGGTCGACCGCGAGGGGGGTCAGCACCGGGAAGATCTGGTGGCGGAAGAGCGTGAAGAGGCGCGCCTGCTCCTTCTCGGTCAGCTCGCTCCAGCGCACCAGGTGGATGCCCTCCTCCGCCAGGGCGGGGGCGATGTCCTCGTGGTAGCAGGCGGCGTGCCGGGCCATGAGCTCGCGGGAGCGGGCCCAGATCATCTCCAGCACCTCGCGGGGCTGGAGGCCGGAGGCGGAGCGGGTGGCGACCCCGGTGGCGATACGGCGCTTCAGACCGGCCACCCGGACCATGAAGAACTCGTCCAGGTTGCTGGCGAAGATCGCCAGGAAGTTCGCCCGTTCGAGGAGGGGCGTGTTCGGATCCTCGGCGAGTTCGAGGACGCGCTCGTTGAACGCGAGCCAGCTGCGCTCCCGGTCGAGGAACCGGCCCTGCGGCAGCTGCGGCCCGTCGTGCGGCGACTCCTCGTATTCGTCGAGGTCGGCATCGATGTCGGGTTCCAGGTCGGAGACCGCGGCCGCCACGGTGTGCGGGCGGTGCGCGGCTATGGAGCCCACGGAGGGCTGCGCGTGCTGGACCTGTGCCTGGGCGTTTGGCTGGCTCATGGACCCATTCTTCCGCGCCAGCAGCATGACAGGCGCGTCGGAGCGTGCGGGCGGGAGCGCGGCGGCGGCGCCCTCGGGGGGCGGCGAAGGCTCAGGCACGACGGGGTTCATTGGCTGAGCGTCGCAAGTTCGTCTGAACCGTTGGTTACGGAGACATGGCGTGCGGGATATCGGGGCGCGGCTCCCGGGCGTCCGCGCCAGGGCCCGCCGTGTCCCGGGCGGCCGGGTCGGGCGGTGTCCGCAAGCAATGATTCCGGACTCGTCGGGCCGCATGGGCCAGAAGTGCGACGAGAGGGGGAGGGACGGGGTCGACTTGTGACTGTTCGTGACCATTTCGGGTTTGTTGGAAGTCGATTTCCGCATGTCGGATACCGGCTTCCGCCGCCGACCTGCCGGGTTGTCCCGATCGGGCCGTGCCGATCGGTCCCGGTCGATGATCCGAAAAGTCGGCGGCGATCCTGTGAACCGAACGGGAGGGCTCGTCCGATGAGGAGACGTGAGCGAAACGAGAAGCGACGGGGAGCTGCTGCGTGCCATCGCGGCGGACGCGGACCGGCGCGCCTTCGAGGAGCTGTACCGGCGGTACGCGCCGTGGCTGGGCGCCCGGCTGCGCGGCCGGTGCGCCGACGCCGGGATCGTCGACGACGTCGTACAGGAAACGTTTCTCGCGGTGTGGCGGGGGACCGCCCGCTACCGCGAGGACGGGTACTCCGCGGATGCCGCGGGGTGGCTGTGGCGCATCGGGTCACGGCGTCTCGTCGACGTGCTGCGCGGCGACGGGGCACGCGGGCGGCTGCGGCAGACGCTGGCACGGCTGCGGCACCGGGACGAGGTCTCGGCGGAGGAACGCGTGCTCGCGGGGGTGGAGCACGGGGACCTCGCGGGGGCCCTGGTACGGCTCTCGCCCGAGCTGCGGGCCGTCCTCCAGGCGACGGTCGTCGACGGACTCACCACCAGGGAGGCGGCCGTGCTGCTCGGCATCCCGCCCGGCACGGTCAAGACGCGGGCCCTGCGCGCCCGCAAGCAACTGCGGGAGGCGCTGGCATGAGTACGACCTGGCATGTGCCGGAGGAGGATCTGCGGGCCTACCTCCAGGGCGAGTTGGCGGCGCCCCGGCTGTGGTCCGCCGACACGCACCTGGCGGCCTGCGCCGACTGCCGCGCCCGGCTCGCGCGGGCCGACGACCCCGTCGCGCTGGACGCCGGCTGGGAACGGCTCGACGCCGAACTGGACGCGCCCGAGCGCGGGTTCGTCGAGTGGGTGCTCGTCCGCGTCGGCGTCGCCGACCACACGGCGCGGCTGCTCACCGCCACGCCCGTGCTGCGCCGCTCCTGGCTCGGGGCGGTCGTCGCGGTCCTGCTGATGACGGTGCTCGCCGCCCACACGGTCCAGTCCGGGCAGTCGCCCAAACTCTTCCTCGCCCTGGCACCGCTGCTGCCGCTCGCCGGGGTCGCGCTGTCCTACGGGCCCGCGCTCGACCCGACGTACGAGATGGCCGTCGTCTCGCCGCTGCACGGCTTCCGGCTGCTGCTGATCCGTACGGTCGCCGTCCTGGCGGTCGGCCTCGGCCTCAACGGCCTCGCCACCCTCGCCCTCCCCGGCTACGGGCTGCGCGCGCTGGCCTGGCTGCTGCCCGCCCTCGCGCTCACCGCGACGGGGCTGGCCCTGACGCCCCGGCTGGGCCCGGTCCTGGGCCCCGGCCTGGTCGGCGGCGCGTGGATCGGCCTCCTCGTCGCGGCGAGCGCCGGCACCGAGGGGACCCTCGCGCCGTTCACCGCGGCCGGCCAGGCGGTGGCGGGCGCGGTCGCCGCGCTCGCCGTCGGACTGCTGTACGCGGCCCGCGACCGGTTCGACTCGTCGTCGGCCCGGGTGCTGTTCGGGGGCTCCACGGACGGACGTGCGCTGTGACGGACTCCCGTCCCGCGACGCCGGACTCCCGTCCCGCGATGCAGGACTCCCTTGCTGCGATGCCGGACTTCCCTTCCACGAAGGACGCCTCTTCCCCGATGACGAACTCGTCTCCCGCGATGGCGGGACGCCCTCCCGTGACGACCGACTCCTCTCCCGCGATGACGCCCGGCGCGCGGCGCCGCAAGCGGCTCGTGCTGCTGCTCAAGGCGGCCGCGTTCGCGGCGGCGGCGGTCGCCGTGTGCGTCGCCGAACTCCTGCGCCTCGTCGTCACCACCCCGACGTCCCACCGCTCCGGCAACGGCGGCGCAGACGGGGGCGACGGATGAACCCCGTGGCGGTGCCCCGCCCCCGGCCGATCCGGTCCGGCCTCCCCCGTCTTTCCCTCCTCTCCGATCCCTCTCCGATCCCTCCCTCCCGTCCCTCCCGAAGGAGCGCTCCATGACGCCCACCGTCTCCGCCTCCGGGCTGACCCTCCGCTACGGCGGGACCGCGGCCCTCGACGAGGTCTCCCTGCGGCTGACCGAGGGGGTCACCGGACTGCTCGGACCCAACGGCGCCGGCAAGACCACCCTGTTGCGGGTGCTCGCCACCGCCGTGCCCGCCGACCGGGGCGCCTTCACCGTCCTCGGGCACGACCCGGGCACCGCGGCCGGACGGCTGAACGTGCGCCGCGCCCTGGGATACCTGCCGCAGACTCCCGGGTTCCACCCGGACTTCACCGCTTTCGCGTTCGTCGACTACGTCGCGATCCTCAAGGAGATGACCGACCGCGGCGCCCGGCACCGCGAGGTACGGCGGGTGCTCGACGCCGTCGACCTGTCCGACGTACGCGGCAAGCGCATTAAGCGGCTGTCCGGCGGAATGCGGCAGCGCGTCGCCCTCGCCGCCGCCCTCGTCGGCGACCCCGGCTTCCTCGTCCTCGACGAGCCGACCGTCGGCCTGGACCCCGAGCAGCGCATGCGGTTCCGCGAGCTGATCGCCCAGTCGGGCGAGGGCCGGACGGTCCTGCTGTCCACCCACCAGACCGAGGACGTGGCGATGCTCTGCCACCGTGTGATCGTCATGACCGACGGGCGGGTCCGTTTCGAGGGCACCCCCGCCGAGCTCACCGCCCAGGCGGCCGGCCGGGTCTGGAGCAGCGCCGAGCGCGACCCGGGGGCACGGGCCGGGTGGCGTACGGGACTCGGCACCTTCCGCAACGTCGGCGACCCGCCCGAGGGCGCCGACCTCCTCGAACCGACCCTGGAGGACGGCTACCTGCTCACCCTCGACGGCCGGCCCGCGGAGGCCGCCGTATGAGCGCCACCGACGTCATGGCGACGGCCCCCACGGCCGTCGAACCCGCCCCCGCCCCCCGGCGCACGGCGGCCGTCCTCGCCCTCGCCCGCTTCGAGGCCCGCGAACTCCTCCAGTACATAGCGGTGTTCGTCTTCTTCTCCCTGTACGTCGGCTACACGGTCTGGCAGATGTTCTCGGGCCGGGAGGGCATGGACGCCTATCCGGTCCTCCAGGACGTCGACCGCGGTACGCAGACCGGGCCGATGCTCGTCGCCGTCGCGCTGCTCGTCTGCGTCAACCGGGCCGCGCTGCGCTCCGGCCGCAACGGCACCGACCGGCACGACGCCGTCCTGCCCGTCGAACTCTGGCGCCGCACCGTCGCGCACGCCCTGTCCGTCGTGCCCTACGCGGCGCTCACCGCGCTCGTCGTGGCCTTCGAGTTCACCTGGGCGGCGCTCAAGCCGGGCGCGACCGGTCACGGCTCCTTCGCCGAACTGGCCGTGGGCCCGCTCACCGTGCTGCTGTCCGGCACCGTCGGCGTCCTGCTCGCCCGCCTGATCCCGTCCTCCTTCGCCGCCCCGCTCGTCGTGGCCGGCGGCTACGTCCTGTTCATGCTCGTGTCGGTGCGGGTCGGCGACGCGCGGTGGCTGCGTGAGCTGTGGCCGGTCGTCACCGAGACCGGCGCCGCCCCCTACCCGTCCGGGCTGATCGGCCGCCCGGCCGCCTGGCACGCGCTGTACCTGGCGGGACTCGTCCTGCTGGTGCTCAGCGCCGCCGTGTTGCTGAGCGGCGGGCGCACCCGGCTGATCCGGGTGACGGCCGTCGCCGCCCTCGCCGTCACCGTCGCGGGGGCCGTGGGGCAGGCCCCCGGCGACCCGGCCGCGCTGAAGGCCGCCCGCGCCGAGGCGTCCGTCCACCCGGAGCGCGTTCAGAAGTGCGTCGCGCACGGCACCTCGACGTACTGCGCCTTCCCCGAGTGGACCGGCCTCACCGCGGACTGGGCCGCCACGGCCGACCGGGTGCGCAGCCTCGCGGGGGGCGCCGCGGGGAGCACGCGGCTGACCGTACGGCAGCGCGTCGAGGCCCGTTACGGCCTCGAGGGGTCCGGCGCGATCGAGCCGCTCACGGCACCCGGCGAGGTCACCGTCACCACCGCCTGGGGCGGCAACCGGATCCCCCAGTTCGAGGTCGCCGTCGCCTCCGTGCTGGTGGCGGGCGACGAGACGGCGGGTGGCGCGGTGTGCGACTCCCGGGTCGTGACGATCATGTGGTTGGCACTGGGCGCGGAGTCCGACCCGGTGTCCGCGTTGCGTCACGTCCGCCTCGACGACACGGTCACGGGCTCCGCGATCGCGCTGAGCCCCACGGGCGCCGTGTCCATGAGCGCCGGACAGACCGAGGTCGTACGGCAGTTGCTCCAGCAGCCGCGCTACGGCGTCACCGCCAAGGTCAAGGCCCACTGGACGGAGCTGACCTCGCCGAAGACCCCGCTCACCCGCGTCGCGGAACTGCTGGACGTGAACGCGCCGAAGAACGCGGAGACGGAGGGCGGGACGAGTGACGAGTCGTGTGGCGGCTAGCCAGGACCACCCCGGAAGCGGAACGGAGACGAAGGAGTACGCCGTGGGGCGCGCCCTGCTGAGCCCCCTCTGGCGCACCCTGCCCTGGCCGGCCCTCGCCGCGGCCGGCGGTCTCGGACTCCTGCTGGCCGGGATCCCGCGTCTGCTGTCCGGGCCGGCCGACCCGTGGCTGTGCCTCAACCTGCTGCGGGCCGCCGCGCTCTGCCTCGGCCTGGGCCTGGCGTTCCTGCTGGACGACCCGGCCCGGCACACCACCGCTCCGGTGCCGGTACGCCGTCCGGTGCGCAGCGCGCTGCGGCTGGCGCTCACCGCTCCGGTGGTTGCCCTGTGGTGGACGGCCGCGCTGCTGCTGGTACCGGGTCCGGCGCGGCCCCCGGTGGGCGCCGTCACCCTGGAGGCGGCCGCCTGCGGCATGTTCGCCCTGGCGGCCGCCGCGGCCCGGGTCCGGTTCACGGACGAGCCCCGGCCGGGCACCGGCGTCGCCGTCGGCCTGCTGCTCGGCGGAGTCACCGTACCGACGCTGCTGCTCCCCGAGCGCTGGGCGCTGCTGGTGTCGGTGGGCGACAAGCACTGGGGGGACGCGCACGAACGCTGGGCCCTGCTGCTGGCGCTGGCGACAGTGGTCGCCGTCCTGTGCACCCCGGAACCACTGCGCCGCGGGCTCGCCGCCCGGCGCGGACGCGGGAGCGGCCACCGGCGCCTGTCGGCGGAGGCCGGCCCGTCCGGCGTCTGAGGACACGGCCGCTCAGGCCGGCAGCGGGGCCGGGCGGCGGGGGCCCGGTGGCGGGGGTCCGGCGGCGGCGGGAAGCCGGGGCCGACAGCCGGGGTCCGGCGGCGGCAGCGGGAAGCCGGGGTCCGGTGGGGCAGCGGGTCTGAGGCCGGCAGCGGGGGCCCGGTGGCGGCGGCCTCCGGGCCCCCGCTCACGTCTCCGTGCGGTACATCAGATCCGTCTCGTGGGTGCGGAACCCCAGCCGCTCGTACACGGACACCGCCGCCTTGTTGTCGGCGTCGACGTACAGCATCGCCGTGGTCAGCGCCTGCGCCGCGAGATGCCGCAGCCCGACCGTGGTGAGCGCCTTCCCGAGCCCGCCGCCCTGCGCGCCGGGCGCGACCCCGAGAACGTAGACCTCGCCGAGTCGCTCCTCGGCGTGGACCTTCGTCCAGTGGAAGCCGATCAGCCGGTCCCCGCGGAAGGCCAGGAAGAACCCGGCGGGATCGAACCAGGCCTCGGCCTCGCGGTCGTCGAGGTCGCGCTGGGTGAGGGACCCCTGTTCGGGGTGGTGGGCGAACGCCGCGGAGTTCACGGCCAGCCAGGCCGCGTCGTCGGCGCCGGGCTCGAAGGTCCGCATCGTCACCCCCTCGGGAAGGGCCGGCTCGGACAGTTCGAAGTCGGTCAACGACCGGCGCATCTGGCGCAGTTCACGGAACAGGGTGAGACCGAGGACCTGGGCCAGGTGCCGGGCGGCGGAGTGCCCGCCGTGCGCCCACACCCGCAGCCGCTTGCCCGAGGCGGCGAGCAGTGCGGAACCCAGCGCCCGCCCGTGCCCGTGGCCACGGTGTGCGGGGTGCACGACCATCTCGGCGGCCGGCGCCTCCACCGGGTCGGTGTCCTCCAGCTGCGCGTAGCCGACCAGTTCGTCGCCCACGGACAGCAGCAGGTGGGAGACCCCTTCGCGGGCACCGCCGCGCAGTTGCAGCCGGCCCTGTTCGGACACCGCCTGCTGGCCGTCGTTCAGCGCGGCCTCGGCGAGCAGGGCGAGCACGGATTCGGTCTGTTCCGGAGAGAGCGCGGAGTGGGTCCCGATGGAACGGGCGCCGGGCAGCCGTGCGGTGTCGTCGCTGGTCATGCGTACGAGGGTAAGGGGAGGACGCGGCAAAGTGGCGGCAAAGTGCGACAAGTGGAAAGGTCAAGGGAAACCAGGATGTAACCCCGAACCCCCTGTCGCGCTACGCGCGTTGACCCTAGGCTGCGCCGGACGGGCCACATCCTCAGCAGACCCACTGGGCCGTGACGGCCCCGGGGACGCACACCAGCCTCAGGGGGGCGTATGTCAGCCATATCTCAGCCGGACCCCAGCCGCAGACGCCGTACGTACCGGCTTCTCGCGACCGCCGCCGGTCTCGCCACCGTCGGCGCACTGGCCGCCGCGCTTCCGGCGGACGCGCACGAGCGGGGCGGGCACGGCCACCACCCGCACCCGAGCCGCTACCAGGACGTCCAGCTGCTCTCCTTCAACGACCTGCACGGCAACCTCGAACCGCCGTCGGGCTCCTCCGGGCGCGTCACCGAGATACAGGCCGACGGCACGACGAAGACGATCGACGCGGGCGGTGTGGAGTACCTCGCGACGCATCTGCGCCAGGCCCGCAAGGGCAACGCGTACTCGATCACCGCGGCCGGCGGCGACATGGTGGGCGCCTCGCCGCTGATCTCGGGCCTGTTCCACGACGAGCCCACCATCGAGGCGCTGAACAAGCTCGACCTGGACGTCACGTCCGTCGGCAACCACGAGTTCGACGAGGGGGCCAAGGAACTGGCCCGCCTCCAGAACGGCGGCTGCCACCCGACGGCCGGCTGCTACACGGACAAGAAGTTCCGGGGCGCCGACTTCCCGTACCTCGCGGCCAACGTCCTCGACGAGAAGACCGGCAAGCCGATCCTCAAGCCGTACACGGTGTGGAAGAAGAACGGCGTCAAGATCGGGTTCATCGGCGTGACCCTGGAGGGCACTCCGGGGATCGTCTCCGCCGAGGGCGTCAAGGGCCTGAAGTTCAAGGACGAGGTCGAGACGATCGACAAGTACGCCAAGGTGCTGGAGAAGCAGGGCGTCAAGTCGATCGTCGCGCTGATCCACGAGGGCGGACTGCCCGCCTCGGGCTCGTACAACTACAACTGCGACTCGCCGGGCGCGGGTGACGGCGTCTCCGGACCGATCGTCGACATCGCCAAGAACATCACGCCGAAGGTCGACGCGCTGGTCACCGGCCACACCCACGCGGCGTACGTGTGCACGATCCCCGACCCGGCCGGCAAGCCGCGCATGGTCACCTCGGCCGCGTCCTTCGGCCGTCTCTACACGGACACCACGCTGACGTACGACCGCTTCACCGGCGACATCGCCCGGACGTCGGTCAAGTCCGCGAACCACGTGGTCACCCGGGACGTCGCCAAGGCACCCGACCTGACCCAGCTGATCGCCCGGTGGAACACCCTGGCCGCGCCCGTCGGCAACCGCGCGGTCGGCTACATCTCCGCCGACGTCGCCAGCACCGGCACCGAGTCCCCGATGGGCGACCTGATCGCGGACGCGCAGCTCGCGTACGGCAAGAAGCTGGACCCGGAGACCGACCTCGCGCTGATGAACCCGGGCGGCGTCCGCGCCGGTCTCACCTACGCGGCCAAGGGCGCCGAGGGTGACGGCGTGGTGACCTACGCCGAGGGCTTCACGGTGCAGCCGTTCTCGAACACCGTGAACCTCCAGGACTTCACCGGCGCCCAGGTCGTCCAGGCGCTCAAGGAGCAGGTGAGCGGCGCGAACGCGGCCGCGCCGAAGATCCTTCAGCCCTCGTCGGGCCTGACGTACACGCTGGACCTGACGAAGACCGGCGCCGACCGTGTGGTCACCGACTCCATCCGGCTGAACGGCGCGGCCATCGACCCGGCGGCCACCTACCGCGTCGCGACCAACAGCTTCCTCGCGGGCGGCGGCGACGGCTTCACCACGCTGGGCCAGGGCACGGGTGACGTCGTCGGCACCGACGACCTGGCCGCACTGGTGGAGTACCTGACGGCCAACTCCTCGGCCGGGAACCCGATCGCGCCGCCGGCGGCCGACCGGATCACGATCGTGCAGTAGACCTGCCGGCGGAGCCCACGGGGCCCGGGACGTACGCGCGGCGTACGTCCCGGGCCCTTTGTCGTGCCCGTAATAAATTCCAGGTGAATACGACTTCGGTTCCCGGCGCTGCCTGAAAATGGCCTCAGGCGCATTTCATCAAGGTCTCAGAGGATTCGGTGCTTTGCTCGTTTTCGGTGTCGTAGTGTTTTCCATGTCGAGAACGAACGGCGTGAGCGGCACATCGCAGACAGTTTCTCGACATCCAGCCGAAGTGATGCCGAAGTAATGCCGAAGTTGATACCGGAATTGATGCCAAGGTCGATACCGAAGCAATTCAGAGGTATCCAGAGGAAATCCAAAGGCAATTGCGAAAGAGGCAATTGCGGCAGAGAGGAAAACCCCATGAGCTTCCACAAGATCGCCCCGGTGAAGAAGACCCGCAAGCCCGTCGCCCCGGCCCCGAAGCGCGCGGCCGTGAAGCCCGCCCCGAAGAAGACCGCCCCGAAGCGCCGTCCGGTCGGGCACCAGGGCTGAGGCACGCCACGAGGCGGGGTCACCGGACGCGCACGACGCGTACCGGGGCCCCGCCTCGGCCATGTCCGCACCACGGAAGGCCATGCCCGCACCACGGAAAGGGAACTGCCGACATGAGGGACGCCCGCGAGGCCTTCCGCCGCTTCTGGCCGCTGACCCGCGGCGACCGCGGGAGGCTGCTGGTGATCATCGGGTGCGTGGTGGTGGCCGCGCTCACCGAGACCGCCGCCATCCTGCTCTTCGCCCGGCTCACCGACGACGCCCTCCGGGCCGGCTCGCTCTCCGCCTTCTGGGGTCCGGCCGGAGCCTGGCTGGCCGTGGCCGTGCTCGGCGCGCTGGTCAGCTACCTCGGCAACTCGCTCGCCACCTGGACGGCGGAGCGGTTCGTCCTGCGCCTGCGCGCGAACGCCTTCCGCCATCTCCAGGACCTGCCGCCACACTTCTTCCAGCGGCACCGGCAGGGCGACCTGCTGGAACGCCTGACCGGAGACGTGGAGGCGATCGAGGAACTGGTCGTCTCCGGTGTGGTCGGCACGGTCTCCGCGGCCTTCTCGGCGGTCTTCTACGCGGCGGCCGCGCTGTGGCTCCGCTGGGACCTGGCGCTGGCCACCTTCGTCCTGGCCCCCCTCTTCCTGTTCGCCGCCCGCCGCTTCTCCGGCCGGATCAAGCAGACCTCGCGGGACGAGCGGGCCGCCGACGGCGCGATCACCTCGGTCGTCGAGGAGTCGCTCGGCAACATCGTCCTGACCCAGGCCTACAACCGCCGGCGCGACGAGGAACGCCGGCTGGACCGGGAGGCCCGTGCCTGGATGCGGGCCAGTGTGCGCGGGGCGCGGCTGAGCGAGAGGTACGAGCAGTTCGTCGAGGTCGTCGAGACCCTCTGCGTCCTCGCGGTGATCGGCCTGGGCGTCTGGGAGATCTCCGCGGACCGGATGACCCTGGGCGACCTCCTGGCCTTCGCCGCCTTCCTCGGCTACCTGTACCCGCCGGTCCGCAGCCTCGGCCGGCTCGGCCTCACCGTCACCGCCGCCACGGCCGGCGCCGAGCGCATCGGCGAGATCCTCGACGCCGAACCCGCCGTCACCGACCCCGCCCACCCGCTGCCCGCGTGGCCCGTCCGCGGCTGGATCGCCTTCCACGACGTCTCCTTCACCTACCCCGGCGCCCCCCGCCCCTCCCTGCGGAACGTCACCTTCGGCGCGGGCCCGGGGGAGTTGATCCTGGTCACCGGCGCGAGCGGCGCGGGAAAGTCGACCCTGTCCAAGCTCCTCATCCGCTTCTACGACCCCTCCTCGGGCGTGATCAGCCTGGACGGCGCCCCGTTGACGGACGTACCCCTGGAGTTCCTGCGCGAGAACGTGACGCTGCTGCCCCAGGAGACACTCGTCCTCAACGGCACGATCCGCGAGAACATCGCGTGCGGGCGGCCCGGCGCCACGGACACCGAGATCGCCCACGCGGCCCGCTCCGCCGCTGCCCACGACTTCGTCACCGCCCTGCCCGACGGCTACGACACCCACATCGCCCCCGGCACGGCGGCCCTCTCCGGCGGCCAGCTCCAACGCGTCGCCATCGCCCGCGCGATGCTCCGCGCCGCCCCGGTCCTGGTCCTGGACGAACCGACGGCGGGCCTCGACTCGCTCGCCGCCCGCCAGGTGGTCCCGTCGCTGCGCCGTCTGATGTCCGGCCGCACCACCATCATGATCACCCACGACCTGAGCCTGGCCCCCGACGCCGACCGGATCCTCGTCCTGGACGACGGCCACCTGGTGGAATCCGGCACCCACACCGAACTGACCGCCCACGCCGGCACCTACGCCCGCCTCGCGGCCCCCTGGGCCCGGCCCGCACCGGCCACACCGGCACGGAACGGCTGAACCGAATCTTCGAACCGCCTTACGTCAGCCACGCTCAGAACCGTGCCCCTCGAAGCGGCACATTCAAGGGTTGATCACTCTTCACGGTGATCGGCGGGTGCGGGTCCGGGACCGACGCCGGTAGGAAGGGGCGAGCGCGGCGACGGAGCATCGACAGTGAGGGGGAGCGCGGTGGGGGAACTGTTGCGGGCGGAGGGTGTGGGCAAGGCCTACGCCCTGCGCGGGAGGAGGGTCGACGTCCTGCGGGACATCGACCTCACGGTGCGCGGAGGCGAGGTCACGGCGCTGGTCGGGCAGTCGGGTTCCGGGAAGTCCACCCTGTTGCACATCCTCGGGCTGCTGGCGGCACCGGACCGCGGCCGGGTGTTCGTCGCCGGGGCCGACACCTCGGGGCTCGGCGACGGCGGCCTCGCGGACCTGCGCCGCGACAGACTCGGGTTCGTCTTCCAGTCGTACAACCTGCTGCCCCAGCACCCGGCGCTGCGCAACGTACTCCTGCCGTACGTCGGCCGCCGCGCCGAAGGGGAGGAGCGGGCCCGTGCGCTGCTCGCCCGGGTCGGGCTCGCCGAGCGGGCCGAGCATCTGCCCGGCGAGCTCTCCGGTGGGGAACAGCAGCGGGTCGCGCTGGCGCGGGCGCTGGTCAACGACCCGCCGGTGGTGCTGGCCGACGAGCCCACCGGCAACCTCGACGAGGCGAGCGAAGAAGTGCTGCTCGGTCTGTTCCGGGAACTGGCGGACGAGGGACGGGCCGTCGTGCTCGTGACCCACAGCCCGGCGGTGTCGCGGACGGCGGACGTGGTGCACCGGCTGGCGACGGGAGCACTGGTGACGGAGGGGAGCGCCGCGTGAACCTCTTCCCGCTGGCCCTGGCCAACGTCCGTGCCCTGCGCCGTCGTCTGTACGGCCTGGTCGCGCTGGTCTCCGTCGCCGGTGCCGTCTGTCTCGGTGCGCTGGGCATCGCCGACCGGGCGCAGGGCGCCAGCGACACGGGGGTCGCGCAGAGCGCCGCCAACCGCAGCATCACCGTGGACCGGCCCGACGGCCGCCCCGGCACACCCCAGTTGACGGACCGTACGCAGGAGCGGCTAGCGCGGCTGCCGCATGTCGCGTCGGTGCAGCACCGGGCACAGGTGTCGCTCGGTGTGTCGACCGAGTCGGGCGAGGTGGCGCTGCTGTACGCGACGACCCACCGTCCCGCGCTCGACCCGCCGGTGACCAAGTCGGTCCGCGCCCGGCTCTTCCCGCTCCGGCCGGGCGAGATCGTGGCCCCGGCGACCGCCCAGGGCGTCGACCTGAGCGAGCAGGTGGGCCGGGAGATCGAGATCGAGAGGACACGTTACGTACGGCCCGGAGAAGGCACCGGGGTCACCGGACACGCCCGCCTCGTCGGCGTCTACGACCCGACCTGGCAGCTGGACGGCCCGGATGCCGCGTACGCGGCCGACTCGGCGGTGGTCACCTGGGCGGCCGAGCGTGCCGGGGAACCGTCGGACCGCTATCTCGGCACGGTCGGCTTCGACCAGCTGACCGTGGTCGCGGACAGCGCGACGGACGTGCCGGCGGTGATGAAGTCCGTACAGAAGCTGGGCTATCCGGCCGTCACCCTGCGCCAGCAGTTGGACGCGCTGCCGTCGGTGCTGGAGCTGATCAGAGTGAGCGGACGGCTGCTGCTCGGTGTGCTCGGCGTCCTCGCCTTCGTCGGCGCGGTCACGGTGACGGGTGCGCTCTCACGGCAACGCGCGCAGGAGATCGGTCTCCTCAAGGCGGTCGGATTCCGCACCAGGGCGGTCCTGGCCATGCTGGTCACGGAGATGGCCCTGGCCGGTGCGGCCGCCGCGCTGATCGGCACGGTCCTCGGCGCGCTGCTCGGCGGCATCGGCGCGGCACTGCTGCGCACCAGCACCGACCTCGCGCCCTACGCCACGGACCGGGTGCCGCTGCCGACGGCGGGCACCGTACTGACCCTGCTCGGTCTGACCGTCCTGGTGGTGACGACGGGCGCCCTGGCACCGGCCCGCCGCGCGGCACGGATGTCCCCGACGGACGCGATGAAGGACTGGTGAGGCCGCGCGGGCGGTCGCCGCGGGCGTCGCTAAGGCAGTTCCGGAGGTGGGGTTTTTGAGCCCGGTAGGCGGACTGTCGCCACGGTGCCGCCGCCTGTGGCGTGGGTCAGGGTGACCTCGCCGCCCGCCTGCTGCACCGTGCGGGCGACGATCGACAGGCCCAGTCCCGAGCCCGGCAGGGCGCGTGCGCTCGGGGAGCGCCAGAAGCGGTCGAAGACGTGCGGGAGTTCGTCGGCGGGGATGCCGGGGCCGTGGTCGCGGACCGTCAGGACGCCGTTGCTGAGGCGTACCTCGATCGTGCCGGCCTCCGGGCTGAACTTCACCGCGTTGTCGAGGATGTTGACCACGGCCCGCTCCAGCGCCGACGGTTCCGCGCGCACGAACCAGGGATCGATGGCCGAGGTGATCTTCAGCTCCGGGCCGCGCAGCCGGGCGCGGTCCAGGGCGGCCTCGACGGTCTCCTCCAGCGAGATCACCTGGATGCGTTCGCCTCGCTGGCCCTCCGAGCGGGACAGCTCCTGGAGGTCGCCGATCAGCGACGCCAGTTCCGTCATCTGGGCCTTCACCGAGGCCAGCAGGGCCCTGCGGTCCGCCTCCGGGAGGGGGCGGCCGGTCTCCTCGCTGCGGGTGAGGAGCTCGATGTTGGTGCGCAGGGAGGTGAGGGGCGTACGCAGCTCGTGGCCGGCGTCCGCGATGAGCTGCTGCTGGAGCTCGCGGGAGTTGGCCAGGGAGGACGTCATCGAGTTGAAGGAGCGGGAGAGCCGGGCGATCTCGTCCTCGCTGTCGTCCTCCACCGGGATGCGGATGCTCAGGTCGTCCGTGCGGGCCACGTGCTCGACCGCCTCGGTGAGCTTGTCGACGGGACGCAGACCCGCGCGGGCGACGGCCAGGCCGGCCGCGCCGGCCCCGATGACCCCGATGCCGGAGACCAGGAGAAGGATCAGGGCGAGGTCGTTGAGGGTGGACTGGGTGCTCTTGAGCGGGATCGCGATGAGGAGGGCGGTGTCGGGGTACAGCTGCGGCGGGCTGTTCGGGCCGAGGGTGACGGCCAGCGGGACGGTGAGCACGCGTACGGCGTTGCCGTCGGTGTCCGTCCCGTTGCGGATGATTCCGCTGCGGACGAACCCCTCGGCGCTGTTCGCCTCCTTGATCACGTCCTTGTCGGCGGCGGTGACCTTGACGGTGCCCGCCGAGGTCGCGGAGACACAGGGCGTGCCGTCGGCCTTGACGAGCTGGATGTAGTTGTTCCGCGTCCGCAGGCCGCTGATGTCGGTCTGGTCGCTCTCGTCGCTCTGGTCGGTCTTCTGCGGACAGGCGGCGAGGAGTTCCTCGACCTGGCTGTTGCGCTGCGGCTGCGACATCTTCCTGAGGTCGTCGTTCACCTGCTCGTACAGCTTCCCCTGCACGATGAACCAGCAGGTCACCGAGACCGCCGCCACCGCGAACGCCACCGCCGCCGCGACCAGCATCGACAGCCGTGCCCGCATGGGCAGCGTACGGATCCGGCGGCCGACCTTGCTCACTCCGCGCCGCCCTGACGCAGCACGTAGCCCACTCCGCGCACCGTGTGCACGAGGCGCGGCTCGCCGCCCGCCTCCGTCTTGCGGCGGAGGTACATGACGTAGACGTCGAGGGAGTTGGAGGAGGGCTCGAAGTCGAAGCCCCATACGGACTTGAGGATCTGCTCCCGGGTGAGGACCTGGCGCGGGTGCGCCAGGAACATCTCCAGCAGCGTGAACTCCGTGCGGGTCAGCTCCACGGCCCGGCCGGCCCGGGTCACGTCCCGCGTCGTGAGATCCATGCGCAGGTCGGCGAAGGTGAGTGCCTCGTCGGCCTGGTCCGCGCCCGCCACCGGCGCCGCGTACGAGCTGCGCCGCAGCAGCGCCCTGACCCGGGCGAACAGCTCGTCCAGCTCGAACGGCTTGACCAGGTAGTCGTCGGCGCCCGCGTCGAGCCCGGTGACCCGGTCGCCGACCGTGTCGCGGGCCGTCAGCATCAGGATGGGTGTGGTGTCGCCGACGCCGCGGATACGGCGGGCGGCGGTCAGGCCGTCCATGCGCGGCATCTGGATGTCGAGCACGACCAGGTCGGGCCGGTACGCGGTCGCCTTCTCCAGGGCGTCGGCTCCGTCCACGGCGACCTCCGTTCCGTATCCCTCGAAGGCGAGGCTGCGCTGGAGTGCTTCGCGCACCGCCGGCTCGTCGTCGACGATCAGGATGCGCTGGGTGTCACGGTCGCCTTCGGCGGGGCTCATGGCGTGGTTCCTCGGTTGCGGTGGGACGACTACGGGACAGAACGGACTCGACGCGTTCAGCCTCGCACGTTTCCCGGCTGCGGCGTGAAGGAAGGGGCGGGCGTCTCAGCCGCACACCACGCTGAGCCGCTTCAGCGGCACCTTGCGGCGGTGCGGACGGTCGGCGGAGGTGCGCAGGCCCATCAGCTGGGGGGCCACTTCCGGTGCGCGCAGCTCCGGTACCTTCGGCGGCTGCGGCGCGTTGAGTTCGTAGGCCACGTCGAGGGCCAGGGCGTAGCCCGCCGGGGTGTTGACGATCGCGGGGTGGGAGATCTGCTTGATCATGACGTACTCCTCTGCGTGTCGGGTGCGCTCGGGGGCGAGCGGCCGCGTCAGCTGTCGGAACCGCCCGCCCGCAGGTCGGCCAGGTCCGACTTGACGGTGTTGATCGGGATGGCGAAGCCGAGACCGACGCTGCCGGCGCTGGACGAGGACGTGGAGTCCGCCGCCGAGTACATCGCGGAGTTGATGCCGATGATGTTGCCGTTCATGTCGATCAGCGCGCCGCCGGAGTTGCCGGGGTTGAGGGACGCGTCGGTCTGGAGGGCCTTGTAGGTCGTCGTCGACGTACCGGTGTCGCCGTTGAACTGCCGGCCACCGAACTCGAACGGCCACTGGCCGTTGCCGCCGCTGGGGCCCTGGCTCTGGCTCTGGCTCTCGTCGGTCGAGACGGTCACGTCCCGGTTGAGGGCGGAGACGATGCCGCTGGTGACGGTGCCGGTCAGGCCTTCGGGGGAACCGATCGCCACGACGTCGTCGCCGACCTGGATGCCGTCGGAGTCGCCCAGGGTCGCCGGGGTCAGGCCGGAGGCGTTCTCCAGCTTGATCAGCGCGAGGTCCTTCTTGCTGTCGGTGCCGACGACCTTCGCGGTGTACTCCTTGCCGTCGCTGGTCGACACCTTGACCGACGAGGCGCCGGAGATGACGTGGTTGTTGGTGATGATCTGGCCGCCACTGGTGATGATCACACCGGAGCCGGTCGAGGAGCCGTTGCCGAGCGCGGCCTTGACCTCGACGATGCTCGCGCTGACCGCCGCGGCGACCCCGGCGACCGTGCCCTTCTTGGCGGCGGGCACCACGGTGGTGCTGGTGGAGCCGGCGACGACCGAGTCCTTGCCGGTGAGCTCCTGTATGCCGTAGGCCGTGCCACCGCCCACGGCCGCGGCGACGATCGCCACGGCGGCGAGCAGGCCGACCGTGCCGCGCTTCCTCTTCGGCGCGGGCCCGGCGGGCACGGCGGTCAGGACGGCGGTGTCGCCGCCGTGGCCGTCACCCGCGCCGGCCGCCGCGAAACCGGCGGGGGGCGCGGCCGGGTAGGCCTGGGCCGGCCACACGGTGGCGCCGGGCTCGACGCCCACCGGCTCCGCCGGCCGGTACGCCGGCGGGGGCGGCCACTCGGGGTCCACCGGGGAGGAGTCGTGCTGCTGCCGGGGGTACGCCGGCTGCGAGGGGTGGGTGGCGTGAGGGTCGCCCTGGGAGGGGGGCTCGTACTCGCCGCTGCGGCGGAGGCTCTCGGTCATGACTAGAGCTTCCCGCGCCACGATGAGAGCTTCCTGAGTGCTCCCTGAGAAGGGGGGTAGAACCTCGTATGCCCGATATAAGGAGCATCCTCGAGCCGCGCCCGGAGGTCCGATAGGCACCGTTTTCGTGATGCGCCCGGGAGGTGCTGGTAAGGAGTGTCCTCGCGCCGCGCCGGGAAGTCCCGCCGAGCCGCTCCGGGTCGGTGCAGGCCCAGGGACGCGAGCCCTTAGACCACGCGCGGAGCCCTACTCACAGCCACAGGACCGACGGGCGACCAGCTTCGCCGGGAACACCTTCAGCCGCTCCCGCCGCGACCCCGCGACCCGCAGCCCGTCGTCCAGCACCAGGTCGACCGCCGCGCGTGCCATCGCCGAACGGTCCGACGCGATCGTGGTCAGCGGCGGATCCGCCAGGGCCGCCTCCTTGATGTCGTCGAAGCCGGCCACGGCCAGCTCCTCCGGCACCTCCAGGCGCAGCTCCCGAGCCGCTCGCAGCAGGCCGATCGCCTGGTCGTCGGTGGAGCAGAAGATCGCGGGCGGGCGGCGCGGTCCGGAGAGGATCTCCAGGGCGACCTTGTACGCGTCGTAGCGGTTGTAGGGCGCCTCGAAGAGCCGTCCCTCCGTCGAGATCCCCGCCGCGTCCATGGCGCGCCGCCAGCCCTCGACGTGGTCGGAGACCGGGTCGCCGACCGCCGGGGTGTCGGCGGTGCCGCCCATACAGGCGACGTATTCGTAACCGTGTTCGAGCAGGTGGCTCACGGCGTGCTGGGCGCCGCCCAGGTCGTCCATGACGACGGCGACGTCGTCGATGGCCTCGGGCCGCTCGTGCAGCAGGACCACGCGGGCGTCCCACGCGTCGATCTCGGCGGCGGCCAGGTCGTTGAGCGCGTGGCTGACGAGGATCAGACCGGAGACGCGCATTCCGAGGAAGGCCCGCAGATAGTGGACCTCGCGTTCGCCGATGTAGTCGGAGTTGCCGACGAGCACCATTTTCCCGCGCTCGGAGGCGGCCTGCTCGACCGCGTGCGCCATCTCCGCGAAGAACGGCTGGCGCGCGTCCGGCACGATCAGGCCTATGAGGTCGGTTCGCCGGGACGCCATCGCCTGGGCCACCCGGTCGGGCCGGTAACCCAGTTCCTTGATGGCGGCGAGGACACGCTCGCGCGTGGCCGGGGCGACCGGCCGGGGTCCGTTGTTGATGACATAACTGACCACAGCGGTGGAAGTCCCCGCCAGTCGCGCCACATCATCCCGAGTCACCTTGGCCACGCGCGGAGTCTACGCGGATGGACCGGCCCTGGGCAGGGCGTTTCACAGCTTGTCCGGGCCCGGACGGGGCGGGGGTGCCCCGCCCGAGCGCCCTCTACGCCTCCGCCCGGACCCCGGTGCTGTCCAGGGCGGCCGTCTCGTCCGCATCCTCCGGCTTTGGCGGGGCCGTCTTGGCCTTCGCCTCGTCCGTGGCGCGCTCGCCCTTGTCCGGGGTAACGAATCGATAACCGACGTTCCGGACGGTTCCGATCAGCGACTCGTGCTCGGGGCCGAGCTTGGCCCGCAGCCGCCGTACGTGCACGTCGACGGTGCGGGTGCCGCCGAAGTAGTCGTAGCCCCAGACCTCCTGGAGCAGCTGGGCGCGGGTGAAGACGCGGCCCGGGTGCTGCGCCAGGTACTTCAGGAGCTCGAACTCCTTGAAGGTGAGGTCGAGGACGCGGCCCTTGAGCTTGGCGGAGTACGTCGCCTCGTCGACCGACAGGTCGCCGTTGCGGATCTCCATCGGGGAGTCGTCGTTGACGATCTGCTGCCGGCCCATGGCCAGCCGCAGCCGGGCCTCGACCTCGGCGGGACCGGCGGTGTCGAGGAGGACGTCGTCGATGCCCCAGTCGGCGGTGACCGCCGCGAGGCCGCCCTCCGTGACCACGAGGATCAGGGGACAGCCGGGTCCCGTGGACCGCAGCAGCTGGCACAGGCTGCGGACCTGCGGGAGGTCGCGCCGTCCGTCGATCAGGATGACGTCGGCACCGGGGGTGTCGACGAGGGCGGGGCCTTCCGCCGGAGCCACTCGCACGTTGTGCAGGAGCAGGCCGAGAGCGGGAAGGACCTCCGTCGACGGCTGGAGGGCGTTGGTCAGGAGCAGCAGAGAACTCATCGCACCCCACCTGCCTGGGTCGTCGTCATACGTTCGTGCACGGTTCGCTCGCCCATAACGTCTGGTTCCTCCTCGGTCCCTGCGAGGACGTTTGCGGCACTGCTTCGTACTGTGCGGTTCCCGCGCCCCCTGGGATCCGCCACGGCTCCGGGGAGCCGCCCTGTGCTCAAGGGTCCCGTACACCTGCGGTTTCCCGCTTCGTATACAACGCTTCCGAAAGCACAAAAGGACCCGGGGGCAACGCTGCCCGAGTCCTCTGTCCAGCAGAATAGCCCACATGAGCACCAGTTCGGCAGGTCATGCGGCACGTTCCGTCGTTCGTCCGAACTCTGAGACGAGCAGACACACAGCATTGCGGACGTTTCTCCACACCGTCGACGGTGTGACGATCGATTCCGTATACGACCCGGGTGCGGTCGTATACGACGCCGGCTCGCCGCCTTCCCGTGACCTGGTGTTCGTCGTCGCGCACGGCTTCACCGGCGATGTCGATCGGCCACATGTTCGACGGGTGGCGGAGGTGTTCGCGCGGCACGGGGCCGTCGTCACGTTCTCCTTCCGGGGGCACGGAGCGTCCGGCGGACGCTCCACGGTGGGGGACCGGGAGGTGCTCGACCTGGCGGCCGCGGTGGAGTGGGCCCGCGGGTTCGGGCACGCGCGCGTGGTCACCGTCGGTTTCTCCATGGGCGGCTCGGTGGTGCTGCGGCACGCGGCGCTGTACGGCGCGCGGGACGAGGCGGCCACGGACGCCGTGGTCTCCGTCAGCGCGCCGGCCCGCTGGTACTACCGGGGCACCGCCCCCATGCGGCGGGTGCACTGGCTGGTGACCCGGCGCGAGGGCCGTCTGCTGAGCCGCTTCGGCCTGCGCACCCGCATCAACGACCGCGACTGGGACCCGGTGCCGCTGTCCCCGGTGGAGGCGGTCCCGCGCATCGCGCCCAGGCCGCTGCTGATCGTGCACGGCGACCAGGACGGCTACTTCCCCGTGGACCACCCCCGGATGCTGGCCGCGGCCGCCGGCGACCACGGCGAACTCTGGCTGGAGCCCGGCATGGGCCACGCCGAGCACGCGGCGGACGACGGGCTGCTGCGCAGGATCGGTCGCTGGGCCGCCGCGACGGCGGGCTAGCCTGGCAGCTGTTCACTGCCGAACCGACGTGAGGGACGAGATGGCAAAGGTCACGGTGCGTTACTGGGCCGCAGCCAAGGCCGCGGCCGGGATCGCCGAGGAGCCGTACGACGCGCTCACGCTCGCCGAGGCGCTCGCCGCGGTACGGGAGCGGCACCCCGGCGAGCTGGTGCGCGTCCTGGCACGATGCTCGTTCCTCATCGACGGTGATCCCGTCGGCACCCGCGGGCATGAGACGGTACGGCTGGCCGAGGGCGGCACGGTCGAGGTGCTCCCGCCGTTCGCAGGAGGATGACCCCACCGATGACCAACCAGCCGTACGAACCGCACGAGGGGCCCCCGTACGAGGGGTACGACCCGTTCGGGCAGCAGCAGCATCAGCCGCATCACCAGCAGCAGCCGCAGCAGTCCTGGCAGCAGCACCAGCCCTACGCGTACGAGGACCCGCAGCACACCCAGCAGTGGCAGGGGCAGACCTGGGAGACGCAGGTGCAGCCGCCCGTCGCCGCGACGGACACGGCGTACCCGCCGTCCCAGGGGTACCAGCAGCAGGCAGGGGAGCAGGCGCGGGCCCAGGCGTACGGATATCCGGATCCGTCGGCCGCGGGGTGGTCCGCTGCCGCCGCTGCCACCGGTCCCGCCGCCGCCGGTCCGGTCGCCGCGCTCGCGCACCCGGCGCCCGGCGCCGCCCCGGCCGACGAGGGCGCCGGCCCGGGCCCCTCCTACGGCCCCGCCACCCTCGCCGGCAACGCCCGCATCACCGACGCCCAGCGCGCCCGCCTCGAAGGCCGCTCCCCGGTCATCGAGCCCGGTATGCAGCCCGCCGCGCTCACCGCGCTGCTGGGCCTGCTGCTCGCGGCCACGGCGCCCGTCGGCTCCTACGCCCTCCTGGTCCCGCTCGTCGCCCTGCAGGCCGTCACCGCCGCGGGCTGGTTCCGGCTGAACGGGATGTGGCCGGCCCGGCAGGGCATCGCGCTGGCCTTCCTGGGCGCGCTGGTCTCGGACGCGGCGGTGCTCGTGGCCGGCCGGGAGCACGGGCCCGCCGCGATCCTCGGCACCCTCGGAGTGTGGGTGCTGCTCTGCCTCGTCCTCCAGCTGCGCTCGCACGCCGATCCGGACGAGCGGATGTACGGCCTGATGGCGGGCGTCGCCTCGGCCGCGCTGGCCATCGTGGCGACCGGGCACCTCGCCGCGGAGGCGGACGCGGTGTCGGTCGGTGCCGCCGCGGTGGCCGTGGCCGTCCTGGCCCGCGCGCTGCCGCTGCCGACCCCGGCCTCCGTGGTCGTGGCGCTGCTGGCCGCGGCGGGCGCCGGCGTCGCGGTGGGCGCGATGACGGGCTTCGGCTCGAAGGGGGCGGTGCTCGGCGTCGGTGCCGCGGTCTGCGCGCTCATCGGCCACCGGGTCGCCAGCTACGACTACCCGTCGCGGTTCGTCCACCTCACGGCGGGCGTGGCCCTGCCGCTGTCGGCCGCGGCACCGGCGATCTACGTCCTCGGGCGGGCGCTCGGCTAGAGCCCTGGGTGAGCCTTCCGGCGAAGCTCCGCGGCCAGTGCGATGGCCGTGACATGTCACAGGTGATCGACAATTTCACGGTGGTCCCGCGGGGCGGGACTACCGTGGCAGTCGTCCTTGATGGCTGCCGGGTGGGGGAAAGACCGAATGCGCGCGCTGCGAGTACTTCTGATCGTCGTCGTGATCCTTGGCGTGCTCTTCGTGGTCGTGGACCGGGTGGCCGTCCACTTCGCCCAGGGCGAGGTGGCGGACAAGCTGCGGACCACCGAGGGTCTGGCGAGCGCACCGGACGTGTCCATCAACGGTTTCCCCTTCCTCACCCAGGTGGCGGGCGGCGAACTGGACGACGTCGAGATCGGCATCAAGGACTACGACGCGTCCACCGGCACCGGCACCGGCGCGGAGAAGATCCGTATCGACAACCTGAGGGCGCACATGAAGGGCGTCGAGTTCTCGGGCGACTACAGCTCCGCCACCGCGGCCACCGCCACCGGCACCGCGACGATCGCCTACGACGAGCTGCTCAAGGCCGCCAAGTCCGAGCCCACCCGGGTCGCGCCCGGCGCCACCGCCCAGGTCGTGGGCCTGTCCGACGGCGGCAACGGCAAGATCAAGGTGGAGATCGACGGGACCTTCCTCGGCGTCGAGCTGCCCCACCCGGTCTCCGTGCTCAGCACGGTCACGGTCAAGGGCGACACCGTGCGGGTGCGCGCGGACGGGCTGCCCGAGCTCGGCGTCGACCTGGCCGAGAACGCGGTCCGCTCGATCACCGACTTCCAGCAGGCGATAGAGGAACTGCCCGGCGGCGTCCGGCTGGACAAGGTGCGGGCGACGAGTGACGGCGTGGAGATCTCGGTGAAGGGTTCGAACGTCAAGCTGGCCGGGTAGGTGGGGGTACGGCGGACGGAGGGCGGACGAAAACCGTCCGAAGGACGAGACGCTCGCCTCCGTGGAGCCGCCGTGGCGACGGACGCGGCGGCCCCGGCGTCGGCCGACGGCGCGCCGGGAACCATCCGCATCCCACATCGCGGACGATCGCGTCTCAAAATACGACACACCGGTGACATGCCAGGCTGTCCGTCCCTACGATCGACACCATGAAGCGACAGGCGGATCTCACGAAGCGGCGGGCAGTAGACCTGTGCCGCGTCGCCGCCATGCTCTGTCGCCCTTTCTGAGCGGAAGCACCGACTTCCGCGTCCCTCTCGCCCTGCCCGGGCATCCGTGCGCCCCTCTCTGTGTGCGCGCACCCCTCTCACTCGCACGCCCCGCCGCAACTGCCCCGGAGGAGAAAGAGCATGAGCCGCAGTGACGTCCTGGTAGACGCCGACTGGGTCCAGGACCACCTGGACGACTCGAACGTCGCCGTCGTCGAGGTCGACGAGGACACGTCCGCGTACGAGAAGAACCACATCAGGAACGCGATCCGGATCGACTGGACCAAGGACCTCCAGGACCCGGTCCGCCGTGACTTCATCGACCAGGAGGGCTTCGAGAAGCTCCTCTCGGCGAAGGGCATCGCCAACGACACGCTGGTGATCCTCTACGGCGGCAACAACAACTGGTTCGCGTCCTACGCCTACTGGTACTTCAAGCTGTACGGCCACCAGAACGTCAAGCTCCTCGACGGTGGCCGCAAGAAGTGGGAGCTGGACGCCCGCGAGCTGGTCGAGGAGGTGCCCGAGCGCGCCGAGACCTCCTACCAGGCCAAGCCGCAGGACACGTCCATCCGTGCCTTCCGCGACGACGTCCTGGCGGCCATCGGGGTGCAGAACCTGGTCGACGTCCGCTCGCCCGACGAGTTCTCCGGCAAGCTGCTGGCCCCGGCGCACCTGCCGCAGGAGCAGTCGCAGCGCCCGGGTCACGTCCCGACCGCCCGCAACATCCCGTGGTCGAAGAACGCCAACGACGACGGCACCTTCAAGTCGGACGACGCCCTCAAGGAGCTGTACGCCGACGAGCAGGTGGACCTGGCCAAGGACACCATCGCGTACTGCCGTATCGGCGAGCGCTCGGCCCTGACCTGGTTCGTGCTGCACGAGCTGCTCGGTGTCGAGAACGTCAAGAACTACGACGGCTCCTGGACCGAGTACGGCTCCCTCGTGGGCGTGCCGATCGAGCTCGGCGCCAACAAGTAGGCGACCCGACCGACCTCTCATCACCCTCTTCAGGAGTACGACATGTGTGGAGCGAAGGCCGGCGGCCCGGACGCCTCGACGATCAAGCCCGGTGAGACCACCATCCAGGGTCAGGTGACGAAGGACGGCGAGCCCGTGGTCGGCTATGTCCGCCTGCTGGACTCGACCGGCGAGTTCACCGCCGAGGTCCCGACCTCGGCCACGGGTCAGTTCCGTTTCTACGCGGCCGAGGGCACCTGGACCCTGCGCGCCCTCGTTCCCGGCGCCAGCGCCGACCGCACGGTCGTCGCCCAGCAGGGCGGTCTCGCGGAGGTCGCGATCGCGGTCTGAGCGCTCGCGGCGGCCGCGACCGCCGCGACGACACCGTGAAACACCGAAGGGCCGCACCCCGCGGGTTGGACGCCTGGGGTGCGGCCCTTCGGCGTGCGCGGCCCTACGCTGGAGGTATGTACGCACGGCGGCGTCACGTCTACTTCGCCATGATGGGGATCTGCATCGGTCTCTTCGTCCTGGCGTGGGCGGTCGTGCGCCTCTGGTCGGTCCCGGCGGCCGTGGGCATGTGTGTGGTGGCCATGGTCATCCCGCCGCTCGCCGCGATGGTCGCGAACCGGCGGGGACCGGACGACCGGTGGTGGGACGACCCCTCCGGCGATCCCAAGTCCGACGAGTGGTGGGACGAGCTGGACGGGAAGAAGCGGCCCCGGTAGGAAAGGCGCATGGCACCCACGAGGCTGTCGACCGTCGTGCTGGACGCGTCCGACGCGCACGAACTGGCCGGGTTCTACGTCCGCCTGCTCGGGTACGCCGTGCGTGCCGAGGAACCCGGCTGGGTGCTCATCGGGCCGCCCCCGGGCACCGAGGGCACGGCCCTGGCTTTCCAGGCCGAGCCCGGGTACGTACCGCCCCGGTGGCCCACGCGCCGGCCCGGCGAACAGCAGATGATGCTGCACCTGGACATCCAGGTCGACGACCTGGCGGGCGAGACCGCGCGGGCCGTCGCGGAGGGGGCCAGACTCGCCGCCTACCAGCCGCAGGACGACGTCCGGGTGCTGTTCGACCCGGCGGGACACCCCTTCTGCCTGTGGGTCCCGTAGGCCCGTTCCGTCTGCGGACCCGTAGGCCCGCTCCGGATCAGTAGACGAGCGCCTGCGTCTCGTCCCCCAGCGCCTCCTGTACGAACACCTGCGCGCCCGCGATCCGTACGCCCTCGATGACGTCGTCCTCCGTGATGTCGCGGCGGGCCGCGCACTGCGTGCACAGGGTCAGCCGGCCGCCCGCCAGGACCGAGTCGAGCAGGTCCGGCAGCGGAGCCGCGTGCGGCAGCTCGAACTCGGCCGCGCGGCCGGGCAGCGCGAACCACGCGGACTCCCCGGTCAGCCACAGGGAGACGTCCACCCCGCTCGCCACGGCCACGGCCGCGACCGTGAACGCCTGGGAGCACCGCTCGGGCTCGTCGGCCCCTGCCGTCACCTTGATCACGAGCTTCTTCGCCATGTCTGAATCGTAATCAACTCCCTTACAACTAGCTGTGTCGGCCATGGGTCTCCTGTGAAGCCCGTATGTGGAACCTACGCTTCATGTTCTGTGGGGGAACGTCTTGGAAGAACCCGAAGTGGTACCCGGTGCCTCTGACGTGCCGGATGTACCCGATGCCTCGGTTGGGCCCCGGTCGCGCCGTCGCGGGCGCACCGCGCTGCTGATCGGCTGCGCCGTCGTGCTCGGTCTGGTCGCCGGCACCTGTGGTGGCTACCTCGTCCAGGCGGACCGCGAACCGACAAAGCTGCCGCCGCTGTCCCAGCCGACGCTGCCGCGGGCCGGCGGCCCGGGTCCCGAGCCGCTGTCGGCCGCGCAGGACCGCCAGGTGAAGACCGACGGCGACCTGCGGAAGCTGCTGCTGAAGGCGCCGCGCGGAACCAAGAAGCTCGACTGGATCGCCAAGGACAACTGGATGGATCTGGCGAGTTACGCGGACAACTTCGAGAAGCCGGGCGATGCCTTCCCCGACCTCGTCGGCGAGGAGTTCCGCCGCGCGGCCGTCACCGGCTGGGGGATCCGCGGTACGTCCACCGTGGAGATCCGGCTGGTCCAGTTCCGCCAGGAGGAGGAGGGCGCGGCGGCCGAGGACTCCAGCAGCGACAACCAGTACTGGGCGGACAAGGAGGACGCCACCGACAGCTGGAGCGTCCCCGGTACCGGGGACGGTATGGCGTACGTCCACACCCGGCCCGACACCAAGCCCGGCTACCTGCCGATGTACCAGGCGGAGGCGCACGCCTGGCGTGGCGACATCGCCATGGAGATCTGGGTCTACGGGAGCAAGCCGATCGCCAAGAAGACGATCATGGACCTGGCCGAGCGGCAGATGGAGCGGTTGTGAGCGAGAAAGAGACCGAGCCGGTCGAGTCGGCGGTGGAGTCCATGGAGCCGGTCGAGTCGGCGGCGGTGGCCGAGCCCGCCGAGCCCGAGGTGTCCGAGGTGTCCGAGTCCGCGGCGCCCGTCACCGAGGTGCCCGGGGCCGTCGCGCCCGCGCCCGCCCGTAAGCGTCCGCGCAAGGGGCGTATCGCGGCCGTCGCCGGGTCCGTGCTGCTGGCCGGTGCCGTCGTCGCCGGGGTGGGGTACACCGTGGTGACCGTGAACGGCGCCGACCGTGACGCGGGTGCTCCCGTCTGGAAGTTCCCGAAGCCTCAGGCGGACACCGGAGCGGCGCCCGCCCGGAAGGGGCTCGCCGGCCTGCTCGTGG
The DNA here is from genome assembly GCF_053593435.1 of Streptomyces sp. NPDC002306. Classification (NCBI taxonomy): domain Bacteria; kingdom Bacillati; phylum Actinomycetota; class Actinomycetes; order Kitasatosporales; family Streptomycetaceae; genus Streptomyces; species Streptomyces sp. NPDC002306. Next base: position 54,198 of record NZ_JBSFCK010000008.1, read on the forward strand.
CGTACGGGACCGATGGCTGGAGCAAGGGGCCCGACATCGCGGTGTACGGCGCCGACGTCCAGCTCAGCGGCGCCCAGGCCACGGCCCTGCGCAAGCAGGCGCTGGTCGATCTGCCCCGTACCCGGCGCAAGCGGCTGGAGCGGGAGATCGACAAGCAGCGCACCACGGGCATGGCCATGCGCAGCTACTACAGTCAGAAGCCCGGCAGCTTCGGCAACGAAGACATCTACGCCGTGAAGATCGTGCTGGCCCAGATGGAGAGCAAGGCCGCGGTGCGGGACATCTCGACGTTCCAGAACGAGTTGTTCGACGCCCTGGACGTCTTCCGCAAGGGTCCGGCGATCAAGGGGCACAAGGACGCCAAGTGCTTCCTCCCGCCCAAGTCCGCCAAGACGGATCTCGACAGGATGTTCTGCTCCGCCTACGTGGGGAACGTGCTGGTCACGGCCACCGCGGATGGCGTGAAGCCCATCGACACCAAGGGAGTGGCGGACCTGCTGAGCACCCAGCTCGACCGCATCGCCGCGCCGGGGGAGGCGGTATGACCGAGCAGCAGCAGGTCGCGGAGCCCACGCCGACCGAGGAACCGCAGGTGCACGCGCCTGCTACCGCGGAGGCCGAAGCCAAGGCCGATGTCCAGGCCGAAGCCGTGACCGTGGCCGACGTGACAGCCGTCGCCGAGCCCGCGGTGCCTCAGCCCGCCGTCGCCGAGCCCGTCGTCCCCGGGCCCCCGAAGGACCGCCGTGTGCTGCGTGCCGTCCTGCGCTGGACCGCCGCCGTCGGCGTCTTCGCGGCGGTCGCCACGGCGACGGCGTACGGGATCGCCGGCATGGAACGGACGGACGTACCGGGACTGGCGACGGAATCGGACGGGCGCTGGGAGTTCCCCGCGTTGGTCCAGCCGCCGCTGCCCTCGGGCAGTCCCGCGCCGTTCGCCGAGGTGAACACCGCGAACGCGCACCACGCCGACCTGCGGGCGCTCCTCCTGCCCGTCCCGAAGGGCGCGACGGAGGACAAGGCACTGCGCGGCTCGGACGGCTGGCTGGCGACGAAGGACTACCTGTCGGAGTACGCGGTCGACGACGAACGTCAGGAGCTGGGGCAGAAACTCGTCGACGCCGGTCTGCGGCACGTCGCGGCCCGTGGCTGGACCACCCCGGACGGCACCCGGACCCGGATCTATCTGCTCCAGTTCGGCACGGCGGCGGTCGCGGACAAGATGTACGTGAGCCAGGCCGTCCCGTTCGGCGCCCCCGCCTACGAGGTGCGTGGCGCCGCCGAGTCCACGTTCGACGAGGCCATCGCGATGCAGTCCACGGTGCGGGGGATCAACCGTGCGGTGTACGTCGAGGCGAAGCCGTACGGGCCCGAACAGGTACGCCAGGGCTATGTGTCCGCGGGTGACGTCCTCGCGGTGATCCTCCAGACGAGGAAGGGCACCGCCGCCGCCATCCCCTTCCAGCAGACGGTGACCCTGCAGAGCCAGCTGCTCGGCTGACCCGCAGGGCGTACCTCACGGAGAGGGCCGGGTCCCAGCCGCGTAAGCTGGGACCCGGCCCTGTCTACGTGCGACACCCCGCTCATCCCAAGGAGCAATCCCGTGGAGATCTTCTTCGAAATCCTGCTGGTCCTGGTCTGCGTCGGCGTGCTCGCCTTCGCCGGACTGACCGTGAAGAAGCTGTACCAGGGCCAGCGCTGATCAACCTCTAGGGACTGCCGCTCATGATCGAGATCCCGTCCGACCTGCACAAGGACCTCGTCCCCCTCGCCTTCCTGCTCGGCGACTGGGCCGGTGCCGGTGTGCACGACTTCCCCGGTTCCGAGAAGTGCAACTTCGGCCAGGAGGTCGCGTTCACGCACGACGGCCGGGACTTCCTGGAGTACCGGTCCCACACCTGGGTCCTGGACAACGACGGGGAGAAGGTCCGGCCTCTGGAGTCCGAGTCCGGCTTCTGGCGGATCGACGCCGACCGCAAGGTCGAGGTCACGATGACCCGCGACGACGGCGTCATCGAGATCTGGTACGGCGAACTCGCCGACAAGAAGCCGCAGATCGACCTGGTCACGGACGCCGTGGCCCGTACGGCCGCCTCCCGCCCCTACACCGGCGGCAAGCGCCTGTACGGCTACGTCAAGAGCGACCTCATGTGGGTCGGCGAGAAGCAGACCCCCGAGGTCGAGCTGCGCCCCTACCTGTCCGCGCACCTGAAGAAGGTCGTCACCCCGGAGGACGTCGAGCGCTGGGCGAAGGCCCTGCCCGACGACATGCCGGACGACGGGATCGCTTTCTTCAAGTAGTCCTAGACTTTCTGGTGTGGTGAGCACCGGAAGTACGGACTGGAAGAGTGATCTGCGGCAGCGCGGCTACCGGCTGACGCCGCAACGGCAACTCGTGCTCGAAGCCGTGGACACCCTCGAACACGCGACCCCCGACGACATCCTCGTGGAAGTGAGGAAGACGGCGTCGGGGGTCAACATTTCCACGGTCTACCGGACCCTGGAGCTGCTGGAGGAGCTCGGGCTGGTCAGCCACGCCCACCTCGGACACGGCGCGCCGACGTACCACCTCGCCGACCGGCACCATCACCTCCACCTCGTCTGCCGTGACTGCTCGAACGTCATCGAGGCGGACGTCCAGGTGGCCGCCGACTTCACCGCCAAACTGCGGGAGACCTTCGGCTTCGACACGGACATGAAGCACTTCGCGATCTTCGGCCGGTGCGAGGACTGCACTCTCAAGAGTTCAATTACCAAGTCGTAGGCTTACGGTCATGAAGAGCCCTCTGCTGTCCCTGTCCGGCGCCGTCCCCGCCGAGGGCGTGGACGAAGACGTCGCCGCCCACTACGGCGACCTGTTCCGCGAGCAGCGCGCACTCGCCGACGGCACCGGATTCGTGGACCTCTCCCACCGCGGGGTCGTCGCCGTCACCGGCGAGGACCGGCTGAGCTGGCTGCATCTGCTGCTCACCCAGCACGTCAGCGAGCTGCCCGCCGGTGAGGCCACCGAGGCGCTGGTCCTCTCCGCGCACGGCCACATCGAGCACGCCCTGTACCTGGTGGACGACGGCACGACCACCTGGGCGCACGTGGAGCCCGGCACCCAGGACGCGCTGATCGCGTACCTGGAGTCGATGAAGTTCTTCTACCGGGTGGACGTCACCGACCGGACGGACGAGTTCGCGGTCGTGTACCTGCCGGCCGGTTCGATCGCCGAGCTGCCCGCCGGTGCCGTCGTGCGCGAGACGGCGTACGGCCGTGACCTGTTCCTGCCGCGGGCGGACCTGGAGGCGTTCGCGGCGAAGGCCGGCCCGCCGGCCGGGCTCCTCGCCCACGAGGCGCTGCGCGTCGAGCACCATCTGCCGCGTGTGGGCTTCGAGACCGATCACCGCACCATTCCGCACGAGCTGGGCTGGATCGGTAGCGCGGTGCACCTCCAGAAGGGCTGCTACCGCGGCCAGGAGACCGTCGCCCGCGTCCAGAACCTGGGCAAGCCCCCGCGCCGCCTGGTCTTCCTGCACCTCGACGGCAGCGAGGTGCACCTGCCGGCCCACGGCACGGAGATCCGGATCGCGGACGAGGGTCCGGACGGCCGCCGGATCGGGTTCGTCACGACGTCCGTACGCCACCACGAGCTCGGCCCGATCGCGCTCGCGCTGGTGAAGCGGAACGTGCCGCTGGACGCGCGGCTGGTGGCGGGGGAGACGGCGGCGGCGCAGGAAGTCGTGGTCGAGCCGTAGGCCGAGCCGAGCCGTAGGCCGTGGAGCTCTGGCCGTAGGCCGTCGGGCTCTCCGACCGCGGTGCCGTCGAGGTCGTGGAGGCTAGATCTCCACGAGGACGGTGAACGGACCGTCGTTCGTCAGCGACACCCGCATCTGCGCGCCGAAGCGGCCCGTCTCCACCGTCGCGCCCAGCTCGCGCAGCCGGGCGACGACCTCGTCGACCAGCGGCTCGGCCACCTCGCCGGGGGCGGCCGCGTTCCAGGTGGGGCGGCGGCCCTTGCGGGCGTCGCCGTACAGGGTGAACTGGCTGATCACGAGGAGCGGGGCGTCGATGTCGCTGCACGACTTCTCGTCCTGAAGCATGCGGATCGACCACAGCTTGCGGGCGAGCTGGGCCGCCTTCTCCGCGGTGTCCTCGTGGGTCACCCCGACCAGGACGCACAGTCCCTCGCCGATGATCTCCCCGACCGTCTCGCCGTCCACGACGACGCTCGCGCCGTCCACCCTCTGCACCACTGCACGCATACGCCCATCATGCCGGGCCCCGGCGATGGTCCGTACCAGTTCACTTTTTGATCCCTATCCCCCCATCTGGGGCCGATCGGGGGCACTCATTCACATAGCGGCCACTTGGAGTGACACGATGGCGCCCACACGCCGGTCGAGGGGACGGTAGAGGCACATGAGCACACCGAGTACCGGGCGGCCGCCTGCGGCCGCCTCCGGACCGCCCGTGCAGCGCACCGACAGCCCTTGGCTGACCGCGGAGCCGCCCGAGCACGAACTGGCCGTACTGAGCCTGGCCGAGCTGCGGACCCTGCGCCGGGACGCCCAGCGCGACGAGGCCGACCTCAGTTACGTACGGCGGCTGTTGCAGGGCCGGATCGACATCCTGCGCGCGGAGCTGGCCCGGCGCGGCCCGGCGTCCGTCGTGGACGAACCGGGCGAGGCGTCCGTCGTCGACCGGCTCCCGGAGATCCTGACCGACGCCCCGGCCCGGCACCGCTCCTCCGCCCGGCACGTGACGCTGGGCACCCCGCACAACGAGGAGTACGGGCTGCTCGCCACGGAGATGCTCGCCGAGGTGGAGCTGTCGGACCTGGACGCCCGTACCGACCCGGAGCTGAGTGAGGCGATGGGGCGGCTCGTGCGCTACGAGCAGCAGGTCTCGGGCCGGCGCCAGCGCTTGCAGCGGACGACGGACGAGTGCAGCGCGGAGATCGCCCGCCGGTACCGTGAGGGGGAAGCACAGGTGGACGACCTGCTCGTCTGACGCGCCTGGCCGGCGTACCCGTCCGACGCGTCCGGCGCGTGGGACGGGCACGCTCCCGGGAAGGCAGGCCACAGCCGATGTCCGCAGCCGTACCTCGCACGTCCGCGCCGCCGGTTCTCGCGGAGGTGGTGCGTTCCGGTTTCGTCGAGGGGCGGCACCGGGGAAGCCTGGTGCTGCTGGCCGCGGACGGGTCGGTGGAACGGGCGCTCGGGGACGTCACGTCCCCGGTCTTCCCGCGGTCGTCCAACAAGCCGATGCAGGCGGCGGGCGTGCTGCGGGCGGGCCTGGACCTGTCCGGCGAACGGCTCGCCCTGGCCGCGGCGAGCCACTCCGGCGAGCGGTTCCACCGGGATCTGGTCGAGAAGATGCTGGCCGAGCACGGTCTGGACCGGGACCTCCTCCAGTGCCCGCCGGACCTGCCCCTGGACCCGTGGGAGCGGGAGGCCTACGTGGCCTCGGGCGCGGTCCGCGACCGGGTGGCGATGAACTGCTCCGGCAAGCACACGGCGATGCTCGCGGCGTGCGTCCTGCGGGGCTGGCCGCTCGACTCGTATCTGGATCCCGCGCATCCCCTTCAGCGGCTCATCCACAGCACGGTGGAGGAGACGGCGGGCGAGGAGGTCGCGGCGGTCGGCACGGACGGCTGCGGGGCGCCGCTGGCGGCGATCAGCCTGACCGGCCTGGCCCGCGCGTACCGCGCCTTCGTACTGGCCGACCCCGGCTCCCCGCAGCGCCGGGTCGCCGACGCGATGCGTGCCCACCCCGAGTACGTCGCCGGCACCCGCCGCCATGACACCCGGCTGATGCGTGACATCCCCGGCGCGCTCTCGAAGATGGGCGCGGAGGCGGTGCAGGCCGTCGCCCTGCCCGACGGCCGCGCTCTCGCCTTCAAGGTGGAGGACGGCGCGAGCCGGGCCCTGGGTCCGGTACTGGGCCGGGCGCTCACGTTGCTGGGCGTGCGCCCCTCACCGTCGGCCGAGCTCGACGCGACCCCGCTGCTGGGCGGAGGCCGCCAGGTGGGCGAGATCCGGGCGGCCTTCTGAGCGCCCGCCGATCGCCGGCCCGGGGGGCCGCGGGCCCGGTGATCCGGGGCGGGAGGGGGCGGTGGTTCGGGGCGGGAGAGGCCGATGGTCCGGGAGGGGGCCGCGGTCGGGGTTCGCGGAGACATCACCCGTGGGGTGGGCGAAATTTGCGCGACACCTTCCTCGCCCGAGACCTACCGTGACCCCATGACCCGCCGCCCCGACATCGACGTCCGCCCGATCACCGAGCCCGAGTTCCGCGAGTGGCAGCGTGCGCTGAACACCGGCTTCCTGCGCGAGCCGGTTCTCTCGGAGGAGCAGTTGGCGGCCCGCCGCAACCAGTTCGTACCGGGCAGGCTGCTCGGCGCCTTCGACGGCTCCCGGTGCGTCGCCACCTTCCGCTCCTTCGCCCAGGAGCTCACGGCGGTCGGCGGCACCCCGGTCCCCGCCGACGCGATCTCCAACGTCACCGTCACCGCGACCCACCGCCGCCGCGGCCTCCTCACCCGCATGATGAGCCAGGACCTCGCCGCGGCGAAGGAACGCGGGGACGTCGTCGCCACCCTGATCGCGGCCGAGTACCCGATCTACGGCCGCTACGGCTTCGGCCCCGCCACCTCCATGGCCGAGTGGACCGTCGACGTCACCCGTACCGGCCTCGACAAGCGCCGGCCGGTCCCGGACGACGGCGGCCGTATCGACCTGGTGGACGGCGAGGACGTGCGCAAGCTCGGGCCGGAGCTGCACGAGCGGGTGCGCCGGGCCCAGCCGGGCGCCATCAACCGTGACGAGCTGTGGTGGCGGGTGAACACGGGCGCCGTCCGCTTCAGCTCGTGGACCGAGCCCTTCTACGCCGTGTACCGCTCGGCGGACGGCGAGGTCGAGGGGCTGATGTCGTACGAGTGCGACGACAAGTGGGACGACGCCAAGCAGCCCCGCAACACGGCGAGCGTGGAATGGCTGATCGCGTCGACCCCGGCGGCCGAGCGCGCGCTGTGGCGGTACGTGTGCTCGATCGACTGGATCGTCCGGGTGAAGACGGGCTGGCGGGCCCCGGACGACCTGCTCCCGCTCTGCTTCCCCGACGCCAGGGCGGCGAGGATCACCACGCAGGCCGACTGGCTGTGGGTGCGGCTCCTGGATGTCGTACGAGCGCTCGAGACACGTACGTACGGCGGACCGGGCTCGCTGGTGCTGGAGGTGGTCGACGGGGCCGGGCTCACCGGGGGCCGCTACCGGCTGGAGACCGCGGCGACCGGGACGGGGGTCTGCGCGCCGACGTCGGCGGACGCCGACCTCACCCTGGACGTGGGCGATCTGGCGGCCCTGTGGCTCGGCGACGAGTCGGCGGTGCGGCTGGCGGCGGCGGGCCGGGTGCGGGAAGAACGAGCGGGCGCCGCCCAGGTGGCCGACGCCCTGCTGCGTACGTCCAGGCGACCTTGGTGCCCGGACATGTTCTGAGTGCTCCTTCCGGCCGACGGCAAGTACGGCAGTGCGGTGTTGCGGTACCACGCATCCGTAGCGGTGGCTGTTCAGTTGTGGTTGTTGTGCGGTGGTGCGGTGGTGCAGACCGACCAGGCTCCCGGCTCCCCTCCGGAAGGGAGCCCGGTCAGCCGGACTGGGCGAGCAGCATCACGAGGATGACCGCTCCGATGCCGCTGATCATGGTGTTCTTGGCTTTGATGCCGATGGTCAGCGCGGCGAACGCGATGAGGCCCATCGGCCCGTACTTCCACTGGACGAGTTGTTCGAATCCGATGGCGAGGGCGGCGACAGCGATGGCGATGAGCGGCATGACGGTCTCTCCTTGTCCCCCTGGTGGCCAACACCCGGCAGGCTTGACCATGTTGCTCAAGTTGGCGACCAACTTCACTGTACTTATCTCCGCTTGGAAGCGGCTCATAACCACCTTTCCGTGAACTGCCCAAAGATGGCGGGAAGTTGTAGTGTTTGGTCGTGGAGCCGGAACCCGCCTCCGTCAATGGACGGAAAAGGCCACAACGGCCACAGCGGACACACCGCGAGGTGGCCGACGAACTGCGCACCCGGATCAGGTCCGGGGTGCTGCGGCCGGGTCAGCGCATGCCCACGCAGGCGAAACTGGCCGACGAGTTCGGCGTCGAGCGCGGGACCGTACGGGAGGCGCTGCGGATCCTGCGGGCGGAGCAGCTGCTCACCGACGTGTCCAAGGGGAGCCCGGCGACAGTCGCCCCCGACCTGGGCCTCGGCACCGCCCTGACCGGCCCGGAAGCCCCGCCCCAGCCCACCATGGTGGCCCTCGCCCCGCGCATCGCGGGCGCCTTCGCGGCCGAGCTCGTCGAGATCGACGCCCTGTGCCTGACCTCGGTCTCCCTCACGCTCGCCATGGGTGAGCCGTTGCGTCAGATCCACGCGGGACGAATGAAACCGGCCAAGGTCGACGTGCGGATCCTGCTGCCCAGCCGGGACATCGACCTGGCGTTCCCCGCGCCGGTCGACCGCTCCGTCCCCGACCGGCTGCAGGGCCGCTGGCTGGCCCAGCGCAACGCCCAGGGACAGGTGCTCCGGCACAATCTGCTGGCCCTGCGTTCCACGCACGGCATCGACGTCCGCGTGACCTTCCGCGCGCTGCCCTTCACGCCGCCGGTCAAGCTCTACCTGCTCAACGGCGCGGAAGCGCTCTTCGCGTACTACACGCTGGCGCGCCGCGAGGAGGAGATCGACCACGAGCCCCTGGAGATGTACGACGCCGAGGGCACCCAGTCGATGCTGTTCGCCTTCGAGCGGGGGACCGGCTTGCGGGACACGACGTTCGTGGAGCAGTCGTACCTGTGGTTCAACGCGCTGTGGGAGACGATCAGCTCCGAGCTGGTGCTCACGAGCTGATGTCCCCCACAGGTGGTGGCGCGGGCGGTGGTCAGGGCGCTGACCTGGGCGCTGACCTGGGCGGTCGGCCGTCAGGCGGCGGGCCTGGTCACCAGGGCGACGAGCACGACGGCCCCGATGGAGCTGACCGCGGGACTCTTCGCCTTGATACCGACGGTGAGCAGCAGCAGACCCACGGCGCCGGCGGCGCCGTATTTCCACTGGACGGTCTGTTCGAAGCCGACGGCGAAGACGGTGAGGAGGAGGGCGAGGGCGGCGGGCATGGTGGTTCCCCCTTCGGGCGGCCGGACGGAACGGGTGTGGGGGACGGAGGCTGGTCGAGGGGAGGCAAACCTTCCACCAACTGGGCTAAGTTGGCGACCAACTCCAAGATGTTTGTCCCCACTTGGTGGCAGGTCATAAACAACTTTCAAACAACTCCCGGAAGATGGATCTAAGTTGTAGCGTTTGGTCGTGGCACAGGAGAACGTGGCAGTGAACGGCAGCAGCAGGCTCTCGCCCCAGGAGATCGCCGACGTCCTGCGCGAACGCATCCGCGTCGGAGACCTCAAGGCGGGCGACCGCCTGCCCACCCAGGCCGAACTCGCCGAGGAGTTCGGCGTCGAACGCGGCACCGTCCGCCAGGCCCTGCGGGCCCTCCAGGACGCCGGCCTGCTCAGCAACGTGAGCAAGGGCAGCCCGCCGCGCGTCGCGCGGGCGACACCGAGTCCCCTGGAGCCGCAGCCGACGATGGTCGGCCTCGCCCCCCGTCTGGCCGTGGCCTTCGACGCACCGCACGTCCGGATCGACGCGGCCTGCCTCACGGCGGAGAGCCTGATGATGGCCCTGAGCGAGCCACTGCGCACGATCCACGCGGGGCGCGGCCGGCCCGAGTCGATCGACGTCCGTATCCTCCTGCCCTCCCGGGACATCGCCCTCGCCTTCCCGATCCCGGTGGACGGCCGCGGCGACGACGACCCGGTCCATCAGCGGTGGCTCCAGATGCGCAACGCCCAGGGGCAGGTCCTGCGCCACAACCTCCGCTCCCTGCGCTCCTCCCACGGCATCGACGTGCGCGTCACCTTCCGCGCGCTGCCGTTCACCCCGCCGGTGAAGCTGTACCTGCTCAACGGTTCGGAGGCGCTGATGGCCTACTACATGATCAAGCGCCGGGAGGAGGCGACCGAGAGCGGGACGACGATGGACCTGTACGACGTCCAGGGCGCCGAGTCCGTCCTGTTCTCCTTCGAGCGTGGCGCGGGTGAACGGGACGCCGCGTTCGTGGAACAGTCCCAGAAATGGTTCGACGCGCTCTGGGAAACCATCACTACGGACCTGACCCTCGGCTGACCGGTGTCGCAGGCGGTCACCGGTGCCGCACACAGTACGCACGTCGACCAGGAGAACGCGGTGGTGAACGGCAGCGGCAGAGCCTCGGCCCAGGAGATCGCCGACGTCCTGCGGGAACGCATCCGGGCCGGCCACCTCGAAGCGGGGGACCGCCTGCCCACGCAGGCCGTGCTCGCCGAGGAGTTCGGCGTCGAGCGCGGCACCGTCCGCCAGGCCCTGGGGATGCTCCAGCAGGACGGACTGCTGAGCAACGTGTCCAAGGGGAGTCCGCCGCGGGTGGCCGAGGTCGCGGAGGAACAGCCGCAGCAGGACAGGAAGGCCCGGGTCGTCCTGGTCAGGTATCTGAGGGAGGCGTTCAGGGCGGACGACGTACGCATCGACGCCGTCTGCTTCACGGCGGAGACCCTGATGCTGGCGCTCACCGAGATGTGCGACGCCGTCCGCAAGGGCGAGGCGCACCCCAGGTCGATCGCCGTGCGATGCCTGCTGCCGGGTCCGGACGTCCCCCTCCCCTACCCCGAACCGCTGCACCGACCGGAGCTCAGGGAGCGGGTCCACGAACAGACGAAGTCGCAGATCAGGGCGCAGATGGCGACCATGGACATCCATCTGTCCAACCTGAAGCGCTACCAAGGCGTCGACGCCGGGGTGACCTTTCGCCCGCTGCGTTTCGTGCCGTCGGAGAAGAAGTACGTCCTGAACGACACGCTGGTCCTGCGGGGCGACTACCCGGTGGACCGGCGCCGCTACGACGAACTGCCGGATGCCGGCGAGTTCGAGATCCTCGACCTCAGCGGCTTCAACTCGGACCTGTTCGAGTTCCGGCAGGGCAGGGGCGGACAGGATGCAGCGATCGTGCGGGCCACGAAGAATTACTTCGATGCCCTCTGGGATTCGGAGGCTCCCGGACAGACACTCGCTGAGTGACTGCTGAGACGGGACGGACCGAACTGGTGACGAGTGAGACCGGGAATCTTCGGGAACGGGTTGCCGTCGACCGAGACCAGGTGGGGCCGACTGAACGGCGGGGGGCTTCCGATGCGACGCGGACCGATGCGATGACAGAAGAGGGAGAGACCGAGACCGAGGTCCGGCTGCGGGGGCTGACCGCCCGTGCGCGGGTCGTCCTCTGGGACTTCGACGGACCGATCTGTCGGCTGTTCGCGATGCACCCGGCGGCACAGGTCGCGAAGAGCCTGGTGGAATGGTTGGACGGGCAGGGCTTGGACGGTCTTCTGACGGACGGGGAGAGAGAGTCGCCGGATCCGCACGAGGTGCTGCGCGCGGTGAACCGCCGACAGCCCGGCAGTCCGCTCGTGGAGGAACTGGAGAAACGTCTCACCGAAGAGGAGCGAAAGGCCGCCGGATCTGCCATGCCCACCGCTTACGCGGACCCCCTGATACGGACCTGGTCCGCGGTGGGCGCACGACTCGCGGTGACGACGAACAACTCTCCGAGCGTGGTCGACAAGTACTTGGTAGGCCGCGGACTGCGGTCCTGTTTCGCCCCGCAGGTCTACGGGCGTACCGAGAACCTTCAGGCTCTCAAGCCGGATCCGCACTGTCTCAACAGGGCTTTGGAGGACATGGGAGCGGACCCCCGGGACGCCCTGATGATCGGTGACACGGACTCGGACTTCCTCGCCGCCCGAGCGGCCGGCGTCCCCTTCCTGGGCTACGCGCCGGATCGACCCAGGCAGAAGCGGCTCAGGGGCGCGGGCGCCAAGGAGATGGTGGACTCACTGGCGACGGTGCTGCGGGCGGTGCTCGCCTAGCAGTCGTCAGTCAGCGTTCCGCGGTTCTGGTGGAATCCAGCGAGGGTCGCTGATGATGGGATGTTCCGGCTTGATACGGGCAAGCCTTTCCCAGAGGTTTCGGTGCCATTCCATGTGGTGCTCCGCGATCTCTCGTGTGGATCGGGACTTCGACCGCCTGTCCCAGCCGATGATGCGGGCCGCTCCGTGCCGGAGGCCCAAGCCGGCGGTGTCGAGGATGTGATAAGCGTTGCCGTGCCATACGAAACGCTTCTCCATGATTCCGTAGGGCTGATAAAAGAACTTCTCCTGATTGAGGATGTAGAACTTGCGTTCGGGGATTTGAGGTGACTCCCTTATCTCGCAGGAGATGGCAATCTCTGGATTCCTCTCGTGGATCTTGTCCAGGAGGTCCTTCAGTTTTCCCCAGTTCGGTATCGTGAAATCCTCACGCATTCGCCGGCGGTTTTCCGCGGAATCGCCGAAGTGAAGTGTTCCGGCGGGATCTCCATGGCCGGCGGGTGCGGCGTCGAGTCGACCCGGAAGGCTCATTGGGAGATTCAAGTGGGCGACGATGATACGCATCGTCAGCTCTTGTGTGCGCACTTCCCCGTCGGCCATCCGCTGGAGTGGCCCTTTGAGCAGGTCAAGCAGCGTCTCCATGGTGAAGCCGGAGAAGTCCACTCGGACGTGGCGCGCCTCGAACGCTTCCTCGAACGGGCCGTGCAGGTCGTTCTGTTGGGCGAGCACGTAGACGCCCGATACTTCCGGAGGGTCGGATTCACTGATGGCGTCGAAGAGGATGAGGGCGATCAGCGCCGCGAAGGAGCCACCCAGGAATCCCTGACTCTTGAGGGCTTCGCCCAGGGGATCGATGAGTTCCGCGGCGATTCCCAGAGCGGCTATCAGCGCGAGAGACCATTTGATGATGCGGGGCTTCCACTCGCTCAGCGAATGCCGAACGAGGTCGAGTCTGGACGGGCGGCCGACACCTGGACCGCGAGAAGACACAAGCCACCCCCGTACGTAACCCGCGGACGTGAGGCGGACGCCACGGCTCTCCCCGGCGCACCATGATGCCTCGGTCGACTTGGTCGCGCCAGAAGGTCAGTTGACGCTCTACAGCATCTTCGCCGCGTCGACGAGGGGGGCGTACGACCGCACGACCCAGGAGCCGCCCCGGTTCCGCATCTCCGTCGCGCGCCTCTCCGAGCGGGTGTACCCGAGGAAGCGCGTGCCCGCCGTGTGAGCGGCCTCCAGGTCGGTGAGCTGGTCACCGATGAGCAGGCAGGAGGAGGGCGGGAGCCGAAGATGTGTCACGGCCTGGTTCACGCAGTAGGGGTCGGGCTTCATATGCCGGAACTCGTGAGGGTCACGGCCGGCGACGGTCTCGAACTTCGACTGCAGACCCATGCCCTTGAGGAACTCCCACACAGGGCCGTCGGAGTTGTTGCTCACGATGGCGAGCGGGAGCCTCAGTTCGCACAGGACGTCGATGAGTTCCACGAAGAGCGGGACGGCCAAGGCCGACTTGGCGGCGTCGTACTCGTGCCGCGTCACGATGGCATCCGCTTGTTCGAGTGTCCGGCGGTCGCGAGGGAGGGTACTCGGCCGGTCGTACATGTCCCTGAGGTGTCGGAGAATGCCGTGCGAGTCCTCACACGCTTCCACGTCGTCGTCCAGCGCACCCCATTCGGCGCGTGCCATCTCTTTGATCTCGTGGGCGATGGGCGCGGTGGACGTGTCGCCGAACAGGTCGGTGACCGGCCCGTCGAAGTCGAGCAGGACGGCGTCCGCCTCACGGAGCAGCTTCCGCAGGGTCTTTTGTTCGTCGCGCATAGGCCTTCTCGGCCTCCTCCCGCTCACCGGGTTCAGTGTGGACCACGGCGGCCCGTACTGCCAGCATCGCAGGTCGAGGTGCAATCTGGGGCACAGCGGGCGGAGTTCGGTGAGTGGGTGGTGTCTCCGCCGCATGGAGCGCCGCCTCGCACACATGCGCGTCCGGTAGCCGGTCAGTGGAATCACGTTCGATACGGAGCGGACATGCCGGCGCGACGCGGGTCATTGATGGAGTACCGTGCTCACACTTTCTGAACCCGGATAGGGGTCCAAGAAGAAAGAAGCGGATGATGCCACTCGAATCGACCTCGATAGCTCGGCGGCGCGCAGTCGAGGTGAGTGGTGACGAGAGTGTCGTCCAGGGGCCGCTTCTTGGGTACCACCACGAGACCTATGTATTTTCGCTGCCCGACGATGTGCCGGGCGCTGGGGGAGGTCGGTGGAAGTGCCGGGAGCCGCGCACCGGCCTCTTGTGGTTCGATAGGCGGTGCTTTTTCTCGGAAGAGCAGTTGCTGAGCTCTCTCGCCGACCGTATTTCCGGCATCCCGGATATCATCGAGGTCGGCGGAATCCGCTTGCAGAGATTTATTGAAGGGCGGACGCTGGCAGCGTTGTGCAGGTCCGGATCTCCGGTTCCGGACACTCTTTTCCGTCAGATTGTCGACCTCTTCGGTCAAATGGTCGACGTCACTTCCGAGACCCTCCTGGTCAAACGGCGATGCAAGCCGGAGGACTTCCCGGAGGCGGGGGACAGCAACGGATTTCTTGAACGGCTCATCTGTTTCGCCGAAGAGCATGTGTACCTGAAGAATCTTGAGCAATTCGAAGTTCTCTTCGGCGAACTCGGAATTGACGTCGATTCTTTCAAGAAGCTCAGGAAACACGTATCGGGCCTCAAGGAGCGCCCGTTCAGCCTTCTGCACGCCGACCTGCACGGCGAGAACTTCATCGTCGACTTCGGGAACAAGCTCTGGACGATCGACTGGGAGCTGGCGATGATGGGCGACCCGCTCTACGACCTGGCCACCCATCTCTATTTGATGCGGTACCCGAGGTGGCAGGAGCGGCGGATGGTGCGGGAGTGGCGCTCAGCCGTGGAAACGTTCCGGCCCGGCGCTTCTCATGGTCTGGAGCACGACCTTCCCCTTCTGCTCGACTACAAGCGGGCACAGTCCGTCTTCACGGACGTCATCCGTGAAGCGCTGTCATTGGACGCGGGCCCGGAACCCTACGGACGTCGGATTGCTCCGGCTGGGCGCAAACTGCGGGACGTCATGGCCGCGGCTTCCGGACCGCTCGGCCTGGACGCGGTGCCGACCTCGGCGGGGATCGGGTCGGCCCTCATGCGCTGGCGGAGGTCGCGCAAGGGCGGGGAAGATGCCGGCTCACGCTGATCAGACCCCGGCGCAACACCGGCCGGGTCGGCGCCACGGTTGTGCTGGCCCGTGGCCGGCCCGGCGGTCGTGGGTGGGAGGCTGGCGGCGGGGCGGGAGAAAGGGCAATGTGGTTTTCGATGCCTCCGTCGCCTCCGTCGCCTCCGTCGCCTCCGTCGTCCCCCTGGTCCCCGTCGTCCCCCTCGCCGTCCCGGCCGCCCTCGGCTGCCCTGCTCCTCTTCCTCGACATCGACGGGACGCTGCTCCCCTTCGGGGCGGACGGGCCGTACCCGGTGTACGAGGTCGGCGGCCTGCCCTCCGCCGATGCCGGGAATCCCCTGCTGACCAGGATCGACCCGGGGCTCGGTCCCCGGCTGGTGGCGCTGGGCTGCGAGCTGGTGTGGGCGACGACCTGGATGGACGAGGCCAACGTGGCGGTCGCGCCCTGGCTGGGGCTGCCCCCGCTGCCGGTGGTGGACTGGCCGGACGAGGCGTACCCGCCGGGCGCCCTGCACTGGAAGACCCGGCCGCTCGTGGCCCGCGCGGCGGGCCGGCCCTTCGTCTGGGTCGACGACGAGATCACAGCCGTCGACCGTGACTGGGTGAGCGCCCACCACCCCGGACGGGCCCTGCTCCACCGCGTGGACCACCGGTACGGCCTGACGGACGCGGATTTCGTGGCATTGGAGGGGTGGATCGGCGGGTACCCGTGCTGAGCGTCAGGTCCGGACCCGCCTCGGCCGCCCCACAGCTCCGCAGGGCCGCTCTCGCGTCTCGAACGACGCGGACGGCTCACCCGAACGGGTGATGCGGCGCACTATTGCAAGCAGATGCTTGCAATAGTTAGCAAGGGTGGGGCATGGTGGAGTCATGGCATCACTCAACGTCGGCAATCTCGGCGAGTATCTGCGCGAGCAGCGGCGCTCCGCGCAGCTGTCGCTGCGGCAGCTCGCCGACGCCGCCGGAGTGTCCAATCCGTATCTGAGTCAGATCGAGCGCGGGCTGCGCAAGCCGAGCGCGGAGGTGCTGCAGCAGGTCGCGAAGGCCCTGCGGATCTCCGCCGAGACGCTGTACGTCCGCGCCGGGATCCTCGACGCCGAGCGGGACCGGGACGAGGTGGAGACACGTGCGGTCATCCTCGCCGATCCCACGTTGACCGAGGGGCAGAAGCAGGTACTGCTCCAGGTCTACGAGTCGTTCCGCAAGGAGAACGGATTCGTGGCCGCCCCCGAGGGGGAACCGGCCGACACGCCCGGCACGGTGGACGCCGACGACGATTCCGACGGCGCGAAGGTCGCTGACGACAGTGCTGACGACAGAGACGACCTGAGTGCTGACGACAGGGACGACCCGGGCGACGGCGAAGGCGACGGTGCCGTACGCCGTACCCGCGAGACCCCCGCACGCCGTACCCGCCGCGCCGGCGGTTCCGGCACCGATCCGCAGCAGACGGCCAGTTGACCGGACCAGGGCACGGACCGCCCGACTGCGGACCCACAAAACCCTCAGCCGAACGTGAATTCCGGGAGGACCATCACCATGGCCATCACCGATGACCTGCGCAAGACCCTCAGCGACCCGACCCCGTTCTACTTCGCCGCCGGCACCGCCGACCTGGCCCTGCAGCAGGCCCGGCGGGTCCCCGGTCTGGTGGAGCAGCTGCGCGCCGAGGCTCCGGCCCGGTTCGAGGCCGTCCGCGGCACCGACCCGAAGGCCGTGCAGGAGAAGGCCGCCGCCCGCGCCAAGGAGGCGCAGGAGAGCCTTCAGACGAAGGTCGGCGAGTTCATCAACACCCTCGACGGTGACCTGAAGAAGCTGGGCGAGAGCGCCCAGGACCTCGCGCTGCGCGGGGTCGGCGTCGCCGCCGAGTACGCCGTGAAGGCGCGCGAGACCTACGAGAAGGTCGCCGAGCACGGCGAGCAGGCCGTGCGGACCTGGCGCGGCGAGGCCGCCGACGAGATCGAGGACCTGGCGATCGCCGTCGAGCCGAACTCCGAGCCGGCCGTGGTCAGGCAGGAGCCGAAGCCCGCCGCCGCGGCCGAGGTCAAGGCCGAGCCCGTCACGGACCGGAAGCCCGTGGCGAAGAAGGCTCCGGCCCCGCGCAAGGCCACCGTCAAGAAGCCGACGCCGCCCGCCAAGTAATCGGGGACGGTATGCGTACGGGCCGGGCACCTCTGGGGTGCCCGGCCCGTTCTACGGGTACGGTGGCCGAAGGAGCCATGGTCATGGGAGTCGGAGAGAACGGACGGTGGGCAGCATGCTGGCGTTGGGCTTCGCAGGATTCCTGGGGCTCTTGAAGATCCTTCTCATGGTCCTGGCGGCGTTCGGGCTGTTCGACGCCGTGTTCCGGCGTGAGGACGCCTTTCGCGCGGCCGACAAGCAGAACAAGGTCTTCTGGCTGATCATCCTCACCATCGCGCTCGTGGTGAGCTATCTGTTCTCGATCTTCTCGATGCTGCCGATCGCCGGCGCGGTCGCGAGCATCGTCTACATCGTGGATGTGCGGCCCGCCGTCAAGCAGGCCTCCGGCGGTGGCAGCGGCTGGGGCCGCCGCCGCGGCGGAAGCAGCAGTGACGGCCCCTACGGCCCCTACAACGGCGGCCGCTGACCGCGTCGCCGCTCCCTCAGGACCCACGGGCCTCCGAGAACCGGCCGACGGTCGTTCCAGAGACCGTCGCTTGGTCCTCGGGGGCCGGCCGTGGGCCGCTGAGGATATTGCCGCCAGTCGCTCAGGGCCCGTCGGCTGTGTCGCCGGGCGGGCCCTGAATCTGTTTCCGGAACCCGCCGCATCCTCCGCGGGTCTCTTGGAATCCGGCGGAGAGCTCTCAGGGCCTCCGCAGGTCTCTCGGGGACCCCGCAGGTTCTGTCGGGACCCCTCGGCGGGTTCTCCGGCGACATCGCCTCTCAGGTCACCCCGCCCGGGGTCCCGCCGGCGGGTTCCTCAGGGGACCCGGTCCAGCAGTACCACCGCGACGTCGTCCGTCAGCTCGCCGCCGTTCAGCTCGCGGACCTCGTTGACCGCGGCCCGCAGCAGCTGTTCGCCGTGCAGGCCGGACGTGAGCTGGCGGCGGACCATCTCGACCATGCCGTCCTGGCCGAGCCGCTCCCGGCCCGCCCCGACCCGGCCCTCGATCAGACCGTCGGTGTAGAGCATCAGGCTCCACTCGGCGCCCAGCTCCACCTGCATGCGCGGCCAGCGGGCGCCGGGCAGCAGCCCGAGCGCGGGGCCGTTGTTGTCGTACGGCAGCAGCTCCGCGGGCCGGCCCGGACGGGAGATCAGCGGAGACGGGTGACCCGCCAGGCACAGGCCCGCGCGGCGGCCGTCCGGCGCGATGTCCACCGTGCACAGCGTCGCGAAGATCTCGTCGTCGCCCCGCTCGTGCTCCAGCACCTGCTGCAACGTGCCGAGCAGGTGGTCGCCGCACAGGCCCGCCAGGGTCAGCGCGCGCCACGCGATGCGCAGCTCCACGCCGAGCGCCGCCTCGTCCGGGCCGTGCCCGCAGACGTCGCCGATCATGGCGTGCACGGTGCCGTCGGGGGTGCGGACGATGTCGTAGAAGTCACCGCCGAGCAGCGCCCGCGAGCGGCCGGGCCGGTAGCGGGCGGCGAAACGCAGAGCCGAGCCCTCCAGCAGGGGGGTCGGCAGCAGGCCGCGCTCCAGACGGGCGTTCTCCTGGGCGCGCAGCTTGCCCTCGGCGAGCCGCCGCTCGGCGCTGTCGGAACGTTTCCGCTCCACCGCGTACCGGATCGCCCGGCTCAGCAGCCGGCCGTCCAGCTCGTCCCGGAAGAGGTAGTCCTGGGCGCCGACCCGTACCGCCTGGGCGCCGCGCTCGGCGTCGCCGGACGCGGTGAGCGCGAGGACGGCGTGCCGGGGCGCGAGCCGCAGCACGTGCTTCAGCACGGCGAGCTCGTCGTCATCGTCGCCGGACGGGCGGGCGGGCGCCGACAGCGCCAGGTCCAGCAGGATGCACTGGACGTCGTCGGTGAGCAGCCGCTCGGCCTCGGTGAGGTTGCGGGCGGTGCGGACGCGGATCGGGTTGCCGGCCGAGTCGAGCAGGTCGGGCACGATCGGCGATCCCGCCGGATCGTCCTCGATCAGCAGGAGCGTGAGGTGGGTGTTGGCGGTGGCGTTCGGCTGGGTGGTGGCGGCGGTGTCGTCGACCGTGGCTTCCTTGCGCGGGGTCTCTTCCTTCGAGGGGCCGCTCTGGGACACGGCCTGCGCCTGACCACACTCCACGGCCGGGATCGCTCTCTGCCGCGGCACGGGTACGGGCATCGTCTGGGTTCCTTCCCTCCCCCCGAGGGCATGGCGGACAGAGGGACCTCCATCCACCGACGGGGACCATAGCGGTTGTCGGCGCCGCAACGGAATGGTGTGAGGCAGGCCGCTTCGCTTCAGACCGCAGTCATATGCCGTTTTACGTAACGCAGTTGGGCAGGGGTCCTGTGCAGCGGAGATGACGAACGTCACGTCCGTGCCGGGTTTGCCCGCGACCCCGGGTGCGCTGGGTCACGTGGGCCGGGTCACGCGTCCGGCCGGACCACTCCGAGGATCGGCATCGTGCCCGCGCCCGCCAGTGTCACGGTCCGTCCCGGCCGCGGGGCGTGGATGATCGCGCCGTCGCCCACGTACATCGCGACATGGCTGGCGTCGCCGAAGTAGATGATCAGGTCGCCGGGGCGCATGTCCTTGATGTCGACGTGCTTGAGCTGCTTCCACTGCTCCTGCGAGGTGCGCGGGATGCCGTGGCCGGCGCTCGCCCAGGCCTGTGAGGTCAGGCCCGAGCAGTCGTACGACTTCGGTCCCTCGGCACCCCACTCGTACGGCTTGCCCATCTGGGCCGTCGCGAACTGCACGGCCTTCTTGCCCTGCTCGGACGCCTTGCCCTTGATCTCGTCGAGGATGCCGGAGTCCAGCCAGGCGGTCTGTGCCTGGTGCGCGGCCGCCGCCTCCAGCTCGGCGAGGCGTTCCTTCTCCTCTTTCTCCAGCTGGGACTCGAGCGTCTTCGCCGCCGCGATCTGCTTCTCGATCTTCTTCTGGGCGGCGGCGCGGATCTGGCGGTCGGCCTCCAGCTTCTGCCACTGGGCGGTGGCGTCCTTGGCGTACTGCTCCAAGTCCTGCTGGGTACGGGTCATTTCGCCGATGAGGCCCTTGGTCGCCCGCTCGCCCTGGATCACCCGGCCCGCTCCGTCGAGGAACTCCTGCGGGTTGTCGCTCAGCATCAGCTGGGCCTCGTCGGGGAGTCCGCCGCCGCGGTACTGGGCGCGGGCCGCGGCGCCCGCGCGGTCCTTCAACTCGTCCAGCCTGTCCTGGCCCTGCACGATCTTCTTGGCCAGCTCGACGATCTCCGCGGACTGCTTCCGCGTCCGCTCCTCGGCGGCGTTGTACGCGTCGGTGGCGACGGACGCCGCGTGGTAGAGCTGGTCGAGCTTCTCGCGGACGGCCTCAAGGTCCTTGCCGGGCTTGACCTTCGGGGCCGCGCCGGAACCGGCGGTCGGAGGGGTGGTCGGCGTGGGGGCCGCGAACGCGGTGCCAGGCACCGCCAGGACGGTGATCGCGCAGACGACGGTCACGGCCGCCGCGATCAGACCGCGCTTGCCCGTACCCATACCTCGTCCCCCCAAGCTGATTAACCGTCAGTAACTTCGCACGCCTGGGGGATCGTGCCATGTCGGCGCGGAAAACGACAGAGGCAGCGCTTCCGCCTCACTTCCCCCTCATCCGCCCCGGCATGACGATCTCCCCGCCTTTGTGACGAACGACTCGTGGAGATCGTTCCTCACGGACCGACGCGGGCAGGCCAATGCGGCCGCACCGACGCGTGAACGGGCCGCTGCGAAAGGGTGAAGCGGATGGTCCTCGGTGGGCGGATTCGACCGTTTCAGGGTCTTGGTCCGAAACCTCCGTGCGGCGGTCGGGCCACCGAGCCGAGCCGAGTTGCGCCGAGTTGCGCCTACCCACGCCGTGCCGAGCCGTGCCGACCAACGCCGAGCCGACCCAGGTCGCGCCGACCCACCCCGCGCTCGCCGGCCGAAGCCGCGCGCCGCCCGTCCCGGTTCACCCCCGAGGCGCCAGCGCCTCCCACCGCACCGTCACTTCGCCCTGCCGCCACCGCGCCGGCCGGTCCGTCACCGGCCAGTCCGCCGTCAGGTCCCGTACCGCCCGGATCCAGCGCTGACGCGCTCCGTACGAGGCGTAGGGCGCGGCGGCGGCCCACGCGCGGTCGAAGTCGCGCAGGAAGGCGTGCACCGGCTCGCCGGGAACGTTGCGGTGGATGAGTGCCTTGGGCAGGCGTTCGGCCAGGTCCGACGGGCGGTGCAGGGAACCCAGCCGGGTCGCGAAGGTGACCGTGCGCGGTCCCTCCGGGCCGAGCGCGACCCACACGTGCCGGCGGCCGATCTCGTCGCAGGTCCCCTCGACGAGCAGTCCGCCCGGAGAGCCCTCCGTCGCGGGGGCGAGGCGGGAACACAGCCGCTCCCAGACCGCGGCGACCTCGGCCTCGTCGTACTGGCGCAGGACGTTGGCCGCCCGGACCAGGTGCGGCCGGCGGGGGAGGGGGAGTTCGAAGCCGCCGTGCCGGAAGAGCAGTCCCTCGCGCTCGTAGGGTCTGGCCGCCGCCACCCGGGCCGGTTCGATCTCGAAGCCCACCACGCGCGCGTGGGGCGCGACGGAGCGCAGGCGCCCCAGCAGCTCGACGGCCGTCCAGGGGGCGGCCCCGTATCCGAGGTCGATCGCCAAGGGGTCGGCCGCGCGCCGCAGCTCCACGCCGTGCGTGGCCGCGATCCAGCGGTCCATGCGGCGCAGCCGGTTCGGATGGGTGGTCCCGCGCGTGACCGTGCCCACGGGGCGGGCGGGGGCGCGGGATGTCATACCTACGAGGGTATGCGGACGCGACAAGAGGGACGCGCGGCCGCGGGGGTACGCCTCCCACCCTCGAACGGTTGAGCGACAACCGGTAACGCCTCGGCAAAAACCGGCCCGCCTGGAATGGGAACAGCGTCCTCCGGTGTTGGAACGGCTCGGAGGGCGCGCCGTGTCCTCCCAACGGCATGCCCGCAGCGAGGAGGAACGCGACGTGAGCCAGTACGTCAGCAGGCTCGGGCGTCGCTCACCGGCCACGCCCTCGCGGCTCAGGCTGCCGCTCCGCAAGCCCCGCAGGGTCGCCATGCTCTCCGTGCACACCTCACCCCTGCACCAGCCCGGCACGGGCGACGCCGGCGGCATGAACGTCTACATCGTGGAGCTCGCGCAGCGCCTCGCCGCGATCAACATCGAGGTCGAGATCTTCACCCGCGCCACCACCGGCGCCCTCCCGCCGACCGTCGAACTCGCCCCCGGCGTCCTCGTCCGGCACGTCGACGCGGGCCCCTACGAGGGCCTCGCCAAGGAGGAGCTGCCGGCCCAGCTCTGCGCCTTCACCCACGGCGTGATGCAGGCCTGGGCGGGGCACCGCCCCGGCTACTACGACCTGGTCCACTCGCACTACTGGCTCTCCGGCCACGTCGGCTGGCTCGCCGCCCAGCGCTGGGGCGCCCCCCTGGTGCACGCCATGCACACCATGGCCAAGGTCAAGAACGCCAGCCTGGCCGAGGGCGACACGCCCGAGCCCGCCGCCCGCGTGATCGGTGAGACCCAGATCGTCAGCGCCGCCGACCGGCTCATCGCCAACACCGCCGAGGAGGCCGACGAGCTGGTCCGGCACTACGCCGCCGACCCCCGCAAGGTCGCCGTCGTCCACCCGGGGGTGAATCTCGACCGTTTCTGTCCCGCGGACGGCCGCGCCGCCGCCCGCGCCCGGCTGGACCTCCCGCAGGACGCCCTGATCCCCCTCTTCGCGGGCCGTATCCAGCCCCTCAAGGCCCCCGACGTGCTGCTGCGCGCGGTCGCCGTGCTCCTCGACGAACGCCCCGACCTGCGTAAACGCCTGGTCGTACCGATCGTGGGCGGCCCCAGCGGCAGCGGTCTGGCCAAGCCGGAAGGCCTCCAGAAGCTCGCCGCGCGGCTGGGCGTCGCCGATGTCGTACGGTTCCGGCCGCCGGTCGACCAGGAGCGGCTCGCGGACTGGTTCCGCGCCGCGTCCGTCCTCGTCGTCCCCTCCTACAGCGAGTCCTTCGGGCTGGTCGCGATAGAGGCCCAGGCGGCCGGCACGCCGGTGCTCGCCGCCTCGGTCGGCGGCCTGCCGGTGGCTGTGTGCGACGGCCGGACCGGCGTACTGGTCCAGGGCCACGATCCGGCCGCCTACGCGCGCGTGCTGGCCGAATTCGCCGACCGCCCCGAACTGGCCGCCCGGATGGGCGTCGCCGCCGCCCGGCACGCCCAGTCGTTCGGCTGGGACACCGCGGCCGCGGCCACCGCGGACGTCTACACGGCGGCGGTGCAGGCCCACCGGCGTCGCGTACGCTCCCACCATGGCTGATGTCGACCGGGCCGCACAGGTCATCGAGGGCTTCCTGAAGGACGCCGAGCTGGAGTGGGAGAGCCCCGAACCCGGCACCTACGTCGTGCAGCTGCCCGGCACCCGCAAGCTGAAGACGACCGTCTCCCTCGTGGTCGGCCGCCACTCCCTCTCGCTGAACGCCTTCGTCATCCGCCACCCCGACGAGAACGAGGCGGGCGTCCACCGCTGGCTCCTGGAGCGCAACCTCAAGCTGTACGGCGTGAGTTACGCCGTCGACCGGCTCGGCGACGTCTACGTCACGGCCCGCCTCCCGCTCGCCACGGTTACCGCCGAGGAGACCGACCGCCTTCTCGGCCAGGTCCTGGAGGCCGCCGACGGCGCCTTCAACACCCTGCTGGAGCTGGGTTTCGCCTCCGCGATCCGCAAGGAGTACGCCTGGCGGGTGTCCCGCGGCGAACCGACCGGCAACCTCGACGCGTTCAGCCATCTGACCCGGCGCCAGGCCGACTGACCCGCTGCGGGGACGGAGGCTCGGGCGGTGACGGGGACGCAGTAGGGCCGAGGCGGTAGCGCCCCGGTGTCACCCCCACCAGCCTCTTGAAGTGCCGTGTCAGATGGGCCTGGTCGTAGAAACCGGTCGCCGCCGCCACCTCGGCCGGCGGCCGCCCGTCGAGCAGGAGGCGGCGCGCCCGGTCGACCCGGCGGGACATCAGGTACTGGTGCGGGGCGATGCCGTACGCCCCGCTGAACGCCCGTACCAGATGCGCGGGATGGGCGGGTACGAGCCCGGTGGCCTCGTCGAGCGTGAGGCCCTCGACCACGCGCTCGTCGAGCAGTTCGCGCAGCCGGCGGGCGACGACGGGGTCCCGGCGCGCGGCCCGTACGCCGTCCCGCGTGGCGTCCCCTCCGGCGTCCCGGGGCCGCAGCCGTGCCCGCAGCCGCTCGCCGACGAGTGTCAGCCGGCTCTCCGCCTCCAGCTCGTCACCGGGGTGCGTGAGCGCGGTGTGCAGTTGCCCGACGCGCCGCCGCAGCAGCGGATCGCGCAGATCGGGCCCGTCCACGGCCGCCCCGATCAGCTCGTCCCCCAGCCGTGAGCTGTCCAGGTAGAGCACCCGTTTGCGGAAACCGCCCGGGGTGGCGGGCGAGCCGTTGTGCGGGACGTGCGGCGGCAGCAGCGACACCACGTCGTCCGGGGTGCCGTGCTCGTGCCGGTCGAGGTCGTACCGTACGGCCCCGTCGTCCACGATGAGCAGCGTCCACGCCTCGTGCACATGCATCGGATACGCGTACCGCGTGAAGTGCGCGTGGAAGACCTCGACGACACCCGGCACCCGTGGGCGCCAGGCGGAGACGCTGTCGCCCCCGTCCCGCTCGGTGCGTTCGCCGGCCATGCAAAGAACGTACAAGACCACGTCGTACGACGTCGGGCAGCCTCGAGACATGAGCGAGCAGCCCCGTTTCGACACCAAGATCGCCGTCCTGCTGCGGGAGGACCTGGAGACCTGGCAGCGCCTGAACGTCACCGCGTTCCTGGTGAGCGGCCTCGGTACGACCGTCCCCGAGGTGATCGGCGCCCCGTACGAGGACGCGGACGGCGTCCCCTACCTGCCGATGTTCCGCCAGCCGGTGCTGGTCTTCGAGGGGACGAAGGAGACGCTGACGGCGGCCCACACCCGGACCCTCTCGCGTGCCCTGCCCCGAGCGCTGTTCACCTCCGACCTCTTCGCCACGGGCAACGACCGGGACAACCGGGCGGCCGTGCGCGCGGCGCCGACGGCCGGGCTGGATCTGGTGGGGCTGGTGGTGTACGGGCCGCGGAACGCGGTGGACAAGGTGCTGAAGGGGGCGCGGATGCACCCCTGAAGCGGGTGAGCGGTGCGGCATCGCTGGAAAGCGGGGCGAGTGGTTCAGGGGCTCAGGCGGCGCTGATCTCGGACCTGGTCTCCACGGGCCGTTGCGCCACGCGCTCGTCCGCGGGCAGCCTCCGCATCAGCGCCCCGTACCCGACCGCGGCGCCGGTCCCGACGACCGCGCACAGGCCCCACAGCCACTCCGCCCCGAACCGGTCGATGACGAAGCCGGACATCAGCGGGGCCACCAGCGCGGCGACGGACCAGGACATGGTGTACATGCCCTGGTAGCGCCCGCGCCCGTGGACCGGGGAGAGCCGGACGATCAGCCCGGTCTGCGTCGGCGCGCTGACGATCTCGGCGAGCGTCCACACGCACACCGTCAGGGCGAAGACGCCGACGGATCCGGCGAGGGCGGTGAGCCCGAAGCCGTACCCCGCCAGCAGGGACGAGAGGACGAGCAGCCGCCGCGGGTCCCGGTGCTCGATGAACCGGGTGACGGGGATCTGGAGCGCGACGATGAGGACGCCGTTGACGGCGATGGCCATGCCGTAGTCGGCCGGGGTGAACCCCGCCTCGCCCATGGCGACGGGCAGTCCGACCGCGCCCTGCTGGAAGATCAGCGCGACGAGGAAGGACAGCCCGACCACGCTCATGAAACGCCCGTCGCGCAGCACGGTCCCGAGCCCCACCTCGTCGGCCGCCCGCTTCTCGGCCGCCGTGCGCTGCGGCCGGGACTCGGGCACCTTCAGGAACACGACGAGCGCGCAGGCCAGGGTCATCCCCGCCTCGATCAGGAACCCGGCGAGGTAGCTGAACTCGGCGATGAAGCCGGCGGCCATCGAGGAGACGGCGAAACCGAGGTTGATGGCCCAGTAGTTGAGGGAGAAGGCCCGCACCCGGTCCTCGGGCCGCACGATGTCGGCCATCATCGCCTGCACGGCCGGCCGGGAGGCGTTGGCGGCCATCCCGACGAGGCAGGCGACACCGGCGATGGCGACGGGATCGCGCATGAACCCGAGCAGTGCCACCGACAGGGCGGTGGCCACCTGGGCGATCAGCATCGTGGGCCGCCGCCCGAACCGGTCGGCCATCACCCCCGCGCCCAGGGAGGAGACGACCCCGCCGAGCCCGTGCAACGAGGCCACCAGACCGGCGTACGCGGGGGAGTACCCGCGGTCGAGGGTCAGGTACAGCGCCATGAAGGTGGCGACGAAGGCACCGAGCCGGTTGACGAGCGTGCTGGTCCACAGCCACCAGAACTCGCGGGGCAGCCCGGAAAGGGTCTCGCGAGTGGCGCGTCTCAGGGTGGCGACGGACATAGGGGACCCCCACGGATGGACGGATGCAAGCGCAGATGTAAGCGGCTCGGGCGGCGTACACAACTTACGGTCGGTGGCTCCGCGCGGACCACTCGATTAACAGATCCCGTCAACCGTCGGCCCAACCGTCCGCCCTGCGGGCAGGGGCGCTCGGCCCCAAAACCTTCGATTACGCTCATACGCATGGCCGACGCACCGTACAAGCTGATCCTCCTCCGCCACGGCGAGAGCGAGTGGAACGCGAAGAACCTGTTCACCGGCTGGGTGGACGTCAATCTCAACGAGAAGGGCGAGAAGGAGGCAGTCCGCGGTGGCGAACTCCTGAAGGACGCCGACCTCCTGCCCGACGTGGTCCACACGTCCCTCCAGAAGCGCGCCATCCGCACCGCGCAGCTGGCCCTCGAATCCGCCGACCGCCACTGGATCCCGGTCCAGCGCTCGTGGCGCCTGAACGAGCGCCACTACGGCGCCCTCCAGGGCAAGGACAAGGCGCAGACCCTCGCGGAGTTCGGCGAGGAGCAGTTCATGCTCTGGCGCCGCTCCTACGACACCCCGCCGCCGCCCATCGAGCCCGGCTCGGAGTTCTCCCAGGCGGACGACGCGCGCTACGCGTCCATCCCCCCGGAGCTGCGCCCCCTCACGGAGTGCCTGAAGGACGTCGTCGAGCGCATGCTCCCGTACTGGTACGACGACATCGTCCCCGACCTCCTCGACGGCCGCACGGTCCTCGTCGCCGCCCACGGCAACAGCCTGCGCGCCCTGGTCAAGCACCTCGACGGCATCTCCGACGCCGACATCGCGAGCCTGAACATCCCCACGGGCATCCCCCTGTACTACGAACTCGACGCCGACTTCAAGCCGCTCACCCCCGGCGGCACGTACCTCGACCCGGAGGCCGCGGCAGCGGCGATCGAGGCGGTCAAGAACCAGGGCAAGAAGAAGTAGATTTTGTGATCATGCCCCCGACCTGCGCATACGGCGCGAGTCGGGGGCGTCTTCATGAGCCGGGCCCTCTGTGGGACCTCAGCGCAGCGGCTCTTGCTGCGGTCGGAGTGCCTGGCTGAGGGCCTTCCGGGCGCGGTCCCGGCTGCTGGGCATGAGGTGCGCGTACACCTGCAGCGTCAGGCCCGGGTCGGAGTGCCCCAGGTACTCGCTGACAGCCTTGATGCTCTCTCCCGTGTCCAGCGGAACCGACGCGTAGAAGTGCCGCAGAGCGTGCATGCCGCGCTCCCGCGGGGCAGCGTGCTCGCGGCGCTTGGCCTTCGGGATGACGCCCACGGATGCCAGAGCGGGCTTCCAGTGGTCCTCATTCAGCGACGTCCGCCGGACGTGGCCGCCGTTGGGCCCACTGAAGATCAGGCGCTTGGCCACGGGCTGCCCGTTCGCTCGCATCGCCGTTGCCGAAGTCCACCCCATCCACGCACAGCCCGAGGATCTCGCCTTGCCGTAGGCCGCAGCCGGCGCCCACGTCGACCATGGGCCGGAAGCGTTCGACCATGGCGCCCCGCATCGCGAAGACGCGCTCCGGCTGCCAGCGCGATGGCCGAGGTACTCGCTGAGCGCCTCGGCAAGCGTACGGCTCCCTGATCAGGCGCGACCCCAAACCGGGCAGGACACCGACCAAAGCCGCTCCGTAGGTTGTTCGGCCGCCCGGGAGGCTTAAACGGGATAATCGAGTGAAATGGGCGTTTCTCCCTCGCTTGCTGACTAGCGGGTCGTTGCCGGTCAGTACGTTCCCCACGTCGGCTCCTCCATTCGCACCCGGAGCCTGATCGCAGCGGACCCCCACGGACTGGAGAAACCGTAGATGAAAAGACACGGGTTGAGACGGCGGATGTCTGCCCTCGGCACGGCGGTGGGGCTGGGCGTCGCGCTGCCGTTCGCCCTGGCCGCGCCCGCCCATGCTCAAGCAATCTTGAGTATCAGTAAGAGCCATGAAGGGAACTTCGCACGAGGAGGGCAAGGCGCCTACAGCATCACGCTGAGCAACAGCGGTGATGACACGAGCGGCCAACTGCTGCTCACGGACAACCTTCCCGCGGGTCTCACGGTCGCGGGCCTCGACGGCTACATCTCACCCGGCTGTGACGTCACCAACGCCGGTGCGACGCTCCGTTGTGACGGCTTTGCTCTCAGCAATACTGGCTCTGCCACACTCATCGTCACCGTCAACGTCGCCGTCAACGCACCGTGTTCCGTCACCAACACCGTCACGCTCACCGAGACAGGCACCGGACAGTCCACTGTCTCGGACGGCGACCCGACGACGATCACCGGCGGCGAATGCGACGGAGGGAACAGTGGCGGCGGGGGCTCGATCCTGCCGATCAACCTCAACGGCATCATCCCGATGTTCAACAACATCACCACGAACAGCAACATCAACAGCCCCGGCGCAAGCAACAACAGCCGTCAGAACTTCGGGCTGAACGCGCCCTGAGCGCTGTAGCGTCACACCGCGGACCAGTTTTGAGCTGAATACGCAGGCCGTGCCAGGCGCGTGCCAGACGCACCGGGGAATCACGGGAAACAGCGGGCGCGGCGACGAGGCAACCCCCTCCGATCCGCGTCCGTTGTGCCGGCTCAGGCCCAGTAACTCCCCGTGGACCACCTGAGCTTCCCAGACTGATGCGCTTCGCCCCGGCGGATCAGCCAGCGCGGTTTGCGTGCTTCGATGCGCCCCCGTCGCGCCACTCCCCCACGTCAGACGCACCTCAACCATGAACCCGCATGAACGGAGTCGGAAAGTACTGGGGTTGGATCGTCTTCGCAGTGCTGATAGCCGGCTGGCTGAGCTTCGACTTCGGACCGGTCGTGCTCCTCGTCCTGTCGGGGATCAGCGCCTTCTCCTTCTTCTTCAACGTGCCCGTCTGGTGCGGAGCCGAGGGACGAGGCGAGGCCCGTTGAATCGAACTTCTAAAGCGGTGGCTCCCTGCGAACTAGCGGCAGCGGCCAGCCGGCGCAGGCCACTAATGCGCTGCCGTCCTCGGTGGGAAAAGCAGGGTGGTCCATGTCCGATCGGCAGCATCGATCAGCCCTGTGCGCACGGGCCGGCCATGTTCGCGGACGAGCTGCACTGCTCGTTCCAGCCCAAGAGGTTCGAGTCCGTGCATCCGCATGCGCTGAAGTCGGCCCTTGAAGACTCCGGCATGCTGGCCTGCGGGTTGTGCCTTGTCTGCCACCCAGTAGGTGGCACCGCTGCGGAGGGTGGCCAGAGCTACGGATCAGAGGTTCCCGTGCCACATCCGTGCCAGATCCAGCGGGGAGCCACGGGGAACGGCAGTGGCTGGCGGGTGACTGGCTCTCGATCCACCAACTGGACAATTCGTAGCTCAGAGTGGCACTCGCCCAGCCTCACTCCTCAAGGGCCCGATCCCTCGCCCCATCGCAGCTCCCGTGCAAAGCCGCTGCGCCGGCCTCCGATACCGTGCGCCTGTGGACGTCTAGCGGATGGTCCAAGCCTTGCCGTGCCGTCCGAGGTCGCCCAACCGTAGGCAGACAAGTCGACTGAACCTTGGCAAGAGAACAACTTGGAGCACTCGGTGACCGACTCTTTGGAACGCTTGGCTCAGTTGCTGCCACCGCCTGCGGCGTCCGTTACCCAGCCGCCCTGGGAGCGGTCGCGCGCGGAAGTGGGGTTCGACTTTCCCTCGGACTACCGGGCCTTCGTGGACCGCTATGGCGGAGGGGAATTCGGCACCTCGGACTGGTCGACGTTCAAGGTCTACGCGCCGTCCTCCGCAGAGCTGAAACCCGGTAAGCCTGCCGGATTTCAGGGTTTCGTGGATTACCACGTCTCGGGAACCGCCAGACTGTTCGAAGGGTGCGACGAGGACGACTGGGGCGGCACCGTCTACCCCATGCATCCCCAGCCAGGTGGCCTGCTGACGTGGGGGGAGAACAGGGAGGGGGACATTTTTTGGTGGCTGACCGAGGGCGACGATCCTGACGCATGGCCGGTGGTCATGTGGGCGCGCAGTACCGCAACGACCTACCGGTTCGACACCGGCATGGTTGAGTTCCTTCACTCCATGGTCAACGGCGACGTTCCGGGCCCCAGCTGGATGCGGTCCTCCCGGAACCGCTGGACCACGACCCATGACTGGCTGTACCGCGCCCTCACCATCTCAGCGGGCCCGGGCTCGCGTGCCGGACGTGCGTGAGCGAGCGGCCCCTCTGGCGAGCGCCAGAAGCCTGACAGAACTCGGAGCTGGTTCCCCCGCTGGGCCCTCCGGGGACGACCGACGACGACAGGCAACGACCGCCAACGACCGTACGGTCGCAGGCCAGTTGGGGTGCGCGGCCCTCTGGCCAGGTCCGAAAAAACGGGCCCACCAGACCCAGGGCAAGAAGAAGTAAGCACCTGCCTTTGAGCCACCGACCTGCGAGTTCTTCGCGGGTCGGGGGCTTTTTTGCGGGGCTGGGCCGTCAGGTGCCTGGTCGAACCGTCAGACGTTGCGAGCACGCCGCCACTCGTAAGCACCAGGTGATGTCTCGACGACCTCGCGCGGGTGGACCTCGCGCACCCGGGTGAGCAGGGCGCGCTGATCGCTGACCCACGTCGGCGGTGGTACGGACAACGGGACGGTGATCGTGACTCCTGACGATGGCCCGTCGTGCACGGACACCCGGAGCCCGCCGCTCTCGGCAGGCTTGAACTCCATCGAAGGAGTTCGCCCGGATACGAGCCACATGGCGAACCGGCCGGACTCCAGGGTCGCCAGTGCGTCCTCCCAGTCCTCCAGGTCCTCAGGGAGAAGGGTCACCGAGAAGGTGCCGTTCACGGACTCCGCCTTGATGACGATCTCGCAATCGAGGAAGTCGTGTCCGGTCAGAATGCCGGGTTGGGAGCGCCCCAGGACGCGCACGGAGACACTGTGTCCGCTGGTGCCGGGCCTGTCGGCCAGGTGGATCAGATTGACGACGCCGTCCGTCGAGTCCATGGATTCCCTCCCCGAAGTGACCAGGTCCGAGCATCCTGCCGGACCACCCGCGGACCTCACGGTTCGGGGTGCAGACGCTTCGAGTAGACATCGGACACGGTCTGCTGGTCCGCTCCTGGCTGGTCCGAAGCTGAGAGCCCTGCCTCGTCATCGGCTGATCGCTTCCGCCGAACAGGCGGAGGCACAGCAGAGGTCCCTACGGAAGAGGGCTCGTCGGAAAGAGCCTCTGCCAGTTGTCAGAGGCCCCGGTCGCGGTTCCAGCGGCTCACGTGCATCGCGTAGAAGACGTTACCGATGCCCGCGGTGAACATGAACAGCCAGAAGTGGGCCCATAGAGACTGACGCCGACGCCTCAGCCCCGCCCCGGCGATAACCGCTGCGGCAGATGCCGTAGCGGAATTCATGTTGTTGATGATGATCGTCGGAGGCTGTCCGTACGGCTGAACAGGCTGATGATCCGGCGGTGTCGCCATGCTGCGTCGACTCCTCGGTGAGCTGAGTTGCAAAAGTGAGACGCACCATAGGGGCGTTTGGACCGTCGCCATGGCCGAACCAGCTGCACGTCACCCGGTCGAGGCATGTCGCCTCCGCCCGTCTCAGTTTCCGTATAATTCAACGCCGTTCACGACCGTTCAGACGAGGTTGAGGGCTATGGGCGGGCCCCTCGATGGGCCGCCATGAACACAGGTGAACGCCGCCGTCCGCAGCCCCCGAGCCCACTGCCACAGTTGGAAAGCGTGAAGGTCCGCAGACTGGAGGACTGCCAGATGGGATGCCGGCGACTGGCACCGCAGGGGTCGGAGCCATTCAGGCGAGATGAGGCGCCGGGTCGACGGACATGCCGAGGATCTCGCCTTGTCGCAGGCGACATCCGGCGCCCACGTCGGCCATCGGTCGGAACCGAACCGGGCCGGACAAGGTGTGGAGTTGTTCCGGTGGGTGGTACCGGAAGCGCCGTCGTGACCTCAGGGATGTGGCTGATCATCGGACCGGCCGTCGGGATGTGTCCGTCAGGTCCTCGACCGGGTGCCGCTTCGAAGGAGGATGGGGGAAGAGAGGGCCTCTGACAACTCCGACAGTAGGGAGCGTTCCTTCCGATGACCGCACAGCCCGCACAGCCCGTATGCCCTGAGCGCAGTGGTCCCGGGGCCGCCTCGGTCATGGGTGTCCCGCCGTTCAAGCCGTCCCTCGTCAAAGCGGTGTTCAGGGACGTGACCCCGATGCAGGTCTCTCGGTCGGCCGCGTGGGCCGCGGCGTCGGTGACGCGGACCGTGCTGACGGAGATCATCGACGGCGCGAGGAGAGCGGCGGCGGCGCAGGCTCGGAGGAAGCTGGTTCCCGGGGACCTTCTCTCGGCGATCGACCGGAACGTCGAGCTCGAGGTGGGGGACAAGTGGTACCACCACAGCCCGACGTTTCGCGGCCTGACCGGTGTCCTGCGCGACGCCGAGGGTGTCATCGTGCCTTCTCACGAGCGCAGGGGGTCGCGTAAACCGAGTGCTGTGGTCGGCGCCCACAGGTTCGAGGCCGGGGTCAAGAGGCTGCTGTGGAGCCAGGGGGTGACGGCCGTCCCGGCGCTGGTCCGCGACCTGGACGGAATCGCGAGCGTGTTCCTGACGGACCTCGCCCGGGACGCGGCCATGGTCGTCCGCGAGGGCGGGGTCAAACGGTTCGGTACGGTCACCCCGGTGACGTCGGGCGAGCCGGCCCCACCCACGTTCCCCGAGGATTCCCTGCGGGCCATGTCCGCACGCAGAGGGGACGGGCGGACCATCGGCAGGGACGACATCCTGGACGCCGCCACGATGCAGCTGTTCGGCGGCAACCTCAGGCAGCGAGCCCTCGCCGAGGCACGCGAGGCGACACAGAACACTTCGGCCGGCTGAGCGGGTGCGTGCGACCGGCATCGCCGCCCGCACCCTCATCTGCTAGCGCGGCCGGCAGCCCTGATCTGCTGCCCGGTCCCCCGAATGGCATCCCCCGGATGCTGTGCACAGGATGGAGAGGTAGGCGCGGCCTCCAGCTCCGAGCTCTGGAGTGTTCGAGGGGATGGTTTGCATGTCGTACCCGAAGCAGGTGTATTTCGGCGATGGCGGCGAGGTCGACGCGCACTTCCTGCCGGCCGACACCGCGCCGGATGTCGGCGAACCCGGGGAGGGCATGGCCATCCGCTACCTCGCGACGAGCGGCCTCACGCATGGTGAGTTCGGCCTCTACCGGGTCATGTTGGGGGCGAAGGCGGGTGGCCCCAGGACGCATTTCCACCGGACCATCTCGGAGTCCTTCTTCATCCTCGGCGGAACCGTCCGCCTCCTCAACGGCGAGACGTGGGTGGACGGGCGGGAGGGCGACTTCTTGTACGTTCCGCAGGGCGGGCTGCACGCCTTCCGCAACGACTCCGACTCCCTGGCCGAGATGCTGCTGCTCTTCACGCCGGGCGCGCCGCGTGAGGAGTTCTTCGAGAAGATGCCGGAGATGCGTGACGCCACCGACGCGGAGCGCGCCGAGTTCTTCGACAAGCACGACCAGTATTTCGCCGACTGACCGGCGCCACCCGATCCACATCGCCGCCCGCTACGGATCCGACAGGTTGTGCCACTCGTGACCGCACCCATCGGCGCAGTGCAGCCTGCGCCTGCGGGTATCCGCGACGGTGAAGAGGGCGATGAGCAGGCGGAAGGACTTGGTGAGTTCATAGGGCGGGAGGGCGTCCATCCCGAAGCGCCACTTCGTGAGCATCACCGCGGGCGTGTGCGTGGGACGAATGCCGGAACGCGCGATGCTCTCCGGCACATCGTCCTGGCGGGCGCGGGCCTGCCCGCAGAAGAGCTCCAGTGCGTGCAGGACCTTGCGTCGGTCGTCCTCCGGGAGGCCTTCGAACCACTCGACACCCTCGGCCGTCGGTCTCAGCCCCTGCGCGAGTTGGTTCAGGACCACCTCGTGTGCGTACAACATCGGCCGTCTCCCCCGCTTTTTCGACCGACGGTACGCTCACCGGTTTCCGTGAGCGAGACAGTTTTCTACGTCACCTCTTCTACGTCAGCCGGCGCACCCCCCGATCGCTGTTCGACCGGCGGCGTACGAGACGCGTCGTGGGTGTCGCGCAACGTGCCCGGTTCGATACTGAGCGCATGCGCGTCGAATACGACCCCGAGGCCGTGGGCCGGGATGCCTTCTACAGGTTCCTGACGTCCGTGGTCGTTCCCCGCCCGATCGCCTGGGTCTCCACGGTCACGCCGGACGGAACCACGAACCTCGCCCCGCACTCCTTCTTCAGCATCGCCAGCACCGACCCCCCGATCGTCCAGTTCACCTCGATCGGGCGCAAGGATTCCCTGCGCAACGTCGAGGACACCGGGGAGTTTGTCGTCAACTTCTCCTCGGAACCGCTACTGGAGCTGATCAACGCCACCGCCATCGACTTCCCCCGGGGGGTCAGCGAGTTCGACACCGCGGGGATCGAGCGCGAGGCCAGCAGGTGTGTGCGGCCGCCCAGGGTGGCCGCGTCCCATGTGGTCCTGGAGTGCCGCTCGCACACCACCCTGCGGATGGGCAACTCCACGCTCGTCTTCGGACGGGTGGTCCATGCCGCCGCGGATGAGGACTGTCTCGCCGACGACCGTCCCAGCAGCGGCCTGCTGCGTCCGCTCACCAAACTCGGCGGCGACGAGTGGGGCACCCTGGGCGAGGTCATCCACCTGAGCCGGATCCCCTACGAGGAGCCCGACTCCGACTGACCCGCGTGGACGCCCGGCCTCCTGGATCCTCGACCGCCGAAGTGGCGGCTCTCCGGCCCCGGCTGACGCTCCGTGGCAAGGTCTCCCCGTCCACACGGCCGACCTTCCCGAACGTTCCGGCCCGCCCGGGAGAGCCCCCGTCGGAGGCCCGTCCGGCTCCGTCTCCGCGGCCGGGCTGAGGCGGTCGGCGGCGCCCCGCGCGCCCGGGCCGCCCGTCTCCTCGGTCGTCGGGGGGACTCCTCCGCGCGGTCTGGCCCCGCGTCGGGCCCATCGCCGCGCGGGAGTTGAGGCAGGGGTGCGGGACCGGCGACCGCGTGCGCGCGGGGCTCCGGTGGACACCTCCGGTGGGGCGGCGGAGCATGGATGGGGAGGGACAGCACAACGGTTCACGTGTGACCGCGTAGACGCCATGCGGGAGACGCATAACGCCCCGTGAGCACATGTTCGTCAGAGCCGGGCGCGGAGCGCGGCATGTGAGTCCGAGGTGGCCTCGTGATCTCCGGGTCCTCGGGCGGGCCGCTCGTGCGTGTCCCGGTTCGCACACACCCCAGGGCCGTCGTCGTGTTCGGCGTGCCCCTTCCCGCTCCGGGAGGAAGAAAAGATGATCCGCACTCGTCGGCTCGCCACGCTCACCCCCCTGCTCGTGTCCGCGCTGGCCCTCGGGCCGGCTGTCGCCGCGCACGGAGCGACGGGGCACACGCCTGCCGCCCCCACCAAACCCCGGTGTCTCCTCGCCCAGGACGCGGGCAACTCGAAGCCGGACGACCCGAGGTTCACCCTCTTCGCCTCCGGCTTCAAGTCCGACTCGGTGTCGTTCTCCGGCGGCAACGGGAACGGTGGCGCGAAGACCACGAACGGATCCTTCTCCGTCAACAACCTCAAGCCGGGCCGCTACGTCGCCAAGAGCCACAAGGACGGCGTAGTGAACTGCGGTCGCACACCGGGAGAGAGGGGCAACACGAACAACGAGGCCAAGACCCAGTACGGGAAGGGGTTCCTGGACGGCTACAAGACGATCAAGAAGGACTGCAAGGGGAAGCCGCCTCAGGAACTCAGGAAGTCGAACGCGGACTACGAGCGCGGCTTCAAGGACGGAGCGGCCCTGGCCTCGGACAAGTTCTGCTAGCGAGTCCGCCTCGGACAAATTCCGCTAGCGAGTCCGCTTCGGGCTGGTTCTGCCGGTAAGTCCGCATCGGATTAGCTCCGCGCGCCCGCGGGTCCGCCTCGGACGAGTTCCGCTGTCGGGACGTCCTCGGACCCGCCCCGGCCGGCACACGCTGCCGGCCGGACGCGGAGACGGCGTGGACCGCGTACGACGACCTTCGTCGCCGGACGCGGTCCACGCCGTCCGTGCCGTGTGCCGCGTCAGCCGCACTGGCAGGGGTTGCCCGACTGGCACCCGCACCCGCAGCCCGACCCGCAGCCGCACGCGCCGATCAGCGTCAGGTTCCTGATCTCGGTGGGCTGCTCGGTCGGGCGTTCCTGCGTGGGGTCGGGCGTCTTGCTGGGGGATTCGGCCATGACTCTGGGTCCCTCCTCGAGGCTGTGCCTGTGCCCATTTCATGCCCGTTCCACTGGGCGCATCAACGGCGCACTGTGGAACGGTC
This sequence comes from Streptomyces sp. NPDC002306, assembly GCF_053593435.1. Taxonomy (NCBI): domain Bacteria; kingdom Bacillati; phylum Actinomycetota; class Actinomycetes; order Kitasatosporales; family Streptomycetaceae; genus Streptomyces; species Streptomyces sp. NPDC002306. Next base: position 91,230 of record NZ_JBSFCK010000008.1, read on the forward strand.
GCGCACGCCCCGCCCGAACCCCCCGCGCGCCCGTCCGATGACGGAGGAGCGCGGGGGGTGTCGGAGCGGGTCGCGAGGGGAGTCGGCCCAGAGGATTCCGGAGGGAATCAGGGGATTCCCGAGGGAATCCCGAAGGGTCAGGCGCCCTCGGTGCCCGGCTGGATGTCGGGCTGGATGTCGGGCTGGAGCTCGTCCGCGTGCTCGCCCGTGACCAGGAACACCACGCGCTTGGCGACCGCCACCGCGTGGTCGGCGAACCGCTCGTAGTAACGGCCGAGCAGCGTCACGTCCACGGCGGTCTCGATGCCGTGCTTCCAGCGGTCGTCCATCAGGTGCTGGAACAGCGCGCGGTGCAGCAGGTCCATGTCGTCGTCGTCGGCCTCCAGCTGGAGCGCCAGGTCGACGTCCTTCGTGATGATCACCTCGGCCGCCTTCGCCATCAGACGCTGCGCGAGCTGGCCCATCTCCAGGATCGTGGCGTGCAGGTCGTGCGGCACGGCGTGGTGCGGGAAACGCAGGCGTGCGAGCTTCGCCACATGCTGGGCGAGGTCGCCGGAGCGCTCCAGGTCGGCCGACATACGCAGTGACGTGACGACGATCCGCAGATCCGTGGCCACCGGCTGCTGCCGGGCCAGCAGGGCTATCGCACGGGCTTCCAGGTCGTGCTGGAGCTCGTCGATCTTCTTGTCGGCCTCGATGACGCTTTCGGCCAGCTTCAGATCGGAGTCCAGGATGGCGGTCGTGGCGCGTCCGATCGCCGATCCGACCAGCCGGGCCATCTCCACCAGTCCGTCGCCGATCGAGTCCAGTTCCTCGTGGTACGCGTCCCGCATCAGGATTTCCCTCTCCTACGTGTGCTGTCGGGGGTTCCGGGGGCCGGGACCCCGGCGGTGTCAGTCCTCGAACATCCTCGAACCGGCGGTGCGAACCCCACGCTCCCACGGTCCGGCCTGTACGCGTCGGTTTCCGTCATCCCAAATGAACCACTACTAGCTCCTAGGTGAACTCTGGGCGACGAGTGTTCGAGGTCGCACTTCGATGGCTGTGGTCTGGCCGGACGACATGCCTAACCTGGGAGCATGGACGTGAACGCGGCGGTCGCCGCAGCGGCAGCGATCGCCGGGGTACTCACCGGTGTCATCGCCATGCTGGCGTTCCGCTGGAGCGAACGCGACCAGCAGCGACCCACCAGAACCTCACTGCACACCGACCCCGTGCTGCCGCCGGGAGTGGACACGGTCCTGTCCGTGCTCCGCTCCTCCGCCGTCGTCCTCGACGAGGCGGACGCCGTGGTCAAGGCGAGCTCCGCCGCGTACGCCCTCGGGCTGGTGCGCGGCGGCAAGCTGGCCGTCGAACCCATGCTCCTGATGGCCAGGGACACCCGGCGGGACGGAGAGATACGCCAGGTCGAACTGGATCTGCCCCGGCGGGGGACCGGGCGGGGCGAGGCACTCGCCGTGTCCGCGCGCGTCGCCCCCCTCGGGTCCCGGCTCGTCCTGCTGCTGGTCGAGGACCTCACCGAGGCCCGGCGCATCGAGGCGGTACGGCGCGACTTCGTCGCGAACGTCAGCCACGAGCTGAAGACCCCGGTCGGCGCGCTCTCCCTCCTCTCCGAGGCCGTCATGGACGCGTCCGACGACCCCGAGGCGGTGGAGCGTTTCGCCGGACGCATGCAGATCGAGGCCACCCGCCTGACCAACCTGGTCCAGGAGATCATCGACCTCTCCCGGGTCCAGAACGACGACCCCCTGGAGGACGCCGAGCCGGTCCGCGTGGGCGAACTCGTCGCCGAGGCCATCGACCGCTGCCGTCACCAGGCCGGCGCCAAGCAGATCACCATGGCCGCCGGCGGCACCGCCGACCTGCGGATCTGGGGGAACCGAGGGCAGCTCGCGGCCGCTCTGGGCAACCTCGTCGAGAACGCGGTCAACTACTCCCCGGCCCGCACCCGGGTGGGCATAGCCGCCCGCCGGGTGACCGCGCCCGGCGGAGAGCTCATCGAGATCGCCGTCACCGATCAGGGTCTCGGCATCTCCGACAAGGACAAGGAGCGCATCTTCGAGCGCTTCTACCGCGTCGACCCGGCCCGCTCCCGCGCCACGGGAGGCACGGGTCTCGGGCTGGCGATCGTCAAGCACGTGGCCGCCTCGCACGGCGGGGAGGTCACGGTGTGGAGCTCCGCGGGTCAGGGCTCCACGTTCACTCTGCGGCTGCCGGAGGCGGGTGCGGCTCGCGACCGTGCCCAGCAGCACCCCGACCTCGACGACGACAACGACGACGACATCGAGAATGATGGGGCCGGGCAGTCAGCCCACTCGTCGCGCGCCACTTCCCCCGACTCACCCGCGTACCAAACGCTTTCCGCCCCGGAGGTCCTTCCGTGACCCGAGTGCTCGTCGTCGAGGACGAGGAGTCCTTCTCCGACGCCCTGTCGTACATGCTCCGCAAGGAGGGCTTCGAGGTCGCCATCGCGACCACGGGCCCCGACGGACTCGACGAGTTCGAGCGCAACGGCGCCGACCTCGTCCTCCTCGACCTGATGCTGCCGGGGCTGCCCGGCACGGAGGTGTGCCGTCAGCTGCGCGGCCGCTCCAATGTCCCCGTGATCATGGTCACCGCCAAGGACAGCGAGATCGACAAGGTGGTCGGCCTGGAAATAGGAGCCGACGACTACGTCACCAAGCCGTTCTCCTCGCGCGAGTTGGTCGCCCGTATCCGGGCCGTCCTGCGCCGCCGTGGCGAGCCCGAGGAGGTCACCCCGGCCGCGCTGGAGGCCGGACCGGTCCGTATGGACGTCGACCGCCACGTGGTCACCGTCTCCGGCTCGAAGGTCGACCTCCCGCTCAAGGAGTTCGACCTGCTGGAGATGCTGCTGCGCAACGCGGGCCGTGTGCTCACGCGCATGCAGCTCATCGACCGGGTCTGGGGCGCCGACTACGTCGGTGACACCAAGACCCTCGACGTCCACGTCAAGCGCCTGCGCGCGAAGATCGAGCCGGACCCCGGCGCGCCGCGGTACCTCGTGACCGTGCGCGGCCTCGGCTACAAGTTCGAGCCGTAAACCGCCCACCGTCGACGCTGGATCGGTCGGCGGCAGGAGCACGGTAGGCGGTACACACGAGAAGGGCGGCACCCGGTGACGGGATGCCGCCCTTCTCGTACGCGCGTGCCGCTCGGGGTCCGCCTCGAACCCGGTCGCGGACGCTGCTCAGTTGCCGGACGCGGACTCCGAGGCCGTCGCGTTCGCGTTCGTGTCGCCCGCGTTCGCGTTCGCGTCGGCGTTCGCCGTGTCGCTCGGGGAGGCCGAGGTGGAGGCGGACTCGCTCGGCGAGGACGACGCGCTCTGCGACGGCTGCTCGGAGGCGGACGCCGAGGCGTTCGGCACCTCGCTCGGGCCCCAGGTGGAGAAGTAGCCGTCGGCCGGGACGACGAAGGCGCGCAGGCTCACCGCGCCGGTCTTGCTGAAGGTGAAGGTGATCTTCTGGGCGTTGCCGCCCTTCACGGAGTCCCCGGGCGAGGAGAGCACCGCGGCGACGTTGTCCTTGCCGCCGATGATCACGGAGCCGCCGGCCGGGACGGTCAGCTTGTCGTCGCCCTTGGCGGGGGAGAGCTCGGCGTTGCCGTCACCGTCGACGCTGATCGAGTCCAGAGTCTGGGGAGAGGTGCCGCTGTTGAAGACGGTCGCGGAGATCACCGCGGGACCCGAGGAGCCGGTGCCCGGCTGGGTGATGACGATCGCGTTCTGGATCTTGATGTCACCGACGCTCGTCGCCGCGTTGTCCGGCTTGATCTCCAGTGTCTGGGAGTTGCCTCCCGCGCCGCACGCGGCGAGCGAGGCGATCGAGAACGCGATGGCGGATGCGGCGAGTGCGCCGCGTCGAAGGCTGCTGCTCACGGCGGCGGCTACTCCTTGTTGAACGCAGGGGCAGCTGTACCTAAAGCCGCCCTAAGTGTCTGTCAGCGGCCTTAGGTTACCGATCCGTTCCCCGGAGGCCGCACCCGACCCTCCCTCGAGCGCCCGGCTTCGCTCAGCAGGCGGTACCCGGACGCTTTCCGGACCGTGAAGTGCGCCCGGGTCACATTGGTCTCATGGTCGTACGGGATTCACTTAAGGGGGCTTGCAGTTTTTCCGTGCGGGAATGCGCGCGCGGTGACGGGGCTATGTCTTGGAATTGATCACGGACTGCGTCAGGTCGGGCGTTCCACAGGTTGTTCCGCCGGTTGTTCCGTCGGCTGTTCCGAGGGCGTTCCGCCGGCCTAGTGATCGGTCCCGTGATCCATCCCGTGATCGGCCTCGTGATCACCCCGTGATCAATTCCGGATTCGACTCGTATCGGCCGCGGGCAACCGAACGGAGTAGCGGAAGTCGATCGTATGGAACCGGACATATGTGGACGTTCATCCACCCGGAGGTGCCTCCGGATGCGGGTGACGCGCGTGTTTCTCCTCCCCCGGACAGCCGCTCCGACCTGCGAATACCCGGTTCCGATCGGCCCGCGATGCACGTTCCTGTTGCTGTTGTCAAGCCCCGAGATATGCCCTGACCTGCGAAAACGCCATTCAGAACCCGCCGTTTCCGTGTTACCCTGGATAGCCACGGAAGGGGTACCTGTCACATGACGTTCAAGGTTGGCGACACCGTGGTCTATCCCCATCACGGGGCCGCGCTGATCGAGGCCATCGAAACTCGCCAGATCAAAGGCGTGGACAAGACCTACTTGGTGCTGAAGGTCGCCCAGGGTGACCTGACGGTACGTGTGCCAGCGGACAATGCGGAGTTCGTCGGCGTGCGTGATGTGGTCGGTCAGGACGGGCTGGACCGGGTCTTCGAGGTGCTGCGCGCTCCGTACGCCGAGGAGCCCACGAACTGGTCGCGCCGCTACAAGGCAAATCTGGAGAAGCTCGCCTCCGGCGATGTCATCAAGGTCGCGGAAGTCGTACGTGACCTGTGGCGTCGTGAGCGCGAGCGCGGACTCTCCGCGGGTGAGAAGCGCATGCTCGCCAAGGCCCGCCAGATCCTGGTGAGCGAGCTCGCCCTCGCGGAGAACACCAACGAGGACAAGGCGGAGGCCCTGCTCGACGAGGTCCTCGCGTCCTGACGCGTGGCGGTCACGGCCCGCCCCACTTCAGCACGCTCAGCACAGTGAAATGCCGCGGTGCCCGATGACGTACGTTCTGTCGCCGGGCGCTGCGGCATGTTCGTGCTCGAATGCCGTACGCCACGGGGGAAACCCCCGATACTCGGTGTGCCGGGCCCGGGCTGCTGGCTCGACCGGTGTCACGGAAGGGTTCCGGTCAAGGCGTCGCGCCCGGCACGCTGTGGCCATACCCACGTAGGCCGAGCACACAAACCTGACAGGAACCGATGTCTGACGTTTCGCACCCTTCGACCGCGGGTGCCGTTCCGGAAGCCCCGACTGTGGCCCCCCGTACCGCCGTGGTCATCCCGGCCGCCGGCCGGGGCGTACGTCTGGGCCCCGGCGCCCCCAAGGCGCTGCGCGCGCTGAACGGCACGCCCATGCTCATCCACGCGGTACGCGCCATGGCCGCCTCCCGCGCCGTCTCCCTGGTCGTCGTTGTGGCGCCGCCCGACGGCGCGGGCGAGGTCAAGTCACTGCTCGACGCGCACGCGCTGCCGGAGCGGACAGACTTCCTCGTCGTACCCGGCGGGGAGACCCGCCAGGAGTCGGTGAAGCTCGGCCTCGACGCGCTGCCGCCCGACTACGCCATCGTGCTCGTCCACGACGCGGCGCGGCCGCTGGTGCCGGTCGACACGGTGGACGCCGTGATCGACGCCGTACGGGAGGGCGCGCCCGCCGTGGTGCCCGCGCTGCCGCTCGCGGACACGGTCAAGGAGGTCGAGCCGGCGGCGGTGCCGGGCGAGCCGGAGCCGGTGCTGGCCACGCCCGAGCGCGGGCGGCTGCGGGCCGTCCAGACACCGCAGGGCTTCGAGCGGGCCACGCTGATCCGTGCGCACGAGACGGTGACGGACGACGTCACCGACGACGCGAGCATGGTGGAGCAGCTCGGGCTGCGGGTCGTGGTCGTCCCGGGGCACGAGGAGGCCTTCAAGGTCACGCGGCCGCTGGACCTGGTGCTGGCGGAGGCGGTTCTGGCGCGCAGGAGGCTCAACGATGGCTTCTGAGGCGTCCAGGGCGCCGGAAGCCGCCCGGGCTTCCGTGCCGCCGCTGCCGCAGGTCGGGATCGGTACGGACATCCACGCCTTCGAGGAGGGGCGTGAGCTGTGGTGTGCCGGTCTGAAGTGGGAAGGGGAGGGCTCGGGCCTCGCCGGGCACTCCGACGCGGACGTCGTCGCCCATGCCGCGTGCAACGCCCTGTTCTCCGCGGCCGGGCTGGGGGACCTGGGGCAGCACTTCGGCACCGGGCGGCCCGAGTGGGCCGGGGCGTCCGGGGTGACGCTGCTGGCGGAGGCCGCGCGGCTGGTGCGCGCGGCCGGGTTCGTCATCGGCAACGTGGCCGTCCAGGTCGTCGGGCCGAGGCCGAAGATCGGCAAGCGGCGCGACGAGGCGCAGAAGGTGCTGTCGCAGGCGGTGGGCGCGGCGGTGTCCGTGTCCGGGGCCACGACGGACGGGCTGGGGTTCCCCGGACGGGGAGAGGGACTGATGGCGGTCGCGACGGCGCTGGTGGTCCGGGTGGCCTGAGCGCCGCCGACCCGCCCGGCCCAGCGGGCCGGAAGACCCCGCCGAGGAGCCCTGCCGCGGACCGTGGCGGGGCTCCGCCCCCGCACGGTCCCGGCTCGCGCCCTCCCTCAGTACCTCTCAAACACCCCCACCCCCGGGGCAATACCGCGCAACGGTCGCGAGGCACTGCCTCGTGCCCACTACCCTGGAGTGGTGACCATTCGCCTGCACGACACCAGCGCCCGGCAGATTCGTGACTTCGCCCCGCTCACGCCGGGTTGTGTCTCGATCTACCTGTGTGGTGCCACCGTGCAGGCCGCACCGCACATCGGGCACATCCGCTCGGGGCTGAACTTCGACATCATGCGCCGCTGGTTCGAGTACCGCGGCTACGACGTCACGTTCATCCGCAACGTCACCGACATCGACGACAAGATCATCACCAAGTCCCACGACCAGGGGCGCCCCTGGTGGTCCATCGGGTACGAGAACGAGCGCGCGTTCAACGACGGCTACCAGGCGCTCGGCTGCCTGCCGCCCACGTACGAACCGCGGGCCACCGGGCACATCCCCGAGATGATCGAGATGATGCGCGGGCTCATCGAGCGCGGGCACGCCTACGAGGCCGACGGCAACGTCTATTTCGACGTGCGCTCCTTCCCGGAGTACCTCCGGCTGTCCAACCAGGAGTTGGACAACCTCCTGCAGCCCTCGGGCGAGGGCGAGACGGGCAAGCGGGACCCGCGTGACTTCGCCATGTGGAAGTCGGTGAAGCCGGGCGAGCCGAGCTGGGAGACGCCGTGGGGCCGGGGCCGGCCCGGCTGGCATCTGGAGTGCTCCGCGATGGCGCACAAGTACCTGGGCACCGCCTTCGACATCCACGGCGGCGGCCTGGACCTGATCTTCCCGCACCACGAGAACGAGATCGCCCAGGCCAAGGCGTTCGGTGACGACTTCGCCCGGTACTGGGTGCACAACGCCTGGGTCACCATGAGCGGCGAGAAGATGTCCAAGTCGCTCGGGAACTCGGTGCTCGTCTCCGAGATGGTCACGCGGTGGCGCCCGATCGTGCTGCGCTACTACCTGGGCACCCCGCACTACCGCTCCATGATCGAGTACAGCGAGGAGGCCCTGCGCGAGGCCGAGTCCGCGTTCGCGCGGATCGAGGGCTTCGTGCAGCGGGTGGTGGAGAAGGCCGGCGGGGTCGTCGAGCCCGCCGCCGAGGTTCCGCCCGCCTTCGCCGAGGCCATGGACGACGACCTGGGCGTGCCCCAGGCGCTCGCCGTCGTGCACACCACCGTCCGGCAGGGCAACTCCGCCCTCGCCGCCGACGACAAGGAAGCGGCCGTCGCCCGCCTCGCCGAGGTGCGCGCCATGCTCGGCGTCCTCGGACTCGACCCGCTCGACCCGCACTGGGCGGGCGAGAGCGACCGCGGTGACGATCTGCACGGCGTCGTCGACAGTCTCGTACGACTCGTCCTCGACCAGCGTGAGGCGGCCCGTACCCGCAAGGACTGGGGCACCGCGGACGCCATCCGCGACCAGCTCAACCAGTCCGGGCTCGTCATCGAGGACAGCCCGCAGGGGCCGCGCTGGACCCTCGGTCCGCGCTGACCCCGTCAGATCGCTTACGTGATCGATTGTGCCGTCCGGGCCTCCGGGCGGCACACTTCATAGACGTACACGCTTCATCGCTTCGCACAGACAGGTAGGTCATGGCCGCTAACAACCGCCGCATGTCCGGCAAGAAGGGCGCGCAGGTCGGCAGTGGCGGCCAGCGGCGCAAGGGTCTGGAGGGCAAGGGACCCACCCCGCCCGCCGAGATGCGCAAGGGACACAAGAAGAACCGCGTCGCCAACGCCAAGGCGAAGCAGGTGGTCCGCCGGCCCGTGCAGCGCGGCCGGGGCGGCAAGGGCACGTCCGAGATGGTCGTCGGACGCAACCCGGTCGTCGAGGCGCTGCGCGAGGGCGTGCCCGCGTCCACGCTCTACGTCCAGCAGTTCATCGACAACGACGAGCGGGTGCGCGAGGCGCTCCAGCTCGTGGCCGAGCGCGGTGGCATCAACCTCATGGAGGCGCCCCGCCCCGAGCTCGACCGGATGACCAACGGGCTCAACCACCAGGGCCTGGTCCTCCAGGTCCCGGCGTACGAGTACGCCCACCCCGAGGACCTCGCCGCCGCCGCGTACGACGAGGGCGCCGACCCGCTCATCGTCGCCCTCGACGGCGTCACCGACCCGCGCAACCTCGGCGCGGTGGTCCGGTCCGTCTCCGCGTTCGGCGGCCACGGCGTCGTCGTGCCCGAGCGGCGCGCCGCCGGTATGACCGCCGGTGCCTGGAAGACGTCCGCCGGCGCGGCCGCGCGCACGCCGGTCGCCCGCGCCACCAACCTGACGCGCGCCCTGGAGGCCTACAAGAAGGCCGGGATCGCCGTCGTCGGTCTCGCCGCCGACGGTGAGACCGAGGTGGGGGAGCTGGCGGCCCTGGGCGGCCCGGTCGTCATCGTCGTCGGCAGCGAGGGCAAGGGACTGTCCCGGCTGGTCGGCGAGACCTGTGACTACCGGGTGCGGATCCCGATGCCGGGCGGCACGGAGTCGCTGAACGCGGGTGTCGCGGCCGGTGTCGTGCTGTACGAGGCGGCCCGGCGACGCGCCTGAGTCCGGGTGCGGGCGGCGCCCGAACGGGCGTCCGCCGCATCACCCGCTCGGGGCAATCTGGACGGCGAGGACAATGTTGACGGGGTCCGGACAGATCCGGCCGGTCAAAGCAGTGTCCTAACTCCACGTCACTCGGTTAGATGAGTGTGGACACCAGAACGCCCCGCACACCCAGGGGGGACCGCTCGTCGGGATACGACGACGCTCCCGCGCTGAGCATGGTGAAGGTGCCGAGCGATCCGGCGCAGGTCATCGTCAATCACGCGAGTTTCCGCGTACAGCTGGGCACGTCGACGAGACGCGCCCAATCCCCGCGGATCGCACGGCACTTGAGCGCCGCCGACGGCGCCGGGCGCGTGCCCGCCGCGGGCGCCACCGCAGGCCGCCGCCGCGCGGTCGTCTGGAGCGGCAGGTCCGACCCCGACGACACCGGCGCCCACCGCCTGCTCCAGGCCGTGCGGGCAGGCAGCGTCCGCCACGGCGAACAGCCCGCCGCCGACGCCGGAGCCACCCAGGTCATCCCCCGTGTCGACGCCGCTCCCGGCTACCCCGGCGGCGGTTACGAAGGCTACGACGGGTACGGCGGTGCGTACGGCGGCGGACCCGACCGCGGTTACGGCGCCGCCTACGGCGAGCTCGACCAGACCGTCGAGACCCCCGTCGTCGGCGCCCAGCGCACCTCCGGCGACGGCGACCCGGCCGGCGCCCGGCTCCTGCCCCCGATGCGTACCGTCGGCAGCGCCTACGACGAACCCGCCTACGACGCACCGGCGTACGGCGAACCCGCCTACGACGACGGGCGGTTCGAGGACGAGGAGTTCGAGGAGCGGACCCGGGCGGCGCGCGGGTCCCGGGCCAGGCGGCACGGCGACGACCCCGCGCGGCACGCCTACTACCCCGGCCGCCGGATGAACCTCGGCGTCGTCCTGCTCCCGCTGCGCATCTTCCTCGGCTTCATCTCCATCTACGCCGGCATGGGCAAACTCTGCGACCCCGTCTACTTCGACGGCGGCAAGCGCGGCTCCATGGTGAAGTGGCTCAACACCCTGCACCCGTGGGAAGTCGCCGAGCCACTGCGCCAGTTCGCGCTCCAGCACCCGGTCGGCTCCGGCCTCGTCATCGCCTTCCTCCAGGTCGTCGTGGGCGTCCTGACGGTCCTGGGCTGCTGGCAGCGGGTCACCGCGGTCGTCGGCGCGACCCTGTCCGCCGCGCTGATCGTCACCGTCAGCTGGAAGACGGTCCCCGTCTACGACGCCCCCGACATCATCTGCCTCGCCGCCTGGTCCCCGCTGATCATCGCCGGCGCCCCCGTCTACTCCATCGACGGACGGCTCGCCGCCGGTGCCTGGCGGCGCCTCGGACCCCGCTCCGACATCTGGGAGCTGCGCCGCTACGTCCTGCGCCGCGGCGCCCTCGTCACGGCCGTCGCCGCCGGTCTCACCCTGCTGGTCGGCTCGCTGCTCGGCGGTGCCGTGCGCGACGCCGACCGTATCGTCGTGCCCGGTCCCGGCGAGGCCCCGCGCAACGAACTGCCCGGCTCGCCGCTCCCGCAGGACCCCGCCAAGCGCAAGCACCAGCAGAAGCCGTCGGCCTCCACCACGCCCACCCAGGGCGCCACCTCCGGCTCGGCCAGCCCCTCCAGCGACGCCGCCACCACCCCCGGCGCCACCCGCGACACCGGTACGGCCACCACCGGCGCGCCCAGCCAGAGCCAGAGCAGCGCCGGCCAGGCGCCGCCCCAGCACTCGGCCCCGTCCGGCGGCTCCCCGAGCACCAGCTCCGGACCGTCCTCCACCGGCGGCAGCGGCTCGCCCGGCGGCAGCGGCGGCACCGGCGGCTCCTCCGGTGGCTCCGGCGGTTCGAGCTCCTCCTCCGGCCAGCCCGGCCTGGTGGGCGGCCTGCTCGGCTAGCACCTGCCCGCGTCCCGACCCGCACGTACGACGACGGGGTCCCGCACCTGGTGGTGCGGGACCCCGTCGTCGTAGTGCGTCCGTGGGCGTCCGTAGGCGCGTCCTGGAGGGCTGTCAGCGGCCCAGGGCGGCCAGTTCGCGCGCGGCCTCGGTGAGGTCCTTCGCCGTGTCGATCGCCCGCCAGTAGGCGCCCTGCGGGATCGGGAAGCCCGCGAGGCGGCGCTCACGGGCCAGATGCGGGAACGTGGTCCGCTCGTGGTCGCCCCGCGCGGGGAGCAGATCGGCGAACTCGGGGGAGAAGACGTAGACGCCCGCGTTGATCTCGTACGTGGTCGGCGGGGCCTCGATGAAGTCCGTGATGTGGCCGAAGCCGTCCGTCTTCACCGCGCCCCACGGGATGCGCGGGCGGGCCAGGGCGAGCGTCGCGGCGGCGTCCCGCTCGGTGTGGAAGTCCGCCATGTCGCGCAGCGAGAAACGGGTCCAGATGTCGCCGTTCGTGGCGTACCAGGGCCGGTCCGGGTGGGGGAGGTGGGCGGCCGCGTACTTCAGACCGCCGCCGCGGCCCAGCGGCTCCGTCTCGACGACCGTCTTGACGTTCACCGGCAGATCGGCGGCGTCCAGCCACTTCTGCAGGACGTCGGCGAGATGGCCGCAGCTGACCACCACGTCCGTCACGCCCTCCTCGGCGAGCCAGACGAGCTGATGGCCGATGATCGGCGTCCCCGTGCCGGGGATCTCGACCATCGGCTTGGGCCGGTCGTCGGTGTACGGGCGCAGCCGGGAGCCCTGGCCACCGGCCAGGACGACGGCTTGCGTGGGGCGGGACGCGGCGTGCGGATCGGTCATGCCCGAACTGTACGCGGCGCCCCGCTCGTGGCCTGGACCGGCGATCGATCCTCGACCAGCCGCTTCCGACCGGTCGCCGCGGTGGCGCGGGCCGGGGGTGTCAGAGCTCAGCTGTGGGCGGCCGCCACCCCCGACGCGAAGGAGGTGTCGCAGACCGGGCGCGCGTACCGCTGGGCGCGCGTGGGGCCGTAGATGCGGACCGCGGCCCGGCCGAGGGCGCGGGCGATGGAGACGCAGTGCTCGGCCAGCGCCGGACGGCCGTTGACGGCCTGCTGGAGGTGGGTGAGGACGTCACCGGGGTTCTTGTCCTGCAACTCGGTCAGCAGCCGGTCACGCAGCACGTCCTGCGGTGCGCGGGCCGCGGAGTGCGAGGTGCGGCCCGCGGCGGAGACGTCGGACGCGGTGAGCACCGAGTTCGAGGGGTTCCCCGACCAGTTGACTCGGGTGACCGCGAGGGTCCCGGAGAGCACCAGGACGACGGGCAGGACGAGGGCGAGGGTGCGGCCGATCCGGCGGGCGGGGCCCCGGTGGCCGCGTCGCGTCTGTTGGGAGATGGAGTGCTTCACGCGTGTGAGGGTAGCGCCCGGTAATGATTTGGCGACATTTAGTCACCGGTTCGGGGGATGAACTGGTGCCCCCTGGTGGGTAAGGCGTTGACGTACAGCGCTCGAAACGGGTGGTTTGTCGGGGTATTTGTCGACAACGGAAAGGGCCCCGCAGGGGTTTGCGGGGCCCGATTCGTCAACCTGGGTGAATTACCCGGGAATCACCGTCCCGGGATGTGGTGAAACATCCCGGGATGATCCGTGCTGTCGCGGGATCAGTCGGTGAGGCGCTCGCCCGTGGACGTCGAGAACACGTGGATCTCGCCCGGCCGCGGCACGACGTGCAGCTGCGCGCCCTTGTCCGGCACCTGACGGCCGCCGACGCGGACCACCAGGTCCTTGACCTCGCCGCTGACCTCGGCGGCGCCGTAGACGTAGCCGTCGGCGCCGAGCTCCTCGACGACGTTCACGGAGACCGCGAGACCGGCCGGGGCGTCCTCGGTGTCCTTCGACAGCGAGGCGGCGGCGGCGCCGTTGTGCTCGACCACGTCGAAGTGCTCGGGGCGGACGCCGACGGTGACCGTGCGGTCACCGCGGTCGGCGGCGGCCTTGAGCGCGTCGCGGTTGACCGGCACCACGCTGTTGCCGAACTTCACACCGCCGTCGGTGATCGGCACCTCGACCAGGTTCATCGCCGGGGAGCCGATGAAGCCGGCCACGAACAGGTTGGCGGGCTTGTCGTACATGTTGCGCGGGGTGTCGACCTGCTGGAGCAGTCCGTCCTTGAGGACCGCCACACGGTCGCCCATCGTCATGGCCTCGACCTGGTCGTGGGTGACGTACACGGTCGTGATGCCCAGGCGGCGCTGGAGCGACGCGATCTGCGTACGGGTCGACACACGGAGCTTGGCGTCCAGGTTGGACAGCGGCTCGTCCATGAGGAACACCTGCGGCTCACGCACGATGGCGCGGCCCATCGCCACACGCTGACGCTGACCGCCGGACAGCGCCTTCGGCTTGCGGTCCAGGTACTCGGTCAGGTCGAGGATCTTCGCGGCCTCCTCGACCTTCTGCCGGATCTCCGCCTTGTTGACGCCGGCGATCTTGAGCGCGAAGCCCATGTTGTCGGCGACCGACATGTGCGGGTACAGCGCGTAGTTCTGGAACACCATCGCGATGTCCCGGTCCTTGGGCGGCAGGTGCGTGACGTCACGGTCACCGATGCGGATGGCGCCGGCGTTCACGTCCTCGAGCCCCGCGAGCATCCGGAGCGAGGTGGACTTGCCGCAGCCGGACGGACCGACCAGAACGAGGAACTCTCCGTCCTCGATCTCGATCTCGAGTGCGTCTACGGCGGGCTTCTCGGAACCGGGGTAGATCCGGGTCGCCTTGTCGAACGAAACAGTGGCCATGGTGATGGGCCCCCTTCTACCGGCAGGAACGTGCCGGACGATCCGTTGTAGGAAGGTGGTTGGTGTAGTCCACACGAGTGAACTGAATCTGGACGGTACCTGGCGACCGGCCACTCTGTCAGTACCCGAAGGACTGTGAACTTCGCGGCAATTTTCGACCGGCTGCCTCTCGCGACCTGGGTACACTGCACGGGCACGCGCGTGCTCCGCGCGCGCAGGCCTCCTTAGCTCAGCTGGTCAGAGCGCCGCTCTTGTAAAGCGAAGGTCGTCGGTTCGAATCCGACAGGGGGCTCCGGGAAAGGCCCAGGTCGAAGCTGTTCCGACCTGGGCCTTCGGCGTGGTGGCGAGGGTGTGCCGGGGGCTATTCCTGGGTGCCCAGTTTGGCCAGTGGCTCGTCTGTCAGGCGGTAGACCGTCCACTCGTCCTGGGGGCGGGCGCCGAGGGAGTCGTAGAAGTCGATCGCGGGCCGGTTCCAGTTCAGGACCGACCACTCCAGGCGCTGGTAGCCGCGCGCCACGCAGATGCGGGCGAGTTCCGTCAGGAGGGCCTTGCCGTGCCCGGCGCCGCGGGCCATGGGCCGGACGTACAGGTCCTCCAGGTAGATGCCGTGGACACCGCGCCAGGTGGAGAAGTTCAGGAACCACAGCGCGAAGCCGACCGGCTCGCCGGTCTCGTCGTCCGCGGCGATGTGGGCGAAGGCGGCGGGCCGCTCGCCGAACAGCGCCTCGTGGAGTTGCTCCCGCGTGGCCCTGGCCTCCTGCGGAGCCTTCTCGTACTCGGCGAGTTCGCGGATCAGGGCGTGCACGACGGGGAGGTCGGCGGGGGTCGCGGTACGGATCATGCGGGGAGCCTAGGACCTGTCCGGCGGATCGCCCCGCAGACGCGGGGGCAGGACGGCGGGCGGTTCGGCCGCGGACGGGGGGTCTGGCGGGGAAGCGGTTCGGCTGGGGACGGGGGCGGGCAGGTCCGCTGGGGTCCTGTGGTTCGTGCGGGGTGGGTGCCGTGTCGGCTTCACCCGCCTGAGCTTCGTAGTCTGTGCGCGATCTCCAGCTGGGTCTGCTGGGGCGGGCGTCCGGCCTCGATCTCCCACAGGCAGTTCTGGAGCACCCGGCCGAGGGTCCAGGCCCTGGCCCGGTCCCGGTCGAGGGCGAGGACGTCGGTCAGGGCGTCGAAGCGCCGGAGCAGGGCGCCTGGGTCGTAGCGGTTGGCGAGGGCGGGCAGGAGCTCGAAGCCGGGGTCGCCGGCGAGCGGCTTGGGGTCGATGGCGAGCCAGGGGGCGCGGTCGGCGGCCAGGACGTTGTCGTAGTGCAGGTCCCAGTGCAGCAGCCGGTCGCCGGGCTCGGCCAGCACCTCGCGTACGGCGGCGGCGCAGTCGGCGAGGAGCCGGCCGCTCCCGGGGTCGGGGACGCGGTCCAGCGCGGCCGGGGCCCGTTCCAGCAGGGCGCCGGCGAGGTCGCCGAGGCGGCGCAGCCCCGCCGGGGCGGGGAGAGCCGTCAGCCGGGCGAGCAGCCGGGCGATGACGAGGACCGCCTCCTGCGGGTCCGGGAGCCGGGACAGCGGGCGGGCCGCGTCGAGGCGTTCGAGGAGCAGGGTGCCGGTCGTCCCGTCGTGCCGCAGCAGCCGTACGGCCCCGTCGCCGTCCCACGCCCGCAGGGCGGCCGGTTCGCCGGCGCTCTCCTCGTCCACGAGCGGCATCTTCAGTGCGGCGGGGGTGCCGTCGGCGCGGCGGACCGGCAGGACGAGGGCGGTGACGCCGTGCAGGGAGGGGCCGTCGGGGCGCAGCTCCCAGCGGTCCAGGAAGCCGGCCGCCAGCCGGGGCAGCCCGGCGACGAAGGCGCGTCCGGCCGCTCCGTTGAACTTCGCCTGCGCCGCCACCAGTCCCGCCGGGATGTCGATCACATGGGGACGATACTGACGATACTGGCGGGTGTGAATCGGCTCATGCGGGACAGCGGCGGGGGTGGCGGTGTGCGCCGGGTGTGGGCGTACGTCCGCAGTGCGCCCGGCACCTACGGGTGGCTGGGGATCCTGTTCGTCACCACGGTCGCCCTGCACCACATGTCGCCGGACTTCGAGGCGGACTTCCTGCGGCAGCGGTCGACGAACATCCATGAGCTGTCGAACAATCCGGTGCGGGTGCTGATCGCCAGCGCGATGTGGATCGACGGCGGGTTCTGGTGGCCGTACGTCGTGCTCTACTCCGTCTTCCACGCGCAGGCCGAGCGCTGGCTGGGGACACCGCGCTGGCTGCTGGTGTGCGGGACCGCGCACGTGCTGGCGACGCTGATCAGCGAGGGCGCGCTGCTGAAGGCGGTCCGGGACGGGATGGCGCCGGCCTCGGCGGTCGACACCCTCGACGTCGGGGTGAGTTACGCGCTGGCGGGCGTGGTCGCGGTCCTGACCTACCGGATCGCGTCGCCCTGGCGGTACCTGTATCTGGCGTGCGTGCTCGGCGGCTACACGGTCCCGCTGGTGACCGGGCGCACCTTCACCGACGTCGGGCATTTCGTCGCGGTGCTGATCGGGCTGGCGTGCCGTCCGCTGGTCGCGGGGCGCGGAAAAGTGCGGAATCCGAAGGAGACAGTGGCCGCGCCCGGGAGTTAACGTCCCGGCCATGAGCGACTCGGGCGGCGGTGCGGTGAACGGCGGGGTCTCCTTCTGGTACGCGGACGACGGTCTGCCGGCACGGCGGGAACCGCTGGCCGGTGACGCGTCCGCGGACGTCGTGATCGTCGGGGGCGGGTACACGGGCCTGTGGACCGCGTACTACCTGAAGAAGGCGTCCCCGTCGCTCCGTATCACCGTCCTGGAGCAGAAGTTCTGCGGTTACGGCGCCTCGGGCCGCAACGGGGGCTGGCTGTACAACGGCATCGCCGGGCGGGACCGGTACGCGAAGCTGCACGGCCGGGAGGCGGCCGTGCGGTTGCAGCGGGCCATGAACGACACCGTGGACGAGGTCGTCCGGGTCGTCGGCGAGGAGGGCGTCGAGGCGGACGTCCACAAGGGCGGGGTGCTGGAAGTCGCCCGTACCCCGGCGCAGTTGGCGCGCCTGAAGGCGTTCCACGCGGGAGAGCTGGCGTTCGGCGAGAAGGACCGGGAGCTGTACGGCGCGCGGGAGACGGCCGAGCGGATCCGGGTCGCGGACGCGGTGGGTTCGACGTGGACGCCGCACGGGGCGCGGCTGCACCCGGTGAAGCTGGTGAAGGGGCTGGCGGCGGCCGTGGAGGCGCTGGGGGTGACGCTGCACGAGTCGACGCCGGTGACGGAGATCCGGCCCGGGCACGCGGTCACGCCGTACGGGACCGTCCGCGCGCCCTACGTCCTGCGCTGCACGGAGGGGTTCACGGCCTCGCTCAAGGGGCAGCGGCGGACCTGGCTGCCGATGAACTCCTCGATGATCGCGACCGAGCCGCTGACGGCGGAGCAGTGGGCGGCGGTCGGCTGGGACGGGCGGCAGACGCTGGGCGACCTGGCGCACGCGTACATGTACGCGCAGCGCACCGCCGACGGCCGGATCGCGCTGGGCGGGCGGGGCGTCCCGTACCGCTTCGGGTCGAGGACCGACAACGACGGGCGCACCCAGGAGGCGACCGTGGCGGCGCTGCGGGAGATCCTGGTGGACTTCTTCCCGGCGCTGGCCGGCGTGCGGGTCGCGCACGCCTGGTCGGGGGTGCTGGGGGTGCCGCGGGACTGGTGCGCGACGGTCACCCTTGACCGGTCCTCGGGGCTCGGCTGGGCGGGCGGTTACGTCGGTTCGGGCGTCGCCACCGCCAACCTCGCCGCCCGCACCCTGCGGGACCTCGTCCTGCGGGACTCCGGCACGGGCGGGCCGACGGAGCTGACGGATCTGCCGTGGGTGGGGCACCGGGTCCGCCGCTGGGAGCCGGAGCCGTTGCGGTGGCTGGGCGTGCGGGGGATGTACGCCACCTACCGGGCGGCGGACCGGCGGGAGCGGGAGACGCACGGCGCCGGGTCCTCACGGCTGGCACGGCTGGCGGACCGGGTGGCGGGACGGCACTGAGACACCTGTCGGGGGCGGAGTGGCCGGGGTGGCCGGGGGCGGTGCGGGCCGTGGCCGGTCAGGGCTCCAGGACCACCTTTCCGGTCGTGCCGCGGGTCTCCAGGGCGCGGTGCGCGGCGGCGGCCTCGGCCAGCGGGAAGCGCTGGACGGCGGGGGTGAGGCGGCCCGCGGCGGCCTCGGCGAGGGCGCGCAGTTCGAGGGTGCGTACGGGGTCGGGGCCACCGGCCCTGCGCATCATGGCGGGCCCGAGGACCTGCTCGGAGACGCCGTCGACGAGGTGGGCGCCGCCGCCCCGGAGGCCCTCCGCCGACCAGCCGAAGACGAGGTGCCGGCCGCCGGGGCCGAGCAGGGCGACGGCCTCGCGGGCGACGGCGCCGCCGACGCCGTCGAAGACGACGGTGGCGGCCCGTCCGCCGAGGTACCCGCGGACCGTGTCCGGCCAGGCGGGCTCGGTGTAGTCGACGGCGAGGTCGGCGCCTTCGGCGCGCACCCGCGCCACCTTGTGCGGGCCGCCCGCGAGGCCAACGACGGTGGCGCCGGCGTTCTTGGCGTACTGCACGAGCAGGGTGCCGATGCCGCCCGCGGCGGCCGGGACCACGGCGACCGAGTCGGGGCCGAGCTCGGCGAACTGGAGGATCCCCATCGTCGTACGGCCCGTGCCGATCATGGCGACGGCCTGGGCGAAGTCGAGGCCGGCGGGGATCTCGTGGACCCGGCCGGCGTCGGTGACGGCCAGCTCGGCGTAGCCGCCGGGCGCGAGCCCGAGGTGCGCGACCACGCGCTTGCCGAGCCAGTGTCCGTCGACGCCCTCGCCGACGGACTCGACGGTGCCCGCGACCTCGCGGCCGGGGACGGTGGGCAGGACGGGCGGCTCGGGCAGCGGACCCCGGAAGCCCTCGCGCAGGGCGGTGTCGAGGAGGTGGACACCGGCGGCGGCCACGGCGACGCGCAGTTGGCCGGGGGCGGGCAGGGGGTCCTCGACGCGTTCGTGGACGAGGTTCTCGGCGGGGCCGAAGGCGTGGAGGCGGATGGCGTGCATGAAGGGGCTTCCCGTTCGGGTCACTTGGGCGCCGCGTGGGTGCGGTCCGGGTGCCGCCCACTCTTCGACCTCGAGCGTGCTTGAGGTCAAGGGGCGGGGTCCCGGTGGGACCCGACGGGCTCGGGCGGCGCGGCCGACGGGGTCCCTGTGGGTCGGGGTCCGTGCGGGTCGGGGTGAGTGTCGGTGGCGGGGTGCAGGATGGGGGCATGGCGAGGACAGGTGTGAGCGGGACGGGAAGGGCCGGAGGGGGCGGCGGGACCGGCCGTAAGGGCGCGCGGCGGCCGGAGCTGCGCCTGCCGCCGCTGGAGCCGTACGAGGGTGGCGCTCTGGAGCCCGACGGGGACTACGACGGGCTGGAGTTCCGCGAGCGGGACCTCGCAGGGCAGGACGGCGCGGGCGCGCGCTTCATGGACTGCGCGCTGCGGGGCTGCGCGCTGGACGGGACGCGGCTGCACCACGCCCGGATCCTGGACTCGGTCCTCACCGGCATACGGGGTGTCGGCACCGACCTCGCCGAGTCGACCCTGCGGGACGTGGAGCTGCTCGACGCGCGGCTGGGCGGGGTGCAGTTGCACGGCGCCGTGCTGGAGCGGGTGGTGATCCGGGGCGGGAAGATCGACTACCTCAACCTGCGTACGGCCCGGCTGAAGGACGTCGTCTTCGAGGGCTGCGTCCTGGTCGAGCCGGACTTCGGGGGCGCGCGTCTGGAGCGGGTGGAGTTCGTGGACTGCGCGCTGAAGGGCGTGGACTTCGGCGCGGCGACCCTGACGGACGTGGATCTGCGCGGGGCCGTCTCGCTGGAGATCGCCCGGGGTGTGGACCGGCTGCGGGGCGCGCTGATCAGCACGGGACAACTGCTGGATCTGGCACCGGTGCTGGCGGCGGAGCTGGGGATCCGCGTGGAGGGGTGAGCCGGGTGCCGGGGTCAGGGCAGTCTCGGGAAGCGGGCCTGAAGGGTCCAGATCGCCGGGTTCTCGCCGAGGTCGTCGTGCAGGTCGACCAGGTCGGCGATCAGGTCGTGCAGGAAGTCCCGTGCCTCGCGGCGCAGTTCGGCGTGGGAGAAGGTGAGCGGGGGTTCCTCGGCCGGCATCCAGTCCGCCTCCACGTCGACCCAGCCGAAGCGGCGCTCGAAGAGCATGCGGTCGGTGGACTCGGTGAAGTCGAGCTCCGCGAACTGCGGACGGGAGGCGCGGGAGCCCGCCGGGTCCCGGTCGACCCGCTCCACGATGTCGCACAGCGCCCACGCGAAGTCCAGCACCGGCACCCATCCCCAGGCTGTGGACAACTCCCGGTCCTTCTCGGCGTCCGCCAGATAGACGTCGCCGCAGAACAGATCGTGGCGCAGCGCGTGGACGTCCGCGCGGCGGTAGTCCGTCTGGGGCGGGTCCGGGAACCGGTTGGAGAGGGCGTAGCCGATGTCGAGCACGTACGTGATGGTGTCACGCCCTCATAGGATCGCCGGCATGTCCCGATCTGCGCCCGTTGTTCCCGCGCTCGTGCTCGCCCTCGCCCTCACCGCGTGCGGCGGCGGCGTCCACGGCACCCCGGGCGGCTCCGGAGTGCGCGACCCGTACTTCCCGAAGGCGGGCAACGGCGGCTACGACGTCTCCCACTACGACCTCGAACTCACCTACGACCCCGACAGCCGCCACCTCACCGGCACCGCCGACATCACCGCCCGCGCCACCCAGGACCTCTCCGCCTTCGATCTCGACCTCGAGGGCCTGGACGTGCGGGCGGTCACCGTCGAGGACCAGGCGGCCCGCTGGAGCCGCGCCGGCCAGGAACTGACCGTCCGCCCGCACGACGACATCGACGACGGGACGACCTTCCGGGTCAGGGTCCGTTACGCGGGCACCCCGGTGACCATCACCGACGCGGACGGCTCCAAGGAGGGCTGGCTGCCCACCGCCGACGGGGCGCTCGCGCTCGGCGAGCCGACGGGGTCCATGGCCTGGTTCCCCGGCAACCACCACCCCTGCGACAAGGCGGCCTACGACATCGCCGTCACCGTGCCGAAGGGGCTGACGGCGGTGTCCAACGGAGAGCTGACCGACGAGGAGACCGCGGGCGGCCGCACCACCTTCAGCTGGCACGTCGGCGAACCCATGGCGAGCTATGTGGCCACGGTCGCGATCGGCCGCTACGACGTCACCCGCACCACCACCGACGACGGCCTGCCGGTGTACGTCGCCGTCGACCCGGCCCGCGCGGCCGACAGCCGGGCCGTGGTCGCGAAGATCCCCGAGATCATGGAGTGGGCGGAGTACAACCTCGGCCCGTACCCCTTCTCCTCCACCGGCGTGATCGTGGACCGCGCCGACGACGTCGGCTACGCCCTGGAGACCCAGAGCCGCCCGGTCTTCCCCGGCACCGTCGACACCGAGACCCTCGTCCACGAGATCGCCCACCAGTGGTTCGGCGACTCCGTCACGCCGAAGACCTGGCGCGACATGTGGCTCAACGAGGGCTTCGCGACGTACGCGGAACTGCTGTGGCAGGAGGACCAGGGCGGCGACAGCGTCCAGGAGGCCTTCGACGCGCTCTACGACGGCGACTACTTCGACGACGCGCAGGAGAACGAGGAGATCTGGGCGTTCCCGCCCGGGAAACCGTCCGACGCGGCCCACATCTCCGACCCGCCCGTCTACTGGCGCGGCGCGATGGTCCTGCACAAGATCCGGCAGACCGTCGGCGACGACACCTTCTACGACATCGTCCAGGGCTGGGCGGCCGCGCACCGGCACGGCAACGCGGACACGGCGGAGTTCACGGCGTATGTGGAGGAGCAGGCGCCCGGCAAGGACTTCAGCGGGATCTGGAAGGACTGGCTGTACGGGGACGGGAAGCCGGCACACCGCTGACCGCTGACCGCTGACCGCTGACCGCTGACTGCTGATCCCGTGCCTGCGTGCCTGCGTGCCTGCGTGCCGCCGTGCCCCCGTGACGCCCGCTGACGGCTGAGGGTCGGCCGCCGTCACCCGCTTCGGGGCGGATCAGTCCCCGCTCGGCCCGTCGGGCCCGTCCAGCGCCTCCAGTTCGTCCAGCAGGCGGGCCAGTTCCGGAGGCCGGACCGGCTCCCGCTCCTCGGCGAGCTCCTGCCGTGTCCACCAGCGCCAGCCCAGGATCCCGTCCCGCGCGTGCGCGTCCGCGAGGCCGGGGCCGGTCGGCTCGCGGTGCGGGCCGTGGGCGACGTAGATGTGCTCGGTCTGGTGGACGGGGACGTCGAAGCGGGTGAAGTCGTGCTCCCAGGTGCACAGCAGCGGGCCCGGCTCCAGGTCGGTCCAGCCGGTCTCCTCGCGCAGTTCGCGCAGGGCGCCCTCGCGCGGCGACTCGCCGGACTCCAGCCCGCCGCCGGGCAGCGCCCAGTGGACGCCGACCTCGGCGTCGTCGTACCGGAAGAGGAGGACGGAGCCGTCGGGAGCGAGCACGGCGACGCGGCCGGCCGGGCGCGGGGTGCGCAGGCGTTTGCGCAGGACGGCGCAGGGGCGGCCCAGTTGGCGGTCAGGCCTCCGGTCGACGACCTCGTATCCGAGGGCGGTCCAGAAGGCGAGGCCGGCAGGGTTGTCGTCCAGGACGGCGAGGCGTACGGCGGTACGGCCGGCGGCGCGGAAGCGGTCCTCGACGGCCGCCGCCAGCTCCCGCCCGTACCCCCGCCGCTGCACTCCCGCGTCCACCATCAGCAGCCCGATCCACGGGTCCGGGTCGGCCGGGTCGGGATGGTGCGCCAGGGTCACGGCCACCCCGACGAGCCGGCCCTCGCCGCGCGCCAGCGACACCTCCACGCCCGGCTGCGCCAACTCGGCGGCCAGGGCCGCCGCCACCTGTTCCGGACGGACGTCGTCCGGGTCGGGGAAGTCGCCGCTGAGGGCGTGGAAGGCACGGTTGGACGCGTAGAGCGCGGTCAGTTCGGTGAGGAGGGGGCCCGGGATGTCGTGGTCGGGGGTGAGGCGGAGCGGGTCGAGTCGCATGGGCGCAGGTTAGGACCTGTCCGGCCGGTCGGGCGGCAGGACGGCGGCGGCCCGTTCACGCCGGAGCCCCCGGCCGGGTGGCCGGGGGCTCCGTGCGGTCGCGTGGGACTCAGACGTTGACGCCGAAGTCCTGGGCGATGCCCGTCAGACCGGACGCGTAGCCCTGGCCGACCGCGCGGAACTTCCACTCCGCGCCGTTGCGGTACAGCTCGCCGAAGACCATGGCGGTCTCGGTCGCCGCGTCCTCGGAGAGGTCGTAGCGAGCGATCTCGGCGCCGCCGGCCTGGTTCACGATGCGGATGTAGGCGTTGCGGACCTGGCCGAAGTTCTGCGAGCGGGTCTCCGCGTCGTAGATCGAGACCGGGAAGACGATCTTGTCGATGTCGGCGGGCAGGCCCGCCAGGTTGACGTTGATCGCCTCGTCGTCGCCGGCGCCCTCACCCGTGCGGTTGTCGCCGGTGTGGACGATCGTGCTGTCCGGGGTCTGCTTGTTGTTGAAGAAGACGAAGTGGGCGTCGGAGTAGACCTTGCCCTGGGTGTTGACCGCGATCGCGGAGGCGTCGAGGTCGAAGTCGGTGCCGGTGGTGCTGCGGACGTCCCAGCCGAGGCCCACGGTGACGGCGGTCAGGCCCGGAGCCTCCTTGGTGAGCGAGACGTTGCCACCCTTGGACAGGCTTACAGCCATTGTTGGGAGTCCCTTCCCTCGGTGCGAAGCGGCTTCGTACGGCACGAAGCTACAGCTACCCCTATGAACGCCGAGAGACGTACCGAAGGTTCCAGGTGTCTTTACTTTCTTTACCCGATCGCCCGAATGCCCGAATGCCGGATATTCGGGTGACGTGGACCGGACAGAGGCGGGACCATGGACGGCATGTCTGGTCCTTATGTCGTCCGCGGCTCCGTCTCGCTCCCCGAGGCCGAGCTCATGTGGCGTTTCTCGCGGTCGTCGGGGCCCGGCGGGCAGCACGTCAACACCAGCGACTCACAGGTGGAGCTGCGGTTCGACCTGGCCGGGACGACCGCGCTGCCCGAGGTGTGGAAGCAGCGGGCGCTGGAGCGGCTGGCCGGGCGGCTGGTCGACGGCGTCGTGTCCGTCCGTGCCTCCGAGCACCGTTCCCAGTGGCGCAACCGCGAGGCCGCCGCCGTACGCCTGGCGGCTCTCCTCGCCGAGGCCACCGCGCCGCCGCCCAGGCCGCGCCGGCCCACCCGGATCCCGCGCGGGATCAACGAGCGGCGGCTGCGGCAGAAGAAGCAGCGCTCGGACACCAAGCGGGGCCGGTCCGGGCGGGACTGGACGTAGCGCACCCGGTCCCGGCGGGGAGGGGGCCGTGGTGTTCACGTTCGTACACGGTCGCGTCGCCGTGATCGCCGGCGCGACGGGTCCCGCCCGGGTGACCCGCCTCGCCGTCGGGAGGGTCTAGGACAGCTCCAGCACGCCCACGGTCTCGTCCTTGCTCAGTTCGCCGGTCGTCCGGAAGCCGAGGCCCAGATAGAAGCCCTCGGGGCCGTGGGGGCCGGGGTGCCAGGTGACGTGGAGCTCCTTGCCGCCGCGGCGGCGGATCTCGGCGGCCACCGACTCGACGGCGAAGCGGCCGTATCCCTTGCCCTGTTCGGCGGCCGCGATGTTCAGGCGCCACAGGCCGGAGCGGAAGAGGGTGCCGTCGGCGCGCCAGTCGATGTCGAGGAAGGCCATCAGGAAACCGACGGGCCGGTCGCCGTCGACGATCAGGCGCGGCCAGGCTACGCCGGGTGGATGGACGTAGGCCTCGGCGAGGGACCGCATCACCGGGGAGACCGCGTATTCCTGCTCGGGGCGGACCTGGATGCCGGTCGCCGCGTCGAAAAGGGCGGGTGTGATCTCTTCGAGGCGCGGTGCGGAAGGGGGCGTCATACGGGGACCGTAGGCAGGCGGTGCGACGCGGTGCCACGGGATTTCTCAACCCAACTGCCGGTACCGCCCGCGGAAATGCACCAGGGGTCCGCCGTCCGCGCTCGGTACCTCCGCCGTCAGCACCCGCCCGATCACCAGCACGTGGTCCCCCGCGGTCACCCGCTGCTCGGTGCGGCACTCCAGGGTCGCCAGCGCGCCGCCCACCAGGGGCGCGCCGGAGACCTCGCCCCGCGCGTACGGGATGTCCTCGAAGAGCAGCCGGTCGCTGATGCGGCCCTTCATGGCGAACCGGCCGGCGATGTGCCGCTGGCTCTCGGTGAGCACGGAGACCGCCCACAGGGGCTGTTCGTCGAGGAGGTCGTCCATACGGGAGCCCGTGCGCAGGCTGACCAGTACCAGGGGCGGGTCCAGGGACACCGACAGGAAGGCGGTCGCCGTCATGCCGACGTCCTCACCGCCCGGCGCGGACGGGTCGTCGGGGTCGAGCGGCGGCTCCTGAGCGGTCACCAGGACCACGCCCGCGGCCAGTCGGGACATCGCGGCGCGGAACTCGTCGTTGCTCACCCCCTCAGCATGCCCGGAGGCGGGAGCGGGGGTGGGGGAGGGCACGGCGGGGGGAGTCTTCAGCACGCCGGAAACGCTAGCCTCCGCGACGCGGGCGGCACATCGGACCTCGGCCCGAGGAGGGTCCTACGCCCCTGGACGGAGGCCCGCACGCGACGCACAGGAGCCCCACGGCACACTTCGTGCAACAAGTCCTCACAGTCACAAAGTTTGCGTTCAGTAAACGCACAGGGGAAATGCAGAAACTCCACTCAATTGCTCAGGTTCTGCTGTGACTTGAGTCACAAGAGCCATTAATTGTTGACCCTGTGTACCGAGTGGGGAGCGCGCTGTGATTCAGTGGCGGGGAAGCTGCAAGGACGTACGCCGAAGACAACCCTTGATTCGCTGCGAAGTCTCGGGGGGAGGGCGAGCATGGAGACCGAGTCGGAGCCCTACGTCCGTCTTGCGTCCCTGCGACAGCTGCACCAGGTCATGGCGGACATGAACACCGCACGCAGCCTGGCGGACACACTGCAGACTGTCGCGGAGGGCGTGGTGACCGCCCTCGGGTACGAGCTGGCGTGCGTGAACCTCGTCCGCCCCGACGGCGACCTCGTGGTCGCCGCCTTCGCCGGCAACCCGGCCGCCGAGGCGCTCATCACCGGCCGGGTCGGCTCGCGCGACTCCTGGGAGCGCCGCCTGAGCATGGGTGAGACCTGGGGCGACCTGGTGTTCATACCCCATACCGAGGGCTGGGTCCTCGACGACGACGACGTGCCCCAGTGGTACACCGACGGTCCCGCTCCCCGCTTCGAGGACGAGTGGCATCCCTCCGACCGGCTCTTCGCGCCGATGTTCACGCCCGCCGTGCCGGGAGGCTCCTGCGGCGAGCTGATCGGCGTCCTGTCCGTGGACCGGCCGCGCAACGGCCGCAGGCCGGGCGCGTGGGGGCGCGAGGCGCTCCAGATGTACGCGTTCCAGGCCGCCATCGCGATCAGCAACGCGCGTCTACGTGCCAACATGCAGCGCGCGCTGGTCCGGCTCGAACGGGAACAGCAGGCCCTGCGCGCCAGCGAGGAAAGCTTCCGGCAGGCCTTCGAGTACGCGCCTTCCGGCATGGCCATCGCCGAGATGGGCGGCGAGCAGCACGGCCGGATCCTGCGCACCAACGACGCCCTGTGCCGCCTGCTCGGCCGCCCGGCGTCCGCGATGCGCCGCTACTCCTTCTCCGACCTCGTCCACCCCGAGGACATCGGCACCCTGCTGCGCACCTCGGCCGAGGGCGGGCGGGCCGAGCTGCGCCTCGGCCGCCGTGACGGCACGTACGTCTGGGTGTCCCTGCGCAACAGCGTCGTCGCCGACGCCGCCGACGGGCCCCGGTTCCTGCTCACCCACGTCGAGGACATCGAGGAGCGCAAGCGCCGCGAGCTCCAGCTCGCCCACCGCGCCTCCCACGACTCCCTCACCGGCCTGCCGAACTCCGCGGAGCTGCGCTCCCGGCTGTCCGCCCGGCTCTGCCGGCGTCCGCAGTCGACGCATCCCGCCGCGCTCGACTCCCACGACGCGGCCTTCGGGCATCCCGCCTTCGACGCCAACGGTCACGGCTTCGACTTCCGGCCGGGCACGGAGGCGTACGACGCCTACGACCACCATGTGCACACGGCCGCCCCCGAGGAAGGCCAGGACGACGGCACCAAGGGACTCGCGGTCCTCTTCTGCGACCTCGACGGGTTCAAGTCGATCAACGACCGGTTCGGGCACAACGCGGGCGACGCGGTCCTGATCGAGGTCGCCCGGCGGCTCAGCCGGCAGGTCCGCGACGGTGACACGGTGGCCCGGCTCGGCGGCGACGAGTTCGTGATCCTCGCCGACGGCCTCGGCCTGGCCGACGCCGAGGACCTCGCCGTACGGCTGCGCAACGAGATCATCCAGCCCATCCGGGCCGAGGGCCGGGCCGTCCGGGTGGGCGCCAGTTTCGGCATCGGCTGGGCGCACTGCGGCATGACCGCGGACGAAGTCCTGAAGTCAGCTGACGAACGGATGTACGTGGAGAAACGATCTCGTCCCAAACAGCACCGGCGCGCGGGATGATCCGCAGGTCAGTGTATCGATGCGGTCCGAGTCACCCGTTTGGGGCAGCGGAAGCGGGTAGGCTCGCCATTCTCTACACCTAGAGAAACGCGTACCGCATCCGACCCGCACCTGTTGAGGAGTACGAAGGGATGACGCCCGGCAACAACGGCGCGAGCACGCCCGAGGACGAGGACCCGTTCGGCTACCTCTACGCCGACGGTCAGGCCAACGGAGCTCAGCCGCCGTCCGGCGGTGGCTACGGCTACCCGAACTCGGTCAGCCGGGTGCGCGCGGTCGGCGAGCGACAGTACGGCCAGCAGGCGCCGACGACCGCCTACGGCCAGCCCCAGGTGCCCCAGCAGGCCACGTACGGCCAGCAGAACACGCACTACGCGGCGCCCGAGTCGTTCTCCGGCGGTCCGTCCACGGCTCCGCAGCAGTCGGCCCACGGCGGTGGCGGCCGGGGCCGCGGCCCCAACACCAAGGGCCTGTTGATCGGCGCGATCGCGGTGGTCGCGGCGGTGGTGATCGGTATCGCGGTGGCGATGGCGGGCGGTGACGACGACAAGAAGGCCGGCGACCAGGCGAGCACGGAGCCGTCGACCTCGGAGAGCGCGTCGCCCAGCGCGTCGTCCTCCGCGTCGGCCGAGGCCGGAGAACTCCCGAAGATCGACGCGAAGGCTCTGCGGCTCGGTGGCACGGCGGCGCTCGCCTCGGACGTCCAGGGGGCGGAGGCGGGCGGCGGCATCTACGTCGGCAACCTCAACCAGGTCGGCAACTCCGTCACGTGGACGGTCAACAGCATCCCCGAGGACGGGGACTACACGCTCTTCGCGCACTACAGCGTGCCGGGCCAGGACCAGTCGATGACGCTCACGATCAACGGCAAGCAGTTCGGCAGCAAGCTGAACCTGGGCAACTTCGCGCATGGCGCGGACGGTGACTTCTCGAAGGGCTGGACGAAGACCTTCGCCTACCCGACGCTCACCAAGGGCACCAACACGATCTCGGTCTCCTGCCAGGACGGCGACAAGTGCAACGTCCTCCTGGACCAGCTCTGGCTGAAGAAGGGCCAGGTCAAGGGCTAGCGAGCCCGGCACGTCGGTGGCCGCCGCGCGGCCACCGACGGCGATCGGCGCGGACGTCGAGGCCGGAGTCGTGGCGGACGTCGAGGCGGCGGCCGTCAGCCGTGCCCGACCTTTTTCACGCCGCCGACGCCTCGGCTGTCACGGCCACCTTGTCCAGCAGTTCCTCGTAGGTGGGCCGGTCGAAGTCGCCGGCCGTCGGGGACAGGACCGTCGCGGCCGACAGCGCGGCCGCCCGGGCCAGGCGTCCGGGCCAGGGAAGCTGGTCGGCCAGGCCGGAGAGCAGACCGGCGACCACGGAGTCGCCGGCGCCCGTCGGGTTGCCGTGGATCCGGGCCGGCGGGGCGGCGCGCCAGCGGCCCTCGGGGGTCACCGCGAGGAGACCCTCCGCGCCCAGGGAGGCGACGACCGCCCGTGCGCCGCGCCGGCAGGCGTCCTGGGTGGCACGCAACGGCTCGTGTGCGCCGGTGAGTTCGGCGAGTTCGTCGGTGTTCGGCTTGACGATGTCCGGGCGGGCGGCGACGGCCCGGCGCAGCGGCTCACCGCTGGTGTCCAGCAGGACCGGGACGTTCGCGGCGCGTGCCGTGCGCACGAGCCCCGCGTAGGCGCCCACCGGGACACCGGGCGGCAGGCTGCCGCACAGGGCCACCGCCGAGGCCGTGGCGAGCAGCGCCGCGTACGTCTCCTGGAAGGCGGACCACTCGGCGGGCGTGACGTTCGGGCCGGGCTCGTTGAGCTGGGTCGTGTCGCCGGTGCGGTCGTCCACGACGGCTATCGTGCGCCGGGTCGTGCCGGTGACCGGGACCAGCGCGTCCACCACGCCGGGGCTGTCCGCGAGCCGCTCCCGCATGATCCGGCCGGTCGCGCCGCCGGCGAACCCCGTGGCGGTGACGGGGTGGCCGAGGGCGGCCAGGACGCGGGCCACGTTCAGGCCCTTGCCACCGGGGCGTTCCCACACCTCGGACACCCGGTGGGAGGCGTGCGGGCGCAGGGACCGTACGCGATAGGTGATGTCGAGAGCGGTGTTCAACGTGACCGTGAGGATCACCCGGACCGACCTCCCCCCGAAAGAATTCAGCACACGTTCGCCGTGTCTCCTTGTCCAGGGGCCTGATCATGCCAAAGAGACGGCGGTCGGCCCAGTCCCCGGTGCGCCACCGTCTCTTCGCGAGCGGACGTTTCAGGTCAGTTGGGGATCGACGACCCATTCGCCCCGGCGCATCACGCCCTTGAGGGCGAAGTCCGCGTCGAGGAGCACCAGGTCGGCGTCCTTGCCCGGGTCGAGGGAACCCACCCGGTCGTACATCCCCAGCAGCCGGGCCGGGTTGGCGCTGAGGGCGGCGACGACGTCCTCCACGGGGAGCCTGTCGATGGTCACCGCCCGCTGGAACGCGCGGTCCAGGGTGAGGGTGGAGCCCGCGATCGAGCCGCCCTCCACCAGCCGGGCCACGCCCTCGCTGACCTCGACCTCCAGCGGGCCGAGCATGTAACGGCCGTCGCCGATGCCGGCCGCGTCCATCGCGTCGGTGATGAACGCGACCCGCCCGGCGCCCGCGTGATGGAACGCCAGTTCCAGTGCGGCCGGGTGGAGATGGGTGCCGTCGTTGATCAGTTCGACCGTGACGCGCTCGTCGTCGAGCAGCGCGGCGATCGGTCCCGGGGTGCGGTGGCCGAGCGTGGGCATCGCGTTGAAGAGGTGCGTGGCCACCGTCGCGCCCGCGTCGATCGCCTCCACCGTCTGCTCGTACGTCGCGTCCGTGTGCCCGATCGCCGCGATCACGCCGTGCTCCGCGAGCAGCCGTACGGAGTCGATGCCGCCCGGCAGTTCGGTGGCGAGGGTGACCATCTTCGCGTGGCCGCGCGCCGCGTCGATCAGCTTGCGCACCTCCGCCGGGTCGGGATCGCGCAGCAGTTCCTCGGAGTGCGCGCCCTTGCGGCAGGGCGAGATGAACGGGCCCTCGAAGTGGATGCCGGCGATGTCGCCCTGCTCGGCCAGTTCGGACAGCTGTCCGGCCTGCCGGGCGAGGAAGTCCATGTCGTCGGTGACCGTGGAGGCGACCAGGGTGGTGGTGCCGTGCAGCCGGTGGGTCCGGATCGCCGTCAGGGCGTCCTCGACCGGGCCCGAGAAGGACGCGCCGCCGCCGCCGTGGTTGTGGATGTCGACGAAGCCGGGGACCAGCCAGTGGCCGCTGACGTCCACGCTCCGCGCGTCGGCCGGGGCCGAGCCGGCGATCCGGGTGCCCTCGACGATCACGCGGCCGCCGTCCACGGTCCCGGTGGGCAGTACCACCCGGGCACCGGCGAGAACCTTGCTAGTGGCCATCAGGCGGTTACCTCCGAGGGGTCAGTGGTGGTCAGGAGATCCCAGGCGAGGAGTCCCGCGCCCAGGCATCCGGCGGTGTCCCCCAGTGCGGCGGGGACGATCGACGGCAGCTTCTGGAAGGTGACGCGCCGCCGCACGGCGTCCCGCAGCGGCGAGAACAAGGTTTCCCCCGCTTCGGCGAGCCCGCCACCGATGATGAGGGTGCCCGGGTCCAGCAGGGTGAGCGCGGTGACCAGGCCGTCCGCGAGCGCGTCGACGGC
This sequence comes from Streptomyces sp. NPDC002306, assembly GCF_053593435.1. Taxonomy (NCBI): domain Bacteria; kingdom Bacillati; phylum Actinomycetota; class Actinomycetes; order Kitasatosporales; family Streptomycetaceae; genus Streptomyces; species Streptomyces sp. NPDC002306. The sequence continues at coordinate 122,450 of NZ_JBSFCK010000008.1, forward strand.
GTCCCGCCAGACCCGGACGGCGTTCGGGTCGCCGGACGTGACGGCCTTCGCGCAGTCCGCGGCGTCCGCCGCCGGGTCCCCGCAGGCGGCGGCCCACGCCTCGCTCACGGCGGCGGCCGACGCGTAGCGCTCCAGGCAGCCGTGCTGCCCGCAGGGACAGGGCGACCCGCCGGGCCGTACGACGATGTGGCCGATCTCGCCCGCGAAGCCGTGCGCGCCCGCCTCCACCCGGCCGTCGAGCCCGATGGCGCCCGCGATGCCGGTGCCGAGGGGGACGAACAGGAAGCGGTCGGCGCCCCGGCCCGCGCCGATCCGGCCCTCGGCGAGTCCGCCGGTGCGCACGTCGTGCCCGAGGGCGACGGGGATGCCGTCGAGCCGCCGCCCGAGCAGATCGCGCAGGGGGACGTCGCGCCAGCCGAGATTGGCCGCGTAGGCGGCGATGCCGTGGGTCTCGTCGACGATGCCGGGAACGGCGACGCCGGCCGCGGCCGCGGGCTCACCGAGCTGCCGCTCGCCGTGGGCGCGCAGCTCGGCGGCGAAGTCGAGGATGCCGTCGACGACCGCGTCGGGCCCGCGCTCGCGCCCGGTGGCCCGACGGGCCCGGTGCAGCAGCCGGCCCTCGGCGCCGATCAGGGCGGCCTTCATCCCGGTGCCGCCCACGTCGAGGGCGATGACATGTCTCACGCAGGACAGTGTGGCCCCAGGACCCGGGAGAGGTCTAGTCCACTTGCGTGGTGTAGACCTTAATTCGGAAATCGGACGGCCGTTCAGGTGAACGTTCAGTGGAATCGGAGCGAACAGCGGTGCAGCAGGGCCAGCGGGGCAGGACAGGGATGATCGCGGCGGCGTCCGCACTGGGCATGACGGCGGCCCTGGGAGGCTGCGGGCTCGGTGACGGCTCCGACGAGGTGACCCTGAGACTGGTCGCCGCCGACTACGGCGACAGCGAGGCCACCAGCTCCCAGGGCTACTGGGACGCACTCGTCAAGGCGTACGAGGCGAAGCACCCGGACGTGAAGGTCGACGTCACCGTCTACTCCTGGAACGACGTCGACCGCAAGGTCAAGGAGCTGGTCGCCGCCGGCGACGCCCCCGACATGGCGCAGACCGGCGCGTACGCCGACTACGCGGCGAAGGGCCTCCTCTACCAGGCAGGCGAGGTCCTCTCCATCCCCGTACAGGCCGACTTCAACGCCCAGCTCGCGCAGGCGGGCGAGGTGAGCGGCGTGCAGTACGGCATGCCGTTCGCCGCCTCCACACGCCTGCTCTTCTACAACAAGTCCCTCTTCGACCAGGCCGGGATCACCACGGCGCCGACGACCTGGGAGGAGCTCGCCGCCGACGCGAAGGCGCTGAAGGGGAAGGGCGTGAAGTACCCGTACGCGCTGCCCCTGGGCCCCGAGGAGGCGCAGGCCGAGACCATGCAGTGGCTGCTGAGCGGCGAGGGCGGCTACACGGCGACCGTCGGCACCTACGACATCGACTCCGCGCAGAACGTCGAGACCTTCGGCTGGCTCAAGAACGAGCTGGTCGGCAAGGGCCTCACCGGACCGGTCGCGCCCGGCAGCCTGAACCGGGCGGCCGCGTTCACCGCCTTCGCCGCCGGTGACGTCGGCATGCTCAACGGCCACCCCTCCCTGATCAAGGCGGCCGCCGAGAAGGGCGTGCGGGTCGGCATGGTGCCGATGCCCGGTGTGAGCGGGCCCGCCGCGTCCGGGATGGGCGTCGCCGACTGGATGGCGGCCTTCAAGAAGAACGGCCACAGCGAGGAGATCGGCTCGTTCCTCGACTTCGTCTACGACGAGAAGAACGTGCTGGCCTTCTCCCGCGCGTACGACCTGCTGCCGGTCACCGTCTCCGCGGCCGACGCCATGGGCACGGCCGCGCGGGACAAGGACCTGAAGCCGTTCCTGGACGGACTTCCCGTCGCCACGCTCTACCCGGTCGGCAAGACCTCCTGGGCGACGGTCAGCGCGGCCGTCAAGAAGAACATCGGCCAGGCGGTGGCGCCCACCGGCAGCCCGTCCGGGGTGCTCGCCGAGCTGGAGGCGACGGCGAACTCCGCGGACGCCGAGGCACAGTAGGCAGCCCGCCTGTCGGTGGCGGGGGCTACCGTGCGGTCATGGACGACGAGAGGGAAGGCCTCGGCCGCCGCGAACGGGACATCCTCGCCCTCGAACGCCGGGGCTTCCCCGGCGCCGGCGCGAAGGAACGCGCGATCCGCGAGGAGCTCGGCCTGGCCCCCGTCCGCTACTACCAGCTCCTGAACGCTCTCCTCGACGACGAGCGCGCCCTCGCGGCGGACCCGGTGACGGTGAACCGCCTCAGAAGAGTGCGGGACTCCCGGCGCGCGGAACGCTGAGCGCGGTGGGCGACCGGGCGCGAGGTTGCGCGTCCGGCCCGGGTCGCCGGGTACCTGGCGCGCGTCACGCACGCGGGTAGCCGGTTCGCGTCACGCACGCGGGTACCCGGCCCGAGTCACGCATGCGGGTGCGGTCGCGCGGATAGGGTCGCCGTATGGGCAGCCATGACACGCACCCCCCGCATCCCGCACCGCCGCCCCTGCCGGCCCCCACGACCCGGGCGGGCCGCGACGCGCTGGACGCCGTCCTCGCCCGCCCGCAGCGCGCGGTGATCGGGCTCGACTTCGACGGCACGCTCGCGCCGATCGTGGCGGACCCCGAGCAGGCCCGCGCGCACCCGGACGCGGTCCCCGCGCTCGCCGTCCTCGCGCCGAAGGTGGCCGCCGTGGCCGTCGTCACCGGACGGCCGGCCGCGGTGGCCGTGCGGCACGGCGGCTTCGACGGCGTCCCCGGCCTGGAGCACCTGGTCGTCCTCGGCCACTACGGCGCCGAGCGCTGGGAGGCCCGCACCGGCACCGTCACCGCCCCGCCGCCGCACCCCGGCGTCGCCGCGGTACGGGCCGAGCTGCCGGGGTTCCTCGACACGATCGGCGCCTGGCGGGGCACCTGGATCGAGGAGAAGGGCCGGGCACTCGCCGTCCACACCCGCCGCGCCGAGGATCCGCAGGCCGCCTTCGAGGCGCTGCGCGGCCCCCTCGCCGAGCTGGCCGCCCGGCACGGCCTGATCGTCGAGCCGGGCCGTATGGTCCTCGAACTGCGGCCGCCGGGCATGGACAAGGGCGTCGCCCTCCAGGAGTTCGCCCGCGAGCTCGCCGCCGAGTCCCTCGTCTACGCCGGTGACGACCTGGGCGACCTGCCCGCCTTCGCCGCCGTCGACAAACTCCGCTCCGACGGCGTCCCGGGGCTGCTGGTGTGCAGCGGCAGCGACGAGGTCGCCGAACTGAGGGACCGGGCGGACCTGGTGGTGAACGGCCCGGAAGGGGTCGTGGACCTGCTGCGCGCGCTGGCGGCCCGGCTCGGCTGACCGGCCCGCCCCGCGGCACCGCGCGAGCGTGCGCTCAGTCCCTCAGCGCACCGAGCTGGTCGAGGAACCACTGGGCCGGCGGCAGCGCGGTCGCCGCGGCGGCCAGGCGCTTCGTCCGCTCCGCCCGCTCGGGCAGCGGCATCAGCAGCGCCTCGTGCAGGGCCCGCGCGGTGCCGACCACGTCGTACGGATTGACGGTGATCGCGTCCTCGCGCAGCTCCTCGTAGGCACCCGCCTCCCGCGACAGCACCAGCGCGCACCCCTCGTCGGAGACCACCGGCACCTCCTTCGCGACCAGGTTCATGCCGTCCCGGATCGGGTTCACGAGGGCGACGTCGGCCAGCCGGTACGCGGCCAGCGAGCGCGCGAAGTCGTCCTTCACATGCAGCACGACCGGAGTCCATCCCGGTGTCCCGTAGGCGGCGTTGATCTCGTCCGCGAGCCGCTGCACCTCGGCCGTGTAGTCGCGGTAGACGGCGAGGTCCTGCCGGGAGGGGTAGGCGAAGGCGACGTGCACGACCCGCTCGCGCCACTCCGGGTGGTCGTCGAGCAGCTGCCGATACGCCAGCAGGCCCCGCACGATGTTCTTCGACAGCTCGGTCCGGTCGACCCGCACGATCGTCCTGCGACCCTCGCCGATCTCCGTCCGCAGCGCGGCCATCCGCTCGCCGACGTCGGCCTGGTGGGACCGGGCGCGCAGGAACTCGGCGTCGGCCCCGAGGCCGTGCACGCCGATCACCGTGGTGCGGGCCGGACCCCCTGAGGCCGGCGTGTGCTCGATCGCCGCGCCCGGCTCGCCGGCCGGTCCGGTCGGGCGGATCCGCTCGGGATCCACCTCCCCGGCGCACTCCGTGAAGGCGCGCGCCCACCGCCGGGTGAGGAAGCCCAGCCGGTCCGCGCCGAGCATGCCCCGCACGATCTGCTCGCGGATGTCGTCCGGCAGCATCCGGAAGTAGTCCGGCGGTGCCCAGGGCGTGTGCGAGAAGTGGCCGATGCGCAGGTCGGGGCGGAGTTCGCGGAGCATGCCCGGCACCAGTGTCAGGTGGTAGTCCTGCACGATCGCCGTGGCCCCGTCGGCCGCGTCCTCGGCCAGCGCCCGCGCGAAGGCGCGGTTGTATCTCTCGTACGACGTCCACCGGCGCCGGAACTCCGCGTCGAAGGCCGGCTCCAGCGGTGTCTGGTAGAGCATGTGGTGGACGAACCAGAGCACGGAGTTGGCGATGCCGTTGTAGGCGTCGGCGTGCACGTCGGCCGGGATGTCCAGCATCCGCACCCCGCTCTCGCCCACACCGCGCCGGACCGCCTCGCGGTCGCCGTCGGACAGGGCGGAGCACACCCACAGCGCCCCCGCGTCCGGCCCGATGGCGGACAGGCCCGAGACCAGCCCGCCGCCGCCCCTGCGGGCGTGCAGCGAGCCGTCCTCGCGCACCTCGTACGAAACCGGGCCGCGATTGGACGCGACCAGCACCTCAGCACCGTGCGTGGAAGCCATACGCCTCAACCTAGCCCGGCCCGGAAACGCTCAAACGTGCGGCAGGCCCGCACAGTCCGGGGATATTTGTATACGACCGCTGGTGACCGTCACTCCGCGCGCGCGTCACGCGACCTTCCGTGACGCGTACTCCGCGATCTCGGCCATGGGCGGACGCTCCTCCGTGTCCACGGAGTACGTGCGTGGCTCGAAGCCGTCGGGGCCCCGCTCGAACTGGGTGAGAGAGGGCCGGATCAGGTGGCCGCGGGCCATGCGCAGCTGTGCGGTGCGGTAGATCGCGGCGGCCATCCGGCCCAGCGCCTGCCCGTCCTGGTGCCGGTGCTTGCGCACCCCGACGTCCACCTGGGCCAGGGCGTCGAGACCCACCAGGTGCAGCGAGTCGACCAGCATGCCGAGCTCCACGCCGTAGCCGACGGGGAAGGGGAGCTGTTCCAGCAGGGAGCGGCGGGCGGCGTACTCGCCGCCGAGCGGCTGCACGAATCCGGCCAGCCGCGGCCAGTGCATGTTCAGCAGCGGGCGGGCCATCAGCTCGGTGACCCGGCCGCCCTGGCCGGCCGTACGGCCGGAGTCGAGCACGTCGGCCCCGGTGCCCAGCGGGCGGTCGTACATGGCCTTGACCAGGTCGATGCCGGGGTCGGTGAGCAGCGGCCCCACGATCCCGGAGACGAAGTCGGAGGAGAACTCCTTCAGGTCGGCGTCGATGAAACAGACGATGTCCCCACGGGTGACCAGGAGCGACCGCCAGAGCACCTCGCCCTTGCCCGGCACGGCCGGGACGCGGGGCAGGATGTCGTCGCGGTGGACGACCCGGGCGCCCGCGGCGGCGGCCACCGCGGAGGTGCGGTCGGTGGATCCCGAGTCGACGACGACGATCTCGTCGACGAGCGGGACCTGCTGCATGAGGTCGTGACGGATCACGGCGACGATGTCGCCGACCGTCTCCTCCTCGTTCAGCGCGGGCAGGACGACGGAGACCGACTGGCCCCTGGCGCGCTTCGCGGCGAGGATCTTGTGGAGCGGGCGATCGGTCACGGACCAGGAGCGTGTGCTCAGCCAGCGCTCGACTTCTTCCAGCACAGTGGCGGCTCCTTCTACGTTCTCGCGGCGGGAGGTGGTGCCTGTCGTGCCGACGGCTGACGGGCCCGGGCATCTCGCGGTTCGGACGGTTATCTCAACTGTCCTGGCCTTCGGTTACAGTCTTGAACAACGCGGATGACCATCGCATGTCCAGGGTGGCCCCGCCGTTCACAACTTCATACCGCTCATCCAGAGGGGCAGAGGGATACGGCCCGATGAAGCCCCGGCAACCCTCCAGTCGGTTCTCGTTCACGCGAGGCTCCCGGCTCGGGAAGGTGCCAAATCCGTCTCACGGCGAGGTGCGCCGTGAGGAAGATGAGGAGAAAGGGCCTCGCCTCCATGGCTGTGCAGACCGCTGCAAGCACCACCAACTCCGTCGATCTGGGCCCCGCCGCGGCGCTTTCCTGCCGCGAGTGCGGACACCGCGTGCCGCTCGGCCCGGTCTTCGCCTGCGAGGAGTGTTTCGGCCCGCTCGAGATCGCCTACGACTTCTCGGCCTACGACACCGAGGAGCTCCGCAAGCGCATCGAGGCGGGCCCCGCGAACATCTGGCGCTACGCCCCGCTGCTGCCCGTCCCGGCCGACGTGGCGACCAAGCCCAACATCAACCCCGGCTGGACCAAGCTCGTCCAGGCCGACAACCTGGCGCGCGAGCTCGGGGTGACCGGCGGGCTGTACGTGAAGGACGACTCCGGCAACCCGACGCACTCCTTCAAGGACCGGGTCGTCGCCCAGGCCCTGGAGGCCGCGCGCGCCTTCGGCTTCACCACCCTCTCCTGCTCCTCCACCGGCAACCTGGCCGGCGCGGTCGGCGCCGCCGCCGCGCGGGCCGGCCTGCGCTCCTGCGTCTTCATCCCGCACGACCTGGAGCAGGGCAAGATCGTCATGGCCGCGGTCTACGGCGGTGAACTCGTCGGCATCGAGGGCAACTACGACGACGTGAACCGCTTCTGCTCCGAGCTGATCGGCGACCCGGCCGGCGAGGGCTGGGGCTTCGTCAACGTCAACCTGCGGCCGTACTACGCGGAGGGCTCGAAGACCCTCGCGTACGAGATCTGCGAGCAGCTCGGCTGGCGGCTGCCCGACCAGCTGGTCGTCCCGATCGCCTCGGGCTCCCAGCTCACGAAGATCGACAAGGGGCTCCAGGAACTGATCAGGCTCGGGCTGGTCGAGGACCGGCCGTACAAGATCTTCGGCGCGCAGGCGGAGGGCTGCTCGCCGGTGTCCGTGGCGTACAAGGCCGGCCACGACGTGGTGCGGCCGCAGAAGCCGGACACCATCGCCAAGTCCCTCGCCATCGGCAACCCGGCCGACGGGCCGTACGTCCTCGACATCGCGCGCCGCACGGGCGGTGCCGTGGAGGACGTGACGGACGAGCAGATCGTGGACGCGATCAAGCTGCTGGCGCGGACCGAGGGGATCTTCGCGGAGACGGCGGGCGGGGTGACGGTGGGCGTGACGAAGAAGCTCATCGAGGCCGGCCTGCTCGACCCGACGAAGACGACCGTCGTGCTGAACACCGGCGACGGCCTGAAGACCCTGGACGCGGTGGCCGGCACCGGCCTCACCACGACGATCCGCCCGAACCTGGACTCCTTCCGAGAGGCTGGCCTCGCATCATGAGCGTCAACGTCCGCATCCCCACCATCCTGCGCACCTACACCGGCGGCCAGGCCGAGGTGAGCGCCGAGGGCGCGACCCTCGCCGAGGTCATCTCCGACCTGGAGAAGAACCACACCGGCATCGCGGGCCGCGTCCTGGACGACGAGGGCAAGCTGCGCCGGTTCGTCAACGTGTACGTGAACGACGACGACGTCCGCTTCGAGCAGGGCCTGGCGACCGCGACCCCGGACGGCGCGGGTGTCTCCATCATTCCGGCGGTCGCCGGAGGCTGATCATTACCATCGGTAACCGAGATTACCGAGAGTTCATCGAATTGCCCCCTCCGTGAGAGAAGCGGAGGGGGCAATTCAGTGTGGTTGAGCGCGGTACAGTTGGGGAAGCCGCCCCCGATTCCAGGGCGGGCGACCTTCGCAGCCCGCTGGACTGCCGATAAGAAGCAGCCAAAGTATGCAGGCCTTTTGCGCCTTTCGCTCCCTATGCCTGGCCCAACTTGCCCTGAAACCAGGCGAATTGTAGGTAGATTCCGGACCCGTCATGCCCGGATTTCTCGTCCGATTGACCTGTTGCAGACGGCAGTTGGACAGATACATTCAGCCGCGGTCGACGCGTTCCGGCGCACGCCCCCGGCCAATGGGGGGTGAGGTCTGACCCGGATTCGCGAAGTGCGGATCTGTGCAAGGGCCAGTAATAGGGGAGTTAGGCATGGCTCAGGGCACCGTCAAGTGGTTCAACGCGGAGAAGGGGTACGGCTTCATCGCGGTCGACGGTGGTGCGGACGTGTTCGTCCACTACAGCGCGATCCAGATGGACGGGTACCGCACCCTGGAAGAGGGCCAGCGGGTCGATTTCGAGATCTCGCAGGGTCAGAAGGGGCCGCAGGCGGACATGGTCCGCCTGGCGACCGGCTGAAGCACGCGCCGACTTACTGCAGCGACGTTCTTCTGTACTGCTCGAAGGGCTCGTATCCCACGGGGTGCGAGCCCTTCGGCCTGCCCGGGGTCCGCCGCGCGCGCCCCCGGATCACCGGCCCGCGCCGGCGTCCGTCCGTCACCCGACCGCCGCCTCCCGTCGTGCCTGCCGCGCGGGCGCACCTTGCACTCGGGCGGGGCGAGTGCTAATCATTGGCGTTAGCACTCTGAAGGTGAGAGTGATAACGAAGGACCGGTTCGGTGAGGCCCGCAGGCCAGGTGGTGCAAGGAACCACGGGGCAGGCAGGCCGTCCGTCGCGGGCGCCAGCGCGGTCCGGAGCAATCCACCCCAGTCCGGGAGGACCACTTCACATGGCCAAGATCATCGCGTTCGACGAGGAGGCACGGCGCGGTCTCGAGCGCGGGATGAACCAGCTCGCCGACGCCGTCAAGGTCACCCTTGGCCCCAAGGGCCGCAACGTCGTCCTCGAGAAGAAGTGGGGCGCCCCCACGATCACCAACGATGGTGTTTCCATCGCCAAGGAGATCGAGCTCGAGGACCCGTACGAGAAGATCGGCGCCGAGCTGGTCAAGGAAGTCGCCAAGAAGACGGACGACGTCGCCGGCGACGGTACGACCACCGCGACCGTGCTCGCCCAGGCGCTGGTCCGTGAGGGCCTGCGCAACGTGGCCGCCGGTGCCAACCCGATGGCCCTCAAGCGTGGTATCGAGAAGGCCGTCGAGGCCGTCTCCGGTGCCCTGCTGGAGCAGGCCAAGGATGTCGAGACCAAGGAGCAGATCGCTTCCACGGCCTCCATCTCCGCCGCCGACACCCAGATCGGCGAGCTCATCGCCGAGGCGATGGACAAGGTCGGCAAGGAAGGCGTCATCACCGTCGAGGAGTCCCAGACCTTCGGTCTGGAGCTGGAGCTCACCGAGGGTATGCGCTTCGACAAGGGCTACATCTCGGCGTACTTCGCCACCGACATGGAGCGTATGGAGGCGTCGCTCGACGACCCGTACATCCTGATCGCCAACTCCAAGATCGGTTCCGTCAAGGACCTGCTCCCGCTCCTGGAGAAGGTCATGCAGTCGGGCAAGCCGCTGCTGATCATCGCCGAGGACGTCGAGGGCGAGGCCCTGTCGACCCTGGTCGTCAACAAGATCCGTGGCACCTTCAAGTCCGTCGCCGTCAAGGCCCCGGGCTTCGGTGACCGCCGTAAGGCCATGCTCGGCGACATCGCCATCCTCACGGGCGGCGAGGTCATCTCCGAGGAGGTCGGCCTCAAGCTGGAGAACGCGACCCTGGACCTCCTGGGCCGCGCCCGCAAGGTCGTCATCACCAAGGACGAGACGACGATCGTCGACGGCTCCGGTGACACCGACCAGGTCCAGGGCCGGGTCAACCAGATCCGCGCCGAGATCGAGAACTCGGACTCGGACTACGACCGCGAGAAGCTCCAGGAGCGCCTGGCGAAGCTGGCCGGCGGCGTGGCCGTCATCAAGGCCGGTGCCGCCACCGAGGTCGAGCTCAAGGAGCGCAAGCACCGCATCGAGGACGCCGTCCGCAACGCGAAGGCGGCCGTCGAGGAGGGCATCGTCGCCGGTGGTGGCGTGGCCCTGCTCCAGGCCTCCTCGGTCTTCGAGAAGCTCGAGCTCTCGGGTGACGAGGCGACCGGCGCCAACGCCGTGAAGCTCGCGCTGGAGGCCCCGCTCAAGCAGATCGCCGTCAACGGTGGTCTCGAGGGTGGCGTCATCGTCGAGAAGGTGCGCAACCTGCCCGTCGGCCACGGCCTGAACGCCGCGACCGGTGAGTACGTCGACATGATCGCCGAAGGCATCATCGACCCGGCGAAGGTCACGCGCTCTGCCCTGCAGAACGCCGCCTCCATCGCCGCGCTGTTCCTCACCACCGAGGCCGTCATCGCCGACAAGCCGGAGAAGTCCGCGGCTCCGGCCGGCGGCGGCATGCCGGGCGGTGACATGGACTTCTGATCCTTCGCGCACCGCGAGGATCGGACCCGTCCGTTCAGTACCGAGGGCGGCACTCCCTGGAAACAGGGGGTGCCGCCCTCGGGCGTTTTCACGGGGAATCCCAGGCAGGGCCGCGCGGGGAGCGGTGCGGTGAGGCGTGGTGAGTGGCGCGGATCACATCCGATGGGCGGGGGGTCGGCGGAATGCGGCGGCCCGCGGGTCCGTTGACGCCACAGTGCTTTCGATGCACACGCACATACCGACCAGTCCAGTCAATTCACCAGGAGCCCCCCACGTGACCGTCAACGCGTCCTCCGCCTCCCGTGCCGCGGAGATCCTGTCCCGTCCCGTCGCGCTCAACGGCCTCACCGTCCCGAACCGCATCGTGATGGCGCCGATGACGCGCCAGTTCTCCCCGGGCGGCATCCCGGGCGAGGACGTGCTGTCGTACTACTCCCGCCGCGCCGCCGCCGGCGTGGGCCTGATAGTCACCGAGGGCACGTACGTCGGCCACGAGTCGGCCGGGCAGAGCGACCGCGTGCCGCGTTTCCACGGTGACGAGCAGCTGGCCGGGTGGGCGCGGGTCGCGGACGCCGTGCACGCGGCGGGCGGCACGATCGTGCCGCAGCTGTGGCACATCGGCATGGTGCGCAAGGCCGGGCAGCCGCCGTTCGCCGATGCCCCGCCGGTCGGCCCGTCGGGCATCGGCGCGGAGGGCGCCGAGGTCACCGGCAGGGCCATGACCCGGCAGGACCTGGACGACGTGATCGAGGCGTTCGCGAAGGCCGCGGCCGACGCCGAGCGCATCGGCTTCGACGGGGTCGAACTGCACGGCGCGCACGGCTATCTGCTCGACCAGTTCCTGTGGGCGGGCACCAACCGCCGTACGGACGCCTACGGCGGCGACCCGGTGGCCCGGACGAAGTTCGCGGCGGAGATCGTCGCTGCGGTGCGCGCGGCGGTCTCGCCGGAGTTCCCCGTCCTCTTCCGCTACTCGCAGTGGAAGCAGCAGGAGTACGACGCCCGGCTCGCCGAGACCCCGGAGGAGCTGGAGGCGATCCTGACCCCGCTGGCCGCGGCCGGCGTCGACGCCTTCCACGCCTCCACCCGCCGCTACTGGCTCCCGGAGTTCGAAGGCTCCGACCTGAACCTGGCCGGCTGGACGAAGAAGATCACCGGCAGGCCCGCCATCACCGTGGGCTCGGTCGGCCTCGACGGCGACTTCGTCGGGAGCTTCCGGGGTGAGGGCTCCCCGCTGAAGGGCATCGACAACCTCCTCGACCGGCTGGAGCGCGACGAGTTCGACCTGGTGGCCGTCGGCCGCGCGCTGCTCCAGGACCCGGACTGGGCGTCGAAGGTCCTGGCAGACCGCCTCGACGAGCTGAAGCCGTACGACGCGGCGGCGCTGCGCACCCTCAGCTGAGGTCCACGGGCCCGCGGCCGCCCTCTGGCCGTGGGCCCCGACTGCCGTTAGCGTGCGGCAGATGCGGATCCTGCATCTGTCCGACACCCATGTCGAGCGGACCGACGAGCCCAACCGGCACGGCGTCGCCGCCACCGAGTCGCTGCGGCTGATGCTGGCCGCACTGCGCCACCAGCGGGCCGTCGACGCGATCGTCGTCACCGGTGACATCGCCGACGACGGCGCGGTGGAGGCGTACGCGACCGTGCGGGAGGCGGTCGGCGCGTTCGCCCGGACCTGGGACGCCCCCGTCTTCTTCACCACCGGCAACCACGACGAACGCCAGGCCTTCGCGAAGGTGCTGGGCAGCGGGCATCTGGCCGCCGACGGGACGGAGCGGGCCGTCGCGGCCCTGCCGGGGGCCGAGCGGGCCGCCGTGAGCGGCGTCGGCGGCTACCGCTTCGTGACGCTGGACTCGCTGGTGCCGGGGGAGGTGTACGGGCGGCTGGGGGAGGCCCAGCTCGACTGGCTGCGCGAGGTGTTGAGGGCGCCCTCGGAGCGGGGCACGGTGCTGGCCCTGCACCATCCGCCGATCGCCCTGGACGTGCCGACCCAGCGGGCCTTCGGGCTGTGTGATCCGGGCGGGCTGGGCGAGGTGATCCGCGGGACGGACGTGCGGGTCGTGCTCACCGGGCATTTCCACCTCCAGCTCCTCGGCTTCCTGGCGGCCGTGCCGGTGTGGGTCACGCCCGGCGTGGTCAACCGCATCGACCTCACGACCCGGCCGGGGACCGAGCGGGCGGTGCGCGGCGCGTCGGCGTCACTGGTGGAGCTCGGCGGGGCGTCGGGTCCGATGTTCCACACCTTCCACGCGCGCGACCCGCGGGCTCACGAGACCGTCTACGAACTCGACGAGGAGCGCACCCGCGAGGTGATCGCGCGCCACGGGCCCCCGGACCACCGGGACTGATCCCGCTCCTCCCCTTCTCTTCGCTCCTCCCCTTCTCTTCGCTCCTCTCCTCCACGCGTCCGGGCTCTCGGCCGCCCTGCCCGCGTCGGTGCCGGGCCCGCCCGTTTCTCTTGCTTAAGTCAATCAATTGACTTAAAGTTGCCTGAGTCAAGCAGATCCGTGTGCCCGTACGCCCCTCGGAGGCCCCTCCATGTCCGACGCTCCCGTCCGGCCCCCAGTGGCCGGGGGAACCGCCCAGCCCAGGTCGAACGCGGTGGTGGCGGTCCTGGCCTTCGCCGGCATCGTCGTCTCGCTGATGCAGACCCTGGTCATCCCGATCGTCCCGGAGCTGCCGAAATACCTGAACGCCTCGGCCGCCGACACCGCCTGGGCGGTCACCGCCACCCTGTTGGCCGCCGCCGTCGTCACGCCCGTCGCCGGCCGGCTCGGCGACATGTTCGGCAAGCGCAGGCTGCTGCTCGTCAGCATCGTGCTGCTGGTGGCCGGGTCGGTGGTGTGCGCGTTCAGCGACTCCCTGACCCCGATGATCGTGGGCCGCGCGTTGCAGGGCCTGGCCGCCGCCACCGTGCCGCTCGGCATCAGCATCATGCGCGACGAACTGCCCGCGGAGCGGCTCGCCGGTTCCACCGCGCTGATGAGCGCCTCCCTCGGTGTCGGCGGTGCCCTCGGTCTGCCCGCCGCCGCCTTCATCGCCGACAACTTCGACTGGCACCTGCTGTTCTGGACCTCCGCCGCCTTCGGCGTCGTCGCCCTGGCGCTGGTCCTGACACTGGTGCCCGAGTCCCAGGTGCGCACCGGCGGCCGCTTCGACTTCGTCGGCTCGGCCGGGATGGCGGCCGGCCTGGTCTCCCTGCTGCTCGCCGTCTCCAAGGGCGCCGACTGGGGCTGGGGCAGCGCCACCACGCTCGGCCTGTTCGCCGTCGCCGTCATGGTCCTGCTCGCGTGGGGCTTCTACGAGCTGCGCACCCCGACCCCGCTGGTCGATCTGCGCACCCTCGCCCGCCGGCAGGTCCTCTTCACCAACCTCGCCTCGATCGCCTTCGGCTTCTCGATGTTCGCGATGGCGCTGGTGCTGCCGCAACTGCTCCAGCTGCCCACCGCGACCGGCTACGGACTCGGGAAGTCGATGCTGACCGTCGGCCTGGTCATGGCCCCGCAGGGTCTGGTCATGATGGCCTTCGCCCCGGTGTCGGCGACCGTGACCAAGGCCAGGGGCCCGAAGGTCACCCTGATGATCGGCGCCGTGATCGTCGCGGCCGGCTACGGCCTGAACATCGTGCTGATGTCCGAGGTCTGGCACCTGGTCCTGGTCTCCTGCGTCATCGGCGCCGGTGTCGGCTTCGCCTACGGCGCGATGCCCGCGCTCATCATGGGCGCCGTGGGCCCGTCGGAGACGGCCGCGGCCAACAGCCTCAACACCCTGATGCGTTCCATCGGCACCTCGGTCGCCAGCGCCGTCGCCGGTGTGATCCTGGCGCAGATGACCATGAACCTCGGCGGCTACGCCCTGCCGTCCGAGAACGGCTTCAAGGTCGTCATGGCCCTGGGAGCCGGTGCCGCCGCGCTGGCGTTCGTCCTCGCCGCCTTCCTCCCCGGCCGGGACGCGGCCATCGCCCGGCCGGCCCCCGCGGCGGCCGAGCCCGGTGGGCGGACGGAGGCAGGCGAGGCTCCCGACGCTCCCGAGGTTTCCGGGGCGAAGGCGTAGGACGGGCCGGCCGGGGAGCCGCCCGGTGCCGCTAGAGGTTCCCGAGCGGTTCGATGTCGACCTTCACCGGGGTGCCCCACACCCGCAGCACCTCGTAGTCGGTGAACTCGTGGACCAGGCGGTAGGCCATCGCGGGCCGGGGGCCGCGGCGCTGGGCGGCGATGTACAGCTCCGCCTCGCGGCGGTCCCGGCGCGGGGTGCCGCACAGCTGCCACTCCTGCCCGTTCCACAGCTCCGGCAGCCAGCGCTGCTGGGGTTGCGGCCGGTCCGCGCGCACGCCGTAGCGGGAGGGGGCCAGGACGCCGGGCCGCTGGTCCGGCGCGGGGCCGTTGAACTCGGAGCGGCGGGCGGCCCGGCGCCGTGTCTCGCACAGCAGGCACAGGTCGGGCGCGGAGGCGTCCACCGGCCCGTTGGGGTGTTCGGCGCACCGGGTGTTGGGCACGGCCGTGGTGGCACTCTCCTCCAGCAGGTCCAGGGCGCGCCGCAGGTCCGCCCTGACCTCGTGCAGCCGGGTGTCGGGGGTGTCGGCGGTGAGGGCCTCGCCGTGCTCGCCGAGGAGACGGAGGGCACGGCCCAGGGAGGTGAGCTGCGCATGGTTCATGGGGACCTGCTCCTTGGTGGTCTGCGGCCTCCAGCGTAGGACGCCGGGGGAGCGGGCAGGGCGGCCGCGAGGGTCGTGACGAGGACGTGAAGGCCCCGCGGCGACGGCGTGCGGAAAACTCGTTCCTCGATTGTCACAGCCATGCCATAGGCTCCGTTCCGGCAGCCGCGCCCCGCGCGTCACCGCCGACACGAGTCGCGCGGTCATGTGCGGGTGTTGCGCGGCGCTCTCGATTCCCCGGTGCACCACCGGGTTTCTTCGTGGGGGTATCAGTAACTGTGCGTACGCGCAGCATTTCGACCGCGACGGCGCTCGCGGTCCTCTTCAGCTCGGCGGCGCTGACCGTCGCCACCGCCGGTTCCGCGTCGGCCGAGTCGGCCGTTCTCACCCAGCCCGTCGGCCTCGTCGTGGACGGCGCCCTGCAGCGCGTCTTCGTCGCCGACCAGGACAACGGCCGGATCCTGGCGACCGACTACAACGGTTCCCTCGTCGACCTGAACGTGGGCTTCGGCCGTCCCAGCGACCTGGCGCTCTCGGACGACGGGGCCACGCTGTACGCGGCACTGCCGACCAGCCACGAGATCGTGGCCCTCGACGCGGCCACCCTCGACGTCAGGACCCACTACGACATCGGCGCCGAGGCCACCCCGCGCGAGGTCGCCTTCGCGGGCGGGCGCCTGTGGTTCTCGTACCGGACCACCGGTGAGGACGGGGCCTTCCACGGCAACCTGGGTGCCATCGACCCCGCCGTCGCCGACCCGGCCGCCGCGGTGGCCGTCGGGCAGCTGCCGGACGCGGTGACCCCGTACTACAACTCGGCGATCCTCGACGCCGACCCGGCGGTCCCCGGCCTGCTGGCCTACACCGACAGCGGCGACAGCTCGGGCACGGCGAACGTGCTCGACGTGTCCGGGGCCACCCCGCAGGTGGTCGCCAAGAGCGACGGCGGGCGCTACTTCGGGGACGTCGACCTCGTGCCCGGCACCTCCGAGGTGCTGTGGAACGGCACCCGGCGGCTCTCCTACGCCGACGGGGGCTTCACGGAGGCGGGGAGCCTCACGGAGACGGGCTGGCACGGTGACGTCTCGCCGAGCGGTCTGATCGCGCAGGTCTACGACCGGCACGTGTCGGTCTACAAGCCCGCGGCCGACAAGCCGGTGCGCCGCTTCGACGCGGGGAACTCCTCCATGGGAGAGGTGGCCTGGGCCCCCGACTCCTCGCGGCTGTTCGCCCTGACCGGCACGGACAGCACCTACACCCTCAAGGCCTTCACCGGCCCGGCGCTCAGCGTTCCCACCCTCACGGCCAGCGCACCGTCCACCGCGACCCGCGCGAAGGCGCTCAAGGTCACCGGCCGGCTCTCGGCCACCGTCCCGTTCGCGGCGGGCACCAAGGTCGCGGTCACCCGTACCGACCTGGAGAGCCCGCGCGGCAAGGCGCTCGCGGCTGTCACGGTCAAGGCGGACGGCACGTACTCCTTCACCGACACCCCGCCGGCCGGCGGTACGGTCACGTACAAGGTCGCCTACGCGGGCGACGCCCAGCACACCGCGGCCTCCGCCTCCGACTCGGTCGCCGTCTCCCGGGCGGCGACCAAGCTGACCCTCAACAACAACGGCAAGCTGTACAACTACGGCGCCGACGTGAAGTTCACCGCGCACCTCGGTACGACGTACAAGAACCGTACGGTCGAGATCTGGTCCGACCCGTTCGGCGGCGACAAGCCGAAGAAGCTGGTCAAGACCGGCAAGGTCAACTCGCACGGCGACCTCGCGGTGACGCTGGACATGACCCGGGACACGGCGGTCACCGCGGTCTTCAAGGGCGACGCCCGCTACGCGTCGAAGTCCGTGAAGGTCACGGGCTACGCGCGGGTGAAGGTCTCCACGGCCGTCTCCCGGCACTACAAGACGGCGAAGATCGGCTCGACGTCGTACTACTGGTTCCACAAGAACACCGCCCCGGTGCTCACCACGAGCATGACGTACTACCCGGGCCGTGAGTTCCGGTTCGACCTCGAGGTCTACTACGGCGGCCGCTGGTACTCCACGGACTCGGAGTACTTCCCCCTCGGCACGAGCGGCCGGACCGCCGTGCAGCTCAGCGCGCCCGGCGAGTCCGGCATCCGGGCCCGGGTGCGGTCGACGTACGTCAACGGCTCGTCCGGCGACAGCGTGAACTCGACGACGTACGGAGCGTGGAAGTACCTGTACTTCTCCAACTGACCAGGTTCAGCCCCCCGCCGCCAGCGCGGCGCGCAGACGGCCGTCCGACTCCTCCAGGAGGCGGGCGGCCGTCGGGCCGTCCACCCCCGCCAGGATCGCCAGGATCGCGTGCTTCACCTCACCGCCGGTGGCCGCCAGCGCCTCCTCGATCTCCCGGTCGTCCGCGCCGGTGGCGAGGGCCACGATCCGGCGGGAGCGGGCGCGCAGCTTCTCGTTCGAGGCGCGTACGTCGACCATCAGGTTCCCGTACGTCTTGCCCAGCCGGATCATCGTGATCGTCGAGATCATGTTGAGCACCAGCTTCTGCGCCGTGCCCGCCTTCAGCCGGGTGGAACCGGTGAGCAGCTCGGGTCCGACGACGATCTCGATGCCGTGGTCGGCCGCGGCGGCCAGCGCGCTGTCCGCGTTGCAGGCCAGCCCGATCGTCAGCGCGCCGCGCGTCCGGGCGTGGGCCACCGCGCCGATCGCGTAGGGCGTGCGTCCCGAGGCCGAGACGCCGACCACCGTGTCGTCGGCGGTCAGGCCGAGGGCGTCCAGGTCGGTCCCCGCCATGGCGTCGGAGTCCTCCGCGCCCTCGACCGAGGTGACCATGGCGTCCGGGCCGCCCGCGATCAGCCCGACGACCTGTCCGGGCCGGGTGTTGAAGGTCGGCGGGCACTCGGAGGCGTCCAGCACCCCCAGCCGGCCCGCCGTGCCCGCCCCGGCGTAGACCAGCCGGCCGCCGCGGGCCATCCGCTCCGCCACGGCGTCGATCGCCGCGGCGATCTCCGGCAGCCGCCGGGTGACCGCCGCGGGCACGGTGGCGTCCTCGCCGTTCATGAGCCGGGCGATGTCGAGGGTGGGGAGTCGGTCGACGTCGGCGAGTTCCGGACGGAAGGCTTCGGTGGTGAGCGTCTCCAGCTCGGCCAGGAGATCACGGGGACGGGAGGCGGAGGTCATGGGCGGTGGCTCTTTCCGGGTGCTGTCCGGTCGTGGCGTGGTGCGGCGGGCCTGAAGGGGGGCGGATCTGAAGGGGGGGCGCTCAGCGATGCCGGTGGGCCAGCGCCTCGTACGAGGCGGCCAGCGCCGGTCCGGCCGTGTCGTACGTCCGCTGCGCCACTCCCACGAACAGGCAGTCCACCACCAGCAGTTGGCTGGTACGGGACGACATCGCGGCGGGCCGCAGCTCGCTCTCTCGGGCCGTGGACGTGGTCAGCACGTGATCGGCGTACTGGGTGACCGCGCTGGTGGGTCGTCCGGTGATGGCCACCGTCGTCGCCCCGCGCTCGAAGGCGACACGCAGCGGCTCGATGACGTCGCCGGTGGACCCGGAGTGCGTGATCGCGATGGCCAGGTCGCCCGCGCGCAGCTGTACCGCGTTGGTGACGGCGAGGTGCGGGTCGCTGTGCCCGTGCGCTATCAGCCCTATGCGCAGCAGCTTCTGGGTGAGGTCCTGGGCGACCAGGCCGGACGCCCCGATGCCGTACACGTCGATGCGCCGGGCGGTGGCGGCCGCGGCGACCGCCGCGCCGAGCTGGACGGTGTCGAGCCCGGCCGCGGTGTCGGCGAGGGTCTGCTGCTCGTCGTAGGCGAGTTTCGCCACGACGTCGGCGATCGGGTCGTCGGCCGCGATGTCGGTGGTGATCACGGGCGCCCGTCCCGACTGCTGGTGCGCCGCCAGGCCCGCGAGGGCCAGGCGCAGATCGCGGTAGCCGGGGTAACCGAGGAGGCGGGCGGTGCGCACGACCGTGGCCTCGCTGGTGCCGGTCAGTTCGGCGAGGCCGGTGACCGTGAGGGCGGCGCAGCCGGCCGGGTCGCCCGCGACGGCCTCGGCGACGCGCTGCATGGAGCGGGTCATCGACGGGGCGAGCGTGCGGACCTTGGCCGCGAGGGCGGCGGGCGCGGGCGGGCTGCCGCCGGGCGCACCGGGACGGCCGAAACTTTCCTTCACTTTCTGGGTCACCTGTGAAAGATATTTTCAGCTCGGTGTCGGGGTCAAGAGTGCGCACAATGGGTGCATGGATCCCATCAGCCCCCTGGAGCAGGCTCTGCACGCCGCGCGCGCCCTCGTCCTCGCCGATCTCGTCGCCGGGCAGGTGGCCGAGGCGGACGTGGTGTCGCTGGTCGAGGACTCGGTGGTGCAGCGGCGCTGGTGGGTGGAGCAGTGGCCGGACGGCGCGGAGTACGTGGCCGGGCTGATCGCGCAGGACGTGCAGGACGCGCTGCTGGAGCGCTACGGCCGCTGGCCGCTGTGCCCGGTCTGCGGCTCCGGCGACCCGCACGCCCTCGACGTGGAGCCGGAACTCGGCCCCGATCCGCACTGGGTGTGCCACCAGGCGGGCGTGAAGGTCGCGCCGGTGGGAGCACTGGGGTCGGCCGCCGACGGGACGCCGTCCTCGTGACGGCGGTGCTCCGGTGACCATCTACATCGACCCGCCCACCTGGCCCGGTCACGGCCGCCTGTGGTCGCATGTCGTCAGCGACGTCTCCTACGACGAACTGCATCTGTTCGCCGACGGGCTGGGCGTGCCCCGGCGGGCCTTCGAACGCGACCACTACGACCTGCCCGAGCGGCGGTACGCCGACGCGGTCGCCGCCGGGGCGGTCGAGGTCAGCAGCCGCGAGGTGGTGCGGCTGCTGCACGCCTCGGGGCTGCGCAGGCCCAAGGGCCGTCCTCAGCCGAGGAGTTCGTAGGCGAGTTCCTCGTTGTCCGCGGTGTCCGTGTCGACCCGGGTGAACCCGGCCCGGGTCACCACGGCCTGCGAGGCGATGTTGTCGCGTTCGACGGTCGCGAACAGGGACCGTACGTCCTCGCGCGCCAGCGCCCACCGTGTCAGCACGTTCAGCGCCTCGGTCGCGTAGCCCTGGCCCCGGGCGGCCTCGACGAGGTCGTAGCCGACCTCCGCGCGGCCCTCCTCGTCGGGGGCGCCGTGGAAGCCCATGCCGCCGACCGCGCGGCCGTCGTCGGCGCGGACGAGCGCGAACACGCCCCACTCGGGCCGGTGCACACCGGCCTCGTACGCCTTCACCAGCATCCCGGCGGCCTCCCGTGTGCCCTCGAACGGGCCGCCGTCGATCCACTCGAACCCGCCGTCGCCGCCGAGGCTCAGGTCGCGGGCGGCGGCCGGGGTGACGCCCTGGAGGGTGAGGCGTCCGGCCGGGAGGACGAGGTTGTTGTTCCAGCGCCACTCGGTGACGGGGGCGCGGCCGGGCAGGTCGCCGCGGCCGGTGGCCCACAGCAGGGTGGCCCAGGGGGTCGGACCCGGCTGGACGTGCGGGAAGATCCGGGTGAGGACGCTCTCGGCGAGCTCGGCGGACGGCTCGTGGGCGAGCCCGAGGCCCTCGGCGATGTCGTGGGTGTGCAGCAGCGCCTCGGCGATGCCCATCGCGGCGAAACCCTCGCGGCCGGCGCTGCGGAACGGGTACGGGTGGAAGGCGCGGACCTCGCGCGGGGTGGTGCGCACGGCGGCGGCGAGCAGGGCGCCGGTCGTCTCGATGACGTGCAGGATGCCGGAGTTGCCGGCCGCGTCCAGGCCGTCGTCGCTGCCTTCGATGGTGATCTCGAAGGGTACGTACGCGTGCTGCGCCCGGCCCGCCAACTGGCCCGCGTAGGCGATGAGATCGCTCGCGATGTGCGCGGCCGTCTCCCGGCAGCTCCATTCCAGCCGGCCGGCCCTCACCCCGGCCCAGTCCTCGTCCACCGCCGGCCGCAGTGTCGCGACACAGCCCGCGACGGCCTCTTCCACCTGATCCCCGCCCATGGCACGCATGCGGGGCAGCGTAGGCGGGCCGTGGTGGTCAGGTCGACAGCATTTCCAGCTCGGCGCGCAGGTTGTAGCGGGCCGTGGCCTCCCACTCCGCGACCGCGTGCGGGGTGCGGAACAGTCGTGGCAGGTCGAGGAGTTGGCGCAGGATCGCCGACCGGCCCGCGCGGAAGGCGTCGTCGGGGACGAAGTGGTACTCCTGGCGGACGGCGGCCGTGTACGCGGCGTACGCGGACGGCGGCCCGGCGAGCACCGCGAGGTCGGCGTCGCACAGGACCTGCCCGTTGCGGTCGTCCTCGGCCGGGTTGTGCCCGACGGTGAGGCGGACCAGGCGGGCCACCTCGGCCGTCCGCTCGGCGCCGACCCCCGCCTCGGGCAGCGCGCGTTCGGCGAGGCGGGCGGAGCGCTCCTCGTTCGTCGAGCGCTCCGGCAGGTAGACCGCGTCGTGGAACCAGGCCGCCAGCCGCACCGCGAGGGGGTCGTCCGCGTCCTTCTCCAGTACGTCGACGTGGTCGAGGACCGCGACCAGGTGGGCGACCGTGTGGTACCGGCGCTGCGGCTCCGCCCAGCGGCGCAGCAGGTCGTCGGCGTACCGGTACGGGTCGGGGTGGCAGGCGCCCTCCCGTGCCGCGAGCAGGGTGCGCAGCCAGCGGGAGCGCAGCGCGTCGAGATCGACAGGATCGGCCATGTCCTCATTCTCCCGCCACCGCCGCCGTGTTCCAGCCGCCGCGTGCCGGGCCCGGCTGAAGCGGGCGTGGGTGCCGACCGTCTCGCGGCCCCGGGGCCCGTGGGCGTACCCTGAGATTGGACTAGACCTGTAGCACTCCAGGGGAACCAGGGACACCAAGGGAAGGGGCCCTATGAGCACGCGTGCAGTCCTGGAGGTGATCGCCCTCGACGCCGTGGACGCGGTCGCCGCCCAGGCCGGAGGCGCGGACCGCCTCGAGGTGGTCACCGACATCGCCGCCGACGGGCTCACCCCGTCGGTGGCGACCCTCGCCGGGATCCGGGCCGCCGTCGACATCGACCTGCGCGTGATGCTGCGGCTCGCCGACGGGTTCGACGCGGGCGACGTCGAGGGGCTGGTGCGGGCCGCCCGCGCGCTGCGGGCGGCCGGTGCCACCGAGTTCGTGCTCGGCTTCCTCGACGCGCAGGGCGGTGTCGACCTCGGCGCGGTCGAGCGGATCGTGGCCGAACTGGAAGGCGCTCCCTGGACCTTCCACCGGGCCATCGACCGCGCCGCCGACCGGGACGCCCTGCGCAAGCAGCTCGACGGCCTGCCCGGCCTGGACACCTACCTCACCGCCGGCTCGCCGGCCGGCGTCGACGAAGGCCTGCCCGTCCTGCTCGCCGAGGCGGCGCGGTGCGGGGAGCCCGGCTACGAGCAGCGGCTCCTCGTCGGCGGCGGCCTCCGCCTCGACCATGTGCCGGCGCTGCTGTCCGCCGGGATCGACGGCTTCCACATCGGCGGCGCGGCCCGCCCGGACGGCTGGACGGCCCCGGTGACGTCGACCGCGGTCGCGGAGTGGCGACGGGTGATCGACGGCGGTTGAGCGTCGGCGCGCGACCGTGGGCGGGTGACGGTCGGTGCATGCGCGAGGCCGCCTGGGTGGGCGGCTGGTCGTTGCCGCGCTTTCGCCGGTGTGCGACTGCCGGCGGACGTCTTCCGGCGGACGCCCGCCGGTGCGTGACCGGCGGTGGGTGACCGTGGGCGGGTGTCCGCCGGTGTGCCGCCGACGGTGTGTGGCCGTCGGCGGTGACTACCGGAAGATCCGTCGGCGGTGACTGCCGGAAAGGGGGTGCCCCCGGAGGGCCTCCCCTTGCCGGTCTACCGGGTCTACCGGGGCTATCGGGCCAGCTGGGTCGGCAGTGGAGCCGAGTGGGTGACGATCAGGCCCGACACCGCGCGGGTCAGCGCCACGTACAGGCGGCGCAGGCCGGTGCGTTCGTCCGGTTCGCCGTCCACCAGGGCCTGCGGCTCGTCCAGCACCACGTAGTCGTACTCCAGGCCCTTGGCGAGCGAGGCGGGGACCAGGGTCAGCCGGGTCTCCCGGGTCGTCTCCTCGCCCGGGGCCAGATACGCGATCCCGGCCGCGGTGAGCGCCTGCGCGAGCGCCGGGACACGGACGTCGGCCGCGATCAGACCGGTCGAGCCCTCATTGCGCAGCAACTCCTCGCAGGCGGCGACCACGTCGGCGGAACCGGCGGCCGGACGCAGGTCGAAGAAGCCCGGGTTCTCCCGGACCGACGCCACCGGGGCGAGGCCCGGCGCGATGTGCGGCAGCAGCCGGGAGGCGTAGCGGATGACGTCCGTCGGTACGCGGAACCCGGCCGTCAGCTCCTCGATCACCCCGTCCGACTTGCCCAGGTGGGCCAGCGCCTCGTCCCAGCTGCGGGTCGCCCAGGGCGTGGTGCCCTGCGCCAGGTCACCCAGCACGGTCGCCGAGCCCGTGGTGCACCGCCGGCCGACGGCCCGGTACTGCATCGGCGAGAGGTCCTGCGCCTCGTCCAGCACCACGTGCCCGAGCGAGTGCGTGCGCTGCACCAGGTCGGTCGCCTCGTCGATCAGCACGGCGTCGGCCGGGGACCACCTGGCCGCCTTCACGCTCCGCACGGGCTTCGCCCACAGGACGGTCTTCTGCTCCTCCTCGGTGAGGATCCCCTCCGCGTGCGCGGCGAGGAAGTC
Source organism: Streptomyces sp. NPDC002306 (assembly GCF_053593435.1). NCBI lineage: Bacteria > Bacillati > Actinomycetota > Actinomycetes > Kitasatosporales > Streptomycetaceae > Streptomyces > Streptomyces sp. NPDC002306. The sequence continues at coordinate 146,243 of NZ_JBSFCK010000008.1, forward strand.
CGCGTCCGTCAGCAGCCGCAGGACGAGCTTCGCCGGATCCACCGGCGGCCAGATCTCCTTCACCGCCGCCTTCACCGCGCTGTTGCGGGCCACCGCGTCCTGCACCCGGTCGTCCGGCGCCTCGCCCGAACGCTCCATCTGCACCAGCACGGCGTGCGCGACGCGCTGCGGCAGGGCCTCGCGGGCGGCGCCGTAGCGCATGTCGCGCTCCAGCAGCTCGCGGACCATGTCCTCCAGCTCGTACGCGGGCACCCGCCAGCGCCGTGAGCCGCGCACCACCACGACGGGCTCGGTGGGCACGGTGACGTGCGCGTACACCGCCCGCCTGAGCACCCGCGCCATTCGCGCGTCGCCCTTGACCACCGCGGCCGTCGCGTCGTCCGCGCCCCGCACGTCCACATGGGCCACCAGGTCGTCGACCGTGGCCTGCCGGACCGCCAGCTCGCCCAGCGCGGGCAGCACCTGCTCGATGTAGTGCAGGAACGACCGGTTCGGCCCGATGACCAGGGTGCCGGTGCGGGCGAGCCGCTCGCGGTGGGCGTACAGGAGGTAGGCGACGCGGTGCAGACCGACGGCGGTCTTCCCGGTCCCCGGCCCGCCCTGCACGCAGACCGTCCCGCCCAGCCCGCTGCGGACGATCTCGTCCTGCTCGGGCTGGATGGTGGCCACGATGTCCCGCATCGGACCGACACGCGGGCGCTCGATCTCGCGCTGGAGCAGCTTGCTGGTGCGCGCCGCCTCGGCCGGGTCCGAGAGGTGCTCGTCCTCGTACGCCGTGAGGTCGCCGCCCGTGTACCCGAAGCGGCGGCGCAGCCCGACGTCCATCGGGTCCTTCTTCGACGCCCGGTAGAACGGCTGCGAGACCGGCGCGCGCCAGTCGATCACCATCGGATCGCCGTCACCGTCGTGCACATGCCGGCGCCCGATGTAGAAGCGCTCGCCCTCCGCCCCTTCCGCCCGGTCGGCGCCGGGCGCGTGCAGGTAGTCGAGCCGGCCGAAGAACAGCGGGGTGTCGCTGAGGTCGGCCAGGGCCTTGATGCGCTCGTCGATCTGGCGGGCGAGGACCTCGGCGTTGACCCAGTTCGCCGTGACGTCTCTGATGTCGAGGGACTCGGCGTCCTCGCGCATCGCGCGCAGCGCGGCACGGGACGAGGTGAGGTGGGAGCGCTCACGGGAGAGGGGGTCGTCGATGGGCGGAGTGGACAAGGGGGTGCCTCCGGGGGCCTGCTGCGGGAAGGACTGCTGGTGCGCGCGGCGTGCGAGGCGGCCGCGGGGTGCCGCCCGGTTTCCGTCCGGCCGGCTGCGCTCCGTGAGGGAGGCGGGCAAGAGCGGAGATTCTAGGCGAGGGGTGGGCGGGGGCGCGAACGGTTTTCCGTCCCCTAGGGGACGCCCCCTCCCGCCCTGGGGGGAGCGGGTCGGTCCACGGGAGGACTCGGGGGCCGTGCGGGTTCGGCCCGGGGACCGATGCGGCTTTTACGCCAGAAGAGCGACCATGGAGACATGAGCGCAGCAACCTTCCACCCCCATCACCCCGTCCGCCCCGCCGGTGCGACCCCGGTCACCGGCAGCCACCCCCACCGCCTCGGCGACGCCCTGCGCGCCGTGAAGGTGTTCGTGGGCGCGGCCTTCGACGTGGTCATCCTCGGGGAGTACGGCGAGGAAGCGGGCGTCCGCCACCGGTGACCCCCTAGGGTCACTGCGTGATCCGCCGTTCACTCTCCGCGACCTCCCCGCTTCTCCTGGCGGCCTCCTTCGCCGCCTTCGCCGCCCTGTGCGTCGCACAGCGCGCCCCGATGGCCGACGCGCTGGTCTACCGCGCCGAGGGCGAGGCCGTGCTCCGCGGCGCCGACCTCTACGGCTTCACCGTCACCCGGTGGCGGCTGCCCGCCACCTACCCGCCGTTCGCGGCCCTGCTGTTCGCCCCGGCGGCCCTGCTGCCCGAGGCCGCCCTGAAGGCCGCGTTCCTCGCGGGCAACGCGCTGCTGCTCGTCTGTCTCGTCCGGCTCTCCGCCCGCCTCGCGGGCCGCCCCCTCGCCCTGCCCGCGCTGTGCACCGCCACGGCCCTGGCCGTCTGGCTGGAGCCGGTCTTCCAGACCCTGCTGTTCGGGCAGGTCAACCTCGCCGTGACCTGCCTGGTGCTGTGGGACCTGACCCGCCCGCCGGGCGCCCCCGGCAAGGGCGTCGCCCTGGGGATCGCGGCCGGCGTCAAACTCACCCCGGCGCTCTTCGTGGTGTACCTGCTGCTGCGCGGCAGGCGCCGGGAGGCGGCCACCGCGACGGCGGCCTTCACCGGCACCCTGCTGCTGGGCGCCCTCGTCCTGCCCGCCGCCAGCGCCGACTTCTGGACCCGCCGCCTCTACGACACCGACCGCGTCGGCAAGGTGTGGATCGTCGACAACCAGTCCCTCCAGGGTCTGACCGCCCGCGTCCTGGGCGATCCGGCGCCCGGTGCCGCCTGGGTGCTCCCGGCGCTCGCGGTCGCCGCCGCCGGCCTGTGGCTCGCCGCGCGCGCCGCCGACGAAGCGCGCGGTGTCCTGCTGACCGCGTGCACCGCGCTGCTGGTCTCGCCCGTCAGCTGGTCCCATCACTGGGTGTGGTGCGTCCCGCTGATCGCCGTCCTGCTGGCCGAGGGCCACTCCCGCACGGCGGTCCTGACCGCCGTGCTCTTCACCGCCCGCACGATGTGGCTGCTGCCGCACGAGGGCGACCTGGACCTGCGGCTGCCCTGGTGGCAGCAGCCCCTGGCGGCGCCGTACCCGCTGGCCGGATGCGCGCTGCTGGCGGCCTCGGCCCTCGCCGGGCGGCGCGCCGCCCGGGGTGCGCCGCCGCGCCCCGGCCCGTGGCGGCCGGCCGCCGCACCGGGCGCGCCCCGCGCGGCTCAGCCCCCCGCGAGCAGTTCGTCCGCGTCCACGATCCGGTAGGCGTACCCCTGCTCCGCCAGGAACCGCTGCCGGTGCGCGGCGAAGTCCTGGTCGATCGTGTCGCGGGCGACGACGGAGTAGAAGTGGGCCTTGTGGCCGTCGGCCTTCGGCCGCAGGACCCGGCCCAGCCGCTGTGCCTCCTCCTGCCGTGACCCGAAGGTCCCCGACACCTGGATGGCGACGGTCGCCTCCGGCAGGTCGATCGAGAAGTTGGCGACCTTCGACACCACCAGCACGCTGATCTCGCCCTCCCGGAAGGCGTCGAAGAGCTTCTCGCGCTGGGCGTTCGAGGTCTCGCCCTTGATCACGGGCGCGTTCAGGTGCTCGCCCAGCTCGTCGAGCTGGTCGATGTACTGGCCGATGACGAGGATCTGCTGGCCCGCGAAGCGCCGCACGATCGCCTCCGTCACCTTCCGCTTCGTCGCGGTCGTGGCGCAGAAGCGGTACTTCTCCTCGGCCTCGGCGGTCGCGTACGCCAGCCGCTCGGATTCGGTGAGGTTGACCCGGACCTCGACACAGTCCGCGGGCGCGATGTAGCCCTGCGCCTCGATCTCCTTCCACGGCGCGTCGAAGCGCTTCGGCCCGATGAGCGAGAAGACGTCCGACTCGCGGCCGTCCTCGCGCACCAGGGTCGCGGTGAGTCCCAGCCGCCGCCGGGCCTGGAGGTCGGCGGTGAACTTGAAGACCGGCGCGGGCAGCAGATGCACCTCGTCGTAGACGATCAGCCCCCAGTCCCGGGAGTCGAACAGCTCCAGGTGCGGGTAGACGCCCTTCCGCCGGGTGGTGAGCACCTGGTAGGTGGCGATGGTGACGGGCCGGATCTCCTTGCGCGTCCCGCTGTACTCGCCGATCTCGTCCTCGGTGAGCGAGGTCCGCTTGACCAGCTCGTGCTTCCACTGCCGGGCGGAGACGGTGTTGGTGACGAGGATCAGGGTGGTCGATCTGGCCTGCGCCATCGCCCCCGCCCCGACCAGCGTCTTGCCGGCGCCGCACGGCAGGACGACGACGCCGCTCCCGCCGTGCCAGAAGTTCTCCACGGCCTGCTTCTGGTACGGCCGCAGCGCCCACCCGTCCTCGGCCAGGTCGATCGGGTGCGCCTCGCCGTCGACGTACCCGGCGAGGTCCTCGGCCGGCCAGCCCAGCTTCAGCAGCGTCTGCTTGATCTGCCCGCGCTCGGACGGGTGCACGGCGACGGTGTCGGGGTCGATGCGGTGGCCCACCAGCGGCGCGATCCGCTTGGAGCGCAGGATCTCTTCGAGCACGGGCCGGTCGGTGGTCGTCAGGACGAGCCCGTGCGCCGGGTCCTTGGACAGCGTCAGCCGTCCGTAGCGGTCCATCGTCTCCGCGATGTCGACGAGCAGCGCGTGCGGCACGGGGTAGCGGCTGTACTGCACGAGCGCGTCCACGACCTGCTCGGCGTCATGGCCGGCCGCCCGCGCGTTCCACAGGCCGAGCGGCGTCACCCGGTAGGTGTGGATGTGCTCCGGCGCCCGCTCCAGCTCGGCGAACGGGGCGATCACCCGGCGGCAGTCGTCGGCCTGCTCGTGGTCGACTTCGAGGAGCAGGGTCTTGTCGGACTGGACGATCAGCGGACCGTTCACTCGGGGCTGCCTTTCTGGATGGCGCGGCATGGCCAAACGTCCAGTGTGCCCTACCGGCCGCCCGGGTGACCGGTCGTGCCGGGCGGGAGCGGTCGGTCGGCGGGCGGAACGGCGGGTGACGCTTTCGTGCGGGAGCCGCCGGCTCCGCCGGCTCTTCCCGCCGCCGGCCCGGCGAGCGGATCCGAGGCCGTCGCGCGGGCGGTCCGTCCGTCTCCCGGGAGCTCCGCCGGTCTCAGGCGGTCCGCCATTCTCAGGCCCTCCGCCGTCCTCCCGGACGCTCCGCCGTTGTCCCGGGCAACCGTGCGCCCGCGCCGTGAGTCTGACCGGGAGGGGAGCGGCGCAGCCCGCGCGGCGCGGTGAGGAGCGCACGGTATGTCGGCACACAGGTGGGGAACCGGCGTGGGAGCCGTGGTGGTGCTGGTCGCGACGGGCACCTGGGTGATGTGGCCGGCGGGCGTGGACGCCCGGCTGTGGGGCGAGGTACGGCCGGTGATCGAGGCCCGGCTGGTCGCGGACTCGCGGGGGACCGGGTACGGGGAGAGCGAGCCCGGCCTCGGCGCGCGGTGGTTCTGCCGGGCCCGCGCGCTCGACCTGGAGGAGAGCGGGGACCGGATACGGGCGGGCGTCGACACGCTCTGCGTGGAGTACGGGGTGCGCGACGGGGTTTTGGTGGAGTGCGGCGGAGCGCGGATCCCGCAGGTGGTGAGGCTGGAGCGGGACGGCGACGGCGGCTACCGCGTCGTCTCCCGGGACCAGCCGCCGGACGGCGCCGGGTACGCGGAGTGGACGAAGAGCCGCTTCGGCTTCCTCACCCGGTCCAAGCTCGACGACGACGTCCCGGCCGCCGCGCTGGAGGCCGCGGCCCGCGAGCGCTTCGGACTGCCCGCGAACACCCCCGTCCGGGACTGCTGACGGGGGCGCCCGGCGGTCACCGCTCGTCGTCCGCCAGCTCCGCCACCCCCGTGATCCGGTGCAGCGGATACGTACGGACCTCGTCCGCGGTGTGGTCGTAGGCCGTGACGAAGCCGCCCTCGACCCGGACCGGCGCGATCACCCGCTGGCTCGCGGCGCCCTCGGCGTTGACGTAGCCGATCCACACGGTGTCACCGGTGAGGACGGCGGCCTGCATGGTGGCGAGCGTCTCGGCGGAACCGGTGCGCGGGAGCGCGCCGCCGGGCGGCGGGGCGCCGTCGGCCGTGGGCTTGCGGGGGGCCGTGGAGGCCAGGTCACCCGCCCGGATCGCGCGGATCGCCGCCGTCAGGAGTGTCCCGTCGGGCACCGGCGGGCCGTCGGGGACCGGCTCGGGGGCCGTGCGCGGCGGAGTGCGGTGGGCGTGCGCGCGGGCGATCAGCACATCGCCCTCGGCGGACTCGGCGGCCGGCGCGTAGCCCATCGCCCGCAGGCCCTCCAGCAGCGTCGCCGGGTCGGCCTGGGTGGCCAGCACGGTCGGCGCGAGACGGCGCAGCCGCAGGCCGGCGGCGCGCTTGTCGGCGACGATCTCGTTCAGCAGGGCGTCGTCGTCGCAGCGGACGTACGCCGAGGCGGCGCCGACGCGCAGATGGCCGTGTCTGCGGGCCACGTCGTCGATCAGATAGGCGAGCGGCTGCGGGACCGGCGTACGGGAGTGGGTGGCGAGGAAGGCCTGCAGGTCGGACGCCGTCCGGCCGGCGTCCAGCGCGCGCCGCACCGAACCGGGCGTGAACCGGTACACCGTCGCCCCGCCCTTCGACTCCACGTCCGCGAGCACGCCCAGGGTGTCGGCGAGCGGGCGCCGCAGCGGGCCGGGCGCCACCGCCGTCAGGTCGGCCTGGAGCAGGACGTGGTCCAGGGGCTCGGGAAGGAGCGGGGCGAGCAGCCGGGTGGCGGCCGCGGAGGCGACGGCCTGTGCGGCGGGGGAGAGGGGTTCGAGCGGCGCGGCCCGGTGGTGCGGGAAGGGCAGCCTGCCGCCCGGGCCAGCGGAGGCGTCGGCGGCGGCCGCCCTCGGCTCGGGCGCCCCGAGCAGCGCCCGCCCGTGCGCCGACAGCGCGCCGCGGCCGGTCACGCCCAGCGTCTCCGCCTCGGACAGCGTCCACCGCGCCAGCCGGGACCGCAGGTCGTCCCCCTCGCCCTCGGGGTCGCCCGCCCGCGGGGTGCCCGGGGTGCCGCGGCCACGCAGCGGACGTTCCCAGCGCAGCCGGGCGAGGACCGTGCCGGAGGCCGGCGCGGCGCCCTCGGGGAGCCCGGCCAGCAGCGTCAGCACCCGGTGGCGCACCTCGGGCGCGGCGGACCGGTCGAGGCCCGGCCCGAGCGCGGACAGCGCCCGCTCCTTCGCGTCCCGTCCGCCGACCACGCCGGAGGTGCGGGTCGCCGACAGCCACGCCTCGGCGAGCCGTGCCCAGCGCTCGGCGGGGGGCCGCTCCAGCCATTCGTCGTAGGCCGGGGTGGCCGCGTACCGTTCGTCGGCCTCGCCGTCGGAGGCCAGCAGCCCGGCCGCGTATGCCAGTTCGACCCAGAACGCGGCCACCGGCTCGGCCACGTCGAGGGCGACGGCGGTGCGCTTGAGGTCGCGCACGCTCAGGCCGCCCGCCCGCAGCACCGTCGGCCCGCCCTCGTCCCAGTCCTTCAGCAGCTCCTCCACGGTCGAGAGCGCCGTGTACGCCTGTCCGGCCGCGGTCGCGTCCACCACCGCCAGGGCGTGCGCGGCGGCCGGATCGACGGCGGGCGGCACCGGTTCCGGCGCGTGGTGCGCGCGTCCGGCGCGCAGATGCAGCGCGACCTCGCGCGGCAGTACGACCGTCCCGGGCGCGGTCGGCAGCAGCAGCCCGCGGTCCAGCAGCCACCGCAGCCGCGCCGCCGGGTCGGCCGTGACCTGCCCGTAGGGCGGCCCCCACACCAGGCGGTCCAGTACGTCGAGCGAGTCGGCCGGCGCCTCGCCGAGCAGGGTGTCCATCCGGGCGCGGTCGGTGAACAGGGCGGTGAGCGCGGCGGCCGCCGACACGGCGTCGTGCGTCGACGTCAGCCCGGCGGCGGTGACGATCTCCTGGATGCGGCCCGGTGACATGGCCGCCGTCGCCTCCTGCACGGTCGGGCCCAGACCGGTCGGGGACGGGTGCTGCGGGGACGGCGCGAGCAGCTCACGGGCGGTGCGCACCAGCCGCAGCCGGTCGTCGCCGCCCCACACGAGGGCCTGTTCGCGCAGCACGGCCAGGGCACCGGGCAGGGCCGCGGCGACGGCCGGGTCGCCGTCGTCGCCGGCCATCAGGGCGAGCAGTTCGCCGTACGACGCCGGGTCGTCCGCGACCGCGAGCGCCTCCGCCGTCTGGAGCGCGAACCGGTCCAGCCGTTCCAGCGCGCGCACCACGGAGGCGCGGGTGCCCGCCCTGGTCGCGAGCTGGGTGAGGTCGGTGGGGACGGGGGTGATGAGGTCGGGGCGGCTGCGCAGGAGGGCGGCCAGGGAGGAGTCCTCCCTGACGCGGAGCGCTTCCGCGAGGGAGCGGGGGGCCGGGTGGTCCGCGGTGCTCATCTGACCCACGGTAGCGGGTCACCTGGGGCGGCCCACCCGGGAGCGGCCCGGTTGTGGCCGGCGTCCCCGCGGGGCGGGAGATGCCCGGCCCGCGCCGGGGGCGGTAACGTCTCCCACCACGGGGTCAGCCAACACACCCGCCCCGGAGGGGACTTCGTGGGGATCGAGAGCGACCAGGTCGTCTACGAGTATCTGAGCCGTGTCGGAGACGTGGCGCACCAACGGCAGTTGCCGTCGTCCGCGCGGATGCGGCTCGTGTCGGAGCTGCGCAACGAGATCGACCGGCGGCGCGCCAGGACCCCGGTCGACAGTCCCGCCGCCGTGCGCCGCATCCTGGACCGCCTCGGCAGCCCGGACGACGTCGTCGCGGCCGTCGAGGACGGCAGCGGGGGTGCCCCGCGGGCACCGGAGAACTCCGTGCCCGTCCAGCGCGACCGGCTGGATCCACAGGGCGACGGCCGGTCCAGGAAGCTGCGCCGGGTCGTACCGCGCCCCCGGACGGGCCGGCCCGCCGTGCCGGACGCCCCGTCGCCGCCGCATCTCGCGGCGGCGGACGAACTCGGCGACAGCGTCTCGCGGCCCGACTGGTGGCGGACGGACAGCAGCCCGTTCGGGGCCGGCGAGGACGTGCCGGGGTTCGTCGGCGGGGTGGAGATCCCGGAGCTGCTCAAGCCGCCGCCCCGCAAGGACCCGAAGGTCCCCGGGGAGCCGGCCGAGGCCGAGGAACCGGCGGCGCGGGCCGTGGAGGAACCGGAGCCCGCCCGCCGCCGCCGTCTGCCGTCCCTGCCCACCGGCGGCTGGAGCAACCCGCTCCTGCTGATCGCCGCCTGCTGTCTCGTCGTCGGCGCGGTGCTCGGCAACTGGTTCGCGCTGCTGCTCGGCTGGCTGATCGCCTACGCCTCGCGCCGGCTGTCCCGGACGGAGACGAAGTGGGCGGTCATGGGCCTGCCCGGCCTCGCGGTCGCCGCCGGTGTCGTCTGGCTGTGGGGCAGGACCGACGGCCGCTGGGGCGCCCCCATCGCCGACGGCCACATGAACGACGCCCTCGCCCAGACCTGGCCCTGGGTGGTCCGCGGCGCGGCCGTCACCTCGGCCCTGTTCCTCACCTGGCGCTCCCAACGCCAACGCTGACCCCACCCCCGACCGGTCCCCGTCCCCCGGCCCCCGGCCGTCCCCCCGCCCCCGGTCGTCGTTCCGGGCTCGGCACAATGGGTTGTATGGCTTTCACCACCGCGTCCGTGCTGACCGTCGGGTTCGATCTGGACATGACGTTGATCGACTCCCGGCCCGGGATCCGGGCCTGCTACACGGCGCTGGCCGAGCGGACGGGGACGTACATCGACGCCGATCTGGCGATCACCCGGCTCGGGCCGCCGCTGGCGGAGGAACTGGTCAACTGGTTCCCGGCGGAGGACGTGCCGGCCGTGGCGGACCTGTACCGGGCGATGTATCCGGCCATCGCCGTCGGCGCGACGCCCGCGCTGCCCGGCGCCCGTGAGGCGATCGAGGCCGTACGGGCGGCCGGTGGACGGGCGATCGTGGTCACGGCGAAGTACGAGCCCAACGCCAGACTGCACCTGGAACACCTGCGCATCGACGCCGACGAGGTGATCGGCGATCTGTGGGCCGAGCAGAAGGCGCGGGCGCTGCGCGCGCACGGCGCGGGCGTCTACGTCGGCGACCACGTCGGGGACGTGCGCGGTGCCCGCACCGCCGGCGCGCTGTCGGTCGCGGTCGTCACCGGACCGTGCGGCACGGAGGAACTGCGGGAGGCCGGCGCGGACGTCGTCCTGCCGGACCTCACGCACTTCCCGCGGTGGCTTTCGGCCTATCGCCCGGCGGCCCGCGCCTGACGGCGCCCGGCCGCGACCGACTGGAGCACCCCCGCTCCGGCGATCAGGAACCCGACGCCCATCAGCATGCTCAATCCGAACATGTACGTCGGAAAAGGCGTCGTTCCGAGCAGGAACGGGGCCACCGTGACCAAAGTGGCCACGGCGCCGGCGAAGAAGACGATGGCACCGGCACGGATCAGACGGTCACCGGGCGCGGCGGAATTCGTTTGGGTTTTGTCACGCACCCGACCAGGGTAGTTCCCAGCCCGAAGGAACAACCGGGCGACGTCTTGTCACCGGCCTGAAGACCATTAGCCTTGGTACCGGCGGGTCCCGACGACCCGCCCCAGTGCTATCAAGACCCGTTTCCAGAAGCAGTTTTCCGACGAGTACGAGGACGAGGACAGACGTGCCTACCGGCAAGGTCAAGTGGTTCAACAGCGAGAAGGGCTTCGGCTTTCTCTCCCGTGACGACGGCGGTGACGTCTTCGTCCATTCCTCGGTCCTCCCCGACGGAGTCGAGGCACTCAAGCCGGGACAGCGCGTGGAGTTCGGAGTCGTCGCGGGACAGCGCGGCGACCAGGCCCTCTCGGTCGTCATCCTGGACCCGACCCCGTCCGTCGCGGCCGCGCAGCGCAAGAAGCCGGACGAACTGGCCTCCATCGTCCAGGATCTGACGACCCTCCTGGAGAACGTCACCCAGACCCTGGAACGCGGCCGCTACCCGGAGAAGACCGCGGGCAAGAAGGTCGCCGGCCTGCTCCGCGCGGTCGCCGACCAGCTGGATGTGTGACGTCCGCCGGGAAAGAGATTTCCGCGAGGAGCAGGACCTCCGCGAGGAGTAGGGCCCCCGCGGGGAGCGGGATCCCGCTAGGGGAAGACGAGCGCGTCCGGGCCGAGGGGCGGCACCAGTCCCTCGGCCGCCGCACGCGTCAGCAGTCCGCGCACCGCCGCGTAGCCGTCCTCGCCGAGGCCGGCGGTGAACTCGTTCACGTACAGCCCGATGTGCTGGTCGGCGACGGCCGGGTCCATTTCCTGGGCGTGTTCCATGACGTACGGGCGGGAGATCTCGGGTGCGCCCCAAGCCGCACGTACGGATGTGCGAATTGATTCGGCGAGCAGGGTCAGCGTCTCCGTGCCCAGCGAACGCTTCGCGATGATCGCGCCCAGCGGAATCGGCAGCCCGGTGGTGTCCTCCCAGTGCTCGCCCATGTCCGCGAGCTTGTGCAGCCCGTAGTTCTGGTAGGTGAAACGCGCCTCGTGGATGACGAGGCCCGCGTCGACCTTTCCGTCCCGCACGGCGGGCATGATCTCGTGGAAGGGCATCACGACGATCTCCCCGACCCCGCCGGGAACGACGTCCGCGGCCCACAGCCGGAACAGCAGGTACGCCGTCGACCTCTCGCTCGGCACGGCGACGGTACGGCCGGTCAGGTCGGCGCCCGACTCCCGGGTGAGCACCAGCGGCCCGCAGCCCCGCCCCAGCGCGCCGCCGCAGGGCAGCAGCGCGTACTCGTCGAGGACGTACGGCAGCACGGCGTACGACACCTTCAGCACGTCGGACTCGCCGCGCTCGGCCATGCCGTTGGTGATGTCGATGTCGGCGAAGGTCACGTCGAGGGCGGGGGCGCCCGGGACGCGCTCGTGGGCGAGGGCGTCGAAGACGAAGGTGTCGTTCGGGCAGGGGGAGTACGCGATCCGCAGCGAGGGCCGCGCGGGCTCACCGGTCATGGGGGTTCCACCTTCGAAGAACGGGTGCGAGCTGCGTGAAGCCCTCGGTGAGGGCCGCGAGGGCGTCGCCGATGCGCCAGGCGGCACGGTCGCGGGGACCGACGGGGTTGGAGACGGCGCGTATCTCCAGCACGGGCGTGTCGTGCGCGGCGGCCGCCTCGGCGACCCCGAACCCCTCCATGGCCTCGGCGAGCGCCCGGGGGTGCCGGGCGCGCAGTCCCGCCGCGCGCTCGGCGGTCCCGGTCACCGTCGAGACGGTCAGTACGGCCCCCGAGCGGGCGCCCAGTGCCGCCGTGAGATCTCGTACGAGTGTTTTTGGCGGACGGTGGGTGACGGTGCCGAAGCCGAGTTCGGTGACCGGCAGGAAGCCGTCGGCGGTCTCGGCGCCCAGGTCGGCGACGGTGATCTCGTCGGCGACGACGAGCGAGCCGACGGGCGCCCCGGGCTGGAAGCCGCCGCCGATCCCGGCGCTGACGACGAGACCGTAGGGGGCGCCGCGCAGGGCGGCGGCGGTGAGGGCGGTCGCCGTGGAGGCGGCGGCGAGTGCGGGGCCGACCCCGGCGGCCAGCAGGTCGTACCCGTCGGCCACCCGCAGCAGGCTCAGCCCGGGAAGACGTTCCTCACGGACGGCCCCGGCGAACGCCTGTGCCACCGCGTCCCGTTCGGCGGGAACCGCGGTGGTCACGAGGACACGTACGGAAGACGTGGTCAGGCGTCCTTCTTGAGCTTGAAGGACCACAGGCCCGTCACGTCCTTCTCGCCCTCCTTGATCGACACCAGCGTGGAGTTGCCGCTGGCGCCGTACTGGGCGTTGAAGAACACGCTGCCGGGGATCGTGCGGTACGTCTTGGTGCTGGAGTCGGTCAGCGGCTGACCGTTCATCAGGAGCGTCCAGCCGTTGTCCGCGATCTCCGGGTCGACACCGAAGCGCACGGTCTCGTCCGGGTCGACCTCGATGGACTTGATGCCGGAGTCCTTCAGGCAGGTCGTCAGGGTCTTGGTGTCCAGGGCCTTGCCGTCGTTGTAGCAGGTGGCCTGGCTGTTGACCGAGCTGGAGCCGACGGTGATCGTGGAGATCGGGGTCGGCTTGTCGCAGGCGGACAGAACGAGCAGTCCGGCGGAAACGGCGCCGGCGGCTGCGACGGCGCGGCGGCGTCGCACAACGGATTGCAGCGTCTTCATGCCCGAAGGCTATCGGGCACCCCCGACGCTCCCCCCATGTGGGGTGCGGCGTGGCCGGGGGTTACGCCACACGCGACCGGGTCCGGCCCCCGCGCCGCGCCGAGGACAGCAGTCCCCGTGCCGTCGCCAGCCAGCCGACGGCCACGATGCAGGCGGCCACCGAGAGGCCCAGAGAGCCGTTCAGCGGCATCACGATCCCCACCGCGCCGCCGAACACCCAGGACACCTGGAGCAGCGTCTCGGAGCGCGCGAACGCCGACGTACGCACCGGCTCGGGCACGTCCCGCTGGATCAGCGCGTCCAGCGAGAGCTTGGCCAGTGCCTGCGCGAACCCGGCGACCGCGGCCAGACAGGCCACCAGGAACGCCCCGAAGAACACCGCCGCGGTGATCGCCACGCCCAGCACGAACGCCACCACCGTGAGGATGATGATCTCCGGCGCCCGCGATCTGAGCCAGGCCCCGACCGCCGTCCCGAGCGCGTTGCCCGCGCCCGCCGCGACGCCGACCGTCCCCAGCGAGACGGCCGCGCTCTGGCCGGTCAGCGGATGCTCCCGCAGCAGGAAGGCCAGGAAGAAGATCAGGAAGCCGGTCAGACAGCGCAACGCGGCGTTGGCGCCCAGCGCGTGGGTGACGGCGGGCCCGACCGTCCGCAGGCCGGGGCGCCTGACCGGTTTGCGGTGCGGCCCGTACAGATGGTCCTCGTCGGAGGCCAGCAGGGCGATGTCCTCGCCCTTGGCCGAGTCGACCTTCGGCGGCAGGGAGAAGGACAGGAAGGTCCCCGCGACGAAGATCGCGAAGGCGCCGTAGAGCGGCCAGCGCGGGCCCACCGCCTGGAGCCCGGCCCCGATCGGCGCGGCGACACCCGTCGCCAGCAGCCCGCCCAGGGTCACCCGGGAGTTCGCCTTCACCAGGGAGAACCCCGGCGGCAGCAGCCGTGGCACGACCGCGCTCCTGACCACCCCGTACGCCTTCGACGCGACGAGCACGCCGAGCGCGGCCGGGTACAGCCCGATGCTGCCGGTGATCACCGCCCCCGACAGCACCAGGGCGAGCAGCGCGCGGGCGAGCATCGCGCCCGCCATGGCCGCGCGGCGGCCGTGCGGCAGCCGGTCCAGGAGGGGCCCGATCACGGGCGCCAGGACCGTGAAGGGCGCCATGGTGATCGCGAGGTAGAGCGCGACCCGCCCGCGGGCCTCGTCCGTCGGCACCGAGAAGAACACGGTGGAGGCGAGGGCGATGGTGATCATGACGTCGCCCGCGCCGTTCACGCCGTGCAGCTCGATCAGCTTGCCCAGGCCGGACTCGCCGGCGCCGTGCGCGTGCGTGGCCTTGCGGATGCCGCGGGCGGTTCCGGTGAAGGGCAGGTGCAGGGCACGGCCGACCGCGCGGACGGACCCGGTGACCCGGCCCGAACCGCCACCTCGACTGCTGCCCTTCACTCCACCGGTCCCGGCGGCGCTCTGGGACGACCTCGCGGCTGCCACGTACGTCATAGTGCCCCGATAAGGCTGTGCCTAGTGCGGTTACCGCGCGTATGGGCGTGCACTTTGTGACCGGACGGCGCGGTCGGGCGGCCGGGAAACAGCACGAAACATCATCGGGAGGCGGCGAACAGTCCCGTCGGTGTAGGCCAAGCGCACGCGAACAGGTAGCGTGCGTAGCGCGCCGTGGCGAACGTTCTCGGCCGCGCGCCTCTCGGACATCCCGCAGAATGGATGACGTAGGTGCGCCCGAGCGCGTCGGGCGCGGACGTCGACGCGGCCCTTCGGTCCGCTCCGTTCGCCCTGCCGCCTTCAGGCCGGCGCACCCGAGAGACGGCGTAGGAGAGAAGCGATACCTGTGAGCGCAGCGACAACGCGAAGCCGCACCCCCGACCGTCTGTGCGCCGAGGCGGTCGACCTCGCCCGAGCCGCCGCCGAGGAGGCCGCCGCGCCCGGGGTGGTCGGCGAGCACGTGGGGCTGGAGTCCGAGGGCGACCGCGTTGTCACACACTTCTTCGGGTGCAAGGAACTCGGGTACCGGGGCTGGCGCTGGGCGGTGACGGTGGCCCGCGCGTCGCGCGCCAAGATCGTCACCCTCGACGAGGTGGTCCTGCTGCCCGGGCCCGACGCGGTGCTGGCACCGGAGTGGGTGCCGTGGAGCGAGCGGCTGCGCCCCGGGGACATGGGCCCCGGCGACCTCCTGCCGACCGACGCCGACGACCTCCGGCTGGAGCCGGGCTACACCGGCGAGGACGAGCTCCCGCCGAACGCGCCCGTCTCCGAGGAGATGGCCGAACTCGCCGAGGCCGAGGACGCGGAGGTCACCGCCGGTACGCCCGCGACGCTGCCTACCGTGCCCTCCCGCGGCTCCCTCGCCTCGGTGGCCGAGGAGCTCGGCATGCGCCGGGCGCGGGTGCTGTCCCGGTACGGCCTGCACATCGGCGCCGACCGCTGGGAGGAGTCGTTCGGGGCGAAGACCCCCATGGCCCAGGCGGCTCCGGCGCCCTGTGTGAGCTGTGGCTTCCTGCTGCCCATCGGTGGCTCCCTCGGGCAGGCGTTCGGCGTCTGCGCCAACGAGTTCTCCCCGGCCGACGGCCGGGTCGTCTCCTTCACCTACGGCTGCGGCGGTCACTCCGAGGCCGCGGTCATGCCGACGCCGCCCCGCCCGGCGGAGCCGGTGATCGACGAGACCCGGGTGGATCCCTTCCCGCTGCGACCGGCCCCGGATTCGGGATCGGTGCCGGTGGTGACGGCGGACGAGGAGACGGCGGAGCTGGGGCACTCGTAGGGTGCCGTGGCGGGGGATCCGCGCGCCCGCGACCCCCTTTCCGGGGCTTCCTGCCCCTGTTCCGGGGGCTTCGTCCCTGTTCCGGGGGTTGTGCACCCCTGGGGCCCCGTCCCGGGGGTTCTTTCGCCCCCGCCCCGCCGCCCCTTCCCGTCCCGTCCCCGGGGGCTGCCGCCCCCGGACCCCGCTTCGGCCTGAACGGCCTCGTCCTCGAACGCCGGACGGGCTGGATGGGTCCGGGTGGGTCTCGGGTGGGCTGCGTGAGTGGCGAGGGCCGGGGTGCCCGCTCGGGCGCCGGAGGGGCCGAACGAGTTCCGGAGCGGCAGAATCGGTCGGGACCGGCTGAGCGACGCTCGTCGGCACGGCGGGAGCGCCCTCGACCGCGCGGTACCTTCGACCTCACGCCGATGAGGAGAGTGTGAACGTGAGCAAGTTCGTGCGGCCGGCACCCGAGGGCGCGGACCCCTTCGGAACGGCCCGTCTGCGCCGCGGTGTACTCGACGCCTGGGCCACCAGCCCCGCCCGCTTCCGTGAGGACGCCAACGCCGAGGAGGACCTGGTCCTCGGCGGCTACCGCGACCGGCTCGTCGTCGAGCTCGCCCAGAACGCCGCGGACGCCGCCGCCCGCGCGGGCGTCCCGGGCCGCCTCCGGCTCACCCTCCGCGACGGCGTCCTCGCCGCCGCCAACACCGGCGCGCCCCTGGACGCGACCGGCGTCGAGTCGCTGTCGACGCTGCGCGCCTCCGCCAAGCGCGGCGCCCACGACACCGCGGTGGGCCGCTTCGGCGTCGGCTTCGCCGCCGTCCTCGCCGTCACCGACGAACCCGCGGTCCTCGCCCGCCACGGCGGGGTCCGCTGGTCTCTGGCGGAGGCCCGCGAGCTGGCCTCCGAGGTGGCCGGGCACAGCCCCGGCCTCGGCGACGAGATCCGCCGCCGGGACGGTCACGTCCCCCTGCTGCGCCTGCCGTTCCCCGCCGAGGGCACCGCCCCCGACCCCTACGACACGGTCGTCGTCCTCCCGCTGCGCGACACGGCCGCCGCCGACCTCGCCGAACGCCTCCTCGACGCCGTCGACGACGCCCTCCTCCTCGCCCTGCCCGGCCTGGCGGAGGTCGTGGTCGAGATCGGCGACGGCAGCCCCCGCACCCTGGAACGCCGCACCGACGGCGACCACACCGTCCTGGCGGACTCCCGTGACGGCACCACCCGCTGGCGCACCGTCGCCGCGCACGGCCCGCTCACCCCCGACCTGCTCGCCGACCGCCCCGTGGAGGAGCGGCTGCGCCCCCAGTGGTCGGTCACCTGGGCGGTGCCCGTGGACGGCGACGGCACTCCCGCGCGCCCCCGCACCAGCCCCTACGTCCACGCCCCCACCCCCAGCGACGAGCCCCTGGGCGTCCCCGCCCTGCTCATCGCCTCCTTCCCGCTGGACACCACCCGGCGCCACGCGGCCCCCGGCCCGCTGACCGACTTCCTCGTGCAGCGCGCGGCCGACGCGTACACCGAACTCCTCGCCGGGTGGCGCCCGGTGAGCGACGGCGTCATCGACCTCGTGCCCGGCCCGCTCGGCAAGGGCGAACTCGACGGCGCCCTGCGGCAGGCGATCCTCGAACGGCTGCCCCGCACGGCCTTCCTGCCGCCCGCTCTCGCGCCGGACGGCACCCCCGACTCCGACCTTCCGGAAGCCCTGCGCCCGCGCGACGCCGAAGTGGTCGAGAGCGCGGGCGGCGAGACCGTAGAGGTCCTCGCCGAGGTGCTCCCCACCCTGCTGCCCGCCGGCCTCGAACGCCGTGTCGAGCTGCGCACGCTGGGCGTGGCCCGGGTACCGCTCGCCGACGCGGTCGACCGGCTGGCCGGGCTGGAGAAGGAACCCGACTGGTGGCGGCGGCTGTACGACAGCCTCGCCGGCGTCGACCCCGACCGGCTCTCCGGGCTGCCCGTCCCGCTCGCCGACGGACGGACCACCATCGGCCCCCGGCAGGTACTGCTGCCCACCCCGGACGGCGCCCGGATCGACCCCGAGGTGCTCGCCCGGCTCGGCCTCAAGGTCGCCCACCCGGACGCCGCCCACCCGCTGCTGGAGAAGCTCGGCGCCCTGCCCGCCACCTCCCGCGCCGTCCTGACCACGCCCCAGGTCCGGGCCGCCGTCGCCGCCTCCCTCGACGACGAGGGCGGGGCGTGGGAAGAGGACACCCCGGACGCCGAGGAACTCGCCGACATCGTCCTCGCGCTGGTCCGGGACGCCGGTCTCGACCCCGGCGAGGAACCCTGGCTCGGCGCGCTGGCCCTGCCCGACGAGGACGGCGAACCCGCCCCCGCCGGCGAACTGGTGCTGCCCGGCAGCGCCTTCGCGCAGGTGATGCGCGAGGACGAACTGGCCTTCGTCGACGCCGAACTGGCCGAGAGGTGGGGCGAACAGCCGCTGGCCGCCTGTGGCGTGCTCGCCGGTTTCGCCCTGGTCCGGGCCACGGACGTGGTCCTCGACCCCGATGAACTGGAGCCCCGCGAAGGGGACTTCGCCGAACCCGACGACGCCGGGCTGCTGGACGCCGTGGACGTGTGGTGCGAGGACATCCTCGACCGGTTCCCGGACACCCCGGTGCCGCCCGTCGCCACCGAACTCGTCGCCGTGCGCGACCTCGACCTCGTCGACGAGGACCGCTGGCCGCAGGCCCTCGCCCTGCTCGCGCTGCCCCCGCTGCGCGACGCGCTGATCCAGCCGCTGCGGATCCTGCTGCCCGACGGCACCCACGAGGTCGTACGGCCCTACACGGCCTGGTGGCTGCGCGGGCACCCGGTGATCGACGGCCGCCGCCCGGCCGGCCTGCTCGCCGCGGGCGGCGACCCGCTGCTGCGCGGGCTGTACGACGAGGCCGACGCGACCGGATTCGACGACGAGCAGGTGCTGCGGGCGCTCGGTGTGCGCACCTCCGTGGCCGCGCTGCTCGACGAGCCGGGTGGCGCCGCCGAACTGCTCGACCGGCTCGCCGACCCGGAGCGTTCCGTCACCGCCGCTCAACTGCACGGCCTGTACAGCGCGTTGGCCGAGCTGGATCCCGAGCAGGTGACGCTGCCGGACGAGCTGCGGGCGGTCGTCGACGGCCAGGTACGGGTCGTGGACGCGGCCGACGCCGTGGTGGTCGACTCACCCGACCTGCTGTCCTTCACCGAGGGCGTCCCGCTGCTGCCGGTACGCCCGGCGCTGGTCGCCCAGCTCGCCGAGCTGTTCCAGGTGCGACGGCTGAGCGAGTCCGTCACCGGCGAGGTCGGCTCCGAGGGCGCCGAACACGACGTACCGGAGTCGGTAGGGGTGCTGCTCGGGCCGCGCACCCCGCGGTCGTACGTCGAGCACGAGGAACTCCTCGTCGACGGCACGGAACTGGACTGGCGCCTCACCGGCGACGGCGTCCTGCACGCCTCGACCCTGGAGGGCGTGGCCGCGGGCCTGGCCTGGGCGGCCGGCCAGTGGCCCCGCCGCTTCGAGGTCGCGGCCCTCCTCGAAGACCCCTCCCGCACCGAGGAACTGGCCCGCGACCGCTGGTTCGACTGACCTCGACGGCCAGTCTCTCGCCGGCAGGGCGACGGCCAGTCCCTTGCCGGCAGGGCGCGTACAGGCCTCGTCCGCGTGTACGCGCCCGCACGCGCGGGCGAAGAGAACTCCCTTTCGGTAAACCCGTCGGAGAATCTCCTCGGTTCATGCAACCATGCGCACCTGTCACAGCTCTGATCACATGAGCCAACAGACCCACTGATCGCTTCCTGACTTCATCGGAGGAGCGCATGCGCATCCGAGTCACCGTGGCCGCCGTTTCCGGCGCCCTCGCCCTGTCCGCTTTCGCCGTGCCCGCCGCGCAGGCCGGACCGCAGGGCGACGGGGGGCTGTCCCGGCCGACCGCCGCCGAGCGCTTCGGGGTCCCGTCGGCCGGGTCGGGGCTGCGGGCGACGGCCGCCGCGGGCGAGCTGCCGAAGGTCTCCAAGGTCACGGTCAACTCCGGCAAGGACATCGTCGTCGGCACGACGGGCGCCAAGAAGTTCACCGTGTCGGTGACCGCGAGCCACTCCACCGGCATCGCGGACGCCTTCATCAGCCTGTGGCACGGTACGAACACCGAGTCGGGGCTCAACGGCCTGCTGCTGCCGAGCGAGGACGCGGCCGCCTGCACCGCGGCCAGTGCCACCACGTCGACCTGCAAGCTCACCATCTCGGCCACCCCGGGCCGCGACCTGCCCGCCAGCCTGCTGGCCGGCACCTGGCACGTGTCGGTCGGGGTGCTCGCCCGGGACGACGTCAACATGTACTGGAACGACTACCAGACGACCCACCGGGTCCAGCGCGCCTCGACGCTCACGGCGAACGCGGCGCCGGAGCCGGTGAAGAAGGGCAAGACGATCACGGTCACGGGCAAGCTGGCCCGCGCCAACTGGGACACCCTCAAGTACGGGGGCTACTCCACCCAGCCGGTGAAGCTCCAGTTCCGCAAGAAGGGCTCCACCGTCTACACCACGGTCAAGACGATCAAGACCAGCACGACGGGCACCCTGAAGACCACGGTCAAGGCCTCCGTCGACGGCTACTACCGCTATGTCTTCGCGGGCAGCACGACCACCCCGGCCGTCAACGCCATGGGTGACTTCATCGACGTGAAGTAGCAGCGACAGCCCCGCACGCGTTCCGCCCGGCCCCGGATCTTCCCCGGGGCCGGGCGTTCTCGTCGTGCCCGGTCCTCCGCGCCCCGCCGTCGGAATGTTACGGGCGCGTAAATTTACGACTCTCCCGCATCACCCGTACAACCAATCGCACCCTTCACGAATCTCACTCGTCGAGCCAGCAGGCTCACCCGTCACTTCGGGTCCCGAGCCGACGACGAGCCGTGAGGAACGACCAGCGCCGGGACCCCCCTTCTCCCATCTGGGGAACCCATGCGTATACGTGCCACCGTGGCCGCCGTCACCGGCGCCCTGGCCCTCTCCGCCTTCGCCGTCCCGGCCGCGCAGGCTGTCGGCAACAACCCGCTGTCCGGCGTCTCCTTCTCCAACGTCAAGGTCAACAGCGGCAAGAACATCGTGGTCGGCCCGACCGGGCAGGTCACGGTCACGGCGACCTACACCGTGACGCACCCCGCGACCCTCAGCGCCGACTCCTTCGAGACCGGCCCCGTGCTCTACCGCGGCGCCAAGATCGCCACTCCGACCGACCTGCTCGGCGGCGACGACTCGGGCACCTGCACCGCCGCGTCCACGACCGTGCTGCGCTGCACGGCCAAGATCCAGTTCCGCCCGGCCGCCGCGGACGAGTTCGACGACCTGAGCAACGCCCAGGCCGGTGCCTGGAAGGTCGGCGCCCTCGCGATGGACGAGCACGTCAACATGCAGTGGCAGGGCGACCTCGGCGCCCAGAAGGTCCAGCGCCTGTCGAAGCTGACGGCGAACGCCGCGCCGGAGCCGGTGAAGAAGGGCAAGACCATCACGGTCACCGGCAAGCTGACCCGTGCGAACTGGGACGGCAAGAACTACACGGGCTACGCCGGCCAGCCGGTCAAGCTCCAGTTCCGCAAGAAGGGCTCCACCGTCTACACCACGGTCAAGACGGTCAAGACCAACTCGGCGGGCAACCTGAGCACCACGGTCAAGGCCGCGGGCGACGGTTACTTCCGCTACGTCTTCGCGGGCAGCACGACCACCCCGGCCGTCAACGCCATGGGTGACTTCATCGACGTGAAGTAAGCCGGATCCGGCGGTACCGCGGCGGCGGTACCGCTACGCCGGGAAGCGGCGGCCGACCTCTCTCCACAGGAGTTCCAGGGCGGCCGCCGCCACCGCCGCGATGCCGACCGCGATCCACGGCATCTGCATCCCCACCAGCTTCAGCGCGAAGAAGTGCTGGAGCGTGGGCACGACCAGGACCAGGACGAACGCCGCGCCCATCGAGGCCACCAGCACGACCCGCCACCAGGTGTAGGGGCGGGCGACGATCGCCAGCACCCACATCGAGATCAGGAACAGGGTCAGGGTCGCCACACTGGTCTCGGCGTCCAGCGCCCCCGGGCCGGTGTAGTGGTGGCGGGCGATCAGGTAGGTCACGAAGGTCGCCACCCCGGCCACCACCCCGCCCGGGATCGAGTACCGCATCACCCGCCGGACGAAGTGGGGTCTGGCCCGCTCCTTGTTGGGGGCGAGGGCGAGGAAGAACGCCGGGACGCCGATGGTCAGGGTGGACAGCAGGGTCAGATGCCGGGGCAGGAACGGGTACTCGACCTGCCAGCACACCACCAGCACGGCCAGCAGGACCGAGTAGACGGTCTTCACCAGGAACAGCGTGGCCACGCGGGTGATGTTGCCGATCACTCGACGGCCCTCCGCGACCACCGAGGGCAGCGTGGCGAAGCTGTTGTTCAGCAGCACGATCTGGGCCACGGCCCGGGTGGCCTCGGAGCCCGATCCCATGGACACGCCGATGTCGGCGTCCTTGAGGGCGAGTACGTCGTTCACGCCGTCGCCGGTCATCGCGACCGTGTGGCCGCGGGACTGGAGGGCGCCCACCATGTCCCGCTTCTGCTGCGGGGTGACCCGTCCGAACACCGTGCCCTCGTCCAGGGCGCGCGCCATGTCCTCCTGGGCGGCGGGCAGCCGGCGGGCGTCGAGGGTGGCGCCGGTGAGTCCGAGCTTGCCCGCGACCGCCGCGACGGACACCGCGTTGTCGCCGGAGATGACCTTCGCGTGGACGTCCTGCTCGGCGAAGTAGCGCAGGGTGTCGGCCGCGTCCGGGCGCAGCCGCTGTTCCAGGACGACGAGGGCGGCGGGGCGGGCGCCCTCGGCCACGTCGGGGCCGTCGAGGTCGCGCACGGCCCGGGCGAGCAGCAGCACCCGTAGCCCTTCCTCGTTGAGCCGTCCGGTCTCGTCGAGGGCGGGGTCGCCGTCGGCGAGCAGGACGTCGGGTGCTCCCAGCAGCCAGGTGCTGGACTCCCCGTTGCCCTCGCTGAAGGAGGCGCCGCTGTACTTGCGGGCGGAGGAGAAGGGCAGCGACTCGGTGCAGCGCCACTCCTCGGTGTCCGGGTAGGCGTCGATGACGGCCTGGAGGGAGGCGTTGGGCCGCGGGTCGGACTCCCCGAGCGCACCGAGCACCTTGCGTATGTACGTCTCGTCATGACCGTCGAGCGTCCGCAGCTCCATGACGTCCATGCCGCCCTCGGTGAGGGTGCCGGTCTTGTCGAGGCAGACGGTGTCGACGCGGGCGAGGCCCTCGATGGCGGGCAGCTCCTGGACGAGGCACTGTTTTCGGCCGAGCCGGATGACGCCGATGGCGAAGGCGACGGAGGTGAGGAGCACGAGCCCCTCCGGGACCATCGGGACGATGCCGCCGACGGTCCGGGCGATGGCGTCCTTGAGCCCGTACTGCTTGACGACGAGCTGGCTGATGATCAGGCCGATCGCGGTCGGGATCATCATCCACGTCACGTACTTGAGGATCGTGGAGATGCCGGAGCGCAGCTCGGAGTGGACGAGCGTGAAGCGGGAGGCCTCCTCGGCGAGCTGGGCCGCGTAGGCCTCGCGTCCGACTCGGGTGGCCTTGAAGGCCCCGCCGCCGGCCACCACGAAGCTGCCGGACATGACCTTGTCGCCGGGCCGCTTGACGACCGGGTCGGCCTCACCGGTGAGCAGGGACTCGTCGATCTCCAGCCCGTCGGTCTCGGCGCAGACGCCGTCGACGACCACCTTGTCGCCCGGCCCGATCTCGATGAGGTCGTCGAGCACGATCTCAGAGGTGCCGATCTCGACCGCCGCGCCGTCCCGCCGCACCGTCGGCCGGGACTCCCCGATCACGGCGAGCGAGTCCAGGGTCTTCTTCGCCCGCCACTCCTGGATGATGCCGATCCCGGTGTTGGCGATGATCACGTAACCGAACAGGCTGTCCTGGAACGGCGCGACGAACAGCATGACCAGCCACAGCGCGCCGATGATCGCGTTGAACCGGGTGAAGACGTTGGCGCGGGCGATCTCGGACAGGGAGCGGCTGCTGCGCACCGGTACGTCGTTGACCTGCCCCCGCGCCACGCGCTCCGCGACCTGGGCCGTGGTCAGGCCGATCGCCGGGGGCGAGGGCATGGGGACGGGATGCACGGGATCAAGCTCGGCACCGGCGTCGATGTGCGTCATGCATTCGACGGTACGTGCGCTTCTGGGGCTTCACCCGTCGGGGGTGCGGAAGATCCGACGAGGGGGCGAGGGGGCGAGGGGGCGGGGGAGGGGTGATGCCGTGGTCGCCGGTCCGTCCGTTACCGCTCGGTCGTCCGCACCGGGTCCGCGGCCGCCGCGGCCGCCCGCTTGATCGCCGCGTCCCGCTTCCTCACGTACCAGATGCCGATGAGGCCCAGTCCGCCGCCGGCCAGGCAGGTCCAGACCCACCACGCCTGACCCCGGTCGTCGAACCAGCCGTAGAACGGGAGCTGGACGAGGAACAGGACGAACCAGATGATCGTGCCGCCGGTGATGGTGGCGACCACGGGGCCCTCCAGGGGCTCGGGCGCCTCGTGCTTGGGGGTCCATTTGGCCATGGGCACAGCTTACGAGGCGCGCCACCGGTCCCCGCCCGCGCCCGCGGATCCCTTGCACGGCAGTGGTCTACGCGCGGAGATGGCCAATTCGACTTCATATGTTCATACTGAAACGGTCTGAGTCTGGCTACTTCCAGTCGTAGGAAACTCCAACAGAAACGTGGGGGAGACCTGTTGGTGACCTGGAGGCGGCGGGGCTCGATCACGTTCCCCACCCCCTGCACCCCCTGAGGTCCCGCATGCCCACCTCGGCTCCCGCCAAGGTCCCCGCGCCCGAACAGCCGGGCGGCACGTCCGCGTACGGCGCCCTCGACCGCTACTTCAAGATCTCCGAGCGCGGCAGCACGCTGTCCCGCGAGATCCGCGGCGGTTTCGCCACCTTCTTCGCGATGGCGTACATCATCGTGCTGAACCCGATCATTCTGGGCAGCGCGAAGGACATGTACGGGCACCAGCTCGACAACGGCCAGCTGGTCACGGCGACGGCGGTCACGGCCGCGTTCACCACGCTGCTCATGGGTGTGATCGGCAACGTGCCCATCGCGCTCGCCGCCGGTCTCGGCGTGAACTCCGTGGTCGCGCTCCAGCTCGCCCCGCGGATGACCTGGCCGGACGCCATGGGCATGGTGGTCCTGGCCGGCTTCATCGTGATGCTGCTCGTCGCCACCGGTCTGCGCGAGCGGGTCATGAACGCGGTCCCCTACGGCCTGCGCAAGGCGATCTCCATCGGTATCGGCCTGTTCATCATGCTGATCGGGCTGGTCGACTCGGGCTTCGTCTCCCGGATCCCGGACGTCGCCCAGACCACCGTCCCGCTCCAGCTGGGCGCCGACGGCCACCTCAACGGCTGGCCGGTGCTGGTCTTCGTGCTGGGCGCCCTGCTCACGCTGGCGCTCATCGTGCGCAAGGTCTCCGGCGCGATCCTGATCTCGATCGTCGCCATGACCGTCCTCGGGCTGATCATCGACGCGGTCGCGAAGATTCCGTCCTGGGGTCTGACCACGCCCAAGTGGCCGGGCAACCCGGTCGCCACCCCTGACTTCGGGCTGATCGGCAAGTTCAGCCTGTTCGGCGGCTTCGACAAGGTCGGCGTGCTGACCGGCATCCTCTTCGTCTTTACCGTCCTGCTGTCGTGCTTCTTCGACGCGATGGGCACGATCATGGGCGTCAGCGACGAGGCCAAGCTCACCGACGCGCAGGGTCAGATGCCCGGCATCAACAAGGTCCTCTTCGTCGACGGCATCGCGGTCGCCGCGGGCGGCGCCAGCTCCTCCTCGGCCACCACCTGCTTCGTGGAGTCCACGGCCGGCGTCGGCGAGGGCGCCCGCACCGGCTTCGCGAACGTCGTCACCGGCGCGCTGTTCGCCGTGGCCCTGTTCCTGACCCCCGTCGCCACGATGGTCCCGTCCCAGGCGGCCACCCCGGCTCTGCTCGCGGTCGGCTTCCTGATCCTGGCCGGCTCGGTCAAGGAGATCGACTGGGCCGACCACACCATCGCCATCCCCGCCTTCATCACGATGGTGATGATGCCGTTCACCTACTCGATCACCAACGGCATCGGCATGGGCTTCATCACCTTCGTGGTGCTCCGGCTGGCGGCCGGCCGGGCCAAGGAGGTGCCGGTCGCGATGTACGTCGTGTCGGCGGTGTTCGCTTTCTACTACCTGATGCCGGCGCTCGGTCTGACCTGATGCCGGTCCCCGCCCGGACCCGCCCGATGCCGGTGTGCCGGTCCGGTCCGGTCCGACGGCCGAGGGCCCTCACGTGACCCCGTAGAACTTCTCCGTCTCGTCGACGGCGGTCTGGAACCGCTCGTCGAAGTCATCCCGAATGAGCGTCCGGACGACATAGTCCTGGACGCTCATTCCCCTTTTCGCCGCGTGATGCCGGAGCCTTTCGAGCAGCTCCCCGTCTATCCGCAGGCTGAGCACGCTGGTCCCCATGTACACGAGAGTCGCGGCACGCTGCCGTGCGGGGCGTGACGTTCCGCAGGGGTGTCACCCATATGAGTGATATCCGGGTTGAGTGGCCCGGCTCGCGGGCATCTCTGCGTGTCCCGAGTGGTCTTTAGCGAGGGTAATGAGTTACGCTAAAGAACATGTCGGACTTTACCCATGGCGACGATGTTGCCGCCGTGAACTCTCTGCGATCCGCCGTCATGCGGCTGTCCCGTCGGCTCAAGCACCAGCGGGTCGACGAGTCGCTCAGCCCGACCGAGATGTCGGTGCTGGGCACCCTGTCCCAGTGCGGCAGCGCGACCCCGGGCGAACTCGCCCGTAAGGAGCATGTCCAGCCGCCGTCGATGACGCGCATCGTCGCGCTGCTGGAGGCCAAGGGTCTGGTCCGACTGGAGCCGCACCCCGACGACCGGCGCCAGAAGGTCGTCACCCAGACCGAACAGGCCACGGCGATGCTCGAGGAGAGCCGCCGCAAGCGGAACGCCTTCCTGGCCTCCCTGGTCGAGGGCCTCGACCAGGACGAGTGGGCGACACTGCGCGCCGCCGCCCCCGTGCTGGAGAAGCTCGCACACCTGTAAGCACAGCCGCAAGGAGGCGACCCCCTTTGAGTACGGGATCCGGAGCACCTTCCGCCCCCGCACCGACCGCCCACGACACCTCCTCCGGGAGGACCGGCAGATCGTCGATGTTCAGCTCCCTGAAGGTCCGGAACTACCGCCTGTTCTTCATCGGCCAGGTCGTCTCCAACACCGGTACCTGGATGCAGCGCATCGCCCAGGACTGGCTGGTGCTCAGCCTCACCGGCTCCTCCACGGCCGTCGGTGTCACGACGGCTCTGCAATTCCTGCCGATGCTGCTCTTCGGTCTCTTCGGCGGCGTCCTCGTCGACCGTCTGCCCAAGCGCGGCACGCTGCTCGTCACCCAGTCCGCGATGGCCGTCACCGGCCTCGTGCTCGCCTCCCTCACCCTCTCCGGCCATGTCCAGGTCTGGCACGTCTACCTCGCCGCGTTCGTCGCCGGCCTCGCCACGGTGGTCGACAACCCGGCCCGCCAGTCGTTCGTGACCGAGATGGTCGGCCGCGACCAGCTCCAGAACGCGGTCAGCCTGAACTCCGCCAACTTCCAGTCCGCGCGCCTGGTCGGCCCCGCCGTCGCGGGCCTGATGATCACCGGGGTGGGTACCGGCTGGGCGTTCCTCGCCAACGGCCTGTCCTTCGTCGCGCCCATCGCGAGCCTGCTGCTGATGCGCGCCCGCGAGCTGTACGTCGTCGAGCGCGCGCCGCGCGGCAAGGGCCAGCTGCGCGAGGGCCTGCACTACGTCGCCGGGCGCCCCGAGCTGATCTGGACGATCGTCCTGATCGGGTTCGTCGGCACCTTCGGCTTCAACTTCCCCGTGTACCTCTCGGCCTTCGCCGACGACGTCTTCCACGCCGGAGCGGGCTCGTACAGCCTCTTCAACACGCTGATGGCGGCCGGCTCCCTGGCCGGCGCGCTGCTCGCGGCCCGTCGGGGCACCGCCCGGATGCGGGTGCTGGTCGCGGCGGCGGTGGTCTTCGGCGCGGTCGAGATCGTCGCGGCGCTCGCTCCCTCCCTGTGGCTGTTCGCCCTGCTCATGGCGCCGATCGGGATGTTCGGCATGACGGTCAACGTCACCGCCAACACCAGCGTGCAGATGGCCACCGACCCGGCCATGCGGGGCCGGGTGATGGCCCTGTACATGATGGTGTTCATGGGCGGCTCGCCGGTGGGCGCGCCGATCGCCGGCTGGATCACGGACACGTACGGAGTCCGGGCGGGCCTGGCGGTGGGCGGCGCGATCGCGGCCGCCGCGGCCGTCACCATCGGCCTGGTCGTGGCCCGCATCGGCGGCCTGCGCCTGTCGGTCGGCTGGAACCACGGCCACCCCCGGGTCGGCTTCGTCCCCCGGGAACGCCAGGAGCGGCTGGCCGCGGTGGCGTGAGCCGTGCCTGATGACGTCCTGCGCACAGGACGTCCGGGGCACGCGCCCGGAACAGGGGCCCGGTGGACACTCGCCCACCGGGCCCCTGCCCGTGCAGTTCCTCTGCCCGGGCCGCTCGCCGGACGATCCGTTCCCTGGAAGGGTGACACGCATGAGACTCTTCGCCGCCGTGCTGCCGCCGGAGCACGTCACCCGCGAACTGGCCGCCGAGGTCGCCGTGTTGAAGGAGCTGCCCGGTGCGGCGGGCCTGCGCTGGACGGGCCGCCCCGGCTGGCACTTCACGCTCGCGTTCTACGGCGAGGTCGACGACGGCCTCGTACCGGAGCTGTCCGCCCGTCTGGAGCGCGCGGCACACCGTACGGCGCCCTTCCCGCTGGCGGTACGCGGCGGCGGTCAGTTCGGGCACGGGCGGGCGCTGTGGGCGGGCGCGGCCGGTGACCTGGAGGCGCTGCGGCTGCTGGCCGACCGCAGCGAGGCGGCCGCGCGCAAGGCCGGGGTGCCGACGGGGGAGCACCGCCGCTACCAGGCCCACCTGACGGTGGCCCGCAGCCGCGACGCCGTGGACGCCCGCCCGTACGTCGACGCCCTCGCCGGCTTCACCAGCACCACCTGGACGGTGACGGACCTGTGCCTGGTGCGCAGCCACCTGCCGAGGTCGGGTGTGCCGGGCGAGCAGCCCCGCTACGAGACCGAGGGGCGCTGGCCGCTGGGAGCCGGAGGGCGGACCGGTTCCGAGGGCGGCGACGGCGCCGGTTAGGCTCAAGGGCGTGGACCCGAAAACCCGGAACCGGATCATGGCCGGTGCGCTCGTACTGTTGTTCGTCGTCGTCGCCCTGGCGGCCGCGCTCGGCAGGTGAGCACGGCGCGGCCGCCAGGCAGCGGCAGCCGCCCGGACACCCGGTGACCGGGTGACTACCAGGCGAAGGCCTCCGGCGACGGCCCCGGGCCCGGGAAGATCTCGTCGAGGCCTTCCAGCAGCTCCTCGCCCAGCTCCAGCTCGACCGCGCGCAGGGCGGATTCGAGCTGCCCGGCGGTGCGCGGACCGACGATCGGGCCGGTCACGCCGGGCCGGGTGAGCAGCCAGGCCAGCGCGGCCTCGCCGGGCTCCACGCCGTGCTTCTCCAGCAGGTCCTCATAGGCCTGGATCTGCGCCCGCGCGGCGGGCTGGGCGAGCGTGTCCGCGGCCCGGCCGGAGGCACGGCGTCCGCCCTCGGCCTCCTTCTTGATGACCCCGCCCAGCAGGCCGCCCTGGAGCGGCGACCAGGGGATGACCCCGAGGCCGTACTCCCGCGCGGCCGGGACGACCTCCATCTCGGCGCGCCGCTCGGCGAGGTTGTACAGGCACTGCTCGCTGACCAGCCCGATCGTGCCGCCGCGACGGGCGGCGATCTCGTTGGCCTGGGCGATCTTGTAGCCGGGGAAGTTGGAGGACCCCGCGTAGAGGATCTTGCCCTGCTGGACCAGGACGTCGATCGCCTGCCAGATCTCGTCGAACGGGGTGTCCCGGTCGACGTGGTGGAACTGGTAGAGGTCGATGTAGTCGGTCCCGAGCCGCTTCAGCGAGGCGTCCACCGCCCGCCGGATGTTGAGCGCGGAGAGCTTGTGGTGGTTGGGCCAGGCGTCGCCGTCCCCGGCCATGTTGCCGTACACCTTGGTGGCGAGGACGACCTTGTCGCGCCGCTCACCGCCCTTGGCGAACCAGCTTCCGATGATCGATTCCGTACGGCCCTTGTTCTCGCCCCAGCCGTACACGTTCGCCGTGTCGAAGAAGTTGATACCCGCGTCCAGTGCCGCGTCCATGATCGAGTGGCTGTCGGCTTCGTCCGTCAGCGGGCCGAAGTTCATGGTGCCGAGGACGAGTCGGCTGACCTGGAGTCCGGTGCGTCCGAGCTGCGTGTACTTCATGGTTGACAAGCCAACGTCTTGGAGCGCGCTCTATGCAAGGGCAATCAGCCGCGGGGGAACTCTTCGGTGGTGAGGGTGAGGCCGACGGAGGTCGCGGTGAGATCGATGTCCGTCCCGAAGACGACGGTCAGTTCACTGACGTACTCGCCGCCCTTGGGCTGGGTGAAGAGATGACATTTGCCTTGGTAGGGGTCGGCGATGAGGTAGACGGGGACCTCCGCGACGGCGTAGGCGGTCTTCTTCGGGCCGTAGTCGTTGGCGGCGGTGCCCTTGGAGATCACCTCGGCGACGAACTCGACGTCCTCGTACCGCCAGCGGCCGTCCTCCGTCCTGGCGGCGCCTTCGACCATCGCCGTCACATCGGTCGCGAATCCGTTGAGGTGTCCTGGATAGTCGATGCGGACGTCCGACTTCACACGCCGGCGGGGGTACTTGGTCCGCAACTGCTCGACGATGTCCAGGATGATCTCCCAGTGGGTGTCCCGCTGCGGTGCCATGAAGACGGTCCCCTCGACGATCTCGACCTTGTATCCCTCGGGGACGGGCATCTTCTCGAGCCGCTCGAACATCTCGTCGAGTGTGCCCATGTTGTCGCTCTCGGCCATCGCGATCCTGTCTTCGAGGACGGTTATCGTGGCGCTCCTCCCCGGCGGCCCCATGGACCAGTGCCGCCGCGCGGTACAACGATACGCACGGTGACCGGGTCACGGGAGGAGAGGAATATGCCGGAGCGGGCGGCTCTCAGCCCTGTTCGTACTCCCCGCCCAGTCCCCACCCCTGGTGCATCGCCTCCGCGAACGCCTCGGCGATCCGGTGTTCGCCGCTCGCGTTCGGGTGGGTGCCGTCGTAGGTGTCGAGGTTGATGTCGTACCCCGGCGGGGGCGAGGCCAGCAGCAGCGCGGAGCGGGGCTCGTCGAGGTCGGCGACGGCCTTGGCCAGGAGCTCGTTGAAGGCGGCGACCTCGGCGGCGAAGTCGGGGTCCGACAGCGCGCGGGAGTTCGGGATCACCGGCAGCGCGACCATCCGCACGCGCGGGTTCGCCGCCCGCGCCTCGGTCACGAAGGACCGCATGTTGGCGGCGGTCTGTTCCGCGTTCGTGTAGAAGCCCAGGTCGATCAGGCCGAGGGCGACGAGGAGCACGTCGGCCCGGTGCGCGCGGACCGCCTCGCCGATCAGCGGGACCATGTGCTGCCAGCCCTCGCCCCAGCCGGCCAGATGGGCGCGGGGGAAGTCCGGGTCGGCGTACTCGTACGAGGTGGGCGCGTCCGTCGCCTTGTCGTAGAGCGTCTCGCGCGGCCCGACGACGGCGAACGGGCGGCCGTACGTCGTGCGCAGGTGCTGCCACATCCGGTAACGCCATGTGTGTTCGCCGGCGCTTCCGATCGTCTGGGAGTCGCCGACGGGCATGAACCTGAGCATCCGCTCATGATGGACGATCGGCGGACCATCGGCGGAACGGGCGGGGTGTGAGGCCCGCCACGCGCGCGGGCCGCTCGGCCGGGGATGGCACTCTTGGGGGCATGCGCCGACCGTTCGCCCTCCTCGCCGGGGCCCTGCTCGTGGGTGTGTTCACCGTGCCCGCCTCCGCCGCCGACGGTGACGAGGGGTTCACCCTGAAGGACCCGCGGATCACCGAGTCCAGCGGCCTCGCCGCCTCCCACCTGCACCCCGGCGTCTACTGGACGCACAACGACAGCGACGACGGCCCCTACCTGTACGCCGTCGACAGCGCGACCGGGAAGACGGTCGCCCGGATCACCATGAGCGGGATCGGCGCGCCCCGCGACGTCGAGGCCGTCTCCATCGGCCCCGGCAACCAGATCTACGTCGGCGACATCGGCGACAACGACGGTGTCACGTGGCCGTACGTCTGGGTCTACCGCCTGCCCGAGCCCAAGGTGCTCCAGGACCAGACGATCCGGGCCAAGCAGTACGTCGTGAAGTACGAGGGCGGGTCGCGGGACGCCGAGTCGCTCGTCGTGCATCCCAAGACCGGCCGGGTCTACATCATCGACAAGAACGAGGACGGCGGGCACCTCTACGCGGGCCCGGCCGAACTCTCCTCCTCCGGCACGAACCTCTTCGAGCCGGTCGCGACCGTCGACCTCTGGGCGACCGACGCGGCCTTCTCCCCGAACGGCGAACAGCTTGCCGTGCGCGGCTACTTCGGCGGGATCTCCTACGACTGGAACGGCGGGCGGATCAAGCGGCTGGGCCGCCTCGACGTGCCGTTGCAGGGACAGGGGGAATCCGTCACGTATTCCGCCGACGGCACCAAGCTCATGTACGGCAGCGAGGGCGCCGGCAGCTCCGTCAAGGCGGAGGACGCGCCCGAGGGGGCGGCCGAGTCCAAGTCGCCCACGGGGAGCGGCGGTTCGGGCGACTCCACGGCGAGCGGCGGGTCCGGCGACAGCGGACTCAAGGTGGGCGCGCTCGCCGTCGCCGTCGTCTGCGCGGCGCTGTTCGGCGTACGGAGTCTGCGACGGCGGGGCTGAGGTGCCGGGGTCGAGGTGCCGGGTCTGAGGTGTCGGGTCTGAGGTGTCTGGTCGAGGTGGTGCCCCGGGGCGGGGTGTACCGAGCGTGAGCCGCACGGCGGCCTGGGACGCGAGGAGGAGCGCCCGGACGTGACGCCGGGCGCTCCGGACACGCGAGGGGCGCCCGGCGAGTGCCGGGCGCCCCTCGTCGTCGTGGCGGCAGCCGTTACAGCTTCTCGATCACGTGGTCGACGCACTTGGTGAGCGCTTCGACGTCCGCCGGGTCGATCGCCGGGAACATCGCGACGCGCAGCTGGTTGCGGCCTAGCTTGCGGTAGGGCTCGGTGTCGACGATGCCGTTGGCGCGCAGCACCTTGGCGACGGCGGCCGCGTCGATCTCGTCCGCGAAGTCGATCGTGCCGATGACCTGGGAGCGCTTGGCCGGGTCGGTGACGAACGGCGTGGCGTACTTGGAGTCCCCGGCCCAGGTGTACAGCCGGGTCGAGGAGTCCTTGGTGCGGGCCGTCGACCAGGCCAGGCCGCCCTGGCCGTTGAACCACTCCAGCTGCTGGTTGAGCAGGAAGAGGGTGGCCAGGGCCGGGGTGTTGTACGTCTGGTTCTTGCGGGAGTTGTCGATCGCCGTCGGGAGCGAGAAGAACTCCGGGACGTGCCGTCCGGACGCGTGGACGCGCTCGGCGCGCTCGATGGCGGCCGGGGAGAAGACACCGATCCACAGGCCGCCGTCGGAGGCGAAGGACTTCTGCGGGGCGAAGTAGTAGACGTCGGTCTCGGCGATGTCGACCGGGAGGCCGCCGGCGCCGGAGGTGGCGTCCACCAGGACGAGGGAGCCCTCGTCGGCGCCCGCCACGCGCTTGACGGGCGCGGCGACACCGGTGGAGGTCTCGTTGTGGGTGAAGGCGTAGACGTCGACGCCCGCTTCGGCCTCGGGCTCGGGGTGGGTGCCCGGGTCGGAGGAGATCACGGTCGGCTCGGCCAGCCAGGGAGCCAGCTTGGCGGCCTTGGCGAACTTGGAGCTGAACTCGCCGAAGGTGAGGTGCTGCGACTTGTTCTCGATCAGGCCGTGGGTCGCGATGTCCCAGAACGCGGTGGAACCGCCGTTGCCGAGGACGACCTCGTAGCCGTCCGGGAGCTGGAACAGTTCGGCGATGCCCGCGCGGACCTCGCCGACCAGGTTCTTCACCGGGGCCTGGCGGTGGGAGGTGCCGAGCAGGGACGCGCCGGTGGCGGCCAGGGCGTCCAGCGCCTCCACCCGCACCTTGGAGGGACCCGCGCCGAAACGACCGTCGGCGGGCTTCATGTCAGCAGGAATCTGGATCTCAGCCACGAGCCGGAGGGTATCGCCTCGGCGAAACCGGGCGGGCACGTGTCCGTTCGATGAGACGAGTTCTCCGGCTTTTGGTCCTGTGAATACCTACAGGACCACCGGCCCGGTCGTCACTGTCAGTGGTCGGATGCATCCTGGACGCATGACGGATCTCGATGCGTTCGCGGATGCGGAGGCGGAACTGCGCCGGGTCGTCCGGGGGGAGGTCGGTTTCGACGTCACCTCCCGGGCACTGGTGACCATGGACGCGTCCAACTACCGGCGTGTCCCGCTCGGGGTCGTGGCGCCCAGAGACGCCGACGACGTGGCCGCGACCCTCGCGGTCTGCCGTGAGCGGGGCGTGCCGGTGGTCGCCCGCGGCGGCGGGACCTCCATCGCGGGCCAGGCCACCGGCACCGGTGTCGTGCTGGACTTCACCCGGCACATGAACCGGCTCGTGGCCCTGGACCCGGACGCGCGCACGGCCGTCGTCCAGCCGGGGCTGGTCCTGGACCGCCTCCAGGAGGCCGCCGCGCCGCACGGGCTGCGCTTCGGCCCCGACCCGTCCACGCACAGCCGGTGCACGCTCGGCGGGATGATCGGGAACAACTCGTGCGGGTCGCACAGCGTGGCCTGGGGGACGACCGCCGACAGCGTGCGGGAGCTGGACGTGGTCACCGCGCGCGGGGAGCGGTTGCGGCCGGG
This sequence comes from Streptomyces sp. NPDC002306, assembly GCF_053593435.1. Lineage (NCBI taxonomy): Bacteria > Bacillati > Actinomycetota > Actinomycetes > Kitasatosporales > Streptomycetaceae > Streptomyces > Streptomyces sp. NPDC002306. Next base: position 180,661 of record NZ_JBSFCK010000008.1, read on the forward strand.
ACCGGGATGGGCCGGGGCGCCCGAGGGCCTGCGAGCCCTGGCGGAGGGCGAGTCGGCGCGGCTGCGGACCGGATTCCCCGAGCTGCCCCGCCGCATCTCGGGGTATGCGCTGGACGCGCTGCTGCCCGAGCGGGGCGCGGATGTCGCCCGGTCCTTCTGCGGGAGCGAGGGCACCCTGGGCATCCTCACCGAGGCGGTCGTGGGGCTCGTCGAGGCGCCCCGCGCGCGGGCGCTCGCCGTGCTGGGATACGCCGACGAGGGCGCCGCCGCCGAGGCCGCGGCCGGGCTGCTGCCCCACGGGCCGCTCACGGTGGAGGGGATGGCGGCCGATCTGGTGCCGTCGGAGACCGACCTGCCCCGGGGCAGGGCCTGGCTGTTCGTGGAGACCGGCGGGGAGTCGGCGCCGGAGGCACGCGCGCGTGCGGAGGCCGTCGTGCGGGGCGCGGACGTCGTCGACGCCCGGATCGTCACCGACCCGGCCGGGCAGCGGGCGCTGTGGCGGATCCGGGAGGACGCGAGCGGTACGGCGACCCGGATGCCGGACGGCTCCGAGGCGTGGCCCGGCTGGGAGGACTGCGCGGTGCCGCCCGCCCGGCTCGGCGCGTATCTGCGCGACTTCCGGGCGCTGTTGTCCGCGTACGGTCTGCGCGGCACGCCGTACGGGCACTTCGGGGACGGCTGCATCCACGTCCGTATCGACTTCGACCTGCTGACCGAGTCGGGGGTCGGCCGGTTCCGGCGGTTCTCGGAGGAACTGGCGGACGTGGTCGTGGCGCACGGCGGCTCGCTGTCCGGGGAGCACGGGGACGGGCAGGCCCGCGCGGAACTGCTGCCGAGGATGTACGGCGGGCAGATGGTGGCACTGTTCGAGCGGGCCAAGGCGGTGTGGGACCCGGACGACCTGCTCAACCCCGGGATGCTGGTGCGCCCGGCGCCCCTGGACACCAACCTCCGCTTCTCCGTGCTGCCCCGCACCCCCGTGGACGTGGCCTTCGGCTACCCGGCGGACGGCGGCGACTTCTCGGCGGCGGTGCGGCGGTGCGTGGGGGTCGCGAAGTGCCGTACGACGCAGGCGCCCGGGCCCGCCGTGATGTGCCCGTCCTTCCGGGCGACCGGCGAGGAGGCGCACTCCACCCGCGGGCGCGCCCGCCTGCTGCACGAGATGCTGGCGGGCGAGGTGGTGACGGACGGCTGGCGCTCGACGGAGGTCCGGGACGCGCTCGACCTGTGCCTGTCCTGCAAGGGGTGCCGCTCGGACTGCCCGGTCGGGGTCGACATGGCCACGTACAAGGCGGAGTTCCTGCACCACCACTACGCCGGCCGGCGCCGTCCCGCCGCCCACTACACGATGGGACGGCTCCCGGTGTGGCTGCGCTGGGTGTCCCGTGCGCGCGCGGCGCGGGTGGTCAACGCCCTCGCCTCGGTGGCGCCGCTGGCGTGGACGGCGAAACGGCTGGGCGGGATCGCGCCGGAGCGGGAGATCCCGCAGCTGGCCCCGCGGACGTTCAGCCGGTGGTGGGGCCGGCGCCGGGCCCGGTTGGGCGCGGGAGGCGGGATCCCGTCGGCACCCGGCGCGGCCGGTGATCTCGTCGTCCTGTGGCCGGACACCTTCACCGAGCACCTCTCGCCGGCCGTGGGGCAGGCGGCCGTCCGGGTGCTGGAGGCGGCCGGGCTGCGGGTGACGCTCCCGCCGACGCTGCGGCTGCGCCGGAGCCCGGTCGGGGACGGCAGGTCGAAGGCGCCGTTCGCCCTGCTGACGGCACGTCACGGCCGGGTCTGCTGCGGTCTGACATACCTCTCCACGGGCCAGCTCGACCGCGCCCGTCGCGTCCTGCGGGACACCCTCGACCTCATGGCGCCGGTCCTGGAGACCGCCGCCCCGGTCGTCGTCCTGGAGCCGAGCTGCGCGGCGGCCCTCCGCGGCGACCTGCCCGAGCTGCTGCACGACGACCCGCGCGCGGCCCGCCTCGCCGCCCGCGTCCTGACCTTCGCGGAGGTCCTCGAACGCCATGCCCCCGACTGGAGGCCGCCCCGCGTGGACCGTCCCGCCGTCGGTCAGACCCACTGCCACCAGCACGCGGTCCTCGGCGACGACCCGGACCGCCGGCTGCGCGCCGCCGCCGGTCTGGCGGGCGAACTCAGCGGTGGCTGCTGCGGCCTGGCCGGCGACTTCGGTTTCACCCAGGGGCATCACGAGGTGTCGACGGCCTGCGCGGAGGACCGGCTGCTGCCCTCGGTGCGCGCGGCGGAGCCCGCGGCGGTGGTCCTGGCGGACGGCTTCTCCTGCCGGACACAGCTGGAGCAGCTGGCGGGGGTGCGGGGGAGACATCTGGCGGAGGTGCTCGCGGAGGGCCTGGCGGAGGACCGGCCCGACTGAGAGGAGAGAGGGGGAGGCGGTGCACGGACCCGGCGGAGGGGCGGAGGGATGCACGAGCGGGCCGGTGGACCGGTGGACCGGCGGAGAGGCGGATGGGCGGACGGCGGACCGGCGGACGAGCGGAGAGGCGGATGGGCGGACGGCGGAGGGGCGGAGGGGCGCACGGGCGGACCGGCGGAGGGGCGCACGGGCGGACCGGCGGAGGGGCGCACGGGCGGACCGGCGGAGGGGCGGAGGGGCGCACGGGCGGACCCGGTCGGCCGCGTGGTGCCGGGTGGTGTGGACAAGCCCTCCTAGGCTGGCTGATAACCGGCCATAACGCCCGAAGGAGCCCCGCGCATGACCCTCCGCGTCCAGCCCATCACCCGCGCCGAGCACCTGGCGTTCGTCGCGACCCGCTCCTCCGTGAGCCCCCTGCAACTCCCCTCCTGGGGAGAGGTGAAGCAGGACTGGCGGGCGGAGAGCCTGGGCTGGTTCGACGGCGGCGGGCGGCCGGTCGGGGTGGGCCTGGTCCTGCTGCGGCCGCTGCCGAGGCTGAAGCGGTACCTCGCCTACCTGCCGGAGGGGCCGGTGATCGACTGGTTCGCGCCCGACCTGGAACGTTGGCTGGCGCCGATGCTCGCCCATCTCAAGGCGCGGGGCGCGTTCTCGGTCAAGATGGGCCCGCCCGTGGTCGTCCGCCGCTGGAGCGCGGACGCGGTGAAGGCGGCGATCGCGGATCCGGGTGCGCGGCGGCTGGGGGACGTGCCGGCGACGTCGGAGGAACCGCGCGCCCGTGACCTCGCGGACCGGCTGCGCCGCATGGGCTGGCGGCCGGCCGAACCCGGCGGCGAGGACGGGTTCGCGGCCGGGCAGCCCCGCCATGTTTTCCAGGTGCCGTTCGCGGGACGGCCGCTGGAGGACATCCACGCCGGTCTCAACCAGCAGTGGCGGCGCAACGTCAAGAAGGCGGAGAAGGCCGGCGTGAAGGTCGTGCGCGGTGGCCCCGAGGACCTGCCGGTGTTCCACGGGCTGTACACCGAGACCGCCGAACGCGACCGCTTCGTCCCGCGCCCGCTGTCCTACTTCCAGCGCATGTGGAGCGCGCTCACCGCCGAGGACCCCGACCGGATGCGGCTCTACCTCGCCCACCACGACGGCGAGGTGCTCGCCGCGGCCACCCTGCTCACCGTCGGCGACCACGTCTGGTACTCCTACGGCGCCTCCACCGCCCGCAGGCGCGAGGTGCAGCCCAGCAGCGCCGTGCAGTGGCGCATGATGACCGACGCCCACCGACTGGGCGCCGCCGTCTACGACCTGCGGGGGATCACCGACACGTTGGAGGAGTCCCATCACCTGCTGGGTCTGCTCCGCTTCAAGGTGGGCACCGGCGGCCAGGCCGTGGAGTACCTCGGCGAGTGGGACTTCCCGCTGAACCGGCTGCTGCACAAGGCGCTCGGGCTGTATCTGGCCCGCCGCTGAGCTCCCGCGCCCGGTCCGCCCTCCCTCGCTGAGGCAGGGCCCTGACCCCGGCCGCCGCCCATGCGTCCAGGACAGCCCCACGAAGGGTTCACACACCTGACGAAGTCCATTACCCTGGACTCGGAAGTACAGCACGATGGACGAACCCCGAGCCGAGCACCTGGACCGCCCGTGAGCCCGACCCCCGCCCCGACGTCGACCCGGCCCCCTTCCCCGACCGGGGTCGCCTCCTCCGTACGTCGCGGGGGCCTTCTCGGTCCCGTCGGCCTGGTGTTCGCCGGCGGGGTCTCGGTGCAGTTCGGCGGAGCCCTGGCGGTGACCCTGATGCCGCGGGCCGGCGCGCTCGGCGTGGTGAGCCTGCGGCTGCTGGTGGCGGCGGTGGTCCTGCTGCTGGTCTGCCGGCCCCGGCTGCGCGGTCACTCCCGTACCGACTGGGGCACGGTCGTCGTCTTCGGCGTCACGATGGCCGCCATGAACGGCCTCTTCTACCAGGCGGTCGACCGCATCCCGCTGGGCCCCGCCGTCACCCTCGAAGTCCTCGGGCCCCTTGCCCTCTCGGTCTTCGCCTCCCGCCGCGCGGTCAACGTCGTCTGGGCGGGACTGGCCCTCGCGGGCGTCTTCCTGCTCGGCGGCGGAGGCTTCGGCGACCTCGACCGCGCGGGCGTCGCCTTCGCCCTGGGCGCGGGCGCGATGTGGGCGGCGTACATCGTCTTCAGCGCCCGTACGGGCCGCCGCTTCCCGCAGGCCGACGGACTCGCCCTCGCGATGGCGGTCGGCGCGGTGCTGTTCCTGCCGCTGGGGATCGCCGAGTCGGGCACGAAGCTGCTCGATCCGGTGACACTCGGCCTCGGCGCCGGTGTGGCCCTGCTCTCCTCCGTCCTGCCGTACACCCTCGAACTCCTCGCCCTGCGCCGCCTGCCCGCCTCCACCTTCGCGATCCTCATGAGCCTGGAACCGGCCATCGCGGCCACGGCCGGCTTCCTCGTCCTGGACCAGGCACTCTCCGCCCTCCAGGCGGCGGCGATCGCCCTGGTCGTCGCGGCGAGCATGGGCGCGGTACGCACACAGGTGGGACGCGCGCGACCGAAGAGCCTGGCGGAGCCGGTCGCCTGACCACGTGACGGCCCGGGGGGCGCGTACGGCCCGGGTGGCGCGTGCGGTCCGGGTGGCGCGTACGCCATGTGCGGCGCGTACGCCACGAATGGTGAGTACGCCATGTGTGGCCCGTACGCCGCGAATGGCGCGTACGCCACGGACCGTGCGGTCCGCCCGGGCACCCGCCGGCAGGGTCCGGCCCAATTCATGCAAGCGTGCTTGATTGTTTATCGGCGCGCTGCCATGCTCCTCAGCACACCGCGCCGCACACCGCCGTGCCCGAGGGGAGCGCCATCGTGTCCGACCCGACGCCCGTGATCGACGACCTGCGCGAGGAGAGCGAGGAACTCGACCGGCTCGTGGCCGGGTTGAGACCGCGCGAGTGGGCGCTGCCGACCCCCGCGCCGGGCTGGACCGTCGCCCACCAGATCGCCCACCTCGCCTGGACCGACCGCTCGGCCCTGCTGTCCGTCACCGACGAGGACGGCTTTCGCGGGCTCGTCGAGAAGGCGCTCGCCGCGCCGGAGTCGTTCGTCGACGAAGGGGCACGGGAGGGCGCTCTCGTCCCGCCCGCCGCACTGCTGGAACAGTGGCGGGACGGCCGCGCCGCACTCGACAAGGCGCTGCGCGCCGCCCCGCCCGGCGCCCGCTTCCCCTGGTACGGGCCGCCCATGTCGGCCGCCTCCATGGCCACCGCCCGGCTCATGGAGACCTGGGCGCACAGCCAGGACGTGGCGGACGCCCTCGGCGCGGCCCGCCCGCTCACCGACCGGATCCGGCAGGTGGTGTGGCTCGGGGTGCGCACCCGGGACTTCGCCTTCGGCGTGCACGGAGCCACCCCGCCCGCCGACGCCTTCCGCGTCGAACTCGTCGCGCCCTCCGGCGACCTGTGGACGTACGGCCCCGAGGACGCCCCGCAGCGGGTCACCGGACCGGCCCTCGACTTCTGCCTCCTCGTCACCCAGCGGGCCCACCGCTTCGACCTGGCGCTGCGCGCCGAAGGCCCGGACGCCGACCGCTGGCTGGACATCGCGCAGGCCTTCGCCGGCCCGCCCGGCGCCGGACGCCCGCCGACGGGCGAGGCGGCCGCCCGGTGACGACCCTGCGCATCGGCAACGCGTCCGGGTTCTACGGCGACCGCTTCGACGCCGTGCGCGAGATGCTCACCGGCGGCGAGCTGGACGTACTGACCGGCGACTACCTCGCCGAACTGACCATGCTCATCCTGGGCCGCGACCGGCTGAAGGACCCGGCCGCCGGGTATGCCCGCACCTTCCTGCGCCAGCTGGAGGAGTGCCTCGGTCTCGCCCACGAGCGGGGCGTCCGCGTGGTGACGAACGCCGGCGGGCTGAACCCGGCCGGCCTCGCGGACGCCGTGCGCGGGCTGGCCGACCGGCTCGGCATCCCGGTCCGCGTCGCCCATGTCGAGGGCGACGACCTGCGGGCCCGCTATCCCGACCGCCTCGCCGCCCACGCCTACCTCGGCTGCTTCGGCATCGCCGCCTGTCTGCGGGCGGGCGCCGACATCGTGGTCACCGGCCGGGTGACCGACGCGGCCCTGGTCACGGGACCCGCCGCCGCCCACTTCGGCTGGACGCCGGACGACCACGACCGGCTGGCCGGGGCCGTCGTCGCCGGGCACATCCTGGAGTGCGGGACACAGGCCACCGGCGGCAACTACGCCTTCTTCCGGCGGGGCGACGGCGACGGCGGCCATGGCGTCGGCGCTGTCCGCCGTCCCGGATTCCCGCTCGCCGAACTCCACGCCGACGGCAGCTGCGTCATCACCAAGCACCCCGGCACCGGCGGCTTCGTGGACGTCGGCACGGTCACCGCCCAGCTCCTGTACGAGACCGGTCCTGCCCGGTACGCGGGCCCCGACGTCACCGCCCGGCTGGACACCGTACGGCTCACCCAGGACGGCCCCGACCGGGTGCGCGTCGAGGGCGTGACCGGGGAGGCCCCGCCGCCGACCCTCAAGGTCGGCCTCAACAGCCTCGGCGGCTTCCGCAACGAGGTCGTCTTCGTGCTCACCGGCCTCGACATCGAGGCGAAGGCCGCGCTGGTGCGGGAGCAGATGGCGGACGCGTTCGCCAAGTCGCCTCCCGCGGAGATCCGCTGGGACCTGGTCCGCACCGACCGGCCCGACGCCGACACCGAGGAGACCGCAGGCGCGCTGCTGCGGCTCGTCGTGCGCGACCCGGACCAGACGGCCGTCGGGCGGGCCCTGAGCGCGGCGGCGGTGGAGCTCGCGCTCGCCAGCTACCCGGGCTTCCATGTGCTGGCGCCCCCCGGAAAGGGCGCGCCCTACGGGGTCTTCGAGGCCGACCACGTCCCCCAGGACTCCGTCGGCCACCTGGCGGTCCTGCCCGACGGACGCCGGATCCCGGTGCCCGCCGCCCACGACACCCTCGTCCTGGACGACGTACCGCAACCGCCGCTGCCCGAGCCGTGGCCGGCGACGGCACCGACCCGGCGGGCCCCGCTCGGCCTCGTCGCCGGGGCCCGCAGCGGCGACAAGGGCGGCGACGCCAACGTCGGGGTGTGGGTCCGTACGGACGACGCCTGGCGGTGGCTCGCGCACACCCTCACCGTGGACCGGCTGCGCGTACTCCTGCCGGAGACCGCGGAACTGCGTGTCGTCCGGCACGTCCTGCCCGGCCTGCGGGCCCTCAACTTCGTCGTCGAGGGCATTCTCGGCGCCGGGGTCGCCGCCCAGCACCGCTTCGACCCGCAGGCCAAGGCCCTGGGCGAGTGGCTGCGCTCCCGTCACCTGGACATACCGGAGGCTCTGCTGTGACGGTCCTTCCGACCGCGCTGGACGTCCACGGCCCGGACCACCGGGCCCACCGCGAGGCCATGCTCGCCAAGCTCGCCGACCTCGACGCCGAGCACGCGAAGGCGCTGGCCGGCGGCGGCCCGAAGTACGTCGAACGCCACCGCGGACGCGGCAAGCTGCTCGCCCGCGAGCGCATCGAGCTGCTCCTCGACCCGGACACGCCGTTCCTGGAGCTGTCGCCGCTGGCCGCCTGGGGCAGTGACTACGCGGTGGGCGCCTCGCTGGTGACCGGAATCGGTGTCGTCGAGGGCGTGGAGTGCCTGATCACCGCCAACGACCCCACCGTGCGCGGCGGCGCCAGCAACCCGTGGAGCCTGAAGAAGGCCCTGCGCGCCAACGACATCGCGCTCGCCAACCGGCTGCCCTGCATCAGCCTCGTGGAGTCGGGCGGCGCCGACCTGCCGTCCCAGAAGGAGATCTTCATCCCCGGCGGCGCGATCTTCCGGGATCTGACCCGGCTGTCGGCCGCCGGGATCCCCACCGTCGCCGTCGTCTTCGGCAACTCGACCGCGGGCGGCGCCTACGTCCCCGGCATGTCCGACCACGTGATCATGGTGAAGGAGCGGGCGAAGGTCTTCCTCGGCGGTCCGCCGCTGGTGAAGATGGCCACCGGCGAGGAGAGCGACGACGAGTCGCTGGGCGGCGCGGAGATGCACGCGCGTGTGTCGGGTCTCGCGGACCACTTCGCCGTGGACGAGCGGGACGCGCTGCGCCAGGCGCGCCGGGTCGTGGCCCGGCTCAACCACCGCAAGGCGTACCGCGATCCGGGCCCGGCGGCGCCGCCCAAGTACGACCCGGAGGAACTCCTCGGGATCGTCCCCGGCGACCTCAAGACCCCCTTCGACCCGCGCGAGGTGATCGCCCGGATCGTCGACGGCTCCGACTTCGACGAGTTCAAGCCGCTGTACGGGACGAGCCTGGCCACCGGCTGGGCCACCCTGCACGGCTATCCCGTCGGCATCCTGGCGAACGCCCAGGGCGTGCTGTTCAGCGCGGAGTCCCAGAAGGCCGCCCAGTTCATCCAGCTGGCCAACCAGCGCGACATCCCGCTGCTGTTCCTGCACAACACCACCGGCTACATGGTCGGCCGGGAGTACGAGCAGGGCGGCATCATCAAGCACGGCGCGATGATGATCAACGCGGTCAGCAACTCGAAGGTGCCCCATCTGTCCGTCCTCATGGGCGCCTCCTACGGCGCCGGGCACTACGGCATGTGCGGACGGGCGTACGACCCGCGCTTCCTGTTCGCCTGGCCCAGCGCGAAGTCGGCGGTGATGGGCCCCCAGCAGCTGGCCGGGGTGCTCTCCATCGTCGCCCGGCAGTCGGCGGCCGCGAAGGGGCAGCCGTACGACGACGGCGCCGACGCGGCCCTGCGCGCCATGGTCGAGCAGCAGATCGAGTCCGAGTCGCTGCCGATGTTCCTGTCCGGGCGGTTGTACGACGACGGCGTCATCGACCCGCGCGACACCCGCACCGTTCTCGGCCTGTGCCTGTCGGCCGTCCACACCGCGCCCTACGAGGGCGCGCGCGGCGGCTTCGGCGTCTTCCGGATGTGAGGTCCCGAACGTGCTTTCTTCCGTCCTCGTCGCCAACCGCGGCGAGATCGCCTGCCGTGTCTTCCGCACCTGCCGTGCGGCCGGGATCCGTACGGTCGCCGTGCACTCCGACGCCGACGAACACGCCCTCCACACGCGCGTGGCGGACGCGGCGGTACGGCTGCCGGGGGCGGCCCCCGCCGAGACGTACCTGCGCGGCGACCTGATCGTGAAGGCGGCCGTCGCCGCCGGCGCGGACGCCGTGCACCCGGGCTACGGCTTTCTCTCCGAGAACGCCGACTTCGCGCGCGCCGTCCTGGCCGCGGGCCTGGTCTGGATCGGGCCGCCCCCCGAGGCGATCGAGGCCATGGCGTCCAAGACCCGCGCCAAGGAGCTGATGGGCCTCGCCCCGCTGAGCGAGGTCACCGCGGCCGACCTGCCGGTGCTGGTGAAGGCGGCGGCGGGCGGCGGCGGGCGCGGGATGCGGATCGTGCGCCGGCTGGACGACCTCGACGGCGCGCTGGAGGGCGCGCGGGCCGAGGCCGCGAGCGCCTTCGGGGACGGCGAGGTCTTCGTCGAGCCCTACGTCGAGAACGGGCGCCATGTCGAGGTGCAGATCCTCGCCGACACCCACGGCACGGTGTGGGCGCTGGGCACCCGCGACTGCTCCCTCCAGCGCCGCCACCAGAAGGTCGTCGAGGAGGCGCCGGCGCCCGGACTTCCCGGGGAACTGGAGCACGAACTGCACGCCCTGGCCGTGCGCGCGGCCCGCGCCGTCGACTACGTGGGCGCGGGCACGGTCGAGTTCCTGGTCGCCGACGGCACGGCGCACTTCCTGGAGATGAACACCCGCCTCCAGGTCGAACACCCGGTCACCGAGGCCGTGTTCGGGATCGACCTGGTCGCCGAGCAGCTCAGGATCGCCGAGGGGAACGCCCTGGCGAGCGACCCGCCACGCGCGCGTGGCCACGCCGTCGAGGCCCGCCTCTACGCCGAGGACCCCGCCCGTGACTGGGCCCCGCAGACCGGCACCCTGCACCGCCTCGCCGTCCCCGACGGCGTCCGTCTCGACACCGGCTACACCGACGGCGACGAGATCGGCGTCCACTACGACCCCATGCTCGCCAAGGTCGTCGTCCACGCGCCCACGCGCGCGGAGGCGGTCCGCGGCCTCGCCGGCGCCCTGGAACGGGCCGTGGTCCACGGTCCCGCCACCAACCGGGATCTCCTCGTCCGCTCCCTGCGGCACGAGGAGTTCACCGCCGGACGCATGGACACCGGCTTCTACGACCGCCACCTCGCGGCGCTCACCGCCGCCGGTCCTGCCGACCCCCACGCCCCGCTGGCCGCCGCCCTGGCCGACGCCCACGGCCGGTCCCGCTTCGGCGGCTGGCGCAACCTGCCCGCACAGCCCCAGACCAAGCGCTACGCGATGGCCGGCGAGGAACACGAGGTCCACTACCGGCACACCCGGGACGGCCTGACCGCGGACGGCGTCCGCGTCGTGCACGCCGACGCGGACCTGGTCGTCCTCGAAGTGGACGGCGTGCGGCGCAGGTTCGAGGTCTCCCGCTACGGCGACCAGGTCCACGTCAACGCCACCACCCTGACCGCCCTGCCCCGCTTCCCCGACCCGACCGCGCAACAGGCTCCCGGCTCCCTCCTCGCACCGATGCCGGGGACGGTCGTACGGATCGCCGAGGGCCTGGCCGTGGGAGCGGCGGTACGGGCCGGAGAGTCCCTGCTCTGGCTGGAGGCGATGAAGATGCAGCACCGGATCACCGCCCCGGTCACCGGAACGCTGACCGCCCTGCACGCGACCCCCGGGCAGCAGGTGGAGGTCGGCGCCCTGCTGGCGGTCGTGCAGGACACCCCCTAGGGGAGCGAGGCCGAATCGGCCTGCGGCTCCGCCGCGTGAGCGCGACCAGCCACGACGAACCCGCACCCGAAGGAGCGCCATGACCACCCTCATCGAACCCGAAGAGCACAAGGACCTCCGCGCCGCGGTGGCCGCCTTCGGCTCCCGCTACGGGCGGGCCTACCTCACCGGCGTCGTCGCCGAGGGCCGCTACCCCACCGAGCTCTGGCAGGAGGCCGCCAAACTCGGCTACCTCGGCGTCAACCTGCCGGAGGAGTACGGCGGTGGCGGTGGCGGCATCGCCGAACTCTCCATCGTCCTCGAAGAGCTCGGCGCGGCCGGTGCCCCGCTGCTCATGCTGATCGTCTCGCCCGCGATCTGCGGCACGGTCATCGCCCGCTTCGGCACCGAGGAGCAGAAGCGGGAGTGGCTGCCCGCGCTCGCCGACGGCAGCCGCACGATGGCCTTCGGCATCACCGAACCCGACGCCGGTTCCAACTCGCACCGCATCACGACCACCGCCCGCCGCGACGGTGACAGCGGGGACTGGCTGCTCACCGGCCGCAAGGTCTTCGTCTCCGGTGTCGACATCGCCGACGCCACCCTCATCGTGGGCCGTACCGAGGACGCCCGCACCGGCAGCCTCAAGCCCTGTCTGTTCATCGTCCCGCGCGACGCCGAGGGCTTCACCCGGCGGCCGATCGACATGGAACTGCACGGCGCGGAGAAGCAGTTCGAGCTGGTCCTCGACCAGGTGCGGCTGCCCGCCGAGGCGCTCGTCGGGGACGAGGACGCGGGTCTGCTCCAACTGTTCGCCGGCCTCAACCCCGAGCGGATCATGACGGCCGCCTTCGCGATCGGCATGGGACGCCACGCCCTGGCCCGGGCGATCGAGTACGCGCGCGAGCGCACCGTCTGGAAGGCCCCGATCGGCGCCCACCAGGCCATCGCCCACCCCCTCGCCCAGGCGCACATCGACCTCGAACTGGCCCGGCTGATGATGCAGAAAGCCGCGTACCTGTACGACGTGGGGGACGACGTCGGCGCGGGCGAGGCCGCCAACATGGCGAAGTACGCGGCCGGAGAGGCCTGCGTGAAGGCCGTCGACCAGGCCGTGCACACCCTCGGCGGCAACGGCCTCACGCGTGAATTCGGCCTCGCCACATTGATAACCGCCTCGCGCGTGGCTCGTATTGCTCCGGTGAGCCGGGAGATGATTCTCAACTACGTCTCCCACCAGACCCTGGGTCTGCCCAAGTCGTACTGATCCAGCACACCGTTGTGCGAGGAGGAACCGTGTTCCGCAGCGAGTACGCAGACGTCCCTGCCGTCGAACTCCCCATCCACGAGGCGGTACTGGGCCGGGCCGCCGAGTTCGGGGACACGCCCGCGCTCGTCGACGGCACCGACGGCACCACCCTCACCTACGAACAGCTCGACCGGTTCCACCGCCGGGTCGCCGCCGCACTCGCCGAGGCGGGCGTGCGCAAGGGCGACGTGCTCGCCCTGCACAGCCCCAACACGGTCGCCTTCCCGGTCGCGTTCTACGGCGCCACCCGCGCCGGGGCCTCCGTGACCACCGTCCATCCGCTCGCCACGCCGGAGGAGTTCGCCAAGCAGCTGAGCGATTCGGCGGCCCGCTGGATCGTCACCGTGTCGCCGCTGCTGGCGAGCGCGCGCCGGGCCGCCGAACTCGCGGGCGGGGTCGAGGAGATCTTCGTCTGCGACAGCGCGCCGGGCCACCGCTCCCTGATCGACATGCTCGCCTCGACGGCGCCGGACCCGGTGGTCGACATCGACCCCACGCGGGACGTCGCCGCCCTGCCGTACTCGTCCGGGACCACGGGCGTCCCCAAGGGGGTGATGCTCACCCACCGCCAGATCGCCACCAACCTGGCCCAGCTGGAACCGGCCGTCGACACCGGCCCCGGCGAGCGCATCCTCGCCGTGCTCCCGTTCTTCCACATCTACGGTCTGACGGCCCTGATGAACGCGCCCCTGCGCAAGGGCGCCACCATCGTCGTCCTCCAGCGCTTCGAGCTGGAGAGTTTCCTCGCGGCGATCCAGAACCACCGCATCACCGGCCTGTACGTGGCCCCGCCGATCGTGCTCGCCCTCGCCAAGCACCCGGCCGTCGCGCAGTTCGACCTGTCGTCGCTGAAGTACATCGTCAGCGCCGCCGCGCCCCTGGACGCCGAACTCGCCGCCGCCTGCTCCCGGCGCCTGGGCCTGCCGCCCGTCGGCCAGGCCTACGGCATGACGGAACTGTCGCCCGGCACCCATGTCGTCCCCCTCGACGCGATGCACGAGGCACCCGCCGGGACCGTCGGCCGGCTCATCGCCGGCACCGAGATGCGGATCGTCTCCCTCGACGACCCCGACAAGGACCTCGACCTCGGCGAGCCCGGCGAGATCCTGATCCGCGGCCCCCAGGTCATGAAGGGCTACCTGGGCCGCCCGGACGCCACCGCCGACATGATCGACGCCGACGGCTGGCTGCACACCGGAGACGTGGGCCATGTCGACGCCGACGGCTGGCTGTTCGTCGTCGACCGGGTCAAGGAACTCATCAAGTACAAGGGATTCCAGGTCGCCCCCGCGGAACTGGAGGCCCTGCTGCTCACCCACCCCGGCATCGCCGACGCCGCCGTCATCGGCGCCTACAACGACGACGGCAACGAGGTCCCGCACGCGTACGTGGTCCGCCAGCAGGCCGCCGCCGACCTCTCCGAGGCCGAGGTCATGATGTACGTCGCCGAACGCGTCGCCCCGTACAAACGCGTCCGGCGGGTCACCTTCATCGACGGGGTGCCGCGGGCCGCCTCCGGGAAGATACTGCGCCGGGAACTGAGGGAGCGGACGTGACACTGGTCGGCCGTACACGCACGCGTGGCGTCGAGACGCTCAGCCTCGACGCCACCGGCAACCGCAACGCGCTCTCCGCGGCGCTCGTCGGCGAACTCGCGGACGCCCTGACCGACTGCGCGAAGGACACCGACGTGCGCGCGGTCGTCCTGACCCACACGGGGAACACCTTCTGCGCCGGCGCCGACCTGCGCGACCCGCCGCACCCGGACGCGCTGGTCGGCCTGCTGCGGCAGATCGTCGAGCTGCCCAGACCCGTCGTCGCCCGGGTCACCGGGCACGTCCGGGCGGGCGGTCTGGGCCTGCTCGGCGCCTGCGACCTCGCGCTCGCGTCGAGCGCGGCCACGTTCGCGTTCACGGAGGTGCGGATCGGGGTGGCGCCCGCCGTCATCTCGCTCACCCTGCTCTCCCGCACGGACCCGCGCGCCCTCGCCCGCTACTACCTCACCGGCGAACGCCTCGACGCCGCCGAGGCGGCCCGCATCGGCCTGCTGACGGCGGCGGCCGGGGCCGGGGACGACGTCGACGACGTACTGGCGCCGGTCCTGGACGGTCTGCGCAGGGCCGCCCCGCTGGCGCTGGCGGAGACGAAACGGCTGCTCACGGCTAGGGTGCTGGAGGCATTCGACCGGGACGCGACCGACCTCACCGCGCTCTCGGCCCGGCTGTTCTCCTCCGAGCAAGCCCGGGAGGGGATGACGGCCTTCCTCGAACGACGGGATCCCGCATGGGTGCTGTGACCACGGCGGAACGCGACCGCGCCCCCAAGCAGGACCGCAGCCGGGCCACCCGGCAGCGCCTGCTGGAGGCGGCCGTGGCCTGCCTCGCCGAACACGGCTGGGCGGGCTCCACGGTCCTGGTCGTCGCCGAACGCGCGGGTGTTTCCCGGGGCGCCGCCCAGCACCACTTCCCGACCCGCGAGGACCTGTTCACGGCGGCGGTCGAGTACGTCGCCGAGGAACGCTCCGGCGCCCTGCGCGCCCTGTTCCCGCAGGGCGCGGCGGGGGACCGGAGCGAGGTGGTGGCGGCCCTCGTCGACCTCTACACGGGCCCGCTCTTCCGGGCCGCCCTGCACCTGTGGGTGGCCGCGTCGAACGAGGAGCAGCTCAGCCCGCGGGTGACCGAGCTGGAGGCCCGGGTCGGCCGTGAGACCCACCGGATAGCCGTCGACCTGCTGGGCGCGGACGAGTCCCGGCCCGGGGTCCGGGAGACGGTCCAGGGCCTGCTCGACATGGCCCGCGGTCTGGGCCTGGCCAATCTGCTCACCGACGACCGGCCGCGCCGCGAGCGGGTGGTGGCGCAGTGGGCGGCCGTCCTCGACGGGGCGCTCGGCGACGACGGGGCGCTCAGGGACTGAGCCGCTCCGCCCGCCAGCCGCCGTCCGCCTCCGCCACGTACCGGAGCCGGTCGTGCAGCCGGTTCTCCCGGCCCTGCCAGAACTCCACGGTCTGAGGGGCCACCCGGAAGCCGCCCCAGTGCGGCGGGACCGGGACCTGTTCGCCCTCCGGGTAGCGGGCGGCCAGCTCGGTGTACGAGGCGTCCAGCTCGGCCCGGGAGGGGACGACGCTGGACTGGGCGCTGGCCCAGGCCCCCAGCTGGGAGCCGTGCGGCCGGGTGCGGAAGTAGGCGGCCGTCTCGTCCCGGCCGGTGCGCCGGGCGACGCCCTGGACGATGACCTGGCGGGCCATCGGGTGCCAGGGGAACAGCAGCGAGACGTACGGGTTCTCCCCCAGGTCACGGGCCTTGCGGGAGTCGTAGTTGGTGTAGAAGACGAAGCCCTGCTCGTCGAACTGCTTCAGCAGCACCGTACGGGAGCTCGGCCGGCCCTCCGCGTCCGCCGTCGAGACGATCATGGCGTTCGGCTCGAAGAGATGCGCCTCGGCGGCGGCCTGCTTGAACCAGCGCGCGAACTGTTCCACGGGCGTGGCGGCCAGGTCGGACTCGGCGAGACCCTCGGCCCGGTACTGCTTGCGCATCGAGGCGGGATCCGGGGGGAGGGGGTCGTGGGCGGCGTTCACGCGGTCATCCTGCCGTATGCGCGGGCGCCGCCGGGCGGTGTCCCGCATGATGGGGATGGCACTCAGTGCCGCAGGCCCTCCCCAAAGGTGGCACTCAGGGATATGGTGCTGATGATGTTCGGGTCGGGTGACCGCCGACCGTACGGGGCATCACCAAGGTGAGCGCCCGGGACCGCGAGTCGTAGGGACGACCGCGGATCCGCAGGGCGTACGCCGCTTCCCGCCGTTCGACCCGTTCGACCCGCTCCCTGGTCCCCACAACACCATCTGTCGCACACATCATGAGGAGCCGCCTGATGTCCGACTTCGTACCCGGACTCGAAGGAGTCGTAGCGTTCGAGACGGAGATCGCCGAACCGGACAAGGAGGGCGGCGCGCTGCGGTACCGGGGCGTCGACATCGAGGACCTGGTCGGCCACGTCTCGTTCGGCAACGTCTGGGGCCTGCTCGTCGACGGCGCCTTCAACCCCGGCCTGCCGCCCGCCGAGCCGTTCCCGATCCCCGTCCACTCGGGTGACATCCGGGTGGACGTCCAGTCCGCGCTGGCGATGCTCGCCCCGGTCTGGGGCCTCAAGCCCCTCCTCGACATCGACGCCGAGCAGGCCCGCCACGACCTCGCCCGCGCGGCCGTCATGGCGCTGTCCTACGTCGCCCAGTCGGCGCGCGGCCAGGGACTGCCCATGGTCCCGCAGAGCGAGATCGACAAGGCGCAGTCCGTCGTCGAGCGCTTCATGATCCGCTGGCGTGGCGAGCCCGATCCCAAGCACGTGGCCGCGGTCGACGCCTACTGGACGTCCGCCGCCGAGCACGGCATGAACGCGTCCACCTTCACCGCCCGGGTCATCGCCTCCACCGGCGCGGACGTGGCGGCCGCCCTCTCCGGCGCGGTCGGGGCCATGTCCGGCCCGCTGCACGGCGGCGCGCCCTCCCGCGTCCTCGGCATGATCGAGGAGATCGAGCGGACCGGGGACGCGGAGGCGTACGTCAAGAAGGCCCTCGACAAGGGCGAGCGCCTGATGGGCTTCGGCCACCGTGTCTACCGCGCCGAGGACCCCCGCGCGCGCGTGCTGCGCCGCACGGCCCGCGAACTGGGCGCACCCCGCTTCGAGATCGCCGAGGCCCTGGAGAAGGCGGCTCTCGAAGAACTCCACGCCCGCCGCCCGGACCGGGTCCTGGCGACGAACGTCGAGTTCTGGGCGGCGATCATGCTGGACTTCGCGGAGGTCCCGGCGCACATGTTCACCTCGATGTTCACCTGCGCCCGCACGGCCGGCTGGTCGGCGCACATCCTGGAGCAGAAGCGCACCGGCCGGCTGGTCCGCCCCTCGGCCCACTACATCGGCCCGGGTCCGCGTGACCCGCGGGAGGTCGAGGGCTTCGCGGACATCGCGGACTGAGGCGGGACGGGTCGCGGCGGGTCGGAGCGCGCGCCGGGCGGGCTCACGCGGGGCTGAGCAGCTCCGCGTGGTGCCGCTCGGCCACCAGCGGGTGCGCCCGCAGCTTGCCCTTCAGCTCGTTGTAGCCGTACTCGGCGAACAGGGGATTGGCCGGGTCGTCGGTCACGCCGGGAGCGGCCGAGGCGTGCGGGAAGGGCAGCGGCTCGACGCGCGCGTCCAGACGTGGGTTGTAGAAGAAGGGCACGGAGAACCGCTCGACGGCGGCGGGCGGTGACACGACCCGGTGGTTGGTGGCGACGAGATACCCGTCGGTCGCCACCTCCAGCAGTTCACCGAGGTTGACCACGAACGCCCCGTCCAGCGGCGGGACGTCGTGGAACAACCCGTCCGCGCGCTGCACCTGGAGTCCGCCGACCCGGTCCTGGAGCAGCAGCGTCAGGAAGCCGTAGTCCTTGTGCGCCCCCACCCCCTGGTCGGCGCCGTCGTCCGCGCTGCCCGGGTACCGCACCAGCTTCAGGTGCGGATGCGCGTGCTCGCCGAAGACGCCGTCGTAGAAGCCGGGAGGCGCGCCGATGGCCTCGAACAGCTCGTGCAGCAGCCGCTCGGCGACGCCGCTGAGCCGATCGATCCAGCGCAGCGCGGCGACCCGCAGCTCCGGCAGGGCGGCGGGCCACTGGTTCGGCCCCTCCAGCCACCAGTACGCCGGTTCACCGGCCCCGGGTATCCGGGCCGGCCGCTCGGCCCCGATGTCGAGCTGGTCCCGCCAGTCCCGGCGGCCCCCGGTTCGCTCGTCACCGGTGCGTGTGTAGCCCCGGAAGTGCGGCGAGTTCACGTTGTCGAGCGCGAGCCGGTCGCTCCGGGGCAGCGCGAAGAACCGCCGCATGGCGGTCAGGAGCGCATCGGTCTCCTCGCGCGTCACCCCGTGCCCCACGAGCTGGAAGAACCCCACGTCGTGCGCGGCGCTGTGCAACTGCGCGTGCAGCAGGGCACGGGCCTGCGGGCCGCGGTCGGCGGCGGAGAGATCGATGATCGGAAGTTGCTGGTGCGTCATGGGATACGTCCGCGAGGTGTACGGGCGAGCCCGGAGCACCGCACGGACAGCGCGGGACACGGGCGCCGGATGAATGAGGAGGGGCCACGAGGCCGAGGAGCCGGCAGGCCGGGGAGCGGGGAGGCGCGGGCCGGACGGCCGGGGAGCCGGGAAGCGCGGGGACGCCGCCGAGGCACAGGAGCGCCGGAGGCGCGGAGAGCGGGGCCGGACTGCTCAGACCGAGCGTCGACAGCCCATGTTCGTGACGCGGCCGTAGTCCACGTGGCGGCGTCGAACGAGCGAAAGCATGCGGCAAGGATACTGCGCGCCGGGAAATCCGTACGTGGCGCGGGTCACCGCCCGGACATCTTCCGGAGAATCCCCGGGGAACGCAGACGACCCGCGAGTCTGGTCCTCCACTGGAGGGTCCGGCCGGACGTACCGGCGACTCGCGGGTCGGGTGACTGCCTGGGATTGGGCCGGCTGCGCGCGTGTCTCACGCGCTGGTCCGGCACCGCACTCGGTGTGGTGACGGGCCGCTAGCCCGCAGCCACCTCACGCGTCCGGTTTGCATACATCTGCCGAACCACCTCCCTTCTTGTGTGCTCGCCACCTTAGGAAGGGTCCCGCCACGGATCAACCTCTTTTTCGGCGTTCGTGCTTCCCCTCCGTTCCGCCCGTTGACGGGCGCGGGCGGACACGGTTCGCTGCTGCCGTGACCGATCTTCGTATGGAGCCCGTGAGCGGCGAGGGCATGGTGGAGCAGTGGCGGCACGTCCACAACGTGATCGTGCCGCCCGCCGCGATGTCCCGGGACGAGGCGCGGGAGCGCGCCGGACGGTACCGGCTGGAGAACGCCTACCTCGGTGACGTGCTCGTCGGCTGCTCGACCGTGCGGCCCCCGCGGGGCGAGGACGCCGTCGCGACCGTCATCGCGCGGGTGCTGCCCGAGCACCGGGGGCAGGGCTTCGGCACGGCACTGTACGAGAAGGGCCTCGCGCACGCGCGCGGGCTGGGTGCCCGGGTGATCGAGACGGTCGTGCTCGCCGCCAACGAGGACGGGGTCCGGTTCGCCGAGGCGCGTGGGTTCGTCGAGACCGAGCGGTACGTGCTGGACGGCGAGAGCGATCTGTGGCTGGAGTTGCGGCTGGAGACCTCCGTCTCGTAGGTCCGTGTAGGTCCGCCTAGGTCCCTCCGTACAACGATTCCTTCAATGTTGTGAGAAATTGGTGTGTGCTGCATCACGTTCGAGTTGAATGAGGGCAAGTGACGCAGCCTGCAGGGGGTCCAGGTGAGTGCTTCCCGGCGTAGTGGGACCACCGACGAGCTGGGGCCGGACGAGCCCGAACAGCCCGGGCGGGAGGCCTCGGACGGTTCGGACCTGCTCGCCGCGCTGCTGGACGGCATGGACGCGGCCCTGTGCGCCTTCGACGCGGACGGCGTCGTCACCCACTGGAACCGGGAGGCCGAACGGATCCTGGGCTGGACGGCGGCGGAGGCGGTGGGCCGGCCCGGCTTCGCCGGCTGGGCCGTGCGCAGCGCGGACGCCGAGGAGGTCGAGGGGCGGCTGATGGCCGCCATGCAGGCCTCCGGCCGCCAGGTGCACGAGTTCGCGCTGCTGACCAAGGACGGCGGCCGGGTGCTCGTCCGTACCCAGTCGGCCGCCGTGCGCGGTCCCGACGGGAAGCCCGCGGGCCTGTACTGCGCCTTCAGCGAGGTGCACGCGCAGATCGACCTGGAGCGGTCCATCGCGCTGAGCGAGGCGCTGTTCGAGAACGCGACCTGGGGTGTCGTCCTGGTCGACGCCGATCTGCGGCCCGCCGTCGTGAACGCGCACGCGGCCCGCGCGCTGGGCGTCGGGCGCACGGCGGTGCTGGGGCGCCCGCTCGGTGAACTGCTCGCCCAGGGCGTCGAGGAGCTGGAGGGCGCGCTCACGTATGTGCTGGCCGAGGGCGCGCCGCCCGCGCCCGCCGAGATCTGGGTGAGCGTGCGCACGCCGGAGGGCGAGAAGCGGCGCTGCTGGCGCTGCGGCTTCCTGCGGCTGTCCTCGCCGCTCGCGGAGGAACCGGTCCCGCTGGGCGTCGGCTGGCTGTTCCAGGACGTCACGGAGGCCAAGCACGGCGAACAGGAGGCGGCGCTGCAGCGGTTCCGCGCCAACCAGCTGCACCGGGCGGCCCGCGCGGCGGCGGAGTGCGAGGATCCGGCCGAGGCCGCCGTCGTCCACCTCGACTTCGCGCTCGCGGGGTTCGCCGACCACGCCCTGATCGACCGGGCGGCGGGCGGCGTGGCGGCCGACGGCGAGGTGGCCGCGGGGCCCGTACGGCTGGTCCGGATCGCCCAGACCCCGTCCGGCGCGCCGGGGCCGAGCCTGCTCACCGGGCAGGCCGGGCTGCCCGTGCGCTACGCCCCGGGGCACCCGGCGTTCCAGGCCATGGAGCGGACCGGGGCCGTGCGCTCCAGCGTCGGTTCCGTCTCCGCCGAGCGGGCGCGTGAGTGGGCCGTGGGCCGCCAGTGGCCGCCGGACACGGTGCACGCGCTGTGCGCGGTGCTGCGCAGCCGGGGTCGGACGCTGGGCGTCGTGACGTTTCTGCGCTGCGGCGGCCGCAGCACCTTCGAGCGGTCCGACACGATGTACGCGGAGGACGTGGCGGTACGCATCGCGAGCGCCCTCGACCTGTCCGGACTCGTCGGGAAGTAGCCGGCCGGCGGCCGCGCGGGCCCGCGTCGGTGACCGCCGGTCACTGCCGGTAGAAGATCCGGTCCCGGTACTCGTCCATGATCCGGCCGTTCCAGTCGTGGCCGCCGTCGACGTTGCCGGAGCGCAGCAGCGGCGGCTCGATGCCCCGGTCGGCGAGGGCGCCGGCCGCGGTGGCCATGACCGCCTGGAGCAGCGCCGAGGTGACCACGGTGGAGGCCGGGGCGAACGGGGCCGGGATGCTGTCGAGGCTGAGTTCCGCGTCGCCGACCGCGATCTTCGAGTCGAGGACCAGGTCGCAGTGGTCCTTCAGGTACGTCCCCGAGGCGTGCCGGGAGGTCGTCCGCGCGGCGTACGCCACCGAGGTCACGCCGATGACCCGCACGCCGCGGGCGCGGGCCTCCATGGCCATCTCCACGGGGAGGGCGTTGCGGCCCGAGAGGGAGATGATCACGAGGGCGTCGCCCGCGCGCAGCGGCGAGCAGTCCAGGACGGCGCTCGCCAGCCCGTCGACGCGCTCCAGGGCGGAGCCGAGGGTGGCGGGCATGACGTCGACGCCGACGACGCCCGGCACGACGAGCAGGTTCATCAGGGCGAGGCCGCCGGCGCGGTAGACGATGTCCTGGGCGGCGAGCGAGGAGTGCCCGGCGCCGAAGGCGAAGAGGCGCCCGCCGTCGGCCACGGTGTCGGCGAGGAGCGTGCCGGCCGCCTCGACGGCCCCGGCCTCCTCGTCGCGCACCCGCCGCAGCAGGGTGATCGCGGCGTCGAAGAACTGGCCGGCCGGTGTGCTCTCGCCCATGCGATGCCCCTTCGCAGCGTCTGGCGGCGTCTGTGCCGCGGATCACCGTGCGGTCTGGACCAGCGCCGTGTCAATACGGCGGCGCGGGGTACGGCGCGGTTCGGCCGGACGCCCCGCCGAGGTGCCGTTCGGTGCCCGCGGACCGCACGTGGAAGCGCGTGACGCCCGCGTTTGGACGGCGCGGCACGGTTGTCGGTGGTATGCGTCAGAATTGAAGCCAGGGCCAGCGCACGCGCCGCGGAGCCAGCCGCGCTTCCGGCAGATCTCATTGAGGGGCACGTATGTCCGGACTGATCGACACGACGGAGATGTATCTCCGCACCATCCTCGAGCTGGAGGAGGAAGGTGTGGTCCCGATGCGCGCCCGGATCGCCGAGCGGCTCGACCAGAGCGGGCCGACCGTCAGCCAGACGGTGGCACGGATGGAGCGCGACGGACTGGTGTCGGTGGCCAGCGACCGTCACCTGGAGCTGACGGACGAGGGCCGCAGGCTGGCCACGCGCGTGATGCGCAAGCACCGGCTGGCCGAGTGCCTCCTCGTCGACGTGATCGGCCTGGAGTGGGAGCAGGTGCACGCCGAGGCGTGCCGCTGGGAGCACGTGATGAGCGAGGCCGTGGAGCGGCGCGTGCTCGAACTGCTCCGCCACCCGACCGAGTCGCCGTACGGCAACCCGATCCCCGGCCTGGAGGAGCTCGGCGAGAAGGACGGCGCCGACCCGTTCCTGGACGAGGGGATGGTGTCCCTGGCCGATCTCGACCCCGGCCAGGAGGGCAAGACGGTCGTGGTGCGCCGGATCGGCGAGCCGATCCAGACGGACGCGCAGCTCATGTACACGCTGCGTCGGGCGGGTGTGCAGCCCGGTTCGGTGGTGAGCGTGACGGAGGCCGCCGGCGGTGTGCTGGTGGGCAGCGGCGGCGAGGCCGCGGAGCTGGATCCGGACGTCGCCTCGCACGTGTTCGTCGCCAAGCGCTGAGTGCGCCGAATCGCAGCGGTCCGACGCTTCGCGTGCCAGGCTGTCGCATGAGGCATACGGCCTGAGGGGGGCGGGGAGGATGTGCCGCAGAGACGTGGATGGCCCCGGCGCCCTGCGGCGCCGGGGCCTGTCCTCCCCTGTGCTGACCCGGAGCCCCGAGCTCCCAGGGTCATCCCCGTCGGACCGTTTTCCCCGAGCGGTCCGCCTCCTGTTGAAGATCTCCCCTCGGCAGAGGCGATCATTCCTTGAGAGGGGTCACTCAAACGAGGGGTGTTGCTCACGGAGAAGGCATTTTCCGAATGCGCGTTCGATAGTCTGCGTGTGAGTCTGCGTAGAGTCCGTAGATGTGGATGAAGGACAGCGGTACGCCGACGACGGCAGACAGCAAGCGGTTCACAGGACCGGCCGGCTCGAGCGGTCCGAGCGGAGCTAGGGGGGTGCCAGGACCTATGGCGCGACGCATCGACGTGACCGGGGCGGGCGGCGTGCGCCTGGCCGCCTGGGAGTTCGGCGACCCTCCCAAGAGCGA
Organism: Streptomyces sp. NPDC002306; assembly: GCF_053593435.1. Taxonomy (NCBI): domain Bacteria; kingdom Bacillati; phylum Actinomycetota; class Actinomycetes; order Kitasatosporales; family Streptomycetaceae; genus Streptomyces; species Streptomyces sp. NPDC002306. The sequence continues at coordinate 204,133 of NZ_JBSFCK010000008.1, forward strand.
CCCGGTGAAGTTCGTACCGGAACAGGCGGGACCGCCCGGGCCGGGCGGGCCGGCGGACCCCGGGGCCACGCCGTCGGCTGCTTCTCCGCCCGGCGTGCTGTTACTGCACGGTCTGATGGGCCGTGCCTCGCACTGGGCGTCCACCGCCCGCTGGCTCTCCGAGCGGCACCGCGCGGTCGCCCTCGACCAGCGCGGCCACGGACAGAGCGAGAAGCCCCCACAGGCCTCCTTCACCCGCGAGGCCTACGTCGAGGACGCCGAGGCCGCCCTGGAACAGCTCGGCCTCCCCCACGCGGTCGTCATCGGACACGCCATGGGAGCGCTGACCGCCTGGCAGCTGGCCGCCAAACGACCCGACCTGGTGCACGGCCTGATCATCTGCGACATGCGGGCCTCCGCCCTCGGCGCCGCCTCGCAGCGCGAGTGGGCCGACTGGTTCAAGTCCTGGCCCGTCCCCTTCGCCACCCTCGCCGACGTCCGCAAGTGGTTCGGCGAGGACGACCCGTGGGTCGAGCGGCCCAACCCGTCCCGCGGCGAGTTCTACGCCGAGGTCATGCAGGAGTCCCCCGACGGCTGGCGTCCCGTCTTCGAGCCCGAGCAGATGCTGAAGTCCCGCGAGACCTGGGTCTACGACGCGCACTGGGAGGCGCTCGCCCAGGTCCGGTGCCCCGCCCTGGTCGTGCGCGGCCTGGACGGCGAGCTGGGCCGCGCGGAGGCGCAGGAGATGGTCCGGGTGCTGCCCGGCGGGAAGTACGCGGAGGTGGCGGACGCCGGCCACCTCGTCCACTACGACCAGCCGGAGGCGTGGCGCACGGCGATCGAGCCGTTCCTGGACGGCGTACTCACCCTCTGATCCCGCCCCGGCCGGAGAGCCACGCCGCCCCCACCGAAGGCCCGTGCCCCCGAACCTGACGCCCGTCCCGGACCGCCGTGCCCCCTGAGGCCGGTACCCGTCGCGGCCCGCCTGCCGTCCCCTGAGGCCCGCCTCTGTCCCGGACCGCCGCGCCCCCCGAGGCCGGTGTCCGTCCCGGACCGCCGTGCCCGGCCCCGAGCCCGGCGTCCCGCCCGAGAGTGACGTTCCGCCCCGAGTCCTGCCACTCGGCCCCCAGCCGGCTCAGCCCTTGCTGACCGCCGCCAGTATTTCCGGCAGCCGTGCGGCCGTGCGGGGGGCCGCCAGCCGCAGTCCCAGCAGGGTGATGGCCGCCCCGTACACCGCGCCCACCGGCAGCAGCAGCCAGGCCCATGTGTCGCCGTCCGCGCTGACGTGCAGCCAGATCGTCAGCGCGATCACCGGCGCGCACAGCAGGGCGGCGGAGAGCATGCCGCCGAAGATGGCGATCCAGGCGAGCCCGGCCTGCCCGGGGGCCACGTTCTTGTAGCCCTCCTGCGGAATGGAGTAGGGGAAGCGGGCCGAGGTCCAGGCGCCGGTCGCCAGCATCGCCCCCAGCAGCGCGAGAGACAGCCCCAGCGCCTCGGGCAGCCGGGACCAGTCGCCGAGCATGGCGGTCGTCAGGACGGTGACGAGGGTGGCGTAGGGGAGGGTGATCAGCAGCAGCGCGAACGCCCGCGCCCGCAGCTCGGCGTACGCGTCGCGCGACGAGGAGATGGTCATCGCGACCATCCAGAACGCGGAGGTGTCCTGGCCGAACTGGTTGTACATCTGGATGCCGAGCATGCCCGCGGCGAAGCAGGCGAAGTAGATCGAACCGGTGCCCTGCAACGCGTTGAACACCGGCACGATCAGACCGATGGCCAGCGACGTCACCCAGGCCGCCTTCGTCTTGGGATCGCGCCAGACATAGCGCAGGCTGCGCTCCATGACGGTGCCGGTGCGGCCGGCGGGCAGCAGCCGGGTCAGGCCCGACGACGTGTCGCGCTCGCGCGTGCCCGACTCCGCGGCCTGCGCCGTCGATCCGTCGGGCGCGGTCATCAGCCGGGTCAGACTGCGCGCCCACGCCGCCACCAGCAGCGCCAGCGCGGCCGCGGTCAGCGCGACCTGGGCGACGGCGACGCCGTACGCCCCCTCGCTCACCGACTGCACCGCCCCGATCGCCGACGCCGGCGGCAGCCAGCGCACCACCTCGTACACCGGGTCCAGCTGGGCCAGGCCCGACGAACCGAGGCGCTGCGCACCGAAGTTCACGACCTGTGCGCCGACCGCGACGACCAGACCGCTGAGCACCGCCAGGTCGCGCCCCTTGCGGCTGGTCAGCAGCCGGATGTTGGCCGCGGCGACGGCCCGCGCGAGGGCCACGCAGACCAGCAGCGCGAGGACCACGGCGGCGACCGCGACGACGCCGGCCGCCGCCCCGTGCGCCACGGAGATCACCGAGCCCAGGAGCAGCAGCACGGTGAACAGCGGGCCGATGCCGACGAGAGAGGCCGCCAGCAGCGCCCGTACCAGCGGGCGGGGCCGCAGCGGCAGCATCACCAGCCGGGTCGGATCCAGGGTCTCGTCGCCGCTGGGGAAGAACAGCGGCATCACCGCCCACCCCAGCCCCAGCACCGCGGTCAGCAGGACGACCACGGACGCGGCGTGCGCGTGGCCGCGCAGCGCGATCAGGCCGAGCAGTTGGAGCGCGGCGAACAGGAGGGTGACGACGGCGGAGGCGATGTAGGCGGCCCGCCGTCCGCCGGACTGCCGCAGACCGTTGCGCAGCAGGGACAGCTTCAGCCGGACGACGGTGGAGGTGAGACGCGCCGGGCCGGGGGCGGTGGACGTGAGCCGGGCCGGGCCGGGGGCGGTGGAGGCCGTGCTCGTCATCGGGCCCCGCCGCCCAGCCAGTCGAGGTCGGAGCCGGTGTCGCGGCCGTGCGCGCCGACGAGTTCGAGGAACGCCTGCTGGAGCGTGGGCGCGTCGCCGCGCACCTCGTCGAGGGGGCCGTGGGCGCGAATGCGGCCCGCGGCCAGCACGGCGACCCAGTCGCACAGCGACTCGACCAGCTCCATCACGTGGGAGGAGAAGACGACCGTGGCGCCGGAGGCGGTGTACCGCTCCAGGACGCCCCGGATGATCTGCGCGGACACCGGATCGACGCCCTCGAACGGCTCGTCGAGGAAGAGGACCTCGGGGTTGTGGAGGAGAGCGGCCGCGAGCCCGATCTTCTTGCGCATGCCGGTCGAGTAGTCGACGACGAGCTTGTGCTGCGCGCCGGCCAGGTCGAGGACGTCCAGGAGCTGGGCGGCCCGCTTGTCGACCTCGGCGCCGGGCAGCCCGCGCAACCTGCCGGAGTAGCCGAGCAGTTCCCGCCCCGACAGCCGCTCGAAGAGCCGCAGACCCTCCGGCAGCACCCCGATCCGCGCCTTCACCTCGACCGGGTCCCGCCACACGTCGTGCCCGACGACCTCGACGCTGCCCTGGTCGGGCCGCAGCAGCCCGGTCACCATCGACAGAGTGGTGGTCTTCCCGGCTCCGTTCGGCCCCACCAGACCGATGAACTTGCCCGCGGGCAGCTCCAGATCGATCCCGGCGACGGCGATCTGCTGCCCGAACCGCTTCCAGAGCCCCTGTACTCGTACGGCCGCTGTGCCCACCACTGCTCCCTCCGTCTTCGAGCACCCTACGGTGGAACAGCGGGCGCACGGGGCGCGGGAAGGCGACGGCACGCGGCCGTGCCACGCGGGCGGGATCGGCCACCCGGCCCCCGCGGCGCGTCACCACCGGCGATCCGCCCGCCCCGGCGAGGACCGACCCGTCATCCGCCCCTGCGGCCGCCGAACTACCGGTCCCGTCCGCACGCGTAGGCGAGCGGTGACATCAACTCCTCCGCGTCCGGCAGCCATCGGTTCGCGGGGGTCGGCCGGCACGCCCACTGCACGGCCCCCCGCGACCCGAACCGGGTGGGCGGCGCGGCCACGTACGTCCCCTCCCCGAGCGGGACCAGGTCCAGCGACGCGGGCGACCAGCCCAGCTTGCGTACCAGCTCCGGCACCTTCGCGGACCCTCCGGGCAGCACGAAGAAGTGCATCCGCCGGTCCGGCGCCGACGTCACCGGCCCGAGCGTCAGTTCCATCCGCTCCATCCGGGCCAGCGCCAGGAACCCGGCGGTCTCCGGCACGGAGATCGCGTCGAAGGTACGCCCGGTCGGCAGCAGGATCGACGCCGTCGGATGCTTCTGCCACATCCGGCGGGCGACGGTGGCACTGCCGGTCGCCTGCGTCGCCCAGTCGTCGCGCGCCGGATGCGCGCCGGGCGCGTCGCACCCGGCCTCGCCGCAGGAGCAGCGCTGCACCCCCTCGACGGCTTCCAGCCAGGTGCCGGGAAACACGTCCCAGTGGCGCTCCTCGGCGTAGCGTACGGCGGTCTCCAGCAGTGATTCCCCACGCTGCTTCGGAATCTGGGCGGCATCGGTGGCCGGGATCGTCTCTTCCACGCTCACTCAACTCCCGCGCCCACCTCGGGTTACGGCTGTAGCGCGCGCGGGGGAGGAGCATTGATTCCGCGTCTGGGGCGCATGGATGCACGTGTGGGGGCGCGCGGGAGGATCCACCGCGGAACTGGGTAGCCACGAGTGGGGTCGGCTCCCACCTTTACCCCGGCAATCCTCGCATGCCTCGCATTTTCGGTATGTCCGTGGGGCATTGATCTTCGAGGCCGGATCTTTTCGCTGGACCCGACGGGGTCCGGCCGTGGAAGACACGTCAACCCGGTGCGTGGGCAGGCACCGCAGCCACAGGGGGTTTAGCCATGGCCGCAAGGCCTCTCGTCGCGCGGCAGCCGAACGAACGGCTGCAGGCGCTCATCCAGGAAGCGGGTTGCTCGAACGCCGGGCTGGCCCGCCGGGTCAACATGTGCGGCGCCGAGCACGGCCTCGATCTGCGCTACGACAAGACGTCCGTGGCCCGCTGGCTGCGCGGGCAGCAGCCGCGGGGACGCGCACCGGCGATCATCGCCGAGGCCCTCGGCCGCAAGCTGGGCCGTACGGTCACGATCGACGAGATCGGGATGGCCAACGGCAAGAACCTCGCGTCGGGTGTCGGTCTCCAGTTCTCGCCGACGGTACTGGGGGCCATCGAGCAGGTCTGCGAGCTGTGGCGCAGTGACGTCGGGCGCCGGGACTTCCTGTCCGGCTCGTCCGTCGCCGCGTCCGCGCTGGTCGAACCGAGCCGCGACTGGCTGATCTCCGCGCCGGACTCGCAGGTCGCGCGGGCGGCGGGGCCGCGGGTGGGCCAGTCCGACGTGACGGCGGTGCGCGCGATGACACAGGCGCTGACCGACCTCGACCACCAGTACGGCAGCGGGCATGTGCGCCCGGTCGTCGTGCACTACCTCAACAGCGTGGTCTCCGGGCTGCTGGCCGGCTCCTACCGGGAGGCGGTGGGCCGCGACCTGTTCGCGGCGGTGGCCCGGCTGACCGAACTCGCCGGGTACATGGCCGTGGACACCGGTCAGCCGGGTCTCGCCCAGCGCTACTACATCCAGTCGCTGCGGCTGGCGCAGGCGGCGGGCGACCGGGGGTACGGCGGTTACGTGCTCGCCGCGTCCATGAGCCACCTCGCCGCGCAGCTCGGAAACCCGCGGGAGATCGCGCAGTTGGCCCGGGCGGCGCAGGAGGGGGCGCGTGGGCGCGTCACACCGCGCGCGGAGTCGATGTTCCACGCGGCGGAGGCGCGCGGGCACGCGCTGATGGGGGACGCCAGGGCCGCCCAGGCGGCTTCGGCGCGCGCGGTGGCGGCGCTGGAACAGGCGGATCCGGCCGCGGGGGACGACCCGGCGTGGATCGCGCACTTCGACGAGGCCTATCTCGCCGACGAGTTGGCGCACTGCCACCGCGACCTGGGGCAGGCCGACGCGGCGGCGCGGTGCGCGCAGGAGTCCCTGGCCGGGCACCCCGAGTCGCGGGCGCGCAGGCGGGCCATCGGCTATGTGCTCCTCGCCACCGCGCAGGTGCAGCAGCGTGAGATCGAGCTGGCCTGCAACACGGGCCTGCGGGCGGTGGAGTTGCTGGAGACGCTGCGCTCCAACCGCGGTGCCGAGTACCTGGAGGACTTCCAGCAGCGGCTGGAACCGTTCCGGGACGAGCCGGTGGTCAGGGAGTTCGGGGCGCGCCTCGAGCTACAGGCGGCCGCGTGAACATGTGGGGCGCCGGCGCGTGAACGGGCGGGAAACGACCCGCCGGTTCGCGGGAGGTGGCATGAACAGCGCACGGCGCTCCGGATCTGTTACAGCCGTCACAACGGGAGGGGTCACGCCCTGAGCTGCGTAGCACCTGGTTCCGGGGACCCGGTAGCGTGAGCCGATGATTCCGAAGGTCCCCCATTCGTAGGAGTCCCGGTGACGCAGAGTGGACAGGGCGAGGAGCCCTCGGCGCGGCCCGCGCGCGAAGGCATCGTGCTGCCCTCCGACGGAGGTGAGCCGCTGCTTCCGGGCATGACGGGGACACCCGCAGGCCGACAGCATCAGAGCTACCAGAGCGACGGCTACCCGCACAACGCCCAGCACGACGGTCAGCAGTACGGCCAGGCGTACGGCCAGGACACCGGCGGCGCGACGCCGACCGGTGGCCAGGCCTGGGGCCAGCCCTGGGGCCCCGGCCGGCAGCAGGGCGCGGGCCAGCCGCCCGCGGCGGACTGGCCGGCCGCCGAGCCCGCGGAGACGGCCTGGGGCACGCCGGAGGCGGCGCCGTCCGCGGGGTCCTGGCAGCAGGGTCCCGGCGCGGGCCCGCTGCCACCGGAGGCCGCGCGGCCGACGGCGTACGGCACTCCTGGCGCTCCGCTGCCGCCGGCGGCCCACGAGGGCGCCACGCAGTACATACCGCCGGTCCCGGCCGCGCCCGGCGGTGCCGAGGGCGCCACGCAGTACCTGCCGCCCGTCGCCGTACCGCCCGCCACCCTGTCCCACGCGGACGAGGGGGCGACCCAGTACATACCGCCGGTCGGGCCGGGGGCGCTGCCGCCGGAGACGCCGACCGCCGGGGCGCCGTCCGAGCCCACCCAGTTCCTGGGCCATGCTCCGCTCCAGGGCGCCCACCCCGACGCGCAGGCCACCCAGTACATCCCGCCGGTGCCCGCGCAGCCGGACCCCGGAGCGTACGGCGGGGGCGGCGACAGGCAGCCGCCCGCCGAGTTCGACAACCTCTTCCGCACCGACGCCGGCCCGGGCGGCGAGTACGCGGGCGCCACGCAGCAGATGCCGCGCATCCCGCAGCACGACTCCGGACCCGCCGCACCCGGCGGCTACCCCGGGCAGTTCCAGCCCGCGTACGCGCCGCCCGCCGGTCCCGGTGGGGGACGGCGCGGGGCGCGTGACGAGGGCGGCGGCGGCCGGGGGGGCCGTGGCGGTTCACGGGTTCCGCTCATCGCCGCGATCGGCATCGGCATCGTCGTGGTCGGCGTCGGCGCGGGAGCGCTGCTCGCCGGCGGTGGGGGCGACGACAAGAAGGACGGCGGTACGGCCTCCTCCGCCTCGGCGCCCGCGTCCGACGGGTCCGCCTCCTCGGCCGCCGATCCGGCCGAGGCGCAGGCCGGCGCCCTGGACAAGCTGCTGGCGGACAGCGGCAGCAGCCGGGCCACGGTGATCGCGGCGGTCGCCGACGTGAAGTCCTGCAACAACCTCGGCCAGGCGGCCTCCGACCTGCGGGACGCGGCCAAGCAGCGCACCGAGCTGGTCACCAGGCTGTCCGGGCTGTCCGTGGACAAACTGCCCGACCACGCCGGGCTGACCAGCGCCCTGACCGACGCCTGGAAGGCGTCCGCGTCGGCCGACAACCACTACGCGGCCTGGGCCGATCAGACGGCGAACAACAAGAAGGCGTGCCGCAAGGGCCAGGCCCGGTCCACCGGGCAGACCCAGGCGGGCAACGCGGCGAGCGGCACGGCCAGCACGCAGAAGAAGAAGGCCGCGCAGCTGTGGAACACGATCGCGCGGAAGTACGGGCTGACCGAGCGCCAGTCGACCCAGCTGTGACCTGGGACGACGTGAGATGACGTGAGAAAGGCGGGCCGGGATCTCCCGGCCCGCCTTCGTCGTCCTCGTCGTCAGTTCAGGTTCGCGTTCTCCAGCGTCCCGGTCACGTCGATGAAGCTCTTCCGGGCGGCCACCAGCTGCCCCTTCTTCACCAGCTGAAGGGTCACGGCGGCGTTGGTCAGGCGCGGGAAGCCGACGGCGGCGAGCCGGTCCTGGAAGCGCCACCGCAGGGTCGGGGTCAGACCGCCGGTACCGATCTCGAGGCCGTCGTCCAGGGCCTCCCGCACGGTGTCGGCGCTCACCTCACCGCCGGCCAGCGACTCGATGACCCGCTTGAACACGGTGTACGCGATCCAGGTGGTCTGCACTCCGGCGTCCGCGGGGTCGATGCGGTTGTCGGAGAAGGCCTGCTCCTTGATCACCTTCTTCATGCCGTCCCAGCGGCTGTCGCTCGCCACCGGGTACCAGCCGGTGACGTACGCCCCCTCGTACGGACTGGAGGCGCCGCCGGTCGAGTTGATCACGGTCTGGTCGACGCTGCCGAGCACGGTCGCGGTCCGCACCGCGGGGTAGCCCGCGCGGTCACGCCGGAAGGAGTCCATGAAGGTGCTGGTGGCGTCGCCGAGCGCGGGCACCACGCAGCCTCGGTCGCCCTGCCCGGTGCCTTCGGCGGACGCGTCCAGCGCGTCTTTGGACTGCTCGGAGTACTCGGTGGCGTCGTCCGCGGCCAGCACGTCGGCCGTCTTCGCGTGGCCGGCCGCCGTCAGTCCCGAGTTGAGCAGGTCGGGAAGGGCGTCCCCCGCGATGTTGTCCGGGCGGACGAGGGAGACGGCGCCGCAGTTCTTGCCGAGTTCCTTGCCGAGGCCGGCCAGCAGCGTGGGCTGGCCGCCGTTGACGGGGTAGGACAGGGGGCTGGTGAACTCGGCGTTGGTGATGCCGTAGCCACCTATGTAGGGGATGCCGGCGCCCTCGAGGGGCGGGAAGAACGACTCGGAGTACTGGCTGTAGGAGCCGACGACCGCGACCGCGTTCTCCTTGACGGCGCGGCGGGCGCACTTGGCGGCGGTGACGCTGTCGTTGCGCTCGTTACAGGTCAGCACCTTGAGCTTGCGGCCCCCGGCCAGACCGCCGTGGGCGTTGATCCACCGGGCGTAGGCCTGGGCGAACGCCGGCATTCCGGGCTTGTTGGTCGCCGCGGTCTCCTGGGGTGCCCATGTCATGACAACGATCGGGTCGTCCCCCGAACCCCCGGAGGTGCCGGGGATGACCCCGCATCCGGCCACGAGCGACGCACACGCCACCAGGAGGCCCGCGGCACGGCGAACCGCTCTGGTGCGGGGGCTGGTGCGGGGAAGAAGTGTGATGCGCGTGTGACGCCTGCCAGTCATAGATCCGCACGATTCCGCCACACAAAAAACCGGGGAGTGACCTTCGGTCAACGTGAGGTGACTTCCAGGTGAATTGCCGGGGGTGGTGATCGGTTTGTGAGAAGGAACGTACGATCGATGACCGTGCAAGGTTCGGAGAACTCTTCCCGTCGCGGCCGTCGCTCCCCCACCATGGGCGGCATGCCACTGAACGACATGCCCTGGTGGCGCTGGCGCAGCAATGTGCGCTCCGCGCTGCACATGCTCTCCGACCCCCTGTTCCAGCAGAACGTCTGGCTGGCGGGCGTGGACGGATACGGCGACGTCACCGACGCGGTGTACCGCCTGGTCGAGGACACCTGGCTGGACAACTGGTCCGCCGAGAAGTACGTCGGCACGATATTCCGCGACTCGCAGGAGGCGGCGCTCGTCGACACCGCCGTCCTGCGGGTGCTGCGGATCATGCACCAGGTCGGCCCGGACGCACCCGTCTCCGCCTACGTCGACCACGAGGCGTGGCCCGAGGCGATACGCGCGGCGCGCGACGCGCATGTGCGCCTCGCGGTGAGTGACGGTGACGACCCGGACGCGCCCCCGCGCACGCTCGAACTGCTGCGGATCATGACGCGGGCCGCCTGACGGCCGGCGTTCCACCTGGCGGACCCGCGTTTCACTTGGCGGACGGCGCTCCGCCGGGACCGGGCGGATATGGGACGCTGTGCTGCATGAGTGAGCAGTCCACCCGAGCCGCGGCCCCGGCCGACCAGTACGTCCTCACCCTGTCCTGCCCTGACAAGAAGGGCATCGTGCACGCCGTGTCGAGCTATCTCTTCATGACCGGCTGCAACATCGAGGACAGTCAGCAGTTCGGGGACCACGACACGGGTCTGTTCTTCATGCGTGTCCACTTCTCGGCCGAGGCGCCGGTGACCGTGGACAAGCTCAGGGCCAGCTTCGCCGCGATCGGTGACTCCTTCCGCATGGACTGGCAGATCCACCGGGCCGAGGAGCGGATGCGGGTCGTCCTGCTGGTGAGCAAGTTCGGGCACTGCCTGAACGACCTGCTGTTCCGGGCGAGCATCGGCGCGCTGCCGGTGGAGATCGCGGCGGTGGTCTCCAACCACACCGACTTCGCCGAGCTCGTGGGCTCGTACGACATCCCCTTCCACCACATTCCGGTGACGAAGGACACCAAGGCCGAGGCCGAGGCCCGGTTCCTTGAGCTGGTGCGCGAGCAGGACATCGAGCTCGTCGTCCTCGCCCGCTACATGCAGGTGCTGTCGGACGACCTGTGCAAGCAGCTCAGCGGGCGGATCATCAACATCCACCACTCCTTCCTGCCGAGCTTCAAGGGCGCGAAGCCGTACCACCAGGCGCACGCGCGCGGGGTGAAGCTGATCGGCGCGACGGCGCACTACGTGACCGCCGACCTGGACGAGGGCCCGATCATCGAGCAGGAGGTCGAGCGGGTCGGTCACGACGTCACGCCGGACCAGCTGGTCGCGATCGGGCGGGACGTCGAGTGCCAGGCGCTGGCGCGGGCCGTGAAATGGCACGCGGAGCGCCGGATCCTGCTGAACGGCCGGCGGACGGTCGTCTTCGCGTAGCCGGACGGCCCGGCGGCGGACGAGCCCGGCCGGGGCACCGGCGGTCTCCAGGCGATGCGACGACGCCGACGGGCCACCGGCGGCTGAAGACGCCGGCGGGCTACAGGCGGCTCAGCGACGCCGTCGCCAGCAGCACGTCCCTGATCGCCGCTCGGTCCCCGACCTGTCCCGCGGCCGCCTCCTCCGGGGGCACGTGCCCTGCCGCGAGCCGGCAGAACTCCACGCCGTCCAGGGCCACATGCGCCACCTCGTGGTGGGCGGAGCCCACCGCCGCCGGGGAGTCCAGCGGGATCAGCCACTCCCCGCCGCCGAGCCCCTCGATCTCCAGCCGCAGACTGCGCCCGGGTTCACCGGCCGGTACGAGGTGCCGCTCCGGGCCGGGCGCGGCGAGTCCGGCGCGACGGCGCTCGGCCAGCGCGAGCGGCAGCATCCGGGCCGCGAGGTCGATCATGCGGTGCATGTGGCGCGGGGACGGCGGGTCGTACGGGTAGTCCACCGCCTCCGCGATGTCCTCCCCGTGCACCCAGCACTCGAACGCGCGGTCCAGCATCGCGTCCCGCAGCGGCAGTGCCATCTCGTGGTCGCCGTCGCCGCCGTAGGACACCGCAAGCTGTCCGGAGCCCCCGCCGGTGAAGGACACCATCCGGACGATGCCGTGGCTCTGCTCCCGCCACGGGGTGCGCACCGAGCGGGTGGGCGGGAAGTGGGACGCCCGCCAGTACGCCTCCGTACGGCCGCCCGGTGACGGGACCGTGCCGGACGGAAGGTGCGCCAGCGGATCCTCCAGACCGAGCGCGAGCGCGACGAGGCCGTCGACCGCGAGCAGATGCGCGATGACCCCGGCGACCGTCGTACGGCGGCTGGCCGAGGCGACGCCGTCGAACCAGCGCAGCCGCACCGGCGCGTGCCACTCGGCGTCGCCGAAGTCCTGGAGCAGCGCGTCGAGCCGGGCGGTCTCGGCGTCGTACGCGTGGGCCCAGTCGGGCACCGGGATGCGGGGCGGCCGCCGGTCGAGACAGCCGGCCAGCACCCGGGTGCGCAGCCCCGGGTCCAGGTCCAGCGGCTCGGGCGGATGCAGCAGGCCGACCGCCTCGCGCAGCCGCCGTGCCTCGTCGGCGCAGGAGCCGCAGTCGCCCAGGTGCTCCTCGACGGCCGCCGTCTCCTCGGCCGAGCAGGCGGCCAGCGCCCAGGCACCGAGCAGGGACTTCAGGACCGGGTGCTCCAGCGCGAGCGGCGCGAGGCCCGAGGCCGAGGCGGCCGGTCCGGCCGATCCGGTCCTGTCCTCCGCGGCGGCATTGTCGGCCTCACGGTGCTTGTCGGCCTCATGGTGCTCGTACTCGTCGTGCTGGTACCTGTCGCGCTGGTCGTGCTGGTACCTGTCGAGCTCCTCGTGCGCCCGCTCGGGCTCGTACGTGCCGTGCCCGTCGTCGTGCTCCTCGCCGTGCTGCTCGCGCCGGTGCTGGTCGTCGGGTGTCTCGAAGCGGTCCGCCCCGGTCACGCCGCACCTCCGTATTCGGGTGGTGCCCCGGGCGCGCCGGCGTCATGGGCGGTGGACAGCAGTTGCAGGCCCAGGCGCAGTCGGCGGCGGGCCTCGTCCTCGGTGACGCCGAGGTCGGCGGCGGTCTGGCGGTAGTCGCGGCGCTGGAAGTACGCACGGTCCAGGGCGGCCCGCAGCGGGGTCGGCATGGACTGGACGATGTAGTCGGCGCGGGCGGCGACCGAGGCGTGGCGCACCCTGAGCTCCAGTTCCGCGGCGGTTCCGGGGGCGCCGTCGGCCAGGGCCGCGGTCCCGAGGGCGCGCAGTCGCTGCACGGCCAGGCGGTGGGTCAGGTCGGCCATCCAGGTGCGCAGGGGCCCCTTCTTCGGGTCGTAGGCGTCCGGATGCTCCCAGACATGGGCGAAGACCTCGCGGGTGATGCCGTCGGCCGCCTGGTCGTCTTCGAGCACGCGGTGAGCGAGACCGCGCACGAGCGACGCGAATCGGTCATAGAGCTCACCCAGGGCGGCCGCCTCACCGCGAGCGAGCCGCTGCTGCATCTTGCGGTCCCAGCGGGGCGGTGCGTCCCTTTTCGCCATCAGGCCCCCCTCACCGGTCCGTCCCTGAGTCCAGCGTGCGCCCACTGTCTCCTCGAATGTAGTCGGCACGTCCGACAGCGCACGCCCCTTTGTTGCAATGTGCGCCCCCCGAAGAGTCGTGGGTGGTAAGAGGCCTTGGAAGGGCCTGGGTGTGGGGCTCCCGATCGCTCGGTTACCCCCGTATCGGTCGATCAGACACGATCGAACAGGATCGAAGCCGACTGAAACAAGCCTTATCCGGTCGGTTTCCGTTTCTCGGTAGGTGTTTCAGGGAACAGCCCGCTGGGCAGCCGCGCTGCAAGGAAGCGAAGCAGTTGCTTCCGTTTGGCGAGCGAAGGGCGTGGTGGTGGCGATCAAAGTGACCGACGGCGAGCGCGGCGACTGGGCCGTGCTCCAGGTGTCCGGCGAACTCGACCTGGTGACCTCGCCCACGCTGCGGCAGCGGGTGCACGACGTGGTGGCCGAGGGCCGGCACAGTCTCGTCCTCGATCTGTCCGGGGTGTACTTCTGCGACTCCAGCGGTGTCGGCGTCCTCATCGCCGCCCGCCGCCTGCTGCGTTCCTGCCAGGGCCGCCTGCGGCTGGTCCTGCCCGCCCAGGGCGCGGTCGAGGGCTCCCACGTCAACCGGGTCTTCGGCGCGCTGGGCGTCCGCCGTCTGTTCGACGTGCATCCGGACCTGGCGACGGCGGTCACCGAGGAGCCCCGCCCGCTGTCGGCGTGAGCCCCGTCTTCGCGCCGCGCCGTTGTCCTGGAATTCCCCCGGTCTTGGCACAAGCGTCGATTTCCCCCTCCCGGACGGCCCCCGGCGTCGTACGCTCCAGATCAGATGTATCCCGACGTGACGTGAGGCGGGCCGAGGAGACATGGTCAGCAGCGAGTACGAGCGCAGGATCGCGGCCCGGTTCGCCGTCTTCGACCAGGACGGCAACGGCTACATCGACCGCGAGGACTTCAACACGGCCGCCAAGGCACTGCTGGTGGAGTTCGGCACGGCGGCGCGCTCCGACAAGGGGCAGGCGCTGTACGCGGGCGCCGAGGCGTTCTGGCAGGGAATGGCCGGCATGGCGGACCGGGACGGTGACCAGCGCATCACCCGGGAGGAATTCGTGAACGGCGCGGTCAAGCGCCTGCGCGACAACCCCGACCGGTTCGGCGAGATCGCCCGCCCCTTCCTGCACGCGGCCCTGGACCTGGCGGCCGAACCGGACGGCACGGCCGCCGTCGCGGACACCGCGCGCGTGCTCACGATCCTGGGCGTGCCCGAGGACATCGCGCGCCCGGTGGCCGCCGCGCTCGACGTCGACGGTGACGGCCGGGTCGGCGAGGCGGAGATCGTGCCGGCCTTCGCCAGCTACTTCACCGTCGCCGAATAGCGCTCCCTGAGCCGGTACTTCAGCACCTTCCGCAGGGTCTCGTTGCGCGGCAGGGCGTCCACCACCTCCAGCTGTTCCGGCAGCTTGTGGACCGACAGCCCTTCCGCGCGCAGGTACGACGTCACCGCCTCCAGGGTCAACGCACCGGCCCCGGGCGGCTGTTCGACGACCGCGCAGACCCGCTCCCCGCGCTCGGCGTCCGGCAGTCCGACGACGGCCACGTCACCGACGTCCGGGTGCCGGTGCAGCAGGTCCTCGATCTCCTTCGCCGAGATGTTCTCGCCCTTGCGGATGATGACGTCCTTGAGGCGGCCGGTCAGGACCAGGTGCCCGCTGCCGGTGACCTGCCCGAGGTCGCCGGTGCGCAGGAACCCGTCCCGGTCGAAGGCCTGTGCCGTCTGCGCCGGGTCCAGGTACCCCTGGCACACCGCCTCCCCCTTCAGTCGTACCTCCCCGTCGACGATCCGGATCTCCATCCCCGCCGGCGGCCGCCCCTCCGTCGTCGCCAGGTTCTCCGCCGTGTCGTCCGGCGCCCCCATGGTGATCATCGGTACCTCGGTCATGCCGTAACCGTGGGTGAGCTGCACCCCCATCTCCCGTACGACGCGGTGGTAGAGCTCGGGCGGCTTCGGCGCCCCGCCGCCCGCCAGCAGCCGCAGCGTCGGGACGACCTTCTCGCCCGGCCGCCGGCGCTGCTCGGCGAGGAACATCGAGTAGAACGCCGTCGAGCCGCCCGCCACCGTCACCCCGTGCCTGCGGTACTCCGCCAGCGCGTCCGGCAGCGCGAACTGCTCGAACATCACCGCGGGGAAGCCGTACAGCAGCAGCATCACCGTGTAGTCGGGGCCGGCGATGTGCGCGTAGGGGAAGGCCATGGAGCCCACGTCGGCCGCCGACAGCCGCAGCGCGTGGGCGAGGCAGGAGCCGCCCGCCAGCAGGGAACGGTCCGTGTGCAGCACGCCCTTGGGGTCGGACGTGGTGCCGGAGGTCCAGTAGATCCACCGTACCGAGGTGCCGTCGGCGGGCGGCGGGGGCAGGACGCGGGGGTCGCCGTCGGGCAGGTCGCCGTCGTCGTACGCCTCGAAGATCCCCTTCGCGCCCAGCCGCCGTGCCAGCTCCGTGTGGTCGAAGCCCCGCCATGTTCCCGGCACGGCGAAGAACTCCGCCCTGGACTCGCGCAGCGCGAAGCCGACCTCACGGTCCCGGTAGAACGGGATGACGGGCGTCTGTACGGCGCCCAGGCGGGCCAGGGCGAAGGACAGCAGGGCGGTCTCGATACGGGTGGGCAGCTGCCAGGCGACCACCGTGCCGGGGCGTACGCCCATCCCGTACAGCCCGGCCGCCACCCGCTCGGCCCGGCCGCGCAGCTCTCCGAAGGTCAGCGCGCGGTCGCCCTGGAGGAGGACGGGGCGCTCGGGGGTGAGGCCTGCGCGGCGGTCCACCAGTTCCCAGAGGGTGCGGGCGGAGCTCAGGGCGTGTGCGGTGTCGTTCACTTCGGCCCCCTGACATAGCTGACGGGTAGTCAGATCGTGGGCAGAGCGTAGGCCCGGGCGCCTTGTCGGTCCAGGGGTGCGCGGCTAGCCTGCCCGTGCGGCAAGGATCTGACGGGTTATCAGATAGGTGGCGTATGGACCTCTCCTGCACGCCCGAGGAGGAGGAGTTCCGCGCGGGGCTGCGGGAGTGGCTCGCGCGGGTGCTCCCGACCCTGCCGGTGAAGCCGTCCGCCGACGACTGGCCGGGCCGCCGGGCCTACGACCTCGGCTGGCAGCGGATGCTCCACGACGCCGGGTACGCGGGACTGCACTGGCCCGTCGACGCGGGCGGCCGGGGCGCCACGCCGACCCAGCACCTGATCTTCCTGGAGGAGACCGAGCGGGCGGGCGCCCCGTACGTGGGGGCCGGTTTCGTCGGACTGCTGCACGCGGGGCCGACCATCGCCGCCGAGGGGACCGCGGAGCAGCGGGCGCGCTGGCTGCCGCCCGTACTGCGCGGCGAGGAGGTCTGGTGCCAGGGCTTCAGCGAACCGGACGCCGGATCGGACCTGGCCGCGCTGCGCACGCGCGCGTGGCGGGACGGCGACCACTATGTGGTGAGCGGGTCCAAGATCTGGACGTCCCACGCCGAAGTCGCCGACTGGTGCGAGCTGTTGGTGCGGACCGACCCGACCGCGCCCAAGCACCGGGGGATCAGCTGGCTCGCCCTGCCGATGGACACGCCGGGCGTCACCGTACGGCCGCTGCGCACGCTCGCCGGGTCCGCCGAGTTCGCCGAGGTGTTCCTCGACGAGGTGCGGGTGCCGGTCGCCAACCGGGTGGGGGCGGAGAACGACGGCTGGCGGGTGACGATGGTGACCCTGTCCTTCGAGCGCGGTACGGCGTTCGTGGGCGAGGTGGTGGCGTGCCGGCGTGTGCTGGGCGAACTCGCCCGTGAGGCGCGCGCGAACGGCCGCTGGGACGACCCGGGCGTGCGGCGCTCGCTGGGCGTGCTCAACGCCGAGTTCCGCGCGCTGTGGCGGCTGACGCAGTGGAACGTGAGCGAGGCGGAGGCGACCGGCGGCGGGGTGCCCGGCGTCGGGGGTTCGGTCTTCAAGCTGAGGTACTCGCACGCGCGTCAGGAGCTCTACGACATCGCGGCCGACGTCCTGGGCGCCGAGTCGCTCGACCTCGGGCGGCCGTGGGTGCTGGACCGGCTGTCCTCGCTGTCGTACACCATCGCGGCCGGGACCTCGCAGATCCAGCGCAACATCGTGGCCGAGCGGATTCTCGGGCTGCCGAAGGGACGGTGACTCACCGCGATGCGTTTCCGACTCACGGAGGACCAGCAGGCGTTGCGGACCGGCGTACGTGAGCTGCTGGCCCGGCGTTTCGGCCGCGAGGCGCTGCGGGCGGCCGTGCGGACGCCGGAGCTGGACCGGGCACTGTGGCGGGAACTGGGCGCGGCCGGGTTCTTCGCGCTGCGGGTACCCGAGGCGGACGGCGGGGTCGGACTGGGCCTGCCAGAAGCGGTGTTGGCGTTCGAGGAGGCGGGCCGGGTCCTGCTGCCGGGTCCCCTCGTGGCCACCCACCTCGCGGCGGGCACGGTGCCGGGCGCGGCGGCCGGGGAGGCTGTGGTGACGGCCGTGGACGGCGGTCTCGTGGAGTGGCTGGCGGAGGCGGACGTGGTGCGCGGCGACGCCGCCGGCGCCGTACCGCTGACGTCGGTGGACCCGCTGACCCCCCTGCACCGGGTGCCCGCGGGCACCGGCCCGGACGCGACCGCCGACCGCGCCCTCGGCGCCGCCCGCCGCGTACCCGCCGTCGTGTCCGTTCCCGCCCCGGATCCCCTCGCCGTGCTCCTCACCGCGGCCGAACAGCTCGGCACGGCCACGCGCGCGTGCGAGCTGGCGGTGGAACACGCCCGGACGCGTGAGCAGTTCGGTCGGCCGATCGGGGCCTTCCAGGCGGTCAAGCACCTATGCGCGCAGCTTCTGGTACGGGCGGAGGTGGCCCGCGCGGCGGTCTACGCGGCCGCGGTCACCGCCGACCCGGTCGACATCGCCGCGGCCCGGCTGCTCGCCGACGAGGCCGCCGTGCGCGGCGCCCGCGACTGCCTCCAGGTGCACGGCGGGATGGGCTTCACCTGGGAGTCCGAGGTGCATCTGCACCTGAAGCGGGCGTGGGTGCGGGCGCGGCGGGCGGGCGGCGGCACCGAGGGCGCCGAACTGCTCGCGGCCGACCTGGCCGCCGGTCCGGCCTAGGGCCCGGGCGGCGGGACGCGGGCGGCCCGCGTGTCGCCGATCGTGGCACGAGGGAACTACGGAGCGTCGATATCGGGTTGTGTCCTGCCGGGGGCTCGTCACGGCCCGGAGTCGGCACCCCGCTCCGGTACCTTGTGTGAGATGCGAGTGGTTCCGGGTACGAGCCATGCCGGTGTTGCCCCAGGGGCGGCCCCGGGACCGGCGGTGCGCGTCGCTGTTCGCGGGACGGCAGGGGCCTGTTTCCGGCCATGTTTCCCGGCCTGTTCGACTCCCCGCGGTACGGGTCGCACAGTATGCCGGACGAGTACTCCTTGGCGCTGGAATATGCCCGAAGCGCTTGTTGGGGTGACTGTACGTCAACCAAGCTGTCCTACAAGGGATTCACGTTCCGTGATCCTGGCCCCGGCCATTGTCCTGGTCATGCTGAAAATGGCTACGATCGTGGCCCTCGTCATGGCCCTCGTCGAGGCGCTCGCGTGGCGCGAGGCCATGTGTCCGCCGGTTCGGATGGTGTGAGCGGTGCAGGTGCTACAAGTGCAGCTGGAGGTCCGGCCCGACCCCGCCGAGGTCGGGCGCGCCCGCAGGTGGGCCCGTTCGCGGCTCGCCGGGTCCGGCATAGAGGCCGACGAACCGCTCGCCGAGACCCTCGTGCTCCTCGTCTCCGAGCTGGTCACCAACGCGGTGGTGCACACCGGCTGTCCGGCCGTGCTGCGCCTGTCGCTGGCCGCCGTGGCGGCTGAGGTGGCCACCGTCCGCCTGGAGGTGGCCGACGCCAGCGACCGGGCCCCGGTGCCGCGGTGCGCGGACGGCGACGCGACCGGCGGCCGGGGTCTGGCCCTCGTCGACGGGCTCGCCGACCGCTGGGGCTGGAGCCCCGAGGGCGCGGGCAAGCGCATCTGGTGCGAACTGGACCGGTGTGAGCGCCCCGAGGCGACCGCGTCGGGCCGCGACGGTACGGCGTCGGCGTACGAGGGACTGGTGTACGGGGCGTACGAAGCCGTGTGACCGCTCCTGTGACGCGTGCGGTGGACGGGCGCACGCGTGCCGGAACGTCGGCACCCCTGGTGCACGGGTGAGGAAAGCGCTGTCGTCCGGTGAGGGCCGGGACGTCGTGCGCCCGGACGTGCTTCCGTGCGCGCCCGTGGCACATCAGGGCATAAGTAATAAATCTCCGATCGGGTGTTGACGCGGCGTGTCCGTTTGATCACGCTTGTGGCAGCGATTCGCCGCGAGGGGACGGCGAGGGTCCCGGTGACGGGGGCCCTCGGCGAGTGTGGGTCGTGAATTCGGCGTCGTTCCTCTCGGGGGCCGAGGGGGACCGGGGCGGGTGCGCCGGAGTCGGATGGCGGCGCGCGGTGCCGTGCTCGGGGCGGGCAGCTGCGCGCCGCCAGCCGAACTCGTCCAGCGGACCCGGCCGGCCTACAGGATCGCCACCGGCGCCACCGGGGCCCCCGTCGCGCCGGTGAAGGGCTCGGGCGTCGCCGACAGCAGGAACGCGTAGCGCTTTTCTTCTCCACAGGCTGTGGACAACTTTTCGAGATTCCAGTTCTGGCCCTGGAGCATGCCCATCTCGACCAGGTCGAGCGCGTGCACGGGCAGCCACAGATCCTCGATCTCGGGCGGGAATATCTCGAAGGTGAGGGTGTCGTTCGCGACCGCCGCGACATCGCGCGCGTGGAACCACTCCGGCGTACGGACGGACAGCCCGGGCGACGGATGGGCGTACGCGTGCCGGTCGCCCGCGAGACACGCCTGGATCTGTCCGGTCCGCACGAGCACCACGTCACCGGCGCGCACGCGCGTGCCGGCCAGGTCCTCCGCGGCCTCCAGGTCCTCCGGGGTGACGGCGTGCCCGCCGTCGAGCCGGTCGACGCCCCGCGCCCGGGCCACGTCGAGCAGCACCCCGCGCGAGACCAGGTGGCGGGCCTTGTCGATGCCGCCGAACGCGGCGCCGCCGTGCGCGGTGACGGTGTCGGCGGGACGGCCGTTGTAGAGCCTGCCGGAGTGCGAGACGTGCGGCAGCGCGTCCCAGTGGGTGGCGGCCTGGAGGCCCATGGTCACGGCGTCGTCGCTGCACGCCACCGTCCCCGGCCCGAAGATCTCCTGGTTGATCTGCACCATCACGTGCAGCGGGTCGACGCGCCCCGGGATCATCCCGGTCTGCACGCCGTCCTGCCGGAGAGGGAGGGCGAGGGGGACGCGCCGGCCGGTACGCACGCACGCGGCGGCCTCCCGGACGACCTCGTCGGTGATCAGGTTGAGGGTGCCGATCTCGTCATCGGCTCCCCAGCGTCCCCAGTTGTTGACGCGCTTGGCGATCTCGTGGAACTCGTCCGGCAGCGACATGGGTCCTCCCCGGGGCTTGTCTCCAGGTATCCGGCGGGACATAAAATCTAACGGTCCGTCAGATAACGCGGGAAGGGGCCGGGCGTGGGGAACTTCTTGGCAGGCAAGGTCGTCGCCGTGACGGGTGCCGGACGCGGGATCGGCCGGGCGGTGGCGCTGGCGGCGGCGGCCGAGGGCGCGCGGGTCGTCGTCAACGACCATGGTGTCTCCGTCGACGGCGCCTCACCCACCAGCGAGGTCGCCGAGGCGGTGGTCAAGGAGATCGAGGCCGCCGGCGCGGAGGCGGTCGCGGTGGCCGACGACATCTCCACCATGGCGGGCGGGCAGCGCCTGGTGGACACGGCCGTGTCGGCGTACGGCCGGCTGGACGGCGTGGTCTGCGTGGCCGGCATCCTGCGCGAGCGGATGCTGTTCAACATGTCCGAGCAGGAGTGGGACCCGGTGGTGGCCACCCATCTCAAGGGCACGTTCACGGTGTTCCGGGCGGCCGCCGCGGTGATGCGCGCACAGCGCTCCGGCACCCTGATCGGCTTCACCAGCGGCAATCACCAGGGCTCCGTCTCGCAGGCCAACTACAGCGCCGCGAAGGGCGGTGTCATCTCGCTGGTGCGCAGCGCCGCGCTGGGCCTGCACAAGTACGGGGTGACCGCCAACGCGGTGGCCCCGGTGGCCCGTACGAGGATGTCGGCGAACGTCCCGACGGAGCTGACGGAGATCGGCGAACCGGAGGACGTGGCCGCGCTCGTGGTCTATCTGCTGTCCGACCGGGCGAAGGAACAGCGGATCACCGGCCAGGTGTACACGATCGCCGGACCCAAGATCGCGGTCTGGGCCCAGCCGAGGGAACTGCGGGCCGCGTACGCCGACGGCTCCTGGACCCCGGAGCGGATCGCGGACTTCCTGCCGGGGACGGTGGGCACCGATCCGATGCCGCTGCTGGAGCGGCTGGAGGCGATGGAACGGGCGGCGCGGGACGGCGCCCGGCCGAACGCCTGACGCGGCCCGCCCCCGAGCCCCGCCCGGACCCTGCCCGCGTCCCGCCCGGAGTCCGCCCAGGTCCCGTCCGCGCCCTGTCCCCACCCCTTCCGATCCCCTTCCGATCCCCCTCCGATCTCCCTCCGATCTCCTTCCGATTTCTGTCCGAGTCCCTTCCGAGTCGCTTCCGATTCCCTTCCGAGGAGGTCACCGTGGAGTTCGGGTTCACGCCGCAGGACGAGGCGTTCCGCGCGGAGGCGCGCGGCTGGCTCGCCGCGCACGCCGCCGACGCCCAGGACCGCCGCACCTGGGAGCGCGCCCTCGGCAAGGCGGGCTGGATCGGCCTCGGCTGGCACGAGGACGGTTACGGCAACCGCAC
Organism: Streptomyces sp. NPDC002306; assembly: GCF_053593435.1. Lineage (NCBI taxonomy): Bacteria > Bacillati > Actinomycetota > Actinomycetes > Kitasatosporales > Streptomycetaceae > Streptomyces > Streptomyces sp. NPDC002306. Next base: position 225,898 of record NZ_JBSFCK010000008.1, read on the forward strand.
CGCCACCCTGACCCAACAGGTCGCCTGGGCCGAGGAGTACGCCCGCTCGGCCGCACCCCCGCGCTCCGGGCACATCGGCGAGAACCTCCTCGCCCCCACCCTCCTCGCCCACGGCACCGACGAGCAGCGGTCGCGCTTCCTGCCCCCGATCGCCGCCGGCGACGAACTCTGGTGCCAGGGCTACAGCGAACCCGGTGCCGGCTCCGACCTGGCCGCCGTGCGCACCACGGCCGAGCGCGAGCCGACGGGGACGTACTACCGGGTCACGGGCCAGAAGATCTGGACGTCGCTCGCGCACGAGGCGGACTGGTGCTTCGTGCTGGCCCGTACCGAGCCCGGCTCGCGCCGCCACCACGGCCTGAGCTTCCTGCTCGTGCCCATGGACCAGCCTGGCCGCGTCGAGGTCCGCCCGATCCGCCAGCTGACCGGCACGAGCGAGTTCAACGAGGTGTTCTTCGACGGGGCACACGCGCGCGTGGAGCACGTCGTCGGCGGCGCGGGCCGGGGCTGGCGGGTCGCCATGAGCCTGCTCGGCTTCGAGCGGGGCGTGTCGACGCTCGCCCAGCAGATCGGCTTCGCGGCGGAGCTGGAGCGCGTGCTGCGCACGGCCGTGGAGACGGGCGCGGTGACCGATCCCGTCGTACGGGACCGGCTGGTGCGCCAGTGGGCCGAGCTGCGCACCATGCGCTGGAACGCCCTGCGCACGCTGGGACGTTCGGGCGACGCGGGGGCGCCGAGCGTGGCCAAGCTGCTGTGGGCGGGCTGGCACCAGCGGCTCGGGGAGCTGGCGATGCTGGTGCGCGGCCCGGCGGCGGCCGTCGGCCCGGCCGACTGGTCGCCCGCGCGTCCGTACGAACTCGACGCCCTCCAGCATCTGTTCCTGTTCTCCCGGGCCGACACGATCTACGGCGGCTCGGACCAGATCCAGCGCACGATCATCGCCGAGCGCGTGCTCGGCCTGCCCAGGGAGCCCAAGGGAGCCGCGTGATGCGAGGCGTGATCTTCGACGGGAATCAGGTCCGGGTCGTGGACGACCTGGCGGTACGGGATCCGGGCCCCGGTGAGGTGCTGGTGGCCGTCTCCGCGGCGGGCCTGTGCCACAGCGACCTGTCCGTGGTGGACGGGACCATCCCGTTCCCCGTGCCGGTGGTGCTGGGGCACGAGGGCGCGGGCGTCGTGGAGGCGGTGGGCGCGGGCGTCACCCATGTCGTGCCCGGCGACCACGTGGCCCTCTCGACGCTCGCGAACTGCGGTACGTGCGCGGAGTGCGACCGGGGCCGGCCGACGATGTGCCGGCAGGCGATCGGCCGGCCCGGGCGGCCGTTCTCCGAGGACGGCCGCCCGGTGTACCAGTTCGCCGCCAACTCGGCGTTCGCCGAACGGACCGTGGTGAAGGCCGTGCAGGCCGTGCGTATCCCGAAGGACATCCCGATGCCGTCCGCCGCGCTGATCGGGTGCGGGGTGCTGACCGGACTGGGCGCGGTCCTCAACCGCGCGCGGGTGGACCGCGGGGACAGCGTGCTGGTGATCGGCACGGGCGGGATCGGTCTCAACGTCATCCAGGGCGCCCGGATCGCGGGCGCGCTGCGGATCGTGGCGGTGGACGCGAACCCCGGCAAGGAGTCCGTGGCCCGGCAGTTCGGCGCGACCGACTTCCTGACCTCCACGAAGGGCGTGAAGGACGTGCTGCCGACCGGCGCGGACCACGCCTTCGAGTGCGTCGGCCGGGTCGAGCTGATCCGGGAGGCGATCGACCTGCTGGACCGGCACGGCCAGGCGGTCCTGCTCGGCGTGCCCCCGGCGACGGCGGAGGTGTCCTTCCGGGTGTCCACCCTCTTCCTGGACAAGGCGATCCTCGGCTGCCGCTACGGCTCCTCCCGCCCCCAGCGCGACATCGCGCTCTACGCCGAGCTGTACCGGCAGGGCCGCCTGCTGCTGGACGAACTGGTGACGGCGACCTACCCGGTCGAGGACTTCGAGAAGGCACGCGCGGACGCCGCGGCGGGACGAGTGGCACGGGCCGTGCTGACCTTCTGACCCACATGCGCCCGCCGGGCCGGGTCGGGCACCGCCGCTGACCGGGCCCGGGGGCGGGACGAGCCGCGGCGCGCGTCGGTCAGCGCCGGGCGCCGCCGACGCCGTGGCGTGCGCCGGCACCGGCCGGGCGGTTCCCGACCCGGAACGTGCGCCGGTACGCCGTGGGGGTGACCCCGAGCGCCGCCTGGAGGTGCTGCCGCATCGACTGGGCCGTGCCGAAGCCCGCGTCCCGGGCCACCTGGTCGACCGAGAGGTCGGTGGACTCCAGCAGGTGCCGGGCCCGTTCGACGCGCTGCTGGGTGAGCCACTGGCCCGGGCTGACGCCGACCTCCTCGCGGAAACGCCGGGTGAAGGTGCGTACCGACAGGGACTCCTGGGCGGCCATGTCGCGCAGCTGGAGCGGCTCGTGGAGCCGGCCGAGGGCCCAGGCGCGGGCCGCGGTCGTGCCGGCCACCTGCGGGTCGGGCACGGGCCGGTCGATGTACTGGGCCTGCCCGCCGTCCCGGTGCGGGGGGACGACGGTGCGGCGGGCCACCTCGTTGGCGACCGCGGTGCCGTGGTCGCGGCGGACCATGTGCAGGCACAGGTCGATCCCGGCCGCGACGCCCGCCGAGGTCAGCACGTCGCCGTTGTCGATGAACAGCACGCCCGCGTCGACCCTGATCCGGGGGAAGAGGCGCTGGAAGTGCTCGGCGTCGGCCCAGTGCGTGGTCGCCGGGCGGCCGTCGAGGTGGCCGGCCGCGGCCAGCACGTACACGCCGGTACAGATGGAGGCGAGCCGGGTGCCGGGCCGGATGTGCGCGAGCGCGGCGGCCAGTTCGTCGGTCAGGACGCCCCTCTCGAAGACCGGACCGAGCTCGTACGACGCCGGGACGACGACCGTGTCGGCGGTGGCCAGGGCCTCCGGGCCGTGGGCGATCTGGACGGCGAAGTCGGCGTCGGTCCGCACCGGGCCCGGCGGCCGGACGGAGCAGGTGACGACCTCGTACAGATGGCGTCCCTCGGCGTCCTTCGGGCGGCCGAAGATCCGGTGCGGGATGCCCAGTTCGAAGGGCAGGATCCCGTCGAGGGCCAGCACGACGACACGGTGGGGGCGGAACGCGCTCTCACGGGTCATGGCCCGATCCTAACGAATACTGTCCTTCGGGCCACTCGTTCCGGATCCTCGGGTATCGGAAGCTCTATGTCGTGACCCAGACAACCGAAGCCGCAGCCGTAGGGGCGCAGGCCCCGTCCGCCCGCGGGCCCCGTATCCACCGCGCGTGGTTCGTCGCCGCGGTCGCCTTCGTCACGATCATCGGCGCGGCGGCCTTCCGCTCCCTGCCCGGACTGCTCATCGACCCGCTGCATCAGGAGTTCGGCTGGTCGCGCGGCACGGTCGGCGCCGCCGTCTCCGTCAACCTCGCCCTGTACGGGCTCACCGCGCCCTTCGCCGCCGCGCTGATGGACCGCTTCGGCATCCGGCGGGTGGTCGCGGTCGCCCTGACGGTGATAGCGATCGGCTCCGGACTCACGGTGTGGATGACCGCGGCCTGGCAACTGCTGCTGTGCTGGGGCCTGCTGGTGGGCCTCGGGTCGGGTTCGATGGCGCTGGCGTTCGCGGCGACGGTCACCAACCGCTGGTTCACCACGCGCAAGGGTCTGGTGACCGGCATCCTCACCGCGGCCTCGGCCTCCGGCCAGCTGATCTTCCTGCCGCTGCTGTCCTGGATCGTGGAGCGGCACGACTGGCGTCCGGCGGCCGTCACGGTGGCCCTCGCGGCGCTCGCGGTCGTCCCCTTCGTCTGGCTGCTGCTGCGGGACCATCCGGCGGACGTGGGCCAGAAGCCGTACGGGTCGACGGAGTTCGTGCCGAAGCCCGAGCCGGTGCCCGGTGCCGCCCGCCGGGCCGTGACCGTCCTGTTCTCGGCGGTCCGTACCGGCCCCTTCTGGCTGCTGGCCGGCACCTTCGCGATCTGCGGCGCCTCGACCAACGGCCTGATCCAGACCCACTTCGTGCCCGCCGCGCACGACCACGGCATGCCCATCACGGCGGCGGCCTCGCTGCTGGCGGTCATCGGCGTGTTCGACGTGGTCGGCACGGTCGCCTCGGGCTGGTTCACCGACCGCTTCGAACCGCGCCGCCTGCTGGCCGTGTACTACGCGCTGCGGGGCGTCTCGCTGCTCTTCCTGCCGATGCTGCTGGCGTCCAGCGTGCACCCCCCGATGATCTTCTTCATCGTCTTCTACGGCCTCGACTGGGTCGCCACCGTGCCGCCCACCCTGGCGCTGTGCCGGGAGCGGTACGGCGACGACAGCGCCATCGTCTTCGGCTGGGTCCTCGCCTCCCACCAGGTCGGCGCCGCGCTCGTCGCCTTCCTGGGCGGGGCCGTCCGGGACGCCTTCGGCTCGTACGACATGGTCTGGTACGGGTCGGGCGCGCTGTGCGCGGCGGCGGCGCTGATGGCGCTGGTGATCAGGCGGCGGCCGGTGACGGCGACGATCGCGCCGGTGCTGCCTGCCTGACCGTCAGCGGTCCTCGCGCAGCCGCGCGAAGCGCCCCCGGTGGAAGAGGAGCGGGGCGCCGTCGCCCTCGTCGGTGCCGAGGGCGTCCACCCGTCCCACCACGATGAGGTGGTCGCCGCCGGTGTGCACGGCGTGGACGGTGCAGTCGATCCAGGCGAGGGCCCCGGTCAGGCGTGGCGCCCCGGAGACCGGGGCCGGTTCGTGCCCGACCCCCGCGAACTTGTCCGCGCCGCTGACCGCGAAGGCGCGGCACAGCTCGCCCTGGCGTTCGGCCAGGACGTTGACGCAGAAGACGCCGGCCCGTGCGATGCGCGGCCAGGTCGTGGACGTACGGCCGACCATGAACGCGACGAGGGGCGGGTCCAGGGAGAGCGAGGAGAAGGACTGGCAGGCGAAGCCGGCGGGGGCGGGTTCGCCGTCGGCGGGCGGTGCCGTCACGACGGTGACGCCGGTGGCGAAGGTCCCCAGCACCCGCCGGAACTCGCCCTGGTCCAGCGGCGCCCGCTCGTCCTCGCCGACGCACCGCAGTTCGGGGCGCGGCAGCGCCTCGACGGGCACCGGCGACGGCGCTCCGGCCGATCTGAGGTAACGGACGGCGGCCGCCGCCATCCCTGCGTGTCCCATCACGTTCCCCATTGAAGCTGACGGGTCGTCAGATAGGAAGGGGTGGACGCGTCGGACGCGGGGCCGTCCGGGCGTCAGCGGCCCCTGAACTCGGGCGCGCGCCGCTCGACGAAGCTCCGCACGCCCTCCCGCGCGTCCGCCGTCCCCATGTTGATCTCCTGTGCGGCGGCCTCCGCGGCGAAGGCGGTGGCGCGGTCGGAGTCGAGCGAGGCGTCGACGAGCTGCTTGGTGAGGGCGAGGGCGCGGGTCGGTCCGGCGGCGAGGCGCTCCGCCCACGCGCGGGCGGTCCGGTCCAACTCGGCGTCCGGGACGACCCGGTTGACCAGGCCCAGGCGCTCGGCGTCCGACGCGGCGAGGGCGTCGCCGAAGAACATCAGCTCCTTGGCCCGCCGGGGGCCGACCAGCCGGGGCAGCAGATAGGCCCCGCCGCCGTCGGGGACCAGCCCGCGCCGCACGAACACCTCGATGAACCGGGCGGACTCCGCGGCCAGCACGAGGTCGCAGGCGAGGGCGAGATGGGCACCGAGGCCGGCCGCGATGCCGTTCACGGCGGCGATCACCGGTTTCTCGCAGTCGAGTACGGCGGCGATCAGCCGCTGGGCGCCGAGGCGCAGCGTGCGGGCGACGTCGCCGGCGACCCGCTCCCCGGCCGGCGGACCGGCCCGCAGGTCCGCGCCCGAGCAGAAGCCGCGGCCCGTCCCCGCGATGACCACCGCCCGCACGTCCGGGTCGCCGGAGGCCTCGTAGAGCAGCCGGATGACGCGTTCGCGCTGGTCAGGGGTGAGGGCGTTGAGGGCTTCGGGGCGGTTGAGGGTGATGCGGGAGACCTGGTGGTCGGTGGTGTGCAGGACCCAGGACTCCGCCGACTCGGCCGTGTCCATCTCAGCGACACACCGCCAACGCGTCCAGTGCCACGGCGCCTTGCCCTCTGGGCAGCACCATCAGCGGATTGATGTCGAGTTCGGCGAGCTCGTCCCCGAGTTCCAGGGCCAGGCGCTGCACCCGCAGGACGACCTCGACGAGGGCGTCGACATCGGCCGGCGGCCGGCCGCGCACCCCGTCGAGCAGGGCCCGGCCGCGGAGTTCGGTGAGCATGGTCCTGGCCTGGTCCTCGCCGAAGGGCGGCACACGCACCGCCGCGTCCCGCAGCACCTCGACGAGGACACCGCCGAGGCCGACGGTCACGGTCGGCCCGAACAGGTCGTCGTGGGTGACCCCGACGACCATCTCGACGCCCCGCTCGACCATCTGGCACACCAGGACGCCGTCCAGCGAGACGTCCTCGTAGCGGGCGATCTCCGTCAGCTCGCGGTAGGCGTCACGGACCTGGCTGGCCGAGGTCAGGCCGATCTTCACCAGGCCCAGTTCGGTCTTGTGGGCGATCTGCGCGCCGGACGCCTTCATCACCACGGGGTAGCCGACGAGCCCCGCCGCGCGCACCGCCGCCGCCGCGCTGGTCACCAGCTGCTCGCGCGGCACGCGGATGCCGTAGGCGCGCAGCAGTTGTTTCGCCGCGTGCTCGCTCAGCTGCCGGCCCGGCCGCATCAGGGCCTGTGCCTTGCGGAAGGAGGGGGAGGTGGCGCGGGGGGCCTCGTCGAAGGGGGAGCGGTAGCCGCCGACGAAGCGGTGGTGGTCGAGGTGGGCGCGGACGGCCGCGAGGCAGTTGCCGACGGTGCGGAAGGTGGCCACGCGGGAGGAGCCGAGCAGCACCTCGCGGTAGGCCGGCTCGGTGCCCACCGGCGACCCCCACACCACGCACACCAGCTTGTCCGTCCGCTCGGCCGCGTCCACCAGGTCCCGGACGAGCCGGTCGCTCAGGGGCGGGAAGGGGCCGGTGATCGGGCAGATCAGGACGCCGACCTCCGGGTCGTCGAGCAGCGCGTCGATGATCTTCCGGCCGCGCTCGTCGCCGACCGGGTGGCCGCCGTTGTCCACCGGGTTGGCCACGCTCAGGTACTCGGGTATCCACTGGTGCAGTTCGGCCTGTTTGGCGTCCGAGAGCACGGGCAGCCGCAGGCCCGCCCCGGCCGCCAGGTCGGCCACGTGCGCGCCCGTGCCGCCCGAGATCGAACAGATGACGACCCCGTCGGCGAGCGGGGCGCGGGCGCGGGCCAGCAGGGCCGCGGTGTCCTGGAGCTGGTCCAGGCCGTCCACCCGGATCACGCCGAACTGCCGCATCGCGGCGTCCACCACCGCGTCCGCGCCGGTCAGCTTGCCGGTGTGGGAGGCGGCGGTGCGGGCGCCGGTCTCGGTGCGGCCCACCTTGACCGCGACGACCGGTACGCCGCGCCGGGCGGCCCGGTCGGCGGCCAGCAGGAAGGAGCGGCCGTCCTTCAGCCCCTCGACGTAGCAGGCGATGGCGCCGACCTCGGGCAGCTCGGCGAAGTAGGAGAGGAAGTCGGCGGTCTCCAGGTCGGCCTCGTTCCCGGTGGGCGCCCAGTGGGAGAGCCGGATGCCGAGCTCCTGGAGGGCGAAGACCGGACGGCCCTGGTGGCCGGACTGGGTGATGAGGGCGATCGCCGGTCCGTCGAGGTCGTCGCGGAACCGCTCGAAGGCGTTGAGGTTGGTGTTCGGCCCGAGCAGCCGTATCCCGGAGCGGGCGACGGCGGCCGACAGCCGGGCCTGGGCGAGCGCGCCGCGCGCACCGGTCTCCGCGAACCCGGAGGCGAACGCCACCGCGAACCGCGCCTTGGCCTCGCCGAGTTCCTCGATCACGGGCAGCGGATCGGCGACCAGCAGGACGGCGAGGTCGACCTGCTCGGGCAGGTCGGCGACGGACGGCAGGCAGGGGATGCCGAAGACCGAGGCGCGGGTCGGGTGGACGGGGCGGAACCGGGCTCCCACCCGCTCCGCCCAGCCGAGCAGTTGCCGGGTGATACCGGTCTGGGGCCGCCCCTCGGCGTCCGAGGCGCCGATCACGGCGACGGACTCGGGCCGGAAGAGCCGGTCCAGGTCGGGGACTTCGGCGTACAGCGGACGGCCGCTGACGTCGAGGTCGTCCACGTCGGCCGGACGGCCGTGGACGGCCGGCGCCGGGGGCTCGCCGCAGGCGAGGACGCGGGCCCGGCGGGAGTCGGTGGTGAGGGTGCCGTGGGTTGATCCAAGCATCGGTCCGCCCGCTCCTGTGTGACAGCTCCAATAACTGACGCACTGTCAGATTACTGAACTGACGTTCCGTCAGGAACGGGTCTGCACGCAAAGAACCCACGAAGGCCCCGGAGCCGGCCGCTGGGGTGGCTACGGGGGTGGGTCGGCGGGGGACCGGCTGCGAGGGGTGGGGTGGGGCGGGTCAGGCCGGGAGGCGGGACGGCTGGTTCGCCCCGTCGGACGCCACGGCCTTCGCGATCTTCTCCGCGTCGATCGCCAGCTCGCGGAACATGCCGCTGATCGGGTTGGTGAAGCCGGTGAAGTACAGGCCGGGCGCGTTGCGCGGGGTGCGGGCGCCGTGGACGACCGGTCTGCCACGGGCGTCGAGCACGTCGAGGTGGCCGACCAGGCCTTCGAGGGCGCGGACGTAACCCGTGGCCGCGACGACGGTGTCCGGCGAGATCCGGCTGCCGTCGGCGAGGAGGACCTTGTCGTCCTCGAAGCCCTCGACGGCCGCCACGACCTCGACCTGCCCCTTGCGCACGGCGTCGATGAGGCCGACGTCCTGGACCGGGATCGCCCCCGCGGTGACCCTGCTGTAGAGGCCGGTGTCGGGGCGGGGCAGTCCGTGGGCCGACAGATCCGGCACGCTCAGCTTCGCCATCGGCCGGGCCAGCCGGTCGACGAGCCGGACCGGCAGGCGCCGTACCAGCACGCCCGTGTACTGCGCGGCCCAGCCGGCCGTCGAGCGGCGCACGATGTGCGGGGCCGTACGGACGGAGAGCCGCACCCGCGACGCCCCGCCGTCCGCCAGGTCCACGGCGATCTCCGCGCCGGTGTTGCCGACCCCGACGACGAGGACGTCACGGCCGGCGTAGGGCCGCGCGTTGCGGTAGTCGCCGGCGTGCAGCAGTTCGCCGGTGTACGTCTCGCGGCCCGGCCACTCGGGCAGGCGGGGCGTGTGGTTGAAGCCGGTGGCGACGACCACCGCGGTGCCGGTCAGTTCCCGGCCGCCGGTGGCGTGCAGCAGCCAGCCGGTGCCGTCGGGCGAGCGCTCGACGCGGGAGACCTCGACTCCGGTGACGATCTCCAGCGCATGGCGCTCGGCGTACTTCTCCAGATAGCGCACCACGTTGTCGCGGGACACCCAGCGTCCGAACCGGCGCGGCATCGGCAGGCCCGGCAGTGCGGACAGGCGGCGGGTGGTGTGCAGGTGGAGCCGGTCGTAGTGGCGCCGCCAGGACGCCCCGACGCGGTCGGACTTCTCCAGGACCACGGCGCGGATGCCGCGGGCGCGCAGCGCGTACGCCACGGCCAGACCGCCCGGGCCGCCGCCGATGACGTACACGGGACGGTCGGTGGGGACCGCCGTGGTGGGCGCGGGCGGGGTGGAGTCGGTGGAGTCGCTGGAGTCGGCCATGTGCGCGAGCGTAATCACGCAGGGGGTTGATGGGTCTCGGTCAAGACCGGAATTGATTGCGGATTGATTACGCCTGGAGGAACGGCGAGTGGGACGGGTGACGTAGACCACTCAACGCGCGGGAGCGGTGAACGAAGTGGACGAGTCGGGGGCCGAGCGGGGGCGGCGGGGAGCGGCGACCGGCGAGCGGGAAGCGGGGAGCCGGAAGAGCTCGCCGGGGTCGGAGTTCGAGCCGCGGCCTGGACCGCCCGTCGATCCGCGGGACGCCGACGTCTTGCGAAAGCACCGGCCGTCCGCTGAACTGACATACCGTCAGATCGGGCGGGAGCGGCTCGGCGGGAGGGTGGGTCCGGGGACATGGACACGATCTGGCTCAGCGGGGCGGAGTGGCTGGCGGTGCTGCGGATCGGGCTCGGCCTGTGGTGGCTGGAGAGTTGGCGGCACAAGGACCGCGAGGACTGGTTCGAGCACGGCACCGGGATCGCGTGGGCGGTGGGCGTCGCGGCCAAGCACCGGTGGGGCGTGGTGCGTTCCGGTTTCGAGACCGTGGTCGCCGCCAGGCCGCGCACGATGGCGTACGTCGTCGTCTACGCGGAACTCGCCCTGGGCCTGGGCCTGATCGCGGGTTTCCTGACCCCCGTGGCCCTGGTCGGCGGACTGGTGCTCAACACCCTCTACTTCGTCCTCATGATCCACGACTGGGCCGAGCAGGGGCAGAACTCGATGATGGGACTCATCTCGGTGGTGGGCCTGTTCGGGATGTCCTGGCAGACATGGTCGCTGGACGACGCGCTCGGCTGGTTCCGGTGAGCGGCGGCGCCCCGCGGTACGACCTCCCCGAGCCGGACGGCTTCACCCGCGTCTACTGGGACGCGGCCGCGCGACGGCGTCTGCTGCTGCGCCGCTGCGGGGCGTGCGGGCGGGCCCACCACTACCCCCGCGAGTTCTGTCCGCACTGCTGGAGCGACGACGTGACCTGGCAGGAGGCGAGCGGCCGGGCCGCGCTCTACACCTGGTCGGTCGTCCACCGTAACGACCTGCCGCCGTTCGGCGGCCGCACCCCGTACGTCGCCGCCGTCGTCGACCTGGCCGAGGGTCCGCGGATGATGACCGAGGTGGTGGAGTGCGCGCCGGCCGACCTTCGGGCGGGGACGGAGCTGGAGGTCACGTTCCGGTCCGGGGTGCCGGTGTTCCGGCCCGGCGGTCCGAAGCCCTCGTGAACCCTGGCGGTCTAGGGGCCCTGGGGTGTCCCGGCGGTCCGAGGCCCTGGTGAACCACGGCGGTCAGAAGCCCTGCTGAACCCCGGCGGCCCAGGAATCCGCGCGGCCGCTCGGGAGGACCCGATGCGCCGGCGGCCATCGATGCCCCGCGCTCCCGGGCGCCGTAAAGGAACTGCCGACATCGCGTCCCACGGGCTTCAATGGCCCCATGGCCCCCAGCAGCGAGCACCCCCTCGGCACCCCCTTCCCCGAACTCGACGGCCACGGACTGCGGTTGAGCCGCTGGCGCGCGGACTCCGACGCCGACGCGGCGGCCTGGCTGCGCGGCGTCCGCGACCCGGAGTTCCGGCGCTGGAACACCCCGCTCAGGCCCGTCACGGACCTCGACAGCGCCCGGGCCTCGCTGCGGGCCAGGGAGGAGTACACGGCCGACGGCACCGGCGCGTCCTTCCGCATCGCGGACGCGGCGAGCGGTACGACACTGGGGCACCTCGGCGTCAACGTGATCAACCCGGCCCTCCGCTCCGCCCGGGTCGGCTACTGGGTCCTGCCCGAGGCCCGCGGCCGGGGCGTGGCCACCCGCGCCCTCGCCCTGGCCGCCCACTGGGCCCACACCGACCGCGGCCTGCACCGGCTGGAGCTCGGCCACGCCCTGGGCCACGACGCCTCCTGCCGGGTCGCCGAGCGGTGCGGCTTCCGCTACGAGGGCACGCTGCGGGGCGAGATGTTCGAGGCGGGCCGCCGCGACGCGTTCCGCGACGCGCACCTGCACGCCCGACTGTCGACCGACCCGCCGGCGGACCTGCCGTGAGGGGTCCCACCTCGCGGTACGCCGACGGCGTGGACGCCTCGGCCGACCGGCCGAGCGAGTGCCCCTACCGGCGGCTCGGCTACGAACCGGTGCGCGATTTCTCCGCGTACGGCTTCGAGGAACGCCGTGGCCTCAGGGCCACAGCAGTTCCCTGACCCAGCCCGAGCCCTCCCGCCGGTAGCGCAGCCTTACATGCCGTCGCCGTTCGTCGCCCTGGAAGAACTCCACCTCCGTCGGCCGCAGCCGGTAGAGCGTCCAGGTCGCGGCCTCGGTGTCCGGTTCACGGCGGGCCAGCTCCCAGGCGTCCTCCGAGGCCCGCCGCAACTCCTCGGTGGACCCGAGGACCTCGCTCTGCCGTCCGGTCAGCGCGGCGGCCAGCGCGCCGGTGGAGCGGGCGTGCAGATCGACCCGTGCCTCCTCGGGCGGGGCCACGGTGACCGGGCCGCGTACGCGCACCTGACGCCCCTGGACGGGCCAGTAGAAGCCGAGCGCGGCGTACGGGCGGGCGGCGAGCTGGCGGCCCTTGCGGCTGTCCGCGTGCGTCGCGAACGCCCAGCCGGCCGCGTCGGCGCCGTGCAGCATCACGGTCCGTACGTCCGGGAGGCCCTCCGGATCCGAGGTCGCCAGCGACATCGTGTGCGGTTCGGCCTGTCCGGCCGCCACCACCTGCGCGAACCACGCCGTGAACAGCGCGAGGGGCTCGGCGGGCGTGGCGTCCGGGTCGAGGGGCGGCAGGTCGGTGGCCGCCGGGTCCCACACCCGCAGGGACCTGAGCAGCTCGTGAAGATCCGTTCCCATGTCCCGAGTATCACCTGTCCCGAGTATCACCGACGGTCCGCACGACGCCGTGACAGTCCGGCAGCCCGCCCGCCCCATGGCCGCCCGACCGCCCGGCCAGGCGAGCGTGCCCCCGTCTCAGCCCCGGCCCAGCACCACCGTCCCCGAGGAGCAGAACCAGCCGCCCGTGCCGGAGGCGACCGCCAGCTCGGGCAGGGTTCCGTCCCGTCGCCGCACCTGGCGCGCCCCCGTCTCGCCGCGCAGCTGCCGCACCGCCTCCACCAGCAGGAACAGCCCTCGCATCCCCGGGTGCTGGGCCGAGAGGCCACCCCCGTCCGTGTTCACCGGCAGCTCCCCGCCCGTCACCTTCAGCCGCCCCCGCTCCACGAACGCCCCGCCCTCGCCCTTGGCGCAGAAGCCGAGGTCCTCCAGTGTCACCAGCGTCATGTAGGTGAAGGCGTCGTAGATCTCCGCGAGGTCGATCTCCCGCGGCCGCACGCCCGCCCGCTCGAAGGCGAGCCGTCCGCTCACCGCGGCCGGGGACACCGTGAAGTCGGGCCACTGCGACATGGCGGCGTGGGAGACGTGCTCCCCGGTGCCGAGGATCCACACCGGGGCCGTCCGGCAGTCGCGTACGTACTCCTCGGCGGCGAGCAGCACCGCCGCCCCGCCGTCGGAGCGCAGGCAGCAGTGCAGCTTGGTGAACGGGTCGGCGATCATCGGGCCGGACAGGACGTCGTCCACGGTGATCGGGTCGCGGAACAGCGCCTCCGGGTTCAGGGCGGCGTTCGCCCGGGCCTGGACCGCGACCTGGGCCAGCTGCTCGATCGTCGTGCCGTGCTCGATCATGTGGCGGCGGGCGGCCATGGCGTACTTGGCGACGAGTGTGTGGCCGTAGGGCGCCTCGAACTGGAGCGGGCCGCGGGCGCCGAAGGAGAGGTCGCCGGTGCGGCGGCCGGCCTTGATGTCGGCGCGGGCGGTCGAGCCGTAGACCAGCAGGACGGCCTCGGCGTGGCCCGCGGCGATCGCGTCGGCCGCGTGGGCCGCCATGACCTCCCAGGTGGAGCCGCCCACGGAGGTGGAGTCGACCCAGGTGGGGCGCAGGCCCAGGTACTCGGCGACCTCCACGGGGGCCAGGGTGCCCGTGCCCGCGGACGCGAAGCCGTCGACGAGCGAGCGGTCCAGTCCGGCGTCGGCGAGGGCGCGGCGGGCCGCCTGGGCGTGCAGGGAGTACGGGGTCGCGTCGTCCACGCGGCCGCAGGAGGAGAGCGCCACCCCGACGACGGCGGCCTTCCGGGACCCTGGTGAGGACATGGATCTGACGGTATATCAGATTCGGTGCGCGCGGCAGTCGTTGTGACCCTGGGCATTCACGTGCGGGAGTCCTAGCATGACGGGCCGTCAGATCTGGAAGGGGTGCCCCATGGACGCCGGTCTCACCGCGGAACAGGACGACATCCGCCGCACCCTCCGGGAGCTGTTGCGCAGACGCTGCGGACCGCAGGAGGCGCGGGCCGCGACCGACGGCCCCGCCGGGCACGACCCGCTCCTGTGGTCGGCCCTCGCCGCCCGGCTCGGCCTGCCCGGCCTCGCCCTCCCGGAGCGCTACGGCGGGGTCGGCTGCCCGGTCACCGACCTCGCGCTCGCCTGCGAGGAGACGGGGCGCTGCCTGGCTCCCTCCCCGCTGCTGGCCACCGCGGGCCTCGCCGCCCCCCTTCTGCTCGCCCTCGGCACCGAGGCCCAGCGCGCCGCGCTGCTGCCCCGGATCGCCGCGGGCGCCCTGACCGCCGCCCTCGCCGTGCCGGGCGGCTGCCTGGCCACCGCCCTGGGACTGACCGGGCCGAACGGCGGCGACTGGGCCGGGGGCGGCCGGGCGGGCGGGGTGCAGGCCCGGCGCGCGGACGGGCGCTGGCGGCTGTACGGGCAGGCCGACCAGGTCCTCGACGGCCACAGCGCCGGACTCCTCGTCGTCGCCGCGCACACCGGCGGGTTCGCCCGCTCGCGCACGCGGCTGTTCCTCGTGACCGGTGACGCGTCCGGGCTGGTACGGGTGCGGCAGACCGCGCTGGATGCCACCCGTCCCCTCGCGCGGATCCAACTGCGCGATGTGGATGCCGAGTTGATGGGCGAGGGTGACGAGGGCGCGGCCCCTCTCGCGGCCCTCGTGGCCGTCGGCGACAGTGTGGCCGCCGTACTCGCCTGCGAGGCCGTCGGTGCCGCCGACCGGGCGCTGGAACGCACCGTGGAGTACGTCGGCCGGCGCGAGCAGTTCGGGCGGCCGATCGGCTCCTTCCAGGCGGTGCAGCACCGGCTGGCCGACGTGTACGTCCAGGTGCAGGCGGCGCGCTCGGCCGCGTACTACGCGGCCTGGGCGACCGCCCGCGAGCCGGCGGGGGGCGCCCCTTCGGGCGGGGGGTCGCAGGAGACGGGGGAGCGGGCCGGCGGGCTCGCCCTCGCGCAGGCCCTGGAGGCGCTGCGGACCGCCGCGGCCGAGGGCATCCAGCTGCACGGCGGCATCGGCTTCACCTGGGAGCACGACGCCCATCTGTACTTCAAGCGGGCCACCGGGGACGAACTCCTGTTCGGCCCGGTGCACCGGCTGCGGGCGCGGGCCGCCGAGACCGCGCGACTCTTCGAGCGACGGGAGGTGGCGGTGTGACCGGCGTCGGGGTGCGCGTGGTGCGCGGGATCTCCTCCACCCGGGGCTTCGCGAAGCTCGCCCCGCACGTCGTCCCCGCGCTGGACCGCGCGGTGCACCGCCTCACGCGCGGCAGGGTGCTGCTCAGCGCGCGCATGCTGCCGGGCGTGGTGCTGACCTCGACCGGGGCGCGCAGCGGGCTGCCCCGGCGTACCCCGCTCGCGTGCGTGCCGGAGGATGGCGGTCGCGGCTGGCTGCTGATCGGCTCCAACTTCGGCCGGCCCGGCCACCCCGCGTGGACCCACAACCTGCTCGCCCATCCCGACGCCGAGGTCAGCTGGCGGGGCGAGGACGTCCCGGTCACGGCACGGCTGCTGGCGGGGGAGGAGCGGGCGGCGGCCTGGCGGGCGGCGCTGGCGCTCTGGCCGCCGTACGCGACGTACCAGGCGCGGGTGGAGCGGGAGATACGGCTGTTCAGGATCGTGCGCAGGTAGTGCGGCAGGCGATGGCCCACCCGGGTGAACCATCGTCTGCCTGACAGGACTTGGGACCGGTAAGAGAGTTCGGGGCTACTTCGTCGGCTTCTTCCCGGTCACGCCCAGGTGGACCAACAGCGCGAGGTTCGGCTTGAGTTCGGCCTGCTTGACGCCCCAGGACTGGAAGCCCTTCTGGTGGGACGCCACCGCGGCGAGCATCGCGACCAGCGAACCGGCGATCGCGGCCGGGTTCACGTCCTTGTCGACCTTGCCCTTGGACTGCAGCTCGGCGACCGCGTCCGAGAGCGAGTTGTTCACCGAATTGAGGATCTTCATACGGAGTTTGTAGAACCGCTTGTCGCCCTCGGCGGCGCCGAGGTCGACGACCCTGAGGATCGCGTCGTTGCGGCGCCAGAACTCCAGGAACCCGTCCACGAGTTCCTGGGCGGTCTGCCATCCGGCCTTGCCGGCCCAGGAGCGTCCGGCGACCAGGGCCGTCAACTCGGCTCCCTCGGTCGCCATTTGCTCGGCGATCTCCAGGACGGCGCCCTCGACGTCCGGGAAGTACTGGTAGAAGGTGGCGGGCGAAGTGCCCGCCTTCCGGGCGACATCGATGACTTTGACGTCCCGGTACGGGGAGGAGCTGAGCATCTCGCTGAGGCAGTCGAGCAGCTTCTGCCGGGTCGCCTGCCCACGCCGGCCGGCCACGCGGCCGTCGACGGTACGCACTTGTCCTGTCATGCCGTCAGCTTACCGAGGGGTGATCGGAGCGCGATTCGGCCGACTGCAAATGGGGTGCGCGGGGGTGCGGGGGCTGGTGTGCCTGGTCTGCGGGGTGCGGGCGGCACGGCTACTTTGGCGGTATGGCCGAAAACAGGGCATCGGGGTACGGAGAGGACGTCCGTGAGGGCGCCCCCTGCTGGGTGGACGCGCAGCTTCCCGACGTGGAGGCGGGCAAGCGGTTCTACGGCGAGCTCTTCGGGTGGACGTACGACGACGCGTCCGGCTCCTCCGTATGGGCCCGTGAGGGCGGTGAGCTCGTCGCCGGGCTCGAGCACAAGGCGGACGGCCGGATGCCCACCGTCTGGACGGTCTACTTCGCGACCCCGGACGTCGAGGCGCTGGTCGGGCGGCTCCGGCAGGCGGGCGGGCAGGTCGTGACGGAGCCCGTGCGGGTCGGCGGCCCGGGCCCCGCGGCCCTGGGCGTCGCCGCCCTGGTGGCCGACCCCGAGGGCGCGGTCTTCGGCCTCTGGCAGCCCGGCTCCCACCCGGGCTTCGGCACCCACCGCGCACCGGGCACCTTCGCCTGGGCCCAGCTCTACGCCCGCGACACGGCCGCCGTCAACGCGTTCTACGGCGACCTCTTCTACGACGCCTTGTTCGGCCCCGACTCCGAGCCCGAGTTCGGCCGGACCCCGGTGGCCGACCTCTTCCCGGCCGAGATGCCGCCGCACTTCCTGGTGCACTTCCGGGTGGCGGACTGCGCGGCGGCGCTCGATACGGTGAACCGGCTCGGCGGACGCGTCCAGGCGGGTCCCTTCGCCGCCTCGTACGGCACGGTGGCCGTCGTCACCGACAATCAGGGGGCGTCGTTCGCGCTGCTGGAGCGCTGATCACCACGGTTTTGCCCCCATAACATGGGAGACACCCCGATTGTCACCGGGTTCGCAACCTGCGGCCCGGCCAGGAAGAATCAGGGTGCGTGCCGCCACGGCGGTGCGGTGGTGAGACGCTGCACGGGGTCGCGTACACACAGGGGTCGACGCGGCCCGTACGGGGAGGTGGCAGGGCAAGTGGTGGATCAGCTGACGCAGCACGATCCGCGGCGTATCGGGCCGTTCGAGGTGCTGGGACGGCTGGGTGCCGGCGGCATGGGGCTGGTCTATCTCGCGCGCTCGGCGTCCGGCCGGCGCGTGGCGATCAAGACGGTCCGTACGGAGCTCGCCGAGGACCAGCTCTTCCGGGTCCGCTTCACCCGCGAGGTGGAGGCGGCCCGCGCGGTCTCCGGCTTCTACACGGCCGCGGTCGTCGACGCCGACCCGCGCGCCGCGGTGCCGTGGCTGGCCACCGCGTACGTCCCCGCGCCCTCGCTCGAGGAGATAGTGAACGACTGCGGGCCGCTCCCGGCCCAGGCGGTGCGCTGGCTGGCGGCGGGCGTCGCGGAGGCGTTGCAGTCCATCCACGGCGCCGGGCTCGTCCACCGTGACCTCAAGCCCTCGAACGTCCTCGTGGTCGAGGACGGCCCCCGGGTGATCGACTTCGGGATCGCCTCCGGCGTTTCGAACACGCGTTTGACGATGACGAACGTGGCTGTAGGCACGCCCGCCTACATGTCCCCCGAGCAGGCGAAGGACTCCCGCAGCGTCACCGGCGCGAGCGACGTGTTCTCGCTCGGCTCGATGCTGGTCTTCGCCGCCACCGGACACCCGCCCTTCCACGGCGCCAATCCGGTCGAGACCGTCTTCATGCTGCTGCGCGAGGGCCCCGACCTGGAAGGCCTCCCGGACGAGCTGCGCCCGCTCATCGAGTCCTGCATGCAGATGGAGGCGACGGGCCGCCCGAACCCCGCCGACCTCCAGGCCCAGCTGGCCCCCCATCTCTTCGGCTCCGGCTCCGACGACAGCGGTACCGCGTCCGCGTGGCTGCCCGAGAAGGCGGTGGGGCTCATCGAGTCGCGCCGCGGTGGCCGCCCGCCGGTGAAGGCGCCCGCGCCCGGTCCGCGCAGCGCGGGCCGGCCCCCCGTGCCGCCCCCGCCCTCGCGCGACCCCGTCATCCCGGCGCCGCCGGTGCCGGCCCCCGTGGGCGCCCCCGACACCGGACCCGTCCGGCTGGCCGGGGCCGCGGTGCCGATCGGACCCGGTCCGCGCGTCGCCGACGCCCGCGCCGCCGCCGTCAAGGCGCCCCCGCCGGAGGCCGGTCTGGTCGCCTCCTGGGCCAGGCCGCGCCCCGGTGTCAACGGCATCGAACCCGCCGTGACCGTGCCGCCTCCCGTGCCCCCGGTGCCGCCGGAGACGGCGGCCGGCTGGCGCCCCTGGCGGTTCCGCATGTCCAACGACGTGTGGGGCACCCCGGCGGTCGCCGGTGACCTCGTCTACGTCACCTCCTTCGAGGTGCACGCCCTGGACGTGGCGACCGGCCGGCGCCGCTTCAAGACCCGGGACGTGGCCTGGTCGATGGCGGTCGCCGACGGCCGTATCCACGCCTCCGACGGCCCCACCCTGTTCGCGCTGGACGCCCGTGAGGGCGGTGACCTGTGGCGGCTGTCCACGGACGCCTGGGTGTACTCCCTGAAGGCCGACCGCGGCACGGTCGTCACCGGCACGCGCGGCGGCGGCGTCCAGGCCTGGGAGGCCTCCAACGGGCAGCGGCTGTGGGAGATCGCCGGCTGCCAGAGCGACTTCGAGTCCCCCGAGGCGGGCCCCGCCGTCCACGACGGCACGGTGTACGTCTGGCAGGACGCCCGGCTGCGCGCCCTCGACGCCCGTACGGGCGAGGAGCGCTGGTCGTACCCGATCGGCGACGCGGCCTCCTGCGGCGGGGTGCCGGTCCGTGTCACCCGCGCCCAGGACGGCCATGTGTACGTCAGCGCGGGCACCCGGGTCCTGGCCGTCGAGGTGTCCACCGGCAGGGTGCGCTGGCACTTCGAGGCCCCGGCCGCGTTCCTGTCCCCGCCCACCTTCGTGCCGGGTCCCGCGGTGACGGGCGGCGGGGTCTACCTGGCCGACTACCTCGGCACGGTGTACGCGCTCGACGCAGCCGACGGTCGCGACCGCTGGCGCATCGCCACCGAGGCCCGGTCGTCGACCGATCCGGTGCTGGTGGCCGCGGGCCATGTCCACGTCGGCAGCGGCAAGGGCCTGTACACGCTGGACGCCGTCACCGGCACGCCCAAGTGGCGCTTCCAGGCGGGCGGCGACATCGTGGGCGCGCCCGCGGTGGCCGAGGGCCGTATCCACTTCGGCTCCACCGACCACCTGCTCTACACCCTGAAGGCCGACGACGGCCGACTGCGGTGGAAGCTGGCGACGGGCGGCGAGATCACCGGATCGCCGGTGGTGAAGGACGGCGTGGTGTACGCGTGCAGCAAGGACCGCTGTGTGTACGCGCTCGACGCGGAGAAGGGCACGGGCACGGCGCGCGGGGCCTGACCCCGGCGGCGGCTCCGCCCCGGACGGCACATCGGGACGAGCCGGACGCCCAGCGGTGACATGCTCGTGACAGGCGGTGACTAGTGTGCCGTGCATGGATCGACGGGGGCACAGACTCAGGTTCACCGCGGTGTCGGTACTGGTCGTACTGGCACTGACCGGCTTCTCCACCGGCCGGGGACATCGCAGTCACGGCGACGACGGGGGCGGCGGGTGCAGCAGCTCCGGCCAGGACCACGACGGCTCGTCATCGGGCGGCGGTACGTCCGGTTCGCGCTACGACGACGACGATGACGGCGACCTCACCACCGGCGGGGGCGGTTCCACCGCGCGGACCGCCACACCGAGCCCCACGACGTCGGACGTCGCCGACGTCCGGCTGGAGCGGTGCGCGACGGCGGAGGAGCCCAAGGCCCGGCTCGGCGTCAGCAACTACAACGCCACGAAAGGCGTCTTCTCCGTGCACATCGCCTTCCAGGACGCGAGCGGTGTCACCCTCGAGGAGCGCACCATGGACGTGACGGTGGCCGCCCGGGACAGTGTGCTGCTGGAGGTGGTCCTGGACCGGGCCGTCGCGGCGAGGGTGGCCCACTGCGAAGCGGAGCCGGTGGCCCCGTCGGCGTGACCCCGGTGGCGCGCGGGCGACGGAGCCGCGCTAGCGGATCCGGGGTGCGGCCGTCGGACGCCCGGCGAACAGCCGGGCCTGTTCCTCCGCGGGCAGGTTCCCCAGCGAGATGAGCTGCGGCGCCTGCGCGAACGCCGCCGCGCGCGCCGCCTCCTGCGCCGCCCACAGGGCCCGTACGGTCCCCTGCACGCCCCGCGTCGGGTATCCGGCGATGACCGTGGCGCACCGCACGGCGGCCGGCAACGCCTCGCCGGGCGCGGTGAGTTCGCAGACGAGCCCGAGCTCGTACGCGCGCTGGGCCCCGATCCGTTCCGCGCTGCCCATCAGCATCATCCGGGCGACCTCGCCGTACGGCATCCGGTGCGCCATGAGGACGGACTCGTAGGCGCTGACCATGCCGAAGGTGGTGTGCGGGTCGAAGAAGGCGGCGGTCGTGTCGGCGACCACGAAGTCGCTCTCCCCGAGCAGGTAGAAGGCCCCTCCGCAGGCCATCCCGGCCACCGCGGCGATCACCGGCTTCCACAGGTCGTTGGCCTTCGGCCCGACCCGCAGCAGCGGATCGTCCTGCATGTACGGCGACGCGGGCTGCGGCACGACCGCGTCCCGGTCGAGCCCGGTGCAGAACGCCCGCTCGCCCGCCCCGGTGAGCACCACGGCCCGTACGGTGTCGTCGAACCGGAACTCCCGCCAGAGGGCGACCAGTTCGTCGACGGTCTTCAGGTCGATCGCGTTGAGCCGCGCGGGCCGGTCGAGGGTGACGACGGCGACGCCGGTGTCCTGGTCGGTGCTGACCCGCACGCCGTTCACGGCCGCTCCGCGACCCACTGCGGAAGGCCGCCGTCGGAGAAGACGACCTGCACCCTGGCACCGATGCGGAGGTGACCGGGCGGGACGGAGTTCAGCGGTGCCCCGGCCCGGGTGACGAGGTTGCCGACCAGCCGTATCCGGGGGGCGTCGGCGAGTTCGACGACGATCACGTTGTACGGGGCCTGTTCCGCGTAGTCGGGCAGCAGCGGCGGATGCGGGACGACGTAGGACCAGATGCGCCCCCGGCCGTCGACCTTGCGCCAGGCCGTGCCGAAGGACTGGCAGTGCGGGCAGCAGGGGCGGGGCGGGAAGCGGAGCTCGCCGCAGTCGGCGCAGGCCTGGATCCGCAGCTCGCCCTGCGCGGCGTACTGCCAGAACGGGGCGCCGTCGGCGTCGGTGACGGGGGTGAGCATGGCGTGGGTCGACTCCTCGGCTCGTCAGGTGCGCAGCAGCAGGGCGGAGGTGGGCACACCCTCTCCGGCGGTGACCAGGCAGGTGGCGGCGCCCGGGACCTGCGCGGTACTGGTCCCGCGCAGTTGCCGCACGCCCTCGTTGATGAGGTTGAAGCCGTGCACGTAGGCCTCGCTGAGCCCGCCGCCGGCGGTGTTCAGGGGCAGCCGTCCGCCGATCTCCAGCGCGCCCCCTTCGGTGAACGCGCCGCCCTCGCCGCGCCCGCAGAAGCCGTACCCCTCCAGGGAGAGCGGGATCAGCGGGGTGAACGCGTCGTAGATCTGGGCGACGTCCACGTCCTGCGGGGTGAGGTCGGCGTGCTTCCACAGATGCCGGGCGGCGGTCCAGGCGGGCCCGGTGAGCGGGTCGTCGTTCCAGTAGTTGACCATGCCGTGGTGCTGGGCGGGCAGGCCCTGGGCGGCGGAGTGGATGTACACGGGCGGCCGGCGGCAGTCGCGCGCCCGTTCCCGCGACACGACCACACAGGCCAACGCCCCGTCCGTCTCCAGGCAGTTGTCGAAGAGGCAGAGGGGCTCACTGATCCACCGGGAGGTCATGTACATCTCGCGGGTGAGCGGCCGTTCGTACATGACGGCCGCCGGGTTCTGGTTCGCGCGGTTGCGGCAGGCGAGGGCGACGTTGAAGAGGTGGTCCCGGCCGGCTCCGTACTCGTGCAGATAGCGGCGGGTCAGCATGGCTATCTCGTCGGCCGGCCTCAGCAGCCCGAAGGGCCGGGTCCACTGGGCCGGGGTGGGGAGTTGGGCGGTCGTGTTCCGCCAGGGCCGGGGCCCCGAGCCACGCTTGCGCGAGCGCCAGGCCACCCCGACCGTCGCCTGTCCGCAGGCGATGGCGGCGGCGAGGTGGGCGACGGTGGCGCACGATCCGCCGCCGCCGTAGCCGACCTTGCCGAAGAAGGTGAGGTCGCCGAAGCCGACCGCCTTGGCCAGCTCCACCTCGTCGGTCTCCTCCATGGTGTAGGAGGCGAGCGCGTCGACCTCGCCCGGGGCGATCCCGGCGTCGTCCAGGGCGGCCAGGACGGCCCGGCAGGCGAGCGTCCGCTCGTCCTCCGGGAGATGCCGGGCGAAGGCCGTCTGGCCGATCCCGACGATCGCGGTGGCGTCCTTGAGGCCGGTTCCGGCACGGGATCCCGCCATGCTGCACACACCTCCGCGCGAGGAGCCGACTGCTGACAGGTCGTCAGGTTACAACTAATCTGACGGGTAGTCAGCTACTAGATGGGGAGGCCGGTTGTGATGCCCGGTGACGTGGAGTGGGACAGCGTTCCGGCCCTGGTCCGCGCGGCGGCCGAGCGGTACGCGGACACCGAGGCGGTGGTGGAGGGCCGTACCCGGGTCTCGTACGCCGAACTGGGCGCCCGTGTGGAGCGCGCGGCGGCGGCGTGCCTGGCGAACGGCGTCGGCCTCGGCGACCGCGTCGCCGTCTGGGCCCCCAACACCCTGGACTGGATCGTCTCGGCGCTGGGCGCGGTGTCCGCGGGCGCGGTGCTGGTCCCGCTGAACACCCGCTTCAAGGGCGCGGAGGCCGCGGACGTGCTGCGGCGCAGCGGGGCCCGGCTGCTGTTCGTGACGGGGACGTTCCTGGGCACCTCGTACGTGGCGGCACTGCGCAGGGCGGCGGGGGAGGGGGCCGGCGCGATGCCGCTGCCGGGGCTGCCGGCGCTGCGGGACGTGGTGGTCCTCTCGGACGACGCCCCGGCCGACTTCCGCAGCTGGAAGGACTTCCTGGCGAGCGGGGAGGGGGTGGGGGAGGCGGAGGTGCGCGAGCGGGCGGACCGCGTGACCGCGTCCATGCCGTCGGACATCATCTTCACGTCCGGCACCACCGGCCGCCCGAAGGGCGTGGTGATCACCCACGCGCAGACGGTACGGGGCTACGAGATCTGGGCCGACCTGGCGGGACTGCGCCGCGACGACCGCTACCTCATCGTGAACCCCTTCTTCCACACCTTCGGCTACAAGGCGGGCGTGATCGCCTGTCTCACCCGCGGCGCGACGATGGTCCCCCAGCCGGTGTTCGACGTGGACACGGTGCTGGCGAACATCGCGGCGGAGCGGATCTCGGTCCTGCCCGGCCCCCCGACCCTGCACCAGTCCCTGCTGGACCACGCCTGTCGGGACGCCCACGACCTGTCGGCGCTGCGGCTCGTGGTGACCGGCGCGGCGGTGGTACCGCTGCGCCTGGTGGAACGCCTGCGCGGCGAACTCGGGGTGGACACGGTCCTGACGGCGTACGGGCTGTCGGAGGCCGCCGGCATCGTCACGATGTGCCGCCGCGGCGACGAGCCGTCGGTGATCGCCTCGACCTCGGGCCGGGCGATACCCGGCACGGAGGTGCGGGTGGCGGCCGCGGCCCCGGGCACCCCGGGCGAGGTGCTGGTCCGCGGCTTCAACGTCATGCGCGGCTACTACGAGGACGAGGCCGCGACCGGGGAGGTCCTCACCCCGGACGGCTGGCTGCGCACCGGGGACGTGGGCGTCCTGGACGCGGCGGGCAACCTGCGGATCACCGACCGGCTCAAGGACATGTTCATCGTCGGCGGCTTCAACGCCTATCCGGCGGAGATCGAACAGCTTCTGGGCCTGCACCCCGATGTCCTGGACGTCGCGGTGATCGGCGTGCCGGACACCCGGCTGGGCGAGGTCGGCAGGGCCTTCGTGGTCCGGCGCGCGGACGCGGTGCTCACGGCCGACGACCTGATCGCCTGGGCCCGCCGGGAGATGGCGAACTACAAGGTGCCCAGGGCGGTGGAGTTCGTGGCGCGGCTGCCGCGCAACGCGAGCGGGAAGGTGGTGAAGGGCGAGTTGCGCGGGCGGTCCTGAGACCGGTCGGGGCGGGTCCGTCGCGGACCGGCCCCGGCGCACACGTCGGCCGCGGTGGCTCCCCCTCGGTGCCGCCGCGGCCGACGTCCCCCGTCAGCGGGTGTTCAGGCCTTCTCGTCCGAGGCGTGGTTGTCCAGGAGCTTGGCCTCTTCACCCGAGGCGTGGTTGTCGAGCGTGGTCACCTCGTCCTCGGCCGCCGTCTCCTTCACGGTGGCGAGGACGCCCTCCTCCACGGCGGAGGCGTGGTTGTCCAGCGGCTTGATGACATCGTCGTTCTTCTCGGCCTGCGCCATGATCCTCAACTCCAGCAAGTCGGTGCTTCGTACGGCGGCGGCGCCCGCCCGACCGCTCCCCCGTGAGCTGTCGGGCAGGCGCCCCAGGGCCGTTCACCCTAGTGGTGCGGCCACCGCGCGATCCGTCTGCCCCCCGACGCGACGGATCGACGCGGGCAATCCTGCCGAGCGGCGATAAACGAACGATGAACGCCCGCGACGGGCGCTACGCGGCGGCGGCCGGCGCGAGCAGCCCGCGCACCTCGTCCGCCTCGGGCGAGTCCAGCTGCTCGTAGATGGAGAGGGCCTCCAGCCAGCAGGCCTTGGCGCGGTCCGACTGGCCGATGGCGGCGAGGGCCCGGCCCAGCACGGTGAGCACCGTGCCGCGCCGCCACTCCCCGCCGATGCCGCGCAGCGCGATGGCCTGTTCCGCGTGGCTCGCGGCGAGCGTGGGGCGCTGGGCGGCGAGGTGGACCTCGGCGATCCGGAAGTGGGTGACGCCCTCCCAGAGCGGCTGGCGGTTGTCGTGGAACAGGGACAGCGCCTCGGTGAGCTGGTCGAGCGCCTCCGGCAGCTGCCGGGCCCGGGTCAGCGCGATGCCCAGGGCGTACCGGCCGTTGGCGAGCCGCAGGGTCAGGCCCATGCGGTCGTAGATGTCGATGCCCTGCTGCGCGAGTTCGATCGCGCTGGGGGTGCGCCCCATCGCCACGTGGATCCGGGAGAGGTTGCACAGCGCGCTGGCCTCGCCGACGTCGTTGCCGTCGGCCCGGAAGTTGTCGATCGCCTGCTGGAGATAGCGCTCGCCGTCGGCGTGCCGGTTCTCGTAGATGGCGATGATGCCCCGGTCGTTGGGGGCCCAGCAGCTCGGCAGCGGGTCCCGCGCCTCGGCCGCCAGCGCCATGGCCTGCCGGGCCTCCTCGTCGGCCTCCCGGAACCGGCCGGCGACGAGATGGACGTTGGTCAGGGCGGTCCGGGCCCGGCCCTCGGCGCGGGCGTCCCGGGCCTTGCGCGCGGCCTGCCGCACGGCCAGCGCCGCCACCTCGTACCCGCGCGCGTTGGCGCCCGACTCCGCCAGGTCCTTGGTCGCCCACAGGAGGTCCACGGCCCGGCGCAGGGTCGCGGTGCCGACGGACTGGCGCACACAGGCCATCAGGCAGTTCGCCTCGGCGTAGAGCCAGTCCTGCGCGGTGTGCGGCGAGCTGAACGCGAGGCCCGGATACCGGGTCCGCTCCAGGTGGTCCACCAGCCGGTCCCCGGGCCGCTCGATCGCGTACACCCCGGCGGCCGTGGCCAGATAGAAGTCCAGCAGCCGCGACATGGCGGCCTCCCGCTCGCCCGGCGGCTGCTCGTCCCGCTCCGCGCAGGCACGCGCGTAGAGCCGCACCAGGTCGTGGTACCGGTACCGGCCCGGCGCCGCCGACTCCAGCAGCGACGTGTCGACGAGGGACTCCAGCAGGTCCTCCGTGTCCTCCACGGGCAGGTCCAGCACCGCGGCCGCCGCGGCGAGCGAGAGGTCCGGGCCGTCCGCCAGGCCCAGCAGCCGGAACGCGCGGGCCTGCGCCGGTTCCAGGGCCCCGTAGCCCAGTTCGAAGGTGGCCTTGACCGCCAGGTCCCCGGCCTGGAGCTCGTCCAGCCGGCGCCGCTCGTCCGCCAGCTTCGCCGCCAGCACGGAGACCGTCCAGGTGCGCCGGGCCGCCAGCCGGGAGGCGGCGATGCGGATGGCGAGCGGCAGGAAGCCGCAGGCCGCCACCACGTCCAGAGCGGCCTCCCGCTCGGCCGCCACCCGCTCCTCGCCCACGATCCGGGTGAACAGGGCCAGCGCCTCGTCGGGGGACATGACGTCCAGGTCGACCAGGTGGGCGCCGGCCAGGTCCACCATCCGGACCCGGGACGTGATCAGCGCGGCGCAGCCCGCGGTGCCCGGCAGCAGCGGCCGTACCTGGGCCGCGTCGCGGGCGTTGTCCAGCAGGACCAGGATCCGGCGGCCGTCCAGCACCGAGCGGTACAGGGCCGAGCGCTCCTCCAGCGAGTCCGGGATCGCGGAGTCCGCGGTGCCCAGCGCCCGCAGGAAGGAACCGAGCACCGCCTCCGGCTCCGACGCCCGCGCCCCCGCGCCCTGGAGGTCGACGTACAACTGCCCGTCCGGGAACGACGAGCGGGCCTGGTGGGCCACGTGCACCGCCAGCGTGGTCTTGCCGACGCCGCCGATCCCCGCCAGCGCGGACACCGCCATCACCCGGCCGTCCGCCGAGGCCAGTACCTCGCCGAGCTCCGTCACGAAGGCCGTCCGCCCGGTGAAGTCGGTGACGGTCGCCGGGAGCTGGGCCGGGCGGACCGGCGCCGAGGCGGGCTCCGCCACCGGCGCCGACGGTTCGGCGAGGGTCGGGTCGGCCTGGAGGATCCGCTGCTGGAGGTCGCGCAGGCCGGAGCGCGGGTCGACGCCGAGTTCCTCGGCGAGCAGACGACGGGTGTCCGCGTACACCGCGAGCGCCTCCGCCTGCCGCCCGCTGCGGTACAGCGCCAGCATCAGCAGCTCGCGCAGCCGCTCCCGCAGGGGATGCGCCGCCGTGAGGGCGGTCAGTTCCGAGACCGTCTCCGCGTGACAGCCCTGCTCCAGATCCATGTAGAGCCGGGATTCAAGGAGTTGCAGGCGCCATTCCTCCAACCGGACCCGCTGCGCCTCCGCGTACGGCCCCGGCACCCCCGCCAGCGCCTCCCCGTCCCACAGGGTCAGCGCGCGGCCCAGCAGGGCCCGCGCCTGGCACAGGTCCCCGGTGTGGCGCGCCTTCTCCGCCTCCGCCGCCAGGTCCTGCGCCACCGCCAGATCCAGCGCGCCCTCGCCGGTCGACCGGATCGCGTAGCCGCCCGACTCGCTCACCAGGACGCCGGAGTCGAGCGCCTTGCGCAGCCGGGAGGCGTACGTACGCACCGCCGCGAGCGCCTGCGACGGGGGGTCCTCGCCCCACAGCGCGTCGATCAGCTCGCCCGCCGTCGCCGTACGGCCCTCGCGCAGCAGCAGGGCGGCGAGCAGCGCGCGCTGCTGCGGGGAGCCCGTGGTGAGCGGCTCCTCGCCGCGCCAGGCGCGCACCGGACCGAGCAGGCTGAAGCGCAGCGCTCCCGGTTCCTCGGAGGAGCCGGGACGCCTCTGCTCCGGCACGCGCGGTACACCGTCGTCCATGGGGGTCCCCCTAGGCATCCTCAACAACTCCGCCAGTTTGCCTTGTTCATGGCGGATGCGTCAGCCGGGGGAGACGGCCGTCACAGGCACGCGCGGCCGGGTGCCCGGGGCGTCACAAGGCCCTCACATTCTCTTCTCCCGTCCGCGCGCCCGCGTCCGCCCCCGGGGAGGTGCGATCCACCTAGCTGACGGGTCGTCAGATCAGCGCTACCGTGGGCGCCATGGACACCCACGACACCGCGTTTCCGCAGATCATCTCTGTCGACGACCACACCGTGGAGCCCGCCGACGTCTGGCAGGACCGGCTGCCGAAGAAGTTCCTGGACACCGGCCCGCGGATCGTCCGGGCGCCGCTGAAGGAGATGTCCTTCCTCGGCGGCCGCTTCAAGCCCGTGATGGGCGCCCCGGGGGACGACGGCCCGCTCGGCGACTGGTGGATCTACGAGGACCTGCACCGCCCCCTCACCCGCCTCGACACGGCCGTCGGCTACAGCAGGGACGAGATCAAGCTGGAGGTGATCACCTACGAGCAGATGCGGCCCGGCTCGTACGACGTCCCCCGGCGCCTCGCCGACATGGACGTCAACCACGTCCAGTCCGCGCTCTGCTTCCCGACCTTCCCGCGCTTCTGCGGCCAGACCTTCACCGAGGCCCGCGACCACGAGCTGGGCCTGCTGTGCGTGCGCGCCTACAACGACTGGATGGTGGAGGAGTGGTGCGGGCCGTCGGCGCGCGGACGGCTCATCCCCCTCACCCTCGTCCCGCTCTGGGACGCCGGGCTGGCCGCCGCCGAAGTGCGGCGCAACGCCGCCCGCGGGGTCCGCGCCGTCGCCTTCTCCGAGATACCCCCGCACCTCGGCCTGCCCTCCGTGCACACAGACGACTGGGACCCCTTCCTCGCCGCCTGCGACGAGACCGGCACCGTCGTCGCCATGCACATCGGCTCGTCGAGCCGTATGCCGTCCACCTCCGCCGACGCCCCGCCCGCCGTCGGCTCCACCATCACCTTCGCCAACTGCTGCTTCTCGATGGTCGACTGGCTGATGAGCGGCAAGTTCGAACGCTTCCCCGGCCTCAAGGTCATGTACGCCGAGGGGCAGATCGGGTGGATCCCCTACATCCTGGAGCGCGCGGACGTGGTGTGGGAGGAGAACCGCGGCTGGGGCGGCGTCGCCGACAAGGTGCACCGCCCGCCGTCCGAGCTGTTCGCCGACCACGTCTACGGCTGCTTCTTCGACGACGCCTTCGGACTGCGGAACCTGGACGCGATCGGGGTCGGCAACGTCCTCTACGAGACCGACTACCCGCACTCCGACTCCACCTGGCCGAAGTCGCGCGAGGTGGGCGAGGCGCAGATGGGGCACCTGGCGGCGGACGTCGTCGAGCGGATCGTACGGCGCAACGCGATCGAGCTGCTGGGGCTCACGGACGACGGGCTGTGGCCGGGGCCCGGCGGTGCCGCGTGACGCTCCCGTACGGCATCCAGCTGCCGATCCAGTCCCAGAGCACCCTCTACGCCGAACGCTGGGAGGCCGCCGCCGGCCCCGACGACCTCCTCGCGATCGCCCGCGCCGCCGACCAGGCCGGCTTCGCCTACCTCGCGAGCTGCGACCACGTCGGCGTGCCCCGCCGCCTGGCCCCGGCCATGAGCACGATCTGGTACGACCCGGTCGCCACCCTCGCCTTCCTGGCCGCCGCCACCACACGCGTCCGGCTGCTCAGCCATGTCGCGATCGTCGGCCTGCGCCATCCGCTGCTGACCGCCAAGCAGTACGCGACCCTCGACCACCTCTCGGGCGGACGGCTCGTGCTCGGGGTGGGAGCCGGACACGTACGGGAGGAGTTCGAGGCGCTCGGGGTCGACTTCGGCCGCCGCGGGGTCGTACTGGACGAGGTCGTGGACGCGCTGCGGGCCGCCCTGGGGCCGGACGAGTTCCCCGTCCACCACGGGAAGCTGTACGACTTCGAGGGGCTCGGCCAGCGGCCCCGGCCCGCCCAGGAGCGGGTGCCCGTCTGGGTCGGCGGGTCGTCGGACGCCGCCGTGCGCCGGGCCGCCCTCAAGGGCGACGGCTGGCTGCCGCAGGGCGATCCGCGGGACCGGCTGCCCGGCCGGATCGAGCGGATCGAACGGCTGCGGGCGGAGGCGGGCATCGAGGAGCCCTTCGTCGTCGGCGCCATCACCGAGCCGCTGTACGTGGGCGAGCCCGCCTGGGACGTCGGCCGCCGCACCCTCACCGGCCGCCCGGACGCGCTCGCCGAGTCCCTGCGGGCCTACCGGGAGATGGGCGTGGACCAGATCCAGGTGCGCTTCCGCTGCCGCGACCGCGGCGAACTCGTCGACCAGATCACGGCGTTCGGCGCGGAGGTGGCGCCTCACATCTGACGCCGGACAGCGCGCGCCGCACGTCCGGTGTCACACATCTGACGGATCGTCAGACAGGGCGCTACGATGCCCGGCATCCACCGATGCGCAATCGATCCCGAGGGGGCCCGCATGGGCAAGCTCGACGGACGTGTCGTCCTCGTCACCGGCGCCGCACGCGGTCAGGGGGAACAGGAGGCCCGGCTGTTCCGGGCGGAGGGCGCCGAGGTCGTGGTCGCCGACGTCCTCGACGACCAGGGCGCGGCACTCGCCGAGGAGATCGGCGCGTTGTACGTGCACCTGGACGTGGGCCAGGAGGACGCCTGGCAGGCGGCCGTACGCACCGCGCAGGAGACGTACGGCCGCCTGGACGGCCTGGTGAACAACGCCGGCATCCTGCGCTTCAACGCCCTCGTGGACACCCCGCTCGACGAGTTCATGCGGGTCGTGCGGGTCAACCAGGTCGGCTGCTTCCTCGGGACGAAGACGGCCGCCCCGGTGCTGTCGGACGGCGGCACGATCGTCAACACGGCCTCGTACACCGCCATGACCGGCATGGCGGCGGTGGGCGCCTACGCCGCGTCCAAGCACGCGATCCTCGGGCTCACCCGGGTCGCGGCCCTGGAGCTCGCGCCGCGCGGGATCCGGGTCAACGCCGTGTGCCCGGGCGCCGTCGACACCGCGATGTCCAACCCCTCCCTGCTGGACCCGGACGCGGACACCGAGGAGACCTCGAAGGCCCTCGACGGGCTGTACCGCAAGCTCGTCCCGCTGGGCCGGATCGGGCGGCCCGAGGAGGTGGCGCGGCTCGCGCTCTTCCTCACCTCGGACGACTCCTCGTACATCACCGGGCAGCCGTTCGTGATCGACGGCGGGTGGCTGGCCGGGGTGTCCCCGTTCTGAGCCGGACCGCCGTTGCCTGACTGGCCGTCAGCTATTGACGGTGCATGCGGCCGGTGCCACAGTCGGCGGCAGCTGAACCTGACGATGCGTCAGAAACTATGACCCAGGACGGTGAACCCCCTTGGAATTCGGGCTCTTTGTACAGGGATACGTGGGCAAGCGCGCCGAGACCGACCCGCTCGCCGAGCACAAGGCGCTGATGGAGGAGACCGAGTACGTCATCCAGGCGGACAGGTCGGGGTTCAAGTACGCCTGGGCCTCGGAACACCACTTCCTGGAGGAGTACTCGCACCTGTCCGCCAACGACGTCTTCCTCGGCTACCTCGCGCACGCCACCGACCGCATCCACCTCGGCTCGGGCATCTTCAACCCGCTCGCCCAGGTCAACCACCCGGTGAAGGTGGCCGAGAAGGTCGCCATGCTCGACCACCTCAGCGGCAACCGCTTCGAGTTCGGCAGCGGACGCGGCGCCGGCTCGCACGAGATCCTCGGCTTCCTCCCCGGCATCACCGACATGAACCACACGAAGGAGATCTGGGAGGAGACCATCGCCGAGTTCCCGAAGATGTGGCTCCAGGACGAGTACGAGGGGTTCCACGGCAAACACTGGCAGCTGCCGCCGCGCAAGGTCCTGCCCAAGCCGTACGGCAAGGCGCACCCGGCGATGTGGTACGCGGCCGGGTCGCCGCCGTCGTACGCGATGGCCGCCCGCAAGGGGCTCGGCGTCCTCGGCTTCAGCATCCAGAAGGTCTCCGACATGGAGTGGGTGCTGGAGCAGTACAAGACGGCGGTCGTGAACGCCGAGCCGGTCGGCGCCTTCGTCAACGACAACGTGATGGTGACGACCACCGCCATCTGCGCCCCCACCCACGACGAGGCGATCCGCATCGCCACCGGCGGGGGCCTGCACTACCTTCCCTCCCTCGTCTTCCGCTACCACGACACCTTCCCGCGCCCCGAGGGCTTCCCCGTCTGGCCGGAGACCCTGCCCGAGTACACCCCCGAGTTCGTCGAACTCCTCATCGAGGAGGAGTTGCTGATCTGCGGCGACCCGGACGAGGTGCTGCGCCAGTGCAAGCGGTGGGAGCAGGCGGGCGCCGACCAGCTCAGCTTCGGGCTGCCGGTCGGGGTGCCGAAGGAGGAGACCCTCCAGACGATCCGGCTGATCGGGGAGCACGTGATCCCGAAGATCGACACGGACCCGGTGCACCGGACCACCCGGTTCCGGCAGTCCGCGTAGAGGGGAACCGGCCATGCTCGACCACGTCATCAAAGGCGCGACCCTCGTCGACGGCACGGGTGCGCCGGCCCGTACCGCCGACGTGGGGATACGGGACGGACGGATCGCGGCGATCGGCTCGGTCACCGAGGCGGCCCGGACGACGGAGGACGCGACCGGCCTCGTCCTCGCCCCCGGCTTCGTCGACCCGCACACCCACTACGACGCCCAGCTGTTCTGGGACCCGTACGCGACCCCGTCCCTCAACCACGGGGTGACCACCGTCGCGGCCGGCAACTGCGGCTTCACCCTCGCCCCGCTGAACCCCGCACGCCCGCAGGACGCCGACTACACCCGCCGCATGATGTCCAAGGTCGAGGGCATGTCCCTGGTCGCCCTGGAGGAGGGCGCGCCCTGGAGCTGGCACACCTTCGGCGACTACCTGGACGCCCTGGAGGGCCGGATCGCCGTCAACGCGGGCTTCATGGTGGGGCACTGCGCGCTGCGCCGGTACGTGATGGGGCCCGACGCGGTCGGCGGGCAGCCGAGCGAGGAACAACTGGCTGCCATGCTCCGCCTCTTCCACGCGGCGATGGACGCGGGCGCCTGGGGCTTCTCCACCACCCAGTCCTCGACCCACTCCGACGGCGACGGACAGCCGGTGGCCTCCCGGCACGCGCGCCCCGACGAGCTGCTGGCCCTGTCCCGGGCCGTCGGCGAGCACGAGGGCACCCAGATCGAGGCGATCGTCGCGGGCTGCCTGGACCAGTTCAGCGACGCCGAGATCGATCTGTTCGTGGAGATGAGCGCGGCGGCCGGACGCCCCCTGAACTGGAACGTCCTCACGGTCGACGCGGCCGTGCCGGAGCGGGTGCCGAGGCAGTTGACGGCGAGCGAGCGGGCCCGCAAGGCGGGCGGCCGGGTGGTGGCCCTGACCATGCCGATCCTCACGCCGATGAACATGTCGCTGGGCACGTTCTGCGCGCTGAACCTGATTCCCGGCTGGGGCCCGGTCCTGGGCCTGCCCGTGCCCGAGCGGATCGCCCGGCTGCGGGACGCGGAGGTACGCGCCGAACTGCTGCGGCACGCGAACTCCAAGGAGGCGGGCGTCTTCCGGCGGCTGGTGAACTTCGGCCGGTACGTCATCGGCGACACCTACAGCGCGGCGAACGAGGGCCTGACCGGCCGGGTGGTCCGGGACATCGCGGCGGAACGCGGCCAGGACCCCTTCACCTGCCTGGTGGAGATCTGCGCCGCCGACGACCTGCGTACGATCCTGTGGCCGATGCCCACCGACAACGACCCGGCGTCCTGGGCGCTGCGCGCCGAGACCTGGCAGCACGAGGACGTCCTGCTCGGCGGCTCCGACGCGGGCGCGCACCTGGACCGGATGTGCGGTGCCCCGTACACCACCCGCTTCCTCGGCGACTGTCTGCGCGGGCGCCGGCTGGTCGGTCTGGAGCAGGCGGTGAAGATGCTGACCGACGACCCGGCCCGGCTGTTCGGCCTGCGCGAACGCGGCCGGGTGCGCGAGGGCTGGCACGCGGACCTGGTCCTCTTCGATCCGGAGCGGATCGAGGCGGGCAAGGCCACCCTGGTGCACGACCTGCCGGGGGACAGCCCGCGGCTGGACTCCCGGGCGATCGGCGTCCGGGCGGTCTGGGTCAACGGGGCGGTGGCGATCCGGGACGACGTGGTGACGGGCGCCGTACCGGGGAAGGTGCTGCGTTCCGGCCGGGACACGAGGACGGTGAGCACCAGGTGACCGAGGTGAGCGCCGGCGAGAAGCTGTTCGTCGGCGGTGCGTGGGTGGAGCCGGACGGCGGTCACTACGAGGTGACCGACCCGGCGACCGAGGGCACCGTCGGCTGGGCGCCGGAGGCCTCGCGGGACCAGGTGCGGGCGGCCTGCGCGGCGGCCCGCGAGGCCTTCGGTCCGTGGTCGCGCACGGCGCCGCAGGAGCGGGCGGAGATCCTCGCCCGGACGGCGGAGGTCATCCGGGGCCGTCTCGTCCCGTACGCCGAACTGGCCCGCGCGGAGACCGGCGCGACGACCGGGACGGCCCGTGCGATGCAGGTCGGGGTGGCCGCGGCCCGCTTCCGCCGGTACGCGCGCGTGGAGCCCGCGGAGTGGCCGGTCCCGCCGCAGATCAACGAGGCCGGGCCGATGGGCCGGGCGGGCGTGATGGGCGCCCTCGCCGTCCGCCAGCCCGTCGGGGTCGTCGCCTGCGTCACCTCGTACAACAACCCCTGGGCGAACCCGGCCGGGAAGATCGCGCCCGCGCTGGCGATGGGCAACACGGTGGTGGTGAAGCCGGCCCCGCAGGACCCCCTGTCCGTCTACCGGATGGCGGCGGCGCTGGAGGCGGCGGGGGCACCGCCCGGCGTGGTGAACGTCGTCTCGGGACGCGCGGTCGAGGTCGGTGAGGCGGCCGTGGAGTCCCCGGACGTCGACATGGTGAGCTTCACCGGCTCCACTGCGGTCGGGCAGCGCATCGCCGAGGTGTGCGGACGGCACATGAAACGCCAGCTGATGGAGCTGGGCGGCAAAGGCGCCGCGGTCGTCCTCGACGACGCCGACCTCGGCTCGGCGGTGGCCGGGATCGGCACCACTTTCTCGTTCTACAGCGGCCAGATCTGTACGGCCCCGACCCGGGTGCTGGCACAGCGGGGGGTGTACGACCGGCTGGTGGAACAACTGGCCGCCTACGCGCGCCGTCTGAAGGTCGGGGACCCCGCGGATCCGGACACGGTCGTCGGCCCGCTGATCTCGGCGGCGCACCGCGAGCGCGTCGAGTCGTACGTGGAACTGGGCCGCAAGGAGGGCGCGGTGGTGGTGACGGGCGGTGAACGGCCGCCCTTGGAGCGCGGTTTCTACGTGGCGCCCACCCTGCTCGCCGACGCCACCAACGACATGCGTGTCGCCCGCGAGGAGATCTTCGGCCCGGTCGTCGTCGTCATCCCCTTCGACGAGGAGGACGAGGGCGTGGCCCTCGCCAACGAGTCCGACTACGGCCTGATCGACTACGTCTGGTCGGCGGACGTGGCACGGGCGTTCCGCGTCGCCCGCCGGCTGCGGGCCGGCGGGGTCGGCATCAACACCGTGGGCCGCAACATGGAGGCCCCGTTCGGCGGGTTCAAGCGCAGCGGGGTGGGCCGCGACGTCGGCTCGTACGCGCTGCACGCGTACAGCGAGGTACAGGCGATCGTCTGGCCGGGGTGATGGTCAACTCGCCTATGTGGCACAGGAGTTGTGAATGTGAATCCCGTGGCGGAAGCCTAAATAAGGCTCAAGTCCGCGGCTGAGCCTCGACCCGGGCTGATCGTATGTCCCCGGCGGTCGCCGAGACCGCTTTCAACGGGGACATGAAACGGGGAGAAAATGATCACACGGATGACCTCTGCCGCCCTCGTCACGGGAATCACCGCCGCGCTGCTCGTCGGCGTGCCCGTGACCACGGCGAGTGCGGCCGACCCGATCTGCAACCGCGGAACGACCAAGCTCACCTGGACGAACGTCTCGAAGACCTGGGTCGTCACGCACCGGGACATCCTGGAGAACCACACCGGCGGCACGGCCACCCAGACCTTCACCGTCAAGAAGATCGCCGAGGTGGCCGCGTCGGTCAAGGCGACGGTCGGCGGGAAGGTCGGCGCGAACGTGGCCATCGCCAGCATCGAGGAGCACGTGGACCTCGAACTCCAGGGCAGTGGCAAGCACACGACGGAGACCTCGCGGACGGTGACCTTCAAGCTGACGAAGGACGGCGACTACGTCTTCTACTCCGGTACGAAGAAGGTCGTGGGGTACTACACCAACTGGCGGTGCGACCGCGGCATCAAGTGGATCAAGACCGGTCAGTACGGCAAGGTCCAGAGCTGGACCATAGAGGTCAAGGGTGGTCTGCGCTGCTCGGCCAAGCCCCCGAAGGCCTCGCTCGCCTACCGGGTGAAGAAGACGTACTGCTGATCTCCGCTCGGTCGTCCGTCCGGCCCGCCGCGCCGAGGTGCGGCGGGCCGGCGGCCATCAGGCGCCCGTCAGGTCCACCCGGACCGTCAGCAGTCCCGTGCCGAGCAGCCGTACCGCCGTGCTGTTCCCGCGCGGCAGGGTGCGCAGCCGGGCGACCGGGTCGTCGTCCGGGAGGAGCCGGGCCGTTCCCTCGTGCCATCGGCCCCGGATCCGCACCCGCACCCTCGGGTCCGCCGTGATGTTGCGGACGTACTGGGACCGTTCCCCGAACTCCGAGACCAGCCAGAAGGAGTCGCCGACGCGCCGCCCGCCGACCGGGGTCCGGCGGGGCAGGCCCGAGACGCGGCCGGTGGTCTCCAGGAGGGTCTGTGCGGGGAGGCGGCGCAGGAGCGGGTTGCCGACGCGGCGCTGGAAGGCGGTCGCGGCGCGGAATCTGAGGTCGTCGAGGCGGGACATCGTCCGTGGGGCTCCTGTCTGGTGTGGGGCGCGGGGGAGTTGCTTCAATGGTCCCCGATGTCGCGCGACGAGAGCAGGTGGCTGCGGATGCGGGTCGTGACCTGGAACCTGTGGTGGCGCTTCGGGCCCTGGGAGGCGCGGCAGAAGGCGATCCTGGGCATGCTGCGGGAGTTGCGGCCCGATGTCGTCGGCCTCCAGGAGGTGTGGGAGAGCGGCGGGGAGAACCTCGCGGGCTGGCTGGCGGCCGAACTCGGGATGGACTGGACGTGGGCCGGATCCCACGCGTCGGATCGCTGGCAGCGGCGGATCGGGGACCCGACGGTCGACATCGGCAACGCCGTGCTGAGCCGCTGGCCGATCGTGGAGCAGGACGTGCTGCGGCTGGCCGCCCCCGAGGAACTGGACGACGGCCGGCTCGCCCTCTACACCCGGCTGGCCGCCCCCGGCCACGACATCCCCTTCTTCACCACGCACCTCACCTCGGCCGTGCACGCCTCGGCCGTGCGCTGCCGGCAGGTCACCGACCTCGCGGAGTTCGTCGCCGCGCACCAGGACGGGACGGAGTTCCCGGCGGTCGTCACGGGGGACTTCAACGCCTGGCCCGACTCCGACGAGATCCGGCTGTTCGGGGGGTACAGGACGGCCCCCGTCGTGCCCGGACGCGTCCTGTTCGACGCCTGGGAGTACGCCGACCCGGCGGCGCCCTCCGCCACCTGGGACCCGGCGAACCCCTATGTCGGCCCGTACGACCCGCCCGCCCGTATCGACTACATCCACGTGGGCCCGCCCGGCCCCGGCGGTCTCGGACACGTACGAGCCGTGCGCCGGGCCGGCGACGGCCCGGTCGACGGCACCTGGCCCTCCGACCACATCGCAGTGATCGCCGACCTGGCCACAGACCCGGCCGCCCTGACCGACCCGACGGCCTCACCCGATCAGGCCGACCAGGCCACCCCGCCCGATCCGGGCGGCCCCGCCTGACCTGCCCGACCAGACGGCCCCGGCTGATCCGGGCGGACCGGCGTGACGTGGAGGACTCGTGTGGCCCGGCTTACCCGCGCGGCCCCGCCTGACCCGCCGGTCCGCTGGACCGGACCGGCCCGCGTGATCCCGCCGATCCGGCGCACCGGCGTGACCTGGCCGACCAGGCCACCCCGCCCGATCCGGGCGGACCCGCGTGACCCGGCCGACCCGCGTGCCCCACCTGGGCCGTCCGGTCCACCGGGCCCGTCCGGTCCATCGGGCCCGCCCCATCCACCGCGCCCGGTTCCGTCAGCGATTCAGTCGTGGCCGAGGAAGATCGGGTTCGTGAATGCCGCCAGGGCACCAGGCAGGGGTCCCGCCGCCGTCTCGTGGCGCAACTCCGCCCGGACGTAGGCGGCGTACGACGGTGTCGTGGACCATTCGACCGTGCCCTCGCCGGACACGGGGGTCGGGGCGCTGGTGAACAGCACCCCCTGGTCGGTGACGAACCGGACCGTGCAGCGCGGGGCGCCCGTCACCTCCAGCCGTACGGTGACCGGGGCCTCGCGCGAGACCTTCAGCCGCCCGCCGATCCCGGCGTGTTCGCCGCGCGGCCCGGTCGCCGTGAACGCCAGGGAGACCCTGCTCGACTCGGCGACGTAGGAGCGGCCCGCGCGAAGGCCCTCCTGGACGGCCTCGCGGGTGAGGTCGTCGGCCAGGACCACCGTCTGCGGTGTGCCCACCGGGTCGGGGTCCCGGTGGGCGTCGCTGTTGCCCATCGCCGGGATCCAGTCCCGCCCGCCCGCCCGCACCGACGCGACCAGCATCCCGTCCCAGTCGGCGAGGGCCACCTCGTCGTCCGGGGTGTACGGACCGTTCCACACCTCGACCGCGTCCGCCTCGCCGAAGCCGAACTTCCAGTTGCAGCCGATGCAGGTGGCGTGCGGATGGGCGGGCACGACCAGGCCGCCGGAGTGGCGGATCTGGCGGGCGAACCGGCCGAAGCGGTTGTCACGGGCCCGGTAGCGCCAGTCGACGAAGGTGCCGGGTTCCGTGCCGAGGGCCAGCACATGGCCGTTGCGCGTCGTGATCTCCTCGCCCAGCATGACCAGCAGATCGTCACCGGCCGCGTCCGCCCAGTGCGCGTGCGACGTGTGCGTGTTGTGGTCGGAGGAGTTGATGAAGTCCAGGCCCGCCGCCCGCGCCAGCGCCGCGATCTCCGCCGGGGTGCGACGGCCGTCGGAGTGCCAGGAGTGCAGATGGCAGTCGCCCCGGTACCAGGCCCGGCCCCGCCCCTTGGCACGGGCGGGCGGATACACCGGCTTCGGCGTGCTGCCCGGCGCCCCGTACGTCAGCGTGATCGTGACCTCGTACGACAGCCCCTGCGGCGCCACCGTGTAGGGCCCGAGGGCGATGTGCCAGGTGCCCTTGCGCACCGGTCCGGGCAGGTAGCCCGGCGTCGCGTCGTCCGCCCGGATGAAGAACTCCGTGCGCGCCCCGCCCGACCAGCCCCTGAAGCCCCGGCCGCCGAGGTCGGTGCCGTGCTCGTCGAAGATGCCGATGTCGAGGGCGTTGCCCGCGGTCCCGGCCGGGACCGACGGCCGTTCGTAGGTGTACGCGACCTTCAGTTCCCGTACTCCGGAGGGGACTTCGACGGGGAGGTACACGAAGTCCGGGGAGCCGGTGGGCAGCGTGCCGCGCACCGTCCTCGTCTCCTGCTGCTGGCCTTCCGCGGCGGCGAAGCTCACGCTCCCCAACGTAAGGGCCGCGGCCGCTCCCGTCACGAACAGTGCGCGTCTTCCGATTCCGGCGTGTTCCTCGCACATGCGGCTGCTCCCAAGTGTCGGCAGTGACATGACATGGCTGGTGCGGGGGTGGCGCGTGCAACTGTCGTATTCAGCCGTGAACTCCCGTGCAAGGGAAGGGGGGTTACAGCTTTCGGGACGGAACAGGTCGAGCGGCGGACGGCCGATCCCGACCGGTCGGTATGGACAGACGGGCCGGGGCCCGGTACAGATGGGACATGCGCCTCTCCGCCACGATCTTCCTCACCGACGAGACCATCACCCCCACCCGGCTCGCCCGTGAGCTGGAGCAGCGCGGGTTCGCGGGGCTCTATCTGCCCGAGCACACGCACATCCCGGTCGAGCGGACCACCGCGTACCCGGCGGGCGGCGAACTGCCCCGCGAGTACGGCCGTACGCTCGACCCCTTCGTCGCGCTCGGCCAGGCCGCCGCCGTCACCGAGCGGCTCGGCCTGGGCACCGGCATCACGCTGGTCGCCCAGCACGACCCGATCGATCTCGCCAAGCAGATCGCGACCGTCGACCACCTCTCCGGCGGACGCCTCACCCTCGGCCTCGGCTACGGCTGGAACGTCGAGGAGGCCGCCGACCACGGCGTCGACTGGCGCACCCGACGCGAGCTCGTACGCGACCGGATGGCGCTGATGCGGGCGCTGTGGGCGGAGGAACCGACCGCCCATGAGGGCCCGTTCGGGAGTGTGCGGGCCAGCCACGCCCACCCCAAGCCGGTGCGCAAGCCGCGCGGACCGGTCGTCGGCCCCCGCACGCTCGTCGGCGGGGCGGCCGGGCCGAAACTGTTCGCGCACATCAGCGAGTTCGCCGACGGCTGGCTGCCCATCGGCGGCCGCGGCCTGACCGAGTCCCTGCCGCTGCTGCGCGCCGTCTGGGCCGACGCGGGCCGCGACCCGGCCGCGCTCGAGGTCGTGCCGTACGCCGTCCAGCCCAGCCCGGGCAAGCTCGCGCACTACGCCGAACTCGGCGTCGAGGAGGTCGTGGTGCAGCTGCCGCCGGCCGGCGAGCAGGAGGTGCTGCGGCTGCTCGACGCGTACGCGGAGCACCTGGCCGCGACCCCCGCCTCCGGTGCCGTCGGGTAGCGGCCGGCGGACGGGGACGATTCGGCCATCGCTTGTCGGGCCTGATCAGCGCGATCGTATCCTCGAAGGATGACGACTCCCGCGACCTCCGGAACCGGCCCCACCGGCCCCACCGAGAACTCCATGCGTCGCGCCCTCAAACGCGCCCGGGACGGCGTCGCCCTCGACGCCGGCGAGGCCGCGGTCCTGCTCCAGGCCCGCGGCGAGGCCCTCGACGACCTCGCCGCGTCCGCCGCCCGGGTGCGGGACGCGGGCCTGGAGGCGGCCGGCCGGGCCGGCGTCATCACCTACTCGAAGAGCGTCTTCATCCCCCTCACCCGGCTGTGCCGGGACACGTGCCACTACTGCACCTTCGTCACCGTCCCCGGCAAGCTGCGCCGCGCGGGCCACGGAATGTTCATGTCGCCCGACGAGGTGCTCGACGTGGCCCGGCGCGGCGCCGCGCTCGGCTGCAAGGAAGCCCTCATCACCCTCGGCGACAAGCCCGAGGACCGCTGGCCCGAGGCGCGCGAGTGGCTCGACGCGCACGGCTACGACGACACCATCGCCTACGTCCGGGCGATCTCGATCCGCATCCTGGAGGAGACGGGCCTGCTCCCGCACCTCAACCCGGGTGTCATGACGTGGACGGACTTCCAGCGCCTCAAGCCGGTCGCGCCCAGCATGGGCATGATGCTGGAGACGACCGCCACCCGCCTGTGGTCCGAGCCCGGCGGCCCGCACCACGGCTCCCCGGACAAGGAACCGGCCGTCCGGCTGCGCGTCCTGGAGGACGCGGGCCGCTCCTCCGTCCCCTTCACGTCCGGCATCCTGCTCGGCATCGGCGAGACGTACGAGGAGCGCGCGGACTCGCTGTTCGCGCTGCGCAGGGTCGCGCGGTCCTACCACGGCGTCCAGGAGCTGATCATCCAGAACTTCCGCGCCAAGCCGGACACGGCGATGCGCGGTATGCCGGACGCCGAACTGGACGAACTGGTCGCCGCGGTGGCCGTCGCCCGGCACATCATGGGCCCGTCCGCCTGCCTCCAGGCCCCGCCGAACCTGGTGGACTCGGAGTACGAGCGGCTCATCGGCGCGGGCATCGACGACTGGGGCGGGGTCTCCCCGCTCACCATCGACCACGTCAACCCCGAGCGCCCCTGGCCCAGGATCGAGGAACTCGCGGCGCGCTCCGCGGCGGCCGGCTTCGAACTGCGGGAACGCCTCTGTGTGTACCCGGAGTTCGTCCGGCGTGGCGAGCCCTGGCTGGACCCGCGGCTGCTGCCGCACGTCCGGGCGCTCGCGGATCCGGAGACCGGCCTGGCCCTCCCGGACGCGGTGGTCGAGGGCCGGCCGTGGCAGGAGCCGGAGGAGGCGTTCACCGACACCGGCCGCACCGACCTGCACCGCACCATCGACACCGACGGCCGTACGTCCGACCGGCGCGACGACTTCGACGAGGTGTACGGCGACTGGGGCGCCCTGC
Source organism: Streptomyces sp. NPDC002306 (assembly GCF_053593435.1). Classification (NCBI taxonomy): domain Bacteria; kingdom Bacillati; phylum Actinomycetota; class Actinomycetes; order Kitasatosporales; family Streptomycetaceae; genus Streptomyces; species Streptomyces sp. NPDC002306. Next base: position 268,049 of record NZ_JBSFCK010000008.1, read on the forward strand.
GCGAGGCGGCCGCGCCCGGTATGGCACCGCAGCGCATCGACACGGACGTCCGCGCGGCCCTGGCGACGGCGGCCGACGACCCGACGAGGCTGACGGACGACGAGGCGCTGGCCCTGCTGCACGCGGACGGCACGGCGCTGGACGCGCTGTGCCGGGTCGCGGACGACGTCCGCAGGTCGGCGGTCGGCGACGACGTCACGTACATCGTCACCCGCAACATCAACTTCACCAACGTCTGCTACACCGGCTGCCGCTTCTGCGCCTTCGCCCAGCGCCGCACGGACGCGGACGCCTACACGCTCTCCCTGGACCAGGTCGCCGACCGCGCGCAGCAGGCGTGGGAGGTGGGCGCGGTGGAGGTCTGCATGCAGGGCGGCATCCACCCGGACCTGCCCGGCACGGCGTACTTCGACATCGCGAAGGCGGTCAAGGAGCGCGTGCCGGGCATGCACGTGCACGCCTTCTCGCCGATGGAGGTGGTCAACGGCGCCACCCGCACCGGTCTGTCGATCCGCGAGTGGCTGGCCGCGGCGCGGGAGGCGGGGCTCGACTCGATCCCCGGCACGGCGGCGGAGATCCTCGACGACGAGGTCCGCTGGGTCCTGACCAAGGGCAAGCTGCCGGCGGCGACCTGGATCGAGGTGGTGTCCACGGCGCACGAACTGGGCATCCGCTCGTCCTCGACGATGATGTACGGCCATGTGGACCAGCCCCGCCACTGGCTGGGCCACCTGCGCACGCTGGCCGGGATCCAGCAGCGCACGGGCGGTTTCACGGAGTTCGTGACGCTGCCGTTCATCCACACGAACGCGCCGGTGTACCTGGCGGGCATCGCGCGCCCCGGCCCCTCGATGCGGGACAACCGCGCGGTCACGGCGATGGCGCGGCTGCTGCTGCACCCGCACATCCCGAACATCCAGACCAGCTGGGTCAAGCTGGGCGCGGAGGGCGCGGCGGAGATGCTCCGCTCCGGGGCGAACGACCTCGGCGGGACCCTCATGGAGGAGACGATCTCGCGCATGGCGGGCTCGTCCTACGGCTCCTACAAGTCGGTCAAGGACCTGATCGCGGTGGCGGAGGCGGCCGGCCGCCCGGCGAAGCCGCGCACGACCCTGTACGGCGAGGTGCCGGAGGAACGGCAGCGGGCGGCGCTGGCCTCGGACGGACATCTCCCGGAGCTGCTGCCGGTACTGGACTGAGGCGGTACGGGGGCGGCTGGGCGGAGGGGTCGGGGGCTCGCAGTACGATGATCCGACCCCCTGTTCGAAGGGGCCCGGAGCTGAGGAGATGCGTGCCCGTGCCTGCCCGATGGCTTCCCTCGTGGGCCTGGGTCACCGGCCTGACGGCCGGGGCGATCGCCGTGGTCACCGTCCTGGCCGTGCAGGCGGACCAGGGGACGCGACCCACCGCCTCGGCCTCGCCCCACCCGAGCGTGTCGGCGAGCGCGCACCCCACACCCAAACCGACGAAGACCGTCGCCGCGGTGCCCGACGGCTCGGGCGCCGGGCGCCGGATCGTCTACTCCCTCGGGCAGCGGCGCGTCTGGCTGGTCGACGCGAGCGACGCCACGCGCCGCACCTTCACGGTCTGGCCGGGCACGGTGAGCCCGGCCGCGGGCACCTACACCGTCTCGAACCGCAAGGACGCCACCACCGGCTCCGACGGCGTCCAGATCGAGCACATCATGTACTTCGCCGCCGCGTCCGGGGTCAACATCGCCTTCTCCAACGCGCGGGACGGCTCCTCGCCCCCGCCCGCCGCGGGCGCGCGGACCGGCGGTATCCGTATGCCGAAGGCGGACGGCACGGCGCTGTGGACGTTCGGCGCGACGGGCACGAAGGTGACCGTCGTCAAGTAGCGCCCGGCTCTCCCGGCCGCGCTCACCGCTGGGCGGTGCCTGAGCCGTGGCGTCCCGTCGTCATCGAGCCAGAGGCGCGGCGCCCGCGCGGGGCCGCCGGAGCACCCGTTCTCGTCGAAATCTGACCACAAAGGACCACTCGGGTCACTTATCGCATACCGATCTGTGCCCTGAACAGTCGGTTCCAAGTCGAATACAGTGCTGAGCTGTCGTACATGCGGACGGTGCCACGGGAGGTCTTGGTGGGTGCGACGACCGGCGCTGTCTGGGGCCGTGCCGAGCAGCAGGACTTCCGCGGGCGGGTGCGCGGCACCCTGCTCGGCGCGGCCCTCGGGGACGCCCTGGGGGCGCCGGTCGACGGGCTCGGCATCGACGCGATCCGGGAGGCCCACGGCGCGGAGGGCGTCGTCGACCTGGCCCCCGCCTACGGGCGGCGCGGTGCCGTCACGCACCTCACCCAGCTCACGCTGTTCACGGTGGACGGGCTGATCCGGGCGCAGGTGCGGCGTGACACCGGGGCCTGGCATCCGCCGACCGATCTGCACCGCGCGTATCTGCGCTGGGCCGCGACCCAGCGTGACTGGGGGCCCGACGAGCGCCGCAAGGACGACGGGTGGCTCGCGCGCGAGGAGTGGCTGTACGCGCGCCGGGACCCCGCCCAGTCCCTGCTGCTGGGCCTCGGCGACGAGACCATGGGCACGCTGGAGGCCCCCAAGAACCCCGGCGAGCCCGGTCCGGAGGCGGCAGCCCGTTCGGCGCCCTTCGGGCTGCTGGTGGGCTGGGAGCCGCAGCTGGTCGTGCAGCTCGCCGTGGAGTGCGCGGCGCAGACCCACGGGCACCCCGCCGCCTGTCTCGCGGCCGGCGCGTACGCGGTGATCGTGCACGGGCTCGCCCGGGGCGAGAGCCTCGACGGGTCCGTGCAGCACGCGCTCGCGCTGCTCGCCGTGCGCCCCGGACACCAGCCGGTCTCCGAGGCCCTGCAGTACGCGCTGGGCGCGGTCCGGCAGGGGATCCCGACGCCGGAACGGGTGACGGAACTGGCGGCCGGCGGCACGGCGGAAGGCCTGCTGGCGGTCGCCGTCTACTGCGCGCTGGTCGGGGAGGACGTGCGGCACGGGCTGCGTCTCGCCGTGAACCACGGCGCACCGTCCGGAGCGGCCGGCGCCCTGACCGGCGGGCTCCTCGGCGCCCTGCACGGCGAAACGGCCCTCCCGCCGGCCTGGCTGGCCGAGCTGGAGGGCCGTCCCACCATCCTGGAACTGGCCGACGACTTCGCGATGGAGATGACCCAGGGGCCCGCGCTGCACGGTCCGGCGGGGGCGGCCCCGGGCTGGCTCGCGCGGTATCCGCGGGGAGCCTGAGCCCCCGCGGATACCGCGCCCCCCGTCCACCGTGGTCACCCCGCGGATACCGCGTCCCCCGTCCACGGTGGTCAGCCTGCGGATACGCGCGCCCCTCCGCGGTGGTCACCCACGGATACCGCGTTCCCGTCCGCGGTGGTCACAGACCGGCGTCGTCCTTCACCGCCGTACCGACCCCGCCGGCCGCCGGAGCGGGTATGTCCGCCGTGGCCGCCGCGCCGTCCCCGTCGGAGTTGATCCGCTCGATGACGGCCAGCCGCTCCGGGGTGTCCTCCGGCTTCACGAAGCCGATCAGGATGTAGAGCACCAGGGACACCGCCAGCGGGACCGACACCTGATACTGGAGCGGCACTCCGCCGTCGACGTTCCAGTTGATCGGGTAGTTGACCAGCCAGAAGGCGAGCAGGCCCATCGCCCAGCTGGTGAGCGCGGCCGTCGGGCCGGAGCGGCGGAACGGGCGCAGCAGACCGAGCATCATCGGGATCGCGATCGGCCCCATCAGACCGGCCACCCACTTGATGACGACCGTGATGATGTCCTTGAAGGTGGGGGAGTTGACCTGGGTGGCCACCGCCATCGACAGGCCGAGGAACACCACCGTCGTGACCCGCGCGGCGATCAGTCCGGAGCGATCGCCCCACTCGCGCGCCCTCGACGACACCACCGGCGCCACGTCCCGGGTGAACACGGCCGCGATCGCGTTGGCGTCGGAGGAGCACATGGCCATCGTGTGCGAGAAGAAGCCGACGATGACCAGACCCAGCAACCCGTGCGGCAGCAGCTGTTCGGTCATCAGCCCGTAGGAGTCGGAGCCGTCCGGCTTCTGCGCGGTGACCAGCAGCGGTGACATCCACATGGGGAAGAAGAGGACGACCGGCCACACCAGCCACAGGGCCGCCGACAGCCGGGCCGAGCGCTCGGCCTCCCGGGGGGTCGCCGTCGCCATGTAGCGCTGGGCCTGGTTGAGCATGCCGCCGTTGTACTCGAAGAGCTTGATGAAGAGGAACGCGAGCAGGAAGACCGTGCCGTACGGGCCGACCAGGGGCTTGCCGTGCCCCTGCAACGCCGGCTCGTCCCAGGCGCCGAAGAACCCGATCCCCTTGTCGTTCAGCTTCAGCACCACCGCGACGAACATCGAGACGCCGGCCAGCAACTGGATGATGAACTGCCCCAGTTCGGTCAGCGCGTCCGCCCACAGACCGCCGATCGTGCAGTACACGGCGGTGATCGCGCCGGTGATCAGGATGCCCTGGTTGAGCGAGACCCCGGTGAAGACGGAGAGCAGGGTGGCGATCGCCGCCCACTTGGCGCCCACGTCCACGATCTTCAGCAGCATGCCGGACCAGGCGAGGGCCTGCTGGGTCTTGAGGTTGTAGCGGTTCTTCAGATACTCCAGCGGGGACGCCACGTGCAGCCGGGAGCGCAGCCGGTTGACGCGCGGCGCGAACAGCTTCGATCCGATGGCGATGCCCAGGGCGATGGGGAACGACCAGGTGATGAAGGACGTCACGCCGTAGGTGTAGGCGATGCCCGCGTACCCGGTGAACATCACCGCGCTGTAGCCCGACATGTGGTGCGAGATGCCGGAGAGCCACCACGGCATCTTCCCGCCGGCGGTGAAGAAGTCGCTGACGCTGTCCACGCGCTTGTGCGACCAGACACCGATCGCGACCATCACGCCGAAGTAACCGACGAGCACGGCCCAGTCGAGACTGTTCATGAGCCCCCTTCCAGGGTCCGCCTTGTGAACTCCGCTCAGCTGGTCGGCACTTCGCCTGAGCGGGGGAGGGGCGCCGGAAGCCGCGAAGTGCCCGCTCATCGTGGGTGCGGTTGCGTGGGCACGACAAGCGAGCGTAAGGTCAAGGGCAGGCAAAATAGTTCTGCTAGCTGACCTTGGTTCACCTATATGAACACCTGGAAGGGTGTGGAAGGGGTCCGCGAAGAGGCTCAGCGCATCAGCTCCCCCGCGTTGACCAGCAGCGACTGCCCCGTGATCGCCCGCGCCCGGTCGGACGCCAGGAACACCGTCGCGTCCGCCACGTCCCCGTCCGTCGCCAGCTCCGGCAGCGCCATCCGGTCGGTCAGCCGGGCCAGCACCTCGCCCTCCGGCACCCCCTCCGTCTGCGCGGTGAACCGCACGTACGCCTGCACCGGCGGACCCCACATCCAGCCCGGCAGCACGGTGTTGACCCGGATCCGGTACGGCCCCAGCTCCCGCGCCAGCGAGTACATCGCGCTCGTCAGCGCCCCCTTGGACGCGGCGTACGCCGCCTGCCGCACCTGCGAGGGAGCCGCCACCGCCGACTGCGTGCCGACGAGGACGACCGAACCCCCGCGCGCCTTCAGCCCCGGCAGACAGGCCCGGGTCATCCGCAGCGAGCCCAGCAGGTTCACGTCGAGCACCGACTGCCAGGTCGCGAAGTCCGCGTCCTCCAGACCGCCGAAGTAGGAGTCCCAGGCGGCCACCTGCACCATGGCGTCGATCCCGCCGAACCGCTCCGACGCCAGCCCCGCCAGCGCCGCGCACTGCCCCTCGTCCCTGATGTCGGTCGCCCGGTACGCCGTGTGCGCCCCGTCCGGATCGATCTCGGCGGCGCTCTTGGCGAGGTTCGCCTCCGTCCGCGCCCCCAGGACGGCGTTCCCCCCGTCCCGTACGACCGCCGCCGCCACCTGATGGCCGAGCCCGGCCCCCACTCCCGAGACGACGACGGTCTTGCCGGTGAGCAGTGACATCGGGACCTCCCGGGTCTGGCGCATTGTCTGACGGCCCGTCAGAGTATGGGCGTCCGAAGGAGGAAGGAAGAGGGAAGCAGAGGAAGGAAGGGGAACGTCATGAGCGAGGAGACCCGCGGCGACGGGTACGCCGAACTGGCCGCCACCGGCCCCTACGGCGTCCGCCCCGGCCACGCCCTGATCACCATGGTCGAGCCGCATCCGGGCCACGAGTACGCCTACAACCGCTGGTACGAGGACGACCACTACTACGCGGGCGCGATGGCCATGCCCTGGATGTACGCCGGCCGCCGCTGGGTGGCCACCCGGGACCTGCAACTCCTGCGCTACCCCGAGAAGTCGGCGATCGCCCAGCCGGTGACCGCCGGCTGCTACCTCTCGACGTACTGGATCACCGCCGGGCGCTACGACGAGCACATGAAGTGGACCGTCGCGATCAACAAGCGGCTCAACCGGGACGCCCGCGTCTACCACGACCGCACCCATGTCTTCACGGCGTTCCAGGACCACGAGGCCACGGTCTACCGCGACGGAGCGGCCGGTCCGAGGGACCAGCACGCCCTCGACCACCCCTACGCGGGTTTGGTGCTGCAGGTGATCGACGCGGAGTCGGCCGAGCGGCGCGCCGAACTGCTCGACTGGCTGCGCTCCCGCCATCTGCCCAGGCGCCTCGCGGGCTCCCCGGCCGCCATGGTGACCGTCTTCCGCCCGACCCCCCTGCCCGGCGACCGGATGACCTACGTCAGGCAGGTCGAGGGTGTCGACACCCGGCTGACCCTGCTGTGGTTCCTGGAGACGGACCCCCGGGAATGCTGGCAGGACCACTTCACCGGCCTGGACGCGGCGGTCGCCGAACCGGGACTGGGACAGGTGGAGCTGGTGGCGCCGTTCATCCCCACGGTGCCGGGCACGGACCGGTACGCCGACCGGTTGCGGTGACCTCGCCGGCCCGCGCCCACGCTCACTTCAGCTCGTCGGGACACGGCGTGCCCCGCGGCAGCTGGTACGGCGCCGCCAGCCGGTACGTGCCCGCCTTCGGCGCCATCAGCGCCGTCCACCGGTCGCCGTGCGCGTCCTCGGCCGTCTCCACCAGACAGCCGTTGACGTTGTCGTACGTCTTCGGGGTGTCCTCGTCGTCCCGGTGCTTGGACGCCTGGGTCTCCTGCGGCGGCTCGAGCTTCTCGCCCTCGGCGTCGACGACGCTCAGCCACGGCGAGTACGGGATCCGGATGAGGATGCGGCCCGCCTTCTTCACGTCGATCGTCAGCTCGACCTGCTCGGCCCGCTCGACGACGGCGTTCGGCTCGGCGAGCGGCGCCGGATCCGTCACCTGGAACAGCTGCCAGTTGGCGTCGCCCCAGATCTGCTTCAGATACGGCAGCCCGCGCTGCACCAGCTGCCGTTCGCGCTGCCCGCCGTCGCCGTCGGGTTCGTCCTTGGGCAGCACGACGAAGTGCACGGCCCAGCGCTGGAGCCACTCGTGGTAGTTCGCGGAGTTGAGCGTGTCGTCGTAGAAGAGCGGGTTGCGCTCCATGTCGGCCTGCCGGTTCCAGCCGCGGGCCAGGTTGACGTACGGGGCGAGGGCGGAGGCCTCGCGGTGCGAGCGGGCCGGGACGACCTCCACCCGGCCCTTCTCCGCGCCGACCTGCTGGAGCTGGTTGACCAGCGGCGCGAGCTCGCGCGCCCAGGACGCCGCCGGAGTCGTGTGGATGATGTCGTCGACCGACTTGAAGCCGATCCAGCCCGTGAAGCCGACCAGGGCCAGCACGATCGCGTACCACTTGCGCGAGCGCGGGACCGCGAAGGGCAGGGCCGCCACCAGGGCCACGCCCTCGAACAGCATCGCCAGCCGGGTGATGTTGGAGCCGATCTGCGAGCTGATCAGCCAGACCAGCAGCACGGCCAGCCCGTACACCGCGGCCGTGATCCGCATGGTCTTCCACTCGCGCGGCACGACGGCGAAGACGATCACCGCGGAGAGCAGGGGCAGGCTCGCCGACGCGAAGGACATCGGCTGGGTACCGGAGAAGGGGAACAGCCAGGCGGACACCGCGACCACGGCGGTCGGGCCGAGCCCCAGCGCCCAGGCGCCCGGACGCCGCTTCTGGAGGAACAGCGCGGCGGCCACGAGGCCCACGAACAGACCCGCGACCGGGGACGACATGGTGGCGAGCGCGGCCAGCGGAGCCGCGCAGCAGGCCTTCGCCCACCGCTTGTGGCGCCAGCGGTACGGCCAGCAGAACACGCAGGCGACCGCGGCCAGCCCGAACATCGTGCCGAGCCCGAAGGTCACGCGGCCCGAGATGGCGTTGCATATGAGGGCGAAGACGCCCGCCAGCGAGGCCCACAGGGGATTGCGGACCGACCGGCTGCGCAGCAGGACCAGGGTCAGCAGCCCGGCCGACACCGTCCCGGCGATCATCATCGTCGTACGGACGCCGAGCACCGACATCAGATACGGCGACACCACGCTGTAGGACACCGCGTGCATCCCGCCGTACCAGGCGAGGTTGTACGCCGAGTCGGGGTGGCGGCCGACGAACTCGGCCCACGCGTCCTGTGCCGCGAGGTCACCGCCGCTGTTCGCGAACGTGAAGAACCAGGCTATGTGCAGGAGGCCGGCGAGGACGGTGACGGAGAGGACGGGGTGCCGCAGCAGGCGCTGCCGGAGATCGTGGAAGGCGGGGGCGACGGCCCGCAGCCGGGCGGCGCCCGGTCCGGCGTGACGCGTCCCGGGAGTGCCCGTCCCGGTCTCCCGCGTCCCGGGAGCGCCGGTGCCGGCGTCACGCGTTCCGGGAGTGCTCGTTCCGGGCTCGGGCGGCCGTATTCGAGGGTCGGTGTCCGTCCCGGGAGCGGTGTCCGTCCCCGGGGCTGTGTCCGTTCCTGGACCGGTCTCGTCGGCGCGTGTCGGCTCCGTTGTGGCCACCTGAAGGCACTCCCCGTGTCCTGTCTTCTGTTCTCCGCAGCGAGCCGTTCTCCTCGACTTCACGGCGGCGTTTCCGCGACAGGCGACCTGTCCTGTTTCGTGACGCTAGCACGCACCCCGCCGACGGGCTCCCGGATGGGGCCAGGCGACGGGGCGCGGTGATGCGGAACGGACGGGCGGGACGGGCGCGATCAGCCGAGACGTGTCACCTTGTCCGTGAAGCCCGGCTCGACCAGGTCCGTCTGGAGCGCCACGGGCACCTCGACCGCGTCGCCCGAGCCGTCGCCGACGGTGAGCGTGCCGACCTGGGTGCCGGCCTTCGCCGTGTGCGGCACGTCACCGGAGTCGAAGGTCAGCTTCACCTTCAGCCCGGCCCAGCCGACCGCCGCGACGTCCTTGGTGACGACCACCGGCGTGTGGTGGCCGAGCCGGTCGTCGACGAAGCCGACGACATCGCCCTTCTTCAGGATCTTCGCCGAGGTCATCGCGTCGCGCGCGGCGAGCATCGCGGTCTTGCTGACCGCGTTGACCGTGTCGATGATCGGCGCCGTGTGCTGACCGAGGATCGCGCCGACCACGGTGACCGTCGTGCCGCCGACCTCCTTGGTGGCGGCGAACAGCAGGTTGCCGCCGGCCTTGGTGGTGGTGCCGGTCTTGATGCCGAGGGCGCCGTCGTAGGGGACGAGCGCGTTGTAGTTGCGCCACTTCTGCCCCGACGGGTCGATCCAGTTCGGCTGCTTGGTGATGTCCATCAGCGCCGGGATCTTCACCAGCTCGTGACCCAGCTTCACCTGGTCCTCGGCGCTGGAGACGGTGGTCTCCTTCAGACCGGAGGCGTCGGTGTACGTCGTGTTCGTCATCCCGAGCTCCTTGGCGGTGGCGTTCATCTTCTTGATGAACGCCGCCTCGCTGCCCGCGTCCCAACGGGCCAGCAGCCGCGCGATGTTGTTCGCCGACGGGATCATGACAGCCGACAGGGCCTGCTTCTGGGTGAGCTTGTCGCCCTCCTTGACGGTGTTGAGCGTGGACTCGCCGTCCTTGTCGTAGCCGCCCTCCTTCTCGGCGGTGGCGTCGACGGGGATGCTCGCGCCCTCCTCGCCCGACTTCATCGGGTGGTCCTTGAGCACGATGTACGCCGTCATCGCCTTGGCGACCGAGCCGATGGCGACCGGCTTCTGCTCGCCGAAGTCGCCCATCGAACCGATGCCGTTGACGTCCATCCAGCCCTGGCCCTCCTTCGGCCACGGCAGGTCGACCTTGTCGCCGTCGAAGGTGTAGGAGTCCTCGGCGGTGAGCGTCAGCGCGGTCGCCGGCAGCGGGCGCACGGCCTGCACGATCGCAAACACGATCGCCAGCAGGATGACCAGCGGCGTCCAGATCTTCAGCCGGCGGTAGGCGGTCCGCAGCCCCGTCTCCGGGGGCGGCGGCGTGTTCGTCAGCTCCGCCAGCAGGTCCAGCGGCGGCTTGGGCGGCAGCGGTTGCTGCGTGGTCCGCTCCGGCCCGATCTGCGGCACGACCGCGGTCTGGTCCGCGGGCTTGGGCCTACGGGTCTCCGGCGCGTCCAGGTGCTTGAGGGCGACGAACTTGCTGGTGCGCTCGGCCTCGGACTCGGGAGCCTTCTCGGGGGCCTTGTTCGCGGCCTTCTCCGGGGCGGCAGCGGGCTCGGGGGTCTTGGTGGCGCCGCCCAGCTTCAGCGTGGTCGTGGGCTGGTCGACGGCGGGCCTGTCGGGGCGTACGAGCTTGAAGACGGCGGTGGGCTGATCCACGGGGGGCGCGGCGTCGGGCTCGGGCTCGGCTTCCGCCTCGTCCTCGTCCTCGTCCTCGTTCTCGTCCTCGGCCCCGGAGTCGGCCTCCGCGTCCGGCTCCGGCTCCGCGTCCGGCTCCGGCTCGGAGTCGGCCTGCGGGGCGTCTTCGGCGGTGTCGTCCTCGGCGTCCTCGGCGGCGTCCTGGGCGGCGTTCTCGGCGTCGTCGCCGTCGGTGGTCGCCCCGGCACCCTCGGAGGCGTCCCGCGGGGCGTCCGCGCGGCTCTCAGGGCTCTCGGCGGCGCCGTCCACGGTCTCGGCGGCCTCGGCGCTCTCCGCGTCGGCCTCGGCGTCCGTGTCGGCCTTCCCGTCGGCGGAGCCGACCCACGCGGCCACGGCGGCCCGCAGCCGCGCGTCACCGTCCGGGGCGTCGCCCTCGGCGCCCCCGCCCGTTCCGGCACCCTCGGCCTCTTCGCGGCTTTCGCCGCCGTCACGGCTTTCGTCGTCTTCGGGGTCCTCGACCTCCGCCGGCTCCTCGGCCGCGCTGCCGTCGACCTCGTCGTCCGTCGCGTCGTCGTCTGTCGCGTCGTCAGCCGCCGCGTCCTCGCCCGCCGCGTCCTCGGCCCGGTCGCCGGTCTCCGCGTCGCCCGGCTCCTCGGTGTCCGCCGTCGCGTCCGCCGTGTCCGTCGGCGCCGCGTCCGGCTCGTCGGCGTCCGGCTTCCCGGCGTCCGGCCCTTCCGCGTCCACGGCCGGCTCCCGTACGGAGAAGACCTTCGTCGCGGTGTCGACCCCGCCCCGGGACGACGACTCCCGGGCCACCGAGAGCCGGGGATCGGGCACCCCGCCCCGGGCCTCGGGAACCGCGCCCGCGCTGCCCGACGTCGTTCCTGCCGACGACTCGCGCTGCTTCGACCTGTCGGGGGACTCGCCCGCCACCGATGCCTCCTCCATGCGCCGCACGCCCACCGTGCGTCTTCCGAACCGTGTGAACCGCCCGCCCGCGACACCGCTTCCGCGCTGTCCGAACCATGTACCAGTGTCCTGTGTGAGGGCTTGGCTGCCGCGGTAGACGAGAACGACATACCTACTGGTTCCCTCACGAACCGGTCAGGCACTCTCGACAGACCAATGTGAGAGGGGTCACCCTGTCATTCATCCACGCGGGGAGGCATGGATGGGCAGGAGCCGCAGAACAATTCCGGAGGAGCTTCTGCTGCTGGCGCTGGACCCGACCACGGGTACCACCGCACAGCCGCAGTCGCTCGACCTCGGTCTGGCCGGAGCACAGCTAGTGGAGCTGGCGCTGGCCGGACGGATAGCCCCAGACGGGGATCGTATCGCCGTGGTGGTACCACGGCCGACTGGAGATCCAACTTTGGACTGTGCGTTGGAGTTGCTGCGCAGGCGCGGTGCTCCCGTACGGGCGGTCAACTGGATTGGCGGGCCACGACTGGGGCTCCGTCAGACCTACCTCTCGCATCTGGAGCGGTGCGGCATGGTGCATGCCGTGGCCGGTCAGATGTGCGGGGTGCTGCCGACGACTCGCTACCAGGCGACGGACACCGAGATCAGCCGGGAGATCAGAGCCCGGCTGGACTCCGCGATCCGCACCGGCGTACCGCCGGACCCGCGGACCGCGGCGCTCGCCGCCCTGGCGCACGCGGTCGGCCTCGGCAAGCACCTGTATCCGGGGAACGAGGGACGGTCGTCCCGCTCCCGGCTGCGGGACCTGATCAGGCACGACCCCATGGGCGGTCTCGTGGCGCACGCCGTGATGGACGTCCAGAACGGCGTGGGCGCACAACCACGCCGCAACCCCGCCCCGGCCGGCCGCCAGGCCGGAGCGGGAGCCAGGTCCGCGCCGGAACCCGCTCGTGGCGTTCCGTCGCAACCGCGCCATGAGGCGATGGCGCGCGCCGTGGCTCACTGAGCCGCAGTACCACGGCACTCAGTCCCGGTACGGGAGCCGCTGATGGAGCGGGGTGGCGAGACCCTGGGGTCCCGCCACCCCGCTCCATCGCGTCCGGAACGGTTGCGTAACTGGCGCGTACCTGCCGCATATCCACCGTTTGCCAGCGGTAAGAAGCATCTTGGTGGCAATCTGCTCAACAGCAGATACGCAAAGTGGCAAGTAGAGGCACGCAGCCGGAGGTGCACGTCCCGTGGCGTCCAATGTCAATCCCACTGTCAGGCGACGCCGGCTGGGCCAGGAGCTTCGCCGGCTCCGTGAGCTCAAGGGCATGACGGCCGAAGAGGTGGCCGAGCGACTGCTGGTGTCGCAGTCGAAGATCAGCCGGCTGGAGAACGGCCGGCGCAGCATCAGCCAGCGTGACGTCCGCGATCTGTGCGGGGTCTACGAGGTGGAGGACGTCCGTATCGTCGACTCGCTGATGCAGATGGCCAAGGACTCGCGCCAGCAGGGCTGGTGGCACTCCTTCGGCGACATCCCGTACAGCGTCTACATCGGACTGGAGACGGACGCGGCGAGCCTGCGGGTGTACGACCCCCAGGTCGTCCCGGGCCTGCTCCAGACCCGGCAGTACGCCGAGGCGCTGATCGCGGGCGCGCTGCCGGAGACGGCGGCGGCGGACATCGAGAAGCGGGTGCAGGTGCGGATGCGCCGCCAGGAACGCATCTCCACCCCCGAGGCCCCGCTGCGCCTGTGGACCGTCCTCGACGAGGCGGCCCTGAAGCGGGTGGTCGGCAACAGGTCCCTGATGCGGGACCAGTTGGAGCACCTGGTCGAGCAGTCCCAGCTCCCGCACGTCACCGTGCAGGTCATCCCCTTCGACATGGGCGCGCACCCGGGTCTGAACGGCCAGTACGCGATCCTGGAGTTCCCCGACGCGGCGGACTCCAGCGTGGTCTACATCGAGGGCGTCACCAGCGACCTCTACCTGGAGAAGGCGAACGACGTCCAGAAGTACAGCGTGATGTACGAACACCTGCGGGCGCAGGCCCTGAACGTGGAGCAGTCGCGGCAGTTCATCGCGGACATCGCGAAGGAGTACGCACGCTAGGGGCAAAAGTGCCGCACGGTACACCTTCCACCGCCTCGGATGGAAGACCCCAATGGAATATGCCATCCGGTCGAGTGAATAGTCGCTTCGCAAGCCGATGTTGGCGAGTAGCGTCGATCACGCCATCAAGCAACAAGGTTGGCGCAAACCGCGCTGTGGGTCCGGAGTCGGACGCGTCGTGCGGTGACAGCAACTCAACAACTGGCAATCCGGAGCAGAAATGGCAATTCGTCAGGGCGTCACGGACACGTGGACCAAGTCCTCCTACTCCACGGGGAACGGCGCATGCGTCGAGGTCAAGTCACCGGTCGTCGCGGCCATGTCCGTACGTGACTCGAAGGTTCTCGAGGGTCCCGTACTGGCCTTCCCCGCACAGTCGTGGAACGCCTTCGTCACCGAGGTCGGCAAGGGAGCGTTCGACCTCCACTGAGCATCACCGGCACCACCCACAACTCCATAAGCATCAGCAGAGCCCTCTCGACCGGCCCGCCGTCCTTGCCGAGAGGGCTCCGCCTTTGTCCGCACGCGGGCGGGGTCAGCCGGCGAGCTCGGCCTCCACGGCCGCCACGACCTCCGCCGCCTCCGGCTCGGTCTGCGGCGCGAACCGGGCGACGATCTTGCCGTCCCGCCCGATCAGGAACTTCTCGAAGTTCCAGCGGATGTCCCCGGTGTGGCCCTCGGCATCGGCGAAGCCGACCAGCCGCTCGTACAGCGGGTGCCGGGCCTCCCCGTTCACCTCGACCTTCTCGGTCAGCGGGAAGGTCACGCCGTACGTCGCCGAGCAGAACTCGGCGATCTCCTCGGCGGTGCCGGGCTCCTGCCCGAGGAACTGGTTGCAGGGCACACCGAGCACGGTGAAGCCCTGCTCGGCGTAGCGCGCGTGCAGTCGCTCAAGGCCGGTGTACTGCGGGGTCAGCCCGCACTTCGAGGCCACGTTCACCACCAGTACCGCCTGGCCGGCGTACTGCGCGAGGTCCGCGGAGCCGCCCTGGAGGGCACCGATCTCGACGTCGGTGAGGATTGCGGAAGAGTCAGAAGAGTCAGCAGTCATGTCTGCGATGCTAACCAGCGCCGGGCGGCACCCGACGAGGGCCACCCGCGGCGGGCCGGCCGCGTCAGCCGCGCCGGGCGGCCCTCACCAGCACCTCCCCGGCCGCGGAGCGCGAGTACAGCACCGACCGCCCCGCCCGCCGCCGCTCCACCAGCCCCGCGTCCAGCAGCACCCGCAGATGCCGCCCCACCGAGCCGAGCGCCTGCCCGGTCACGGCGACCAGCTGGGTCGTACTCATCGGCCCGCCGAGCAGGACGAGCACCGCCGCCCGGCCGGTCCCCAGCAGCGTGCCGAGGCTCGCGGGCACGGGCGGGCGGCCGCGGTCGTCGGCGAGGACGCCCGCGCACGGGTAGACCACCGCGTACCGGTCCGCCTCCTCCCAGGCCACCCAGCCGGTCTGCGGAGTGACCGGCACGAACACCAGCTCGGACCCGGAGATCTCCCGGGGCGGGTACTCGTGCGCGTTGACCTGGAGCCGGTTCTCGCCGAGCCACCGGGTCCCGGGCCGCAGCGCGTCCAGTACGGCCGCCCAGCCACCCCGGCTGACCTGCGCCGTCCGCGCGACGACATCCGCCTCCAGGATCCGTCGGCGCCGCGCCCAGGACGGCCGTACGGTCTCCTCCCAGACCCACTCCAGCAGCGCCGCCGCCCGCTCGGGCAGCTCGTCACCGCGCTCCAGCGCGGCGGGCAGCGGGCCCGCCAGCGAGACCCGCAACTGCGCGCGGGCCGCGTCGGCCGGTACCGCCCGCACCCGCGCGACCCCCTCCGCGAAGCTCTCCCCGTCGCGCGGGGTGGGCGTGAGGAAGTCGGCGATCCAGTCCCGCCCGAGCCCGGCGCGCACCAGCAGCGCGGTGACCGGGTCGGCGGCGAGCAGCTGCCGGTAGGCGGGCAGGTGCGCACGGAGCCAGGCCTGCTCCCCGGGGTGCCGGCCCGTGCCCGCGTGCAGCAGCTTCAGGCTCGCGAAGGTCTCGGCGAGCGGGGAGAGCACGAACCGGCTGCGGGCCAGCGTGTCCGCGTTGACCTGCCACCAGCCCATGGCCCACCCCCGCCTCTCGCCCCACCTTTCGCACCCACGCGAAACAATATCGACCGCCTCCGGGCCGCCCGAGACTCCGCCCATGACAGCGGACGGCAGTTACAGGTCCCTTTTCCGCACGCCGGAATTCACCCCTCTCTTCCTCTCCACCTCGGCCGGCATCGCCGCCCAGACGGTGAGCGGTCTGGCGCTCGCCACGCTGGTGTACCGGGCGACGGGCTCCCCGCTCCTGTCCGCCCTGAGCATGTTCGGACCGACCCTGGCCCAGGTGGTGGGGGCGACCTTCCTGCTCTCGGGCTCCGACCGGCTGCCCCCGCGCACGACCCTGGCGGGCATCGCGCTCTCCTTCGCGGTGGCGACGGCGGTCCTGGCCGTGCCGGGCCTGCCGATGGGCGCGGTCCTCGTCGTCGTCCTCGTCGAGGGCCTGATCGCCTCGCTGGGCGGCGGGGTCCGCTGGGGCCTGCTGAACGAGATCCTGCCCAAGGGCGGCTATCTGCTGGGCCGCTCGGTGTTCAACATGATGGTCGGGATCATGCAGATCGCCGGCTTCGGCGCGGGCGGCATCCTGCTCACCGTCCTCTCCCCGCGCCCCGCGCTCCTCCTCGCGGCGGCGCTGTACGCGGCCTCGGCCGCCGGCCTGCGGCTCGGTCTGACCCACCGCCGCCCCCGCACCGCGGGACGCCCCTCGATCGCCGCGACCTGGCACACCAACGCCCTGCTGTGGTCCTCCCGCCCCCGCCGCCTGGTCTACCTCGGCCTGTGGCTGCCCAACGGCCTGGTCGTCGGCTGCGAGTCCCTCTACGTCCCCTACGCCCCCGACGCGGCCGGCCCGCTGTTCGCCTGCGGGGCGCTCGGCATGCTGGCGGGCGACGTGACGGCGGGCCGTCTCCTACCGCCCACCGTCCGACCCCGTCTGATCACCCCGCTGCTCCTGCTGCTGGCGACCCCGTACGTGTTCTTCGCCCTGCGCCCGTCCGTACCCGTGGCCGCGCTCCTGGTGACCGTGGCCTCCACGGGCTTCGGCGCGAG
This sequence comes from Streptomyces sp. NPDC002306, assembly GCF_053593435.1. Lineage (NCBI taxonomy): Bacteria > Bacillati > Actinomycetota > Actinomycetes > Kitasatosporales > Streptomycetaceae > Streptomyces > Streptomyces sp. NPDC002306. Next base: position 284,805 of record NZ_JBSFCK010000008.1, read on the forward strand.
CCTGCTCCAGCAGGAGCGCCTGATGGCCCTGACCCCGGACGAACTGAGCGGTCACGCACTGGGACTGCACTCCGCGGGGATGCTCACGATGCAGGGCGTGAGCGCGGTCCTGGCGGGCACACTCGCCCAACTCACCTCGCCGCCACTGGCGATGACCCTGATGGCCACCGCGTCCCTCACGGTGACCGCGACCCTGGCTAGCGCCGGACGAGCGGAAGAAACGCGGCCCAGCAGCCGGGTGTGACGGCGAGGGCGGGTCCGGTGCCGGGGGATTGCTTGGAGTCACGGATGTGGATGGCGAGGGGGGTGGGGGCGACTTCGAGGCACTGGCCGCCTTGATCGCTGCTGTAGCTCGACTTGAACCACTGAAGTGTGGTGCTCATGCCTCTCCAACCAGACGGTCCAACAAGCCCTTGGTTTCACGGGGGTTCAGTGCCTGCGTCCGCAGCATCGCATACCTCCGCTCCAGATGGGACACGTCATCCGGGTCAGCGATCAGCCAGCCACGGCGTGGGGCCTCCACGTAGCAGATGCGCTGATGGTCGGGGGTCTCGATGATGGTGAAGGGGCCCACGAGCCCGGCATGGAAGTCCCGGCCGACCGGCATCACCTGAAGCGTCACCCCCGGCACATGGGACCACTCACGCAGGCTCCGCAGCTGCTCGAAGTACACCTCGTCCCCGCCCAGCCGGTCGCGCACGGTCACCTCGGAGATGACGAAGCTGACACTCGGCGGCACCCTGCGTTGCAGGATCTCCTGCCGCTCGACACGTGCCTCGACCCGCCGGTCGATCTCCTCCTCCGTGAGCGGTGGGACATCGTTGAGGAAGACGGCCCGCGCGTACGCCGGTGTCTGGAGCAGCCCCGGAAGCACCTGGTTGTCGTACCAGGACAACGTCAGCGCCTCCCGCTCCAGATCGATGTACTCCTCCGCCCACCGAGGGAACAGATCCACCTCCGGCATGTTGGCCACCGCGATCGCCAGCGCCCCCTTCGTGTCGAGGAGGTCGTCGAGGGCCGACGCCAGGTCCTCCTTCAGCATCCTCCGGCCCTGCTCGATCGACGCGATCGTCTCCTCGTCGACGAGCAGCCGCTCGGCGAGGGTCCGTTGGGTGAGGCCGGCCGTGCGCCGGAAGACGCCGACGAGCGAGCCGACCATCTTCATCGCGGACGCGTTCTTCCTGCGGCGCATGCCACCACTGCCGTTACTCATGACGCCATCATGACCACGGAGCGTCACTTTCACCTCGTGAACGCCAAAACCCCGGCAGCTCCCCGAGAATGGTCCGCGGACGTTTCGTCGTGGAGTGGGGGACACGATTCAGTCGGTGCTGGTGAACATAGTGATCGGGCTGGTCACCAGCCTGCTCGGCGGCGGTTTCGTGTGGCTGGGGGAGCGGGCCAAGCGGGCCCGGGAGGTGAACAGGCGGGCCGCGTTCTTCGGTGTACGGCCCGGCGAGACGTGTCTCGTCGTCCTGGGCGGCAAGCACGACTCTCCCGGAAGCGCCCACTATCAGGACGTCCGCGCCGTGGTGGAACTCTCGCTTCTCGCGGGCGAGTTGGGGTGCGACGCACTATTGGAGTCCGGGGAGTTCCGGGGCGGCAACGGTGATCGGACGGAGTTCTGCGTCGGTGGCCCGCTCGGCTCCAACGTCCGTACGGCAGGCCATCTCGCCGCGCACCTTCCGGGAGTGACCGTCCACCCTTACGACAGCGCGCGTCCGGACTCGGTGGCCATCGAGGCCGGCGGGGAGAGCTTCCTGTACGACCGCCGCAACCAGGAGTACGCGCTCGTCGCGAAGTTCACGCCGAGGGAGTCCGGCAGGCCGGTGTTCCTGGTGTGCGGGCAGTCCGCCGTGGGCAACCTGGCCGCCGTCCACTTCCTCCGGCGTGAGTTCGGGCAGGTGGCCAGGGAGCTGGCGTCGGTCGAGCGCTTCTGTCTCGTGATCAAGGTCTCCGGCATCGGCACGTACGAATTCCACCGCGCGGAGCTGGAGCGGGATGTCTCCGAGGTCGCCTTCGGCTGACCGGGAGGCCCGATGTACTGGTCCATCGGGGCGAATGTCACCTCAGCAGGCAACCCGGACACTCCCTTTGCCGCTCTCACAGGATGCTCACAGTTCCGGCATCACAGACGAGGATCCGATGACCAGTCAGGAACAACGCCACCGTCTGAAGCGCTCGACACTCGCGTTAGGCGCCGCACTCACCGTCGTGGTCACCGCGGCCGGGGCCGCCCCCGGAGCCGCCTCGGCCCCGGTCCCGGGGAAGCCGCAGCTCAGACTGATCGCCGCGGCGAACTCCGTGACGCTCGACCGCTGGGAGGGCCAGCCCGGGGTCTACCTGGACCTCGGCACGTACGTCACGGTCGACAACGCGCCCCTGGAACTCAAGGTGACGCGCAAGTCGTACAAGGACCCCGTGGTCGCGCAGCAGATCCTGCGCGACGGCACCCGTACGCAGACCAAGACCCTCCCCGCCGGCCTGGTGAAGGACTTCTCCGGCCTGCCGGGCTTCCTGGAGGTGTCGGTCCGGAACGCGGCGGGTCAGGAGGTCTCCAGGAACACCGGGACCTTCTGTCCGAACAACGCCTCGGGCCGGTTGCGTCCGGACGCCCCGGCGACCTCGCACTACCCGGAGAGCTGCTCCACCAACCCGTTCACGCTCGGCTCGGTCTGGGGCGTGGAGAAGGGGTGGGCGTCCAACTCCAGCACGGTCGACTACGACAAGCCGGTGGACCTGCCCGCGGGCGAGTACACGGCCAAGGTCTCGGTCGCCAAGAAGTACCGCGACCTGTTCGGCATCCCCGACGACCAGCCGACGATCAAGGTGACGGTCCGGCAGAACAGCGACGGCGGCGGTCAGGGGCTGACGGCAGGCCGTGACGCGCACGCGGGGCACGCGGCGCACTCCGGGCACGCGGCTCCCGCCGCCGGCACGGCCCATCAGCACGGTCCCCGTGGCGCCGACGAGCCCACCCCTCCCGCCCTCTCCCACGCCCTCGAGGACCGCGGCCTGGCCCACCACCTCGGTGACGGCCCCGGTCACACCGACGGTTCGCGTATCGCGCCCGCGCTGACGGCCAATGCCAAGCGGCCCTTTGGCCCGGCGGGCGTCCCGGCCAACGTGCCCAAGCCCGACCTGCGTTCGCTCCCGGCCTGGGACATCGCCATCACGGACGGCGAGGACGGGGACGTACCGGGCAAGGACTACCTCGCCTTCAGCGCGAACGTCTGGAACGCGGGCCCGGCCCCCCTCGTCGTGGACGGCTTCCGCAGCCCCGGCAAGGACCTGATGGACGCGTACCAGTACTTCTACGACGCGAACGGCAAGCAGGTCGGCTACACCCCCACCGGCACCATGGAGTGGGACCCCCGCATCGGCCACGAGCACTGGCACTTCACGGACTTCGCGAGCTACCGCCTGCTGAGCGCGGACAAGACCGAGGAGGTGCGCAGCGGCAAGGAGGCGTTCTGCCTGGCCAACACCGACGCCATCGACTACACGGTCAAGAACGCCAACTGGCACCCGTACAACACCGACCTGTCGACCGCCTGCGGCCAGCAGAACTCGATCTCCGTACGTGAGGTCCTGGACGTCGGTTCCGGCGACACGTACACCCAGTACCGTCCCGGGCAGTCCTTCGACATCACCGGCCTGCCCAACGGCACGTACTACATCGAGGTCATCGCCAACCCGGAGAAGCGCCTCCAGGAGACGAACCTCGACAACAACGTCGCTCTGCGCAAGGTCGTCCTGGGCGGCACGCCGGACGCCCGCACGGTGACCGTACCGCCGCACGACCTGATCGACGCCAAGTAGGAACCCGGGAAAGCCACGGCCGGCCCCCGGCACGCCCGGGGGTCAGCCGACCGGCGCTTCTTCCCCCACCCCGCTCCCCACGACCGACGGTCAGGGACCAGCGGACGTCGCGAGCATGCCAGTGCGGGGGTGCGGGGGTGCGGGGGTGCGGAAGGTCGGCTTCCGTGGGTTTTCTGAGCAAGATGTGAGGTATGCGGTCCGGCTCAGGCGACGACGGTGAACAGGTGGCTCTGCTCGCCGAGTTTGCCGAGGGAGACCTTGCCGGGGATGCCGTTGGCGTCGGTGCCGGTGTAGCCGAGGTGGCGCTGCCACTTGGCGTAGGCCGCGACGGTCGTGGACCCGAAGGAGCCGTCGCCCGCGAAGGCCTGGGCGAGGTACCCCAGCTTGACCAGCGCCGCTTCGGTGAGGTTCGTACCGGCCATGTAGGTGACATGCCCCTGCTTGGCCCCGGGGTCGGTCTTCGCTGCCGTGACCAGGCGGGACAGGTCGACGCGCGGCTTGGACGCCGTGCCCGTGCCGGGCTTGGTCGGGGTGGGCTTGACCGGCCCGGGCTTCGTGGACACCGCCGCGAGCCGCTTGCGCACGTCGGCCCGGAAGTCGTCCATGTCGAAACTCGGGTCGATCTTCCCGGGCTGGACCTCCTTGTGCCCGGCGACGGACTTCTCGGACCAGCCGTGCGCCCGGCACAGGGCAGCGGCCCAGAGCACGGCCTGCTGGTACTGCGCGTCCGGGTAGGGGTCCTTGCCGTTGCCGAGGTTCTCGATCTCCAGCCCGTACAGGCAGTCGTTGCCGTCGGCGTTGGCCTGGTCGTCGTGCGGAAGCCGGGTCTCCGCCCGCAGCGCGTCGAGCACGTCGAGGTCGACGGATCCGGCGTGGTTGGCGCGGCCGTGGCCGATCATCCACAGTCCGTCGGTCTTGCCGAGCCAGCTGTGGCAGAGCGGCCCGGGGAGATCCGGTCTGCCCCGGTAGCAGAGTTCCTTGTCGCCGTGCCCGGCGGTGTGGTGGATCAGTACGCCGATCACGGGCCCGAAGGCCTTGCCCGTCGCCGAGTCACGGTTGTGGCCCGTCCAGCCGGCGTGCTGGTGCACGGTGAGGCCTTCGGTCTTCAGCGCGGCGAGTGTCTTCGCGGCGGACAGCGGTGCGGCCATGACAGCGGTCCTTTCGTCGGCCCAGCGCGGTAAGCAGACGTGTGGCAAGGGGAGGTGGGGTGTCCACGTCGTCCCGGAAAAAGGGACGGTGTCCGTGTCGCTCAGCATCCCGGAAGCCGCATACCGCGCGGGCAGAAACCGCTTCATTGACGGCGCTCGCGGCCACCGTCAGTACCACCGGCGCCGCCGGAACCACCGGCCGCGCCCACTCGCCGACCCGGTCAGGAAGGCTCGGCGGACGTCACCGCGGTGGCCGTCACCTTGTTCTCGCACTCGGCGAACTGGCCGTCGTCGAGGGCGACCTGGTGCGCACCCGAGCCCGGCAGGCCGATCACGAGCGTGGGGTACACCACGGGGTCCGAGCCGGACGCGCAGTAGCCGTCGGCCTCGCCCTGGACCTGCACGAAGGTCAGCTTCACCCAGGCGCTGCCGCCCGGGGCCACATGCACGGAGGAAGCCGATCCGGTCCGCGCCACGGCCAGCGGGGAGTTCTTCTGCGGAGAACCGTTGGCCGCTCCGGCCACCGTCGGATGACCCGTGAGGTCGCACGACCGGTCGGAGGTGTTGGTGAACTGGATGACCGCCGCTCCGGTTCCCGTGCCCTTGGGGCGTTCGGCGGCCTGGCGCGCGGCCACCTTCAGGTCGGCTGCCGCGCAGGCCGTCGCCGCGCTGCCGGCCGGTCCTGATCCGGCGGAGAGGCTCGCCGCCGGTGCCCCCGACGCGCCGTCCGCGGCCGACGAGGCCGAAGCGGCCGAGTCCGGCGAACCGGAACGCGACGCGGAGGCGCTCGGGGTACGGGTCGGCGAGGACGCGACCGCGTCCGCTTCGCCGTCGCCGGACTGGCACCCGGCCAGCATGAGTGCCGCCGAGGCCGCGACCAGTGCCATCGTGGTGCCGCGTGTGCCATTGCTGAACTGCATGTTGTCCCCCGAAGTCGTCAACGCACCGGGCGCCGACCGAAGTCGGCGCCGCCGATGCAGACAGAGACAGAGTGGGTGGGTGTGGGGTTCTCCAGGTCGAACACCTGTGACACGGCGGTGACGGGACCGGCTGGGTCCGGTCTGTCGCGTACGACGTCCCGTGCGCCCGACCTGGCCCCCTCACCCTGCCCCGACGCCGCCCGGACGGTCGGCAGACACGCCGGATTCTCGCTCCGAGGGGTGCTTCGCCTCCGGACCCGTGCGACCGGCCGCCGGACGTGGCCGGAGCGTGCTAGCCGTTGGACACGGCCGGGGCCTGTCGGCAGGCCTCGAACGCGGTCGTGGTGGCCACGCCGACGTCGGACAGCCGGTCGACGCAGCCGCTGCGGTCTCCCACCAGCCCGACGTAACAGGCCATGCGTACGGCGTCGGTGACCTCGCCGCCGTTTTCCTGGACGTGGGACTGACAGGACTCGATGTCGGCGTGGGCCGCCGGAGCGCCCAGGGCGACACCGCCCAGGGCGAGGGCCAGACCGGCGAGAACGCTGGGGATACGAGCTGACGGACGCATAGGAACGCACCTGCTCTCTCATGCTTCGCGGTTCGTATGACGCGCGGTGCGCGCGGGGGGCGACAGCGCGCCACAGGTCGATCATTTCGACGCTAGAACACATCCCCCAACCACGCATTTCTGCAGGTGAGCGCCCTCGGGGTGCACGAATGGCCCAATGCGTCCACGATGGAGGACGAGAGTGATCGAAGACAGGTGCACGGCGTGGGGCGGGGGAGAAAGGGCCGTGGGGGAGGGCGCTCTGTCGAAAGCATCCCTGCCGGACGACGAAGAGGATGTCATGCTCATGAGAACACGTCGCATTCGCCAGATCACCGTAGCCGCCTGCGCGACTCCCTTGCTGGCGTTCGGCGGTGCAGCAACCGCCGGCGCCGCCACCGTGACCGTTCCCTCGGTCCCCTCTGTCGTACAACAGTCCTCCGCGGGCGAAATCCTGTCCCTGGTCAACGCGGAGCGCGAGAAGGCCGGTTGTTCGGCCCTGAAGTCGAACCCCGAACTCAACAAGATCGCTCAGGAGCACGCCGAGGACATGGCGAAGAACAACCTGACCGGTCACACCGGCTCCGACGGCTCCGGCGTGCAGCAACGCATCGACAAGGTCGGCTACAAGTGGAGCGCCTGGGGCGAGAACGTCTCCGGTCCGGGCTACGACTCCTCCAAGGCCCACGTCGACGGCTGGCTGAACAGCCCCGCACACAAGTCGGACATGCTGAAGTGCTCCTTCACCGACACCGGTGTCGGAGTGTCCGGCGACCGCGCGGTCCAGGTCTTCGCTACTCCCGGCTAGACGGGGAACCCACCTCCCCTGAAGGGGCACTCCCGCCGAGGGAGTGCCCCTTCGCCCCTTCGCCGCCGCCCCGTTCATCCGCCAGGGGGCTGCGGCGAAGTGGCGGCGGACAAGGGCGAGATGCCGTGAGACAAAGGGGGCGATAAAATCGATAAGGAGTAAATACGGGAGATCGTAAGGAATATGGGGGAACCCGATATCTCAAGGCAGGTGGAACGATGCATCGGACTCGTCGCCTCGCAGCACTCGCGCTCCTGGTGACCCCCGCGTCGGCGGTGGGCCCCGCGATGGCCGCACACGCCACGACCGCCACCGTGCCCGACGCCACGACCCGCGCCGCGTGTCATGTGGAGGCGGAGTCGGACGGCAGGTACCACCTGTGGGGCGAGGGGCTTCCCGGCGGTAAGCAGGTGGCCTACTCGGGGACCACCTCGGGCACCGTCTACACCGACAAGTCGGGCAGGTTCGACCTGGGCGGCCTCAGCGGAGGCAAGTTCACCGTGAAGACGTCCGACGGCAAGAAACTGACGTGCGCGATGGTCCGCCACTGAGAACCCCGGTTCACGGTGGCCCCGCCATCCGAGGAGGCCGACATGACGACCAGTGGCGCCCACCCGCATCCGTGGCATGGACCCGCATCCGGTACCACCGTCTTCGCGTCCGCGATGATGATTTTCGGCGGCGCGATGGCGATCTTCGAGGGAATCGCCGCCATCGCCCGGGACAGCGTGTTCGTCAGGACGCGTCACTACGCGTTCGAGTTCAGCCTGGCGGGCTGGGGCTGGATCCACCTCATCCTGGGCATCGTCCTGGTCCTGGCCGGTGCCGCGGTCCTCAACGGCGCTTTCTGGGCACGCTACTTCGGCGTGATGGTGGCCGGCCTGGGCGCGCTCGCCAACTTCCTGTGGCTGCCGTACTACCCCCTGTGGGCCCTGACGCTGGTGGTCATCAACGTCCTCGTCGTCTGGGCCCTGTGCACGGGAATGCACAGAGAGGCCGACATGGACCACGCCCACTGACACCGTCATCCACCGAGGCCGGCACCGACGAGGGAAGTCGGGGCCGGCCTCGGTGCATGGGGTCGCGGGGCCACAGTACGGGGATGGCCGGGCCGTGAACCTCGGTGAGCCGGGGTGGGGCGTTCACGCTTCGGGCCGTGCTGTCGAGATGCCTTCCGGCCAGGCTTGATCACAATCCCGTGACGAACCTTCATTGAACCTCTCACCATCTACACGCCCTCTTCCCCACCTGCCATGCTGCTCCGGCTGAGATCAGTCCCCGCAAATGGAGCACATCAATGGACGACATCAAGTCCACCGTCGAGCCCGGTCAGACCGTCCCGGCCCCGGCCGCAGGCGTTGAGCCCACCGACGCCGGCGCCCCCGCCGCCGTCCGTCTGACCGGTCTGGCCATGAAGCGCCGCGGGTCCATCGCGGTGTGGCTCGGCCTGCCGCTCATCACCCTGGGGATCTACTCCTTCGTCTGGTACTACAAGATCCACAGGGAGCTGGGGGAGTTCGACCGCCGTCGGCCGCTCAGCCCCGCGGGCAGCACGCTGGTCCTGATCTTCCTGGGCTGGACCCTGATCGCCCCGCTGATCTCGTACCGCAACACCGGACGGGCCATAGCGAACGCCCAGCGCGCGGCCGGTCTGCCGGTGACGTGCAGCCCCGTCGCGAGCGTGCTGTTCGCGTTCGTCTTCGGCCTCCACACCTGGTACATGCAGCGCGAGCTCAACCGGGTCGTCGACGCCTACGCGGGTATCGCGCCGGGCACCGAGGTGTCCCTCGCCGCCTGAACGCGGTAGCTGGAACCGGTCGGCCCTTTCTCTTACCGGAGAGACAGAACAACAGGCCCACGGCTCCGACCGACTCGGACGCCGTGGGCCTCTGTCGTAGCCGCCCTTCCCGTCGGCCAGCCTTGACCGCCGGAAGCCGACACCGGGGTTTAGGGGCCAGGGGTCAGGGATCAGGCAGGCCGAGGCGCGATGCTCACCGCGCGGTAGTCGTAGCCGTCCTGCTTGAAGCCAGGGGCTTCCCACGTGAGGTCCACCAGTTGTCCGGGCTCCAGGGTGCGGAACCCGGCCATCTGGATGTCGGAGTAGTGGCCGAAGCAGCCGCCGGGAGTCTCGGGGGAGTCGAGCACACCCCACCCCTCCTCATCGCGCCACTCACGGACCGTCGCAGTCACCATGCACCGCAGCTTACGGGCGGACTCAACCGACTTGGCCAGGAGCCCAGTTCGAGGCCGTACGAGGGAGTCGCGGCTTGCTGTCCGCCGTCCGGAGCCTCGGTCCGCACCCCTCGCACCCCTCGCACCCTTCATGCCCTTCGCGCCCCGGGGAGGCGCTCGATCGGGGCCCTGCGAGGCCGGCCGACGAGTCGTCATGTGGGGGTCGCCGGCGGCCTGCTCAAGGTGGGTCGGGGTAGGGCCGCGGTCTGCTGCATTGGTGTCACCGAGGTCACCGGGTCGGGGGTATGCGCCGTCGACCGGCGAGCCGGACATGCCGGATAAGTGTAACTATCGCACCACGGTGACAAGGCGACTCCCGGCCGTCACCGCATCCGGCAGGAGGACCCATCGATGAACTTCACCCTCAAGCGTCTGCTCGGCGCCACCGCCGCGGTGGTCACGGGCGCCACGGCCCTGCTCGGCACCGGTGCCGGCACCGCCCAGGCCGCCGGCCGAGCCCACTGCGACCGCGTCGTACGGCCCGTGTGGATCAACGACCCCAGCCGCAACATGACCGGCCATAGCTGCGACCTGCCGGACAACAAGCGCCCCTGGTACATCGTCCGGATCGACACCCTCGTACAGCCCTATTACAAGACGTCGTATCTGGACGGAGGCATCAGCCGGACCGAGACCCTGCACGACAGGACCGTCAGGTGCATGGGCTACACGTCCGAGCACGGCACGGTGAACTGGTTCGGCTGCCTGCCCCACTGACCCATCCGCCGAGGTTCCCGAGCCGACGCGCTCCTGACCCTCGCTCCGGTCGGCTTTCCAGAAGCCGTCGTACGCGCCGGCCGGCGGTCACCTGGTTGTGGTCACCGCCGGCGGGGCGGCCCGGAAGCGCCGGCCTCGGCGCTGGCTCTACCCGGCCACCTCGTACCGCCCGACTTCCAGGAAGTACCGCAGTTCCTCCGGGGTACCGTCGACGACCTTCTCGGCGGCCGCGCGGAGGCCGTCGCTGATGGTCGGGTCGGCCAGGATGCGGAACACCGCGACACGGTCGTCCTCGGCCCGCGCGAGCCGGAAACCGGTCGCGAGGAAAGCGCGCAACGCTTCCGGGGTATCGGCGTCGAGGGCCTTGGTGGCCTCCCGGATCACCGCCCTGCCGGAGTTCTCGTCCCCCAGGATGCGGAAGACCGCGACACGGAGGTCGTCGTCCGACATCTCGTCCACGGGAGTCTCGTCGACGGGAGTCTCGGACGTGGCCGTCACGGTCGTCGACGTGGCCGGTGAGGCGGTGGCGAACGCCGGGGCGGTGAACAGCAGGGCCGGCGTCAGAGCGGTGGCCACGACAAGCAGGGCGGCGCGCGTCGGTCTCATGGGTGGGTGCCTCCGTGATCGAGTTGCCGGTACGGAGAGGGTGGCCGCTGTGGGCCGCCGAGGTCACTGCCGGGCATCGGCAGTCTTCGCCGACGGCCGTTGCCGCCGGAGTGGCCGTCGACCATGACCGGTTGCAGGAGCCGCTGCACGGTCGCCCCGCCCACGGTGCCGCGATGGCCCGCCGGTGCCGTTTGCCGACCGGCCCGGCCGACCGTGTCCTTCAGGAGGGGGCCGAGCGTCGCCCGCTCGGTCGCGTGCGCTCACCCCGGTGTTCCGACGCTCACGGCCGAAACTGTTGCCGCCTACCCCTATGGGCGGGATCCCGACAGGAGGCGCTATCTCTTCCGGCGCACTCGCTCGGTTCCCGCGACGGCCAGGAGGACCAGCATCGAGAAGCAGCACATGGTGATCACTGTGTTCCAGGATTCGCCGGCCCACCACCGGCCCGCCGCGGTCGCGAGCCCAAGTATCAACGCGATCCCGCCGAAGGCGATCAGCCCCCGTGTTCCTCGTGACATGCCATCTGTCTACACGCCCTCGCACTCCTCGGGCGAGCGAACAACGAAACCGCTTCCGCGACATCACCCGCATCGGCCCCGAGCGGGTCGGCACCGCGTACGACAACCGGGTGGCGGTCGAGGAGCGCCCTCGTCCGGCCGGCCGGACAGCCGTGGCGACTCCCGCCGTTCGAGTGCCGTACGGCCTCCCGGCCGTGTGCGGGCCTCGGGTGTGTCTGCCTCAATGCCCGCCGGCGCCGGGCGAATTCCCGGAGGCGTCTGGTGCGAGTTGCCCGGCCTGGCCTCTGGCGACGCACACCATTACGTGCCCGGTCCGCAGAAAATCAAGGAGGAAGCCGAAGCTCAACCACCAAAGGAGGGTCGAGAGCAACTGGGCGGAGAGCGCCCAGGATATAAAGATCGCGGTAAGAAGGCCGGACATGGAGAGATTGAGCGCCAGCAGCGGCCAGCCGGAGTCCGTTTTGGCTCTGTTGAGTTTCTGCCAGGCCGTTCGTGGCATGTCAGTGGGATGCGGGCTGAGCCGTCGCCTGAGCCCGCCTAGGAAAGATCGCTGCGCCATGGGGATCATGGAACAGCCGAGGACAACGTCCGGGCAAGCCCATGGCGTCTTCCTTGGGTCAGCTGCCCGCGTCGGGCGCAAGTAGACTCCGGCCGACGTCGAACCTGGCCGAATTGGCTGCGAGTTCTCCGAGGGGGACACATGGTCTGGTCACGACTGCGCCGCGGGCGGCCGAGGCCCAGGCTTCCGCTGCCCGGAGTATGCGGGCATCGGCGACATACCCTGCGCACTGAGCGTCTCCTGCTCTACACCCCGGAGACCACGCAGGACGTCACGGCGGCTTTGGCCGCCGCCTCGGACCCTGAGGCCCAGCGTTGGCTCGGGTGGGACGAAGGCATCATGAGCGCGCACGTCCGCGAGGCCGTGCTCCAACTGCGTCCCGGTGACCCCGACTCCCGTCTTCCGTCCCCGGTGGCCCGGCGCCTGGTGGCCGGCGCTTTCGAACCACGTTCGGACCAGGGGGAGTTGCTGATCGCTGTGAGCGTGGACGACGGCAGATACGCCGGGGCCGCGAGTCTGGACGCCGGCACCGGGCAGATCGGCGGATGGCTGGCGCCCCACGCTCGTGGTCGGGGGCTCGGATCGGAGCTGTTCGGAGCCGCCGTACTCCTTGGCCATGCCCACCTGGGGCTTCAGACGGTGCGGGCAGGACACGAGTCGGCGAACACCGCGAGTGCGCGGACGCTGGCGAACGTCGGCTTTGTCGCGGACGACGGGCCGCCACGCCACACCCTGCCGAACGGCCGTGAAACCGAGGCCCGCTGGCTGCGGCACACGGCCACGGCTCCACCCTCCCGCTGCCGCGGCGCCAGGCCGACAACGCCGAGCGAGCATCCGCAGGCTTCGCCTGTCGAGGGACGTTAGGAACGGACGGACATCGACGCCCTCCTGTCACAAGCCACCCTGCGACCGCCACAGAAGACGCAACGGTCCGCAAGCGCGCTCACGAGGGGACGACAAAGCTTCAAGACGCCGACCGGGGCCGCGTCGGCGGGCTGCCGTAGACCATCCGGCACTCGGAGTGAGTCCGCCGCGGGCAACCGTCGCATGACTCCCCGCCCATGCGCGGGCGGCTCGCCCAGGGCGGGGATGTGGGCGTAGCGGCACGCCTGTGGCACGATCCCTGGCTCACGCCGCCCTGTGCCGGGCCGTCCGTTCACACATGGCTCACGCGCTGTCGGCTGCCGGGTAGCGCCTGGTCAGACCTGCCCGAGGTTGATCTCCACCGGGAACGGGGCCAGTACCTTGAGGACGTCGGTGAACACGTCTCCGTCCCGGTAGGCCTTCGTCGCGGGGTCGAGAACGTACGTGTACACGAGAGGAACGCCTGTCGCGGCCTGCTCGATCCGCCAGTAGAAGCCGATGCCTGCCTTGGCGTACTGATCGACCTTCACGATCCGGTCGGTGGTCTCCGAACCGGGCGACACCACCTCCGCGACCAACAGCACGTGCTCAGGGCGGGTGGGGGTGATGTCGATCGTGTCCGCGCGGTACACGACGACGTCCGGGCGGCGACTGGTGAGCGGGACGTCCTGAAGCCGGACTCACTCACGCCCCTCCCTCTCGGCCGGCATCCGACCGCCGAGCCCACGACAAGTGAGGAACCGGCGGAAGGGCGACGGCTCGCGAGCCCAGCCAGGGGCGTTGTCGTACTGGAGCTGGCGCACTCGCGCATTGTTCGCCAGCCACTGACTGAGGGGGGAGACTTCCCCGGCGTTGCCCAAGGTCATGCGCTTTGCGCTGCCTACGCGGCGCAGCTCCAGCCCCAGCAGGCGGCCAAGGGTGAGGCGAAGCCGCGTTGCCGCGGTAGTGATGCCGCACGCGATTCCGCAGATTCTGCCTACGGGCTGCGAGAAGGCCCTCGCCCTCGCACTCAGGCTGGTGAACGCCTTACCCAACCGCTCTGCTGGAGTTCGTCGTCGTCCAGGAAGACCAGCATCGGCTGGCCGCGATCCATCAGCCAACCTCGCCGTCGTGGCCCTCGACCGACTCGAAACCCTGGTCCGCAACCGCCTCAAACGCCTTCAATACCGGCCCCACACCCTCGACGGCTTCATAGCCGGCACCGGCCTCACCCTCGACACCCCAGCCTCACCTTGAAGCGCCGAAGTCAGTATCGAGACCCCGAGACCGGGCAACTCCGCCCGGCCGAGAAGACGTACCCGACGAAGACCGAAGCCCAGATCGCCCTCGCCCAGATCGAAGCCGACATCACGCGGGGCCGGTGGTCGGATCCGGACGCCGGGACGGTCAACTTCGCCGACTACGCCACCGCATGGCTGCGGGATCGGAAGATCGCCGACCGCACCCGCGAGCGGTCCGAGTCCGTCATGCGGCTACACATCCTGCCCAGCTTCGGCGCCGGAACCATCGCCGATGTCTCGACTGCCCGCGTGCGGGGCTGGCGCGGCAAGCTCCTCGCCGCCGATGTCGGTGAGCCGACGGTGGTCAAGGCGTATCAACTGCTGCGGGCGCTGATGAACACGGCTGTGGACGACGAGCTGATCCGGCGCAACCCATGCCGCATCAAGGGCGCCGACCGCTACGACGTGCCCGAACGGCCCGTTCTCACGGTCGCCGAGGTCTTCGCCGTTGCCGACTCCATCGCGTCGCGCTACCGGCTGCTCGTCCTCCTGGCCGCGTTCACCACTCTGCGGTTTGGTGAACTCGCCGCCCTCCGCCGTCGGGACGTTGACTTGGAAGCGTTGACCGTCAGCGTCCACCGGTCTCAGGCCGAGTTGCAGGATGGTCGGCTCTTCGACAAGGCACCGAAGTCCGCCGCTGGGGTACGTGCCATCTCGTTCCCTGCCGAGCTGCGCGGTGACGTGACACACCACCTGGAACAGTTCGCCGCACCTGGCCGCGACGGACACGTCTTCGTCGGCCCGCGGGGCGGTCGGCTTCGGCGGAGCAACTTCCGCGACGACTGGGTGATGGCAAGGAAGGCGGCAGGTATCACAGCAGAGCTGCACTTCCACGATCTCCGCCACACCGGCAACACCCTGGCCTCGACCGCTGGCGCCAGCACCCGTGAGTTGATGACCCGCATGGGCCACAGCAGATCTCGCGCCGCGCTGATCTATCAGCACATGACCAGCGACCGTGACCGGGCGATCGCCGATCGGCTCGGAGCCATGATCCGTGGTGGGGGAGCAGCCGTCGGCTCGGCGAGGGCGAGACCCGAACAGCGGTAGCAGCGCTTGAACTGTGAAGGGCATCGAGTTCGCGGCGCGCATGGGCAGTACCACTGCTGGCGAGGTTGTTGCTCGGCTCGTGAGGAGCGCAAGCGTGCCTCCCTCTGCGAGCAAGGGGGACGCGGAGAAGGAGCGGAAGGTCGGCGTGTACGTCGACTATGAAGGCCATCGGACTCGCGGCAGCTATGACCGGGACACGAAGCGGATCGACATCACATCGGGGCCGCTTGCCGGGCAAAGCTTCAAGACGCCGACTGGGGCCGCGCGAGCGGTGGTGGCCTACTACAAGCTGGACGTGAACCCGAACCGTAATGGCTGGTCATTTTGGCTGCTCGATGATGGGTCCGGCGGCCTGCTGCAGAGCATCCGGCACTCGGAGTGAGTCGCGGCGGGCAACCTGTTGTCCGACTGCCTGCCCGTGCGTGGGCGGGGTGCCCAGAGCAGGGATGTGGGCGTAGTGGCACGCCTGTGGCACGACCCCTGAAACGCTGAAGGGCCAGCCTGGGAGGTAAACCCTCCTGAGCTGGCCCTTCGGCCTGTGCCCCCGGCAGGATTCGAACCTGCGACACCCGCTTTAGGAGAGCGGTGCTCTATCCCCTGAGCTACGAAGGCGTGCGTGGCCGGGTAAGGCCACAGGCGTCAGCGTACCGGATCTGGTCCCTGGGGTGTGGGGGTCAGGTCGGGGGGACGTGGGTGAAGCGGCCCGGTTCGATCAGCTGGTCGTCCAGGGACCAGCCGGCCGCGCGGGCCCGGGCGGCGCGCCGCTCGAAGTCGTCGGGGGAGGAGGGGACGGGACGGTGTGGTGGTACGGCCGCGAAGGCGCGGTTCTCCGGGTCCGACTCCCGGCGTTCGCGCCAGTGCCACCAGTCCGCCGCGCTCCACTCCGTCGCGAACAGCGCGCCCGGCGCGGCGCGTTCGGCCGGGAGCAGGTCGCCGATGCGGAAGCTCAGGGACATCGCGCGGCGGCGGGTGGCCTGGTGGATGAAGCGGATGCCGTCGCGGTCGGCCACCGCCAGCGAGACGGACTCGTCCAGGACGTCGGCCAGGGCGTCGGCGCGGGCGTCGAGGAGGGCGGGCAGACGCGACGCGGCCAGGTAGGCGTTGCCGAGTTCCATCACGCGGGGGCGAGGACCGCGTTCCGGTCGTCGAGGCGCACGTACCCCATGCGCGCGAGCGTGGCCGTGATCCGGTCGATCGTGGCGCGCGCGAGGCCCGTGCGCGTTCCAGGTCGCTCGGGCTCAGCGTTCCGTCCGCCGCTTCCGTCAGCCGCCTCAGCACCGCGATCCCGCGCAGCAGGGGGGCCACGGCCTCACCGGGCACGGTGGGCGAAGGGGCCTCGGGCCTGAGGTTCGCGGGCAGGGGCATGGGTTCTCCGGTACGGCGGTCGCGGCAGGCCCACGGTGGCCCCGGGCCGTTCACGGTGCGGGAGCACGGGAGAGAGCGAGAGAGAGCGGGAGAGCGGGAACGGGAGTGAGCGAGCGCAGCTCGGTACGGTTCCGCCGCACGTCTACTGCCGGGTCACCCGTACCCGGTAGTTCCCCGACAGGTCCGCGCTCGCCACGTCGACCCTGATGCCCTGCTTGGGGTCCTTGAAGACCTCGCCGGGGATGAAGGGGGCGTCGGAGAGTTCCGCGTGGACGTTCGGGCTGCGGGTGCAGCCGCCGGTGTCCTGCCGGGAGTCGTAGACCCTGACCGGTCCCATGCCGGTGTCGACCCCCGCGTCGACCTTGTAGATCAGCACCCCCGGCCGGCAGACCGTCTCGTCGTTGCCCTCGCGGGTGCGCAGTTCGAGGGCGTAGCCGCTACGTCCGCTGAGCGGGACGAAGACGAGCTTCGAGCCGCCGGTGCGGGCCAGCGGGGTCAGCACGTACTCGCTCGTGCCCTTGCGCTCGGCGCAGCTGACCTGCGAGGCGTCGAGCCAGCCCAGCTTCCACTTGTGCCAGCCGAGCAGGTCGTTGTTGGCCCCCCAGTCCTCGCTCATGATGTCCCAGTGGCCGACCGCGCCCCCGCCCTCCTGGGTGTAGAGGTCGGGCAGGCCGAAGACATGGCCGTTCTCGTGGGGCAGGACGCGATAGCCGGTGCGGTCGTAGGAGCCGGAGCCGTCGTCCTGGCGGGAGTAGACGAAGGAGGTGTTGGCCACCGGGACGCCGTCCGCGATGGGCGCCTCCTTGTTGCCGGCGAAGGTCACGGACAGCACGGTGTCCAGGGCGGAGGGGCCGGCGTTCGGGGTGACCAGCACGTTCAGGAGGTCGTACGAGCGGAAGTCGACCTTGGGGTCGGCGGCGGCGACGATGTCCTGGACCAGGTCGCGATAGCCGGGGTCGAAGGGCGCGCCGCGCTCTATGCCGTACGCCTTGAACGGTTTGGGCATGCGCAGCCAGTGGGTGATGGGCGTCTCGGGGTGGTAGTCGAGGCGGCCGTAGGAACTGGCGTGGAACCATTCCTGGGTCTGCGGGAAGAACTCGTGGAAGCGGTCCAGTGCGCTGCCGCGGCCCGGCGCGTCGGAGAAGTCGACCATCAGGGTCAGGGCGTGGACGGTGCCGGTGGAGCGGGAGTAGCCGGCGGTGGTGGGCACGCCCTCCGACATCTGGATGGCCTTGTCGCCGCTGATCATGCAGGGGCTGAGGGCGGCGGAGACGCGGGCCGGGGCGATCGGGCCCGCTCCCGCCGTTGCGGACGGGATGAGGTGCCCGGTGCCGGCCGAGGTGCTGACCGCGAAGGTCAGGACGGACACGGACGCGAGGGCGGCCACACGGCGCGGGCGTATCCGACGGCAGGTCGGCTGCGGCTCCATGCACGGGCCTTTCGCTCCAGGCAGCCGCCGGATCCAGGCTGCACCCCTGCGATCACCCTGTGTCGGAGGTCGGTCGGGCGCGCGCTGGAGGGGCCGTTCGTGGGTTTCCCGCCAGTAGGTGGGGCATAGAGGTGTGACTCCGGTCACATCGGGCGGGAGGAAGGGGTGAGGGGTCGGGTATATGTGACTCAGGTCACATGAGAAGTTCCCGGGGGTGGGAAATAACCGGGGATCGTTTCCCCGTTTAGCCTGGTGTCCGAGCGAAACGGGGAGAGGATCCCCGGATCGCAATCCCCCCTACTCGTGGAGTACGCCGTGCAGACCGCGACCGCGCCCCCCGTGCAGCGCAAGCCGACCCGGCCCCGCGCCGACGCCCTGCGTAACCGGGAGCGGATCGTCACGGCCGCCCGGGAGATGTTCGTCGAGTTCGGCCCGGATGTGCCGCTCGACGAGATCGCCCGCCGGGCGGGAGTCGGCAACGCCACGCTGTACCGCAACTTCCCGGACCGTGACGCCCTCGCCCGCGAGGTCGTCTGCTCGGTCATGGAGCGCACGGTGCGGGCCGGTGAGGTGGCGCTCGCCGAGACCGGCGACGCGTTCGCGGCGCTGGAGCACTTCGTGCACGCGGCCGCCGACGAACGGATCAGCGCGCTGTGCCCGATGTTCTCCAGCACCTTCGACGAGCACCATCCCGACCTGGAGGCCGTACGCGGGCGCGCCGAGGGGGTCATCGGGGAGGTCATGGACCGCGCCAAGGCGGCCGGACAGCTTCGCCCCGACGTGGGTGTCGGTGACCTGATGGTCGCCGTGGCCCAGCTCAGCCGGCCCCCGGCCGGTACGGGGTGCCTCAGCATCGACCGCTTCGTACACCGCCATCTGCAACTGTTCCTGGACGGCCTGAGGGCTCCGGCCCGATCCGTCCTGCCCGGTTCCCCCGTGACCATGGAGGACCTGCGTCAGGTCTGAGCGATTCCGATGTCCCACCACCGATGTCCCATCACCTCCATCACACCGATTCCGCTCGAGCCGAGATGACTCGAGTCGGCACGACGTGAGTCGCGGCGACGTGAGTCGACGCGACGTGCGTGTCGACATGACGTGAGTAGAGACGACTTGAGTCGACACGGCTCGAGCCGAGATGGCTTGAGCCGAGGGTGAGCCGAGTCGAGTCAAGGACGATTCGATTCGGGCGCGGGCGGCGATGAGTTCCGCGCGCCCCACCCGTCTCCAGAGTGTTCATCCGAAGACCGTCTGAACAGCAGTGCGGGCGGCCCGTCCCTTTTTGCTGCTTTTTTAGCGGCTTATATTGCCTTTTCCGTCACAAAGTCCCGAAGTGGGTACATCCATGTCTGAAACAGCCCGGCGCGTCCCTGACGCGACCGACGCACACGCCAACCGCTGGAAAGCGCTGGTCTTCATCGCGCTCGCCCAGCTGATGGTCGTCCTCGACGCGACCATCGTGAACATCGCGCTGCCCTCCGCCCAGCAGGACCTGGGCATATCCGACGGCAACCGCCAGTGGGTCATCACCGCCTACGCGCTCGCCTTCGGCGGTCTGCTGCTCTTCGGCGGCCGTATCGCCGACATCTGGGGCCGTAAGCGCACCTTCGTGACCGGCCTGATCGGCTTCGCCGCCGCGTCCGCCGTCGGCGGTGCCGCCCAGGGCGAGGCCATGCTGCTCGGCGCCCGCGCCCTGCAGGGTGCCTTCGGCGCGCTGCTCGCCCCGGCCGCCCTCTCGCTCCTCGCCGTGACGTTCACGGACGCCAAGGAGCGTGCCAAGGCGTTCGGCATCTACGGCGCGATCGCCGGTGGCGGCGGCGCCGTCGGCCTGATCCTCGGCGGCTTCCTCACCGAGTACCTGGACTGGCGCTGGACGTTCTTCGTGAACATCCCGTTCGCGGTGGTCGCCGCCGCCGGCGCGTACTTCGTCATCCGTGAGCCGGCCGGCGGCCGCAACCGCTCGCCGCTCGACATCCCGGGTGTCGTCCTGTCCACCCTGGGCCTGGTCTCCCTCGTCTACGGCTTCACCCGCGCCGAGTCGAACGGCTGGAGCGACGCGACGACGATCGGCCTGTTCGTCGCCTCGGTGGTGCTGCTCGCGTCCTTCGTGTTCGTCGAGTCCAAGGTCAAGGCTCCGCTGCTGCCCCTGCGCGTGATCACCGACCGCAACCGCGGTGGCGTGTACCTCTCGCTCGGCCTCGCGATCATCGCGATGTTCGGCCTGTTCCTCTTCCTGACCTACTACCTCCAGGTCGTGAAGGGCTTCTCGCCGGTCAAGACCGGCTTCGCCTTCCTGCCGATGATCGTCGGCATGATCACGGGCTCCACGCAGATCGGCGCCCGTCTGATGACCCGCGTCGCGCCGCGGCTGCTCATGGGCCCCGGCTTCCTGACCGCCGCGGTCGGCATGCTGCTGCTGACCCAGATGGAGGTCGGCTCCTCGTACGCGGGCCTGCTGCTGCCGGCGCAGCTGCTGCTCGGCCTCGGCATGGGTTCGGCGTTCATGCCGGCCATGTCCCTCGCCACCCAGGGTGTCGAGCCGCGTGACGCGGGTGTCGCCTCGGCGATGGTCAACACCTCCCAGCAGGTCGGCGGCGCGATCGGTACGGCGCTGCTGAACACGATCGCCGCCTCGGCCACCGCGTCCTACGTCAAGGACCACATCGGTTCCGCCGCCGGCAAGCCGCAGCAGCAGCTGGTCCAGCTGGAGTCGCTGGTCCACGGCTACACCAGTGCCATATGGTTCGCCGTCGCCATCCTGGTCGTGGCCTCGGCCATCGCCTTCACGCTGGTCAACGCCGGCCGCCCGGACATGGGCGCGGTGCGCGGCTCGGGCTCCGGCAAGGGCGCCGAGGACGAGGTGCCGGTGCCGGTGATCGCCCACTGAGGCGGTCCGGTCCACGGAGACGGTCCGTCGGCTCGGTCCGCCGGGCCGGTCCGTCGAGACGGTCCACCGGGACGGGTGGTCACCCGCTGACACGGGTGATCGTCCACTGACGGCGGTGGGCGCCGGCCGAAGGCGCCCGTCCCGTCGCACCACCCCTTCGGGCTCCGCGTCCGTACGAGGAAGGGGACGCCTCGTACGGACGATGTCCCGGAGGCCGCCTTCGGGCGGCCTCCGGGAGGCCTTTCGGCCTCGCCCGGCCGCGTGAGCCGTGGGTTCAGCGCAGCCAGGGCAGGTCCGCACCCGCTTCGTTCGGCTGAAGTCCCTCGGCGATGATCTGCATGATCTCGCCGAGGGACTTCTGCTGTTCCGGGGTCAGCCGGTCGAAGAGCGCCTGCCGTACGGCCGCCACATGGCCCGGCGCGTTGCGCCGCAGCACCTCGAAGCCGTTGTCCGTGAGCACCGCGAACTGGCCCCGCTTGTCGGAGGCGCAGTCCTCGCGGCGGACCCAGCCGTTCTTCTCCAGGCGGGCGATCGCGTGGGACAGGCGGGAGCGGGTGATCTTCGCCTTCATGGCCAGCTCGGTCATCCGCAGCCGGTGCCGCGGGGCCTCGGCGAGCGCGACGATCAGGCCGTAGTAGATGTGCGGCATGCCCGCGTCCCGCTGGAGCTGGCGGTCGAGATGGTCCTCCAGCAGCGTGGTGGCGTGGAGGTAGGAGCGCCAGACGCGCTGCTCCTCGGAGGTGAGCCAGTGCGGTTCTTCAGCGGGCGACGAGGATGCCGGGTTCATGGGGCCACTGTACGAGCACTCTTCTTGAAGGTTAAACAAACGGGGCGTAGGGTGTGCGTCATTAGCTTTAGAGTTCAAGCATTTGGTCGCCCATCGCCGCACCGTTTGCTACCGCCCGCACTGCGAACCGCCCAGTCCGCCGCCCGGCCCACCCGAGGGAGCCGCCGCCATGTCAGCCGCCGCCCAGGAGCGCATGCCCACCCTCTATCTCAGCCACGGTGCCCCGCCGCTCGCGGACGACCCGGTCTGGCCCGGGCAGCTCGCCGCCTGGTCCGCGGACCTGCCGCGCCCCCGGGCGATCCTGATGGTCTCCGCCCACTGGGAGGAGGCCCCGCTCGCCCTCGGTGCCACCAGGACCGTGCCGCTCGTCTACGACTTCTGGGGCTTCCCGGAGCACTACTACCAGGTGACGTACGAGGCGCCCGGCGCACCCGAACTCGCCGAGTCCGTACGCAAACTGCTGCGCGCCCCCGGCACCCCCGTGCAGGACATCCCGGACCGGGGTCTGGACCACGGCGCCTACGTCCCCCTCGTCGAGATGTTCCCGGACGCCGACGTCCCGGTCCTCCAGGTCTCCCTGCCGACCCTCGACCCGGTGCGGCTCATGGAGATCGGGCGCAGGCTGGCCCCGCTGCGCGACGAGGGCGTACTGATCGTCGGCTCCGGCTTCTTCACCCACAACCTCGCCGCGCTGCGGCACACCGGCGGGGGAGTGCCCACCTGGTCGTCCGAGTTCGACGACTGGGGCCGCGACGCCCTGGAGGCCCGCGACTGGGACGCCCTGCTGGACTTCCTGCACAAGGCCCCGGCGGGCCGGTACGCACATCCGCGCACCGAGCACTTCGCCCCGCTGTTCGTGACCATGGGCGCGGCGGAGGTGGCCGGTGAGCTGGACACCCAGCGGTCGGTGATCGACGGGTTCTGGCTGGGGATGGCGAAGCGGTCGGTGCAGTTCGGCTGACCCGGCCGGAACCGACCCGACCCCGGCCCGAGCTGCCGGCTCCTACAGGTCCTTCTCGTACCAGGCCACATCCCAGTACCGGCCGAACTTGCGGCCCACCTCCCGGTAGGTGCCGAGGTGCCGGAACCCGAAGCGTTCGTGCAGCCGCGCGGACGCTTCGTTGGGCTGGGTGATGCCGGCGTAGGCGCGATGCAGGTCCTCGCCGGCCAGGACCTCGAAGAGGGCCTCATAGAGGAGAGTGCCGACACCGCGGCCGACGGCGTGCGGGGCGACGTAGACCGTGACCTCGACGGACGTCGAGTAGGCGGCCTTGGGGCGCAGGGGGCTGGATGTGGCGTACCCCAGGATCTTCCGCGCGCTCGCTGAACCCTGTGCACCCTGTGAGCTCTGCGAGAAACCCTGTGAGCCCTGTGAACCCTGTGAGATCGCACCGAGGTCCGGCTCCGTGGCAACCATCAGCCGGTGCGGTCCGTCTTCAGGGTGGGAGAGCAGCCAAGGACGGCGCTCCTCCGGAGTGAAGACGGCGGTGTCGAAGGTGATGGGCGTCTCGCGTACGTAGTGGTTGTAGAGCTCGGTGAGAGCGGCGAGATCAGCTGCGACTCCCGGCCTGACCTGGGGTTCTGTACGTTCGGACAGCATCCGTCTCCCTCCGTGGCGGCACAGGGTACTGCATGATCAGAAAAATAGGGGGACGCGGTGGGAATTCTGTCCTGATTCCAGTCGTTGTTTCCTTCAGATGCCGGGCACCCGAGCAGAGTCCGGATTGAGCCGCGAGAGTCCTGGGCGCGGTGTCAGGCGTCCGATGGACCACCCGCTGACCCACCATCGCAAGGGAGCACGCATGGCAACCCGTGCCGTCGCCCGTCGCAAGTCCGCCACCGGCGAGACGGCCGACGCGGCAGGCAGTGTTCGCACCCATGGCGGCGAGATCGCCGACCGCGACCTGGTCGGCATGTACCTCGACGAGATCGCCCGCACACCGCTGCTCGACGCCGCCAAGGAAGTCGAGCTGTCCCAGACCATCGAAGCGGGCGTGTTCGCCCAGCAGGTTCTGGACGGTGAGGTGGAGTCCGGCACGGACGCCACCCGCGAGGAGCTCGAGGTGCTGGTCGCCGCCGGGGAGCGGGCCAAGGACGTCTTCATCCGATCCAACCTCCGGCTGGTCGTCGCCGTGGCGCGCCGCTACCCCCGCAGCGGTCTTCCCCTGCTCGATCTGATCCAGGAGGGGAACGCCGGTCTGGTGCGCGCGGTCGAGAAGTTCGACTACCGCAAGGGCTTCAAGTTCTCGACGTACGCGACCTGGTGGATCCGCCAGGCGATCACGCGCTCGATAGCCGACCAGTCCCGCACCATCCGCCTGCCCGTCCACCTGGTGGAGGAGCTGGGCCGGATCCGGCGCGTGCAGCGCGAGTTCAACCGTGAGCACGGCCGTGAGCCGGAGCCCGCGGAGATCGCCGTCGAGCTCGGCTCGACGCCGGCGCGCGTCATCGACGTGCTCGACTGGGCCCGTGACCCGGTCTCGCTGAACATGTCGGTGGACGAGGACGGCGACACCCAGTTCGGCGACCTCCTGGAGGACACCTCGGCCGTGTCGCCGGAGCAGTCCGTCCTCACGCTGCTGCGCAGCGAGGAGCTCGACGACCTGATCGGCCGCCTCGACCAGCGCACGGCCTCCATCATCAAGATGCGTTACGGCATCGAGGACGGCCGGGAGCGCACGCTGACCGAGGTCGGCAAGGAGCACGGCCTGACCCGCGAGCGCATCCGCCAGATCGAGAAGCACGCGCTGCTGGAGCTGAAGAAGCTGGCTCGCTCGACCGGCTTCGACGCCGCGGCCTGACGAGGTGCGGGCTTCAGCCGTCCGGCGCACCATCCGGCGCACTCTGCCGGGGGGTGCGTGCGCCGGGTGGCCAAAGCCCGCGCAAACATGGCGATGTAACGCCGCTTCAACTCACCGAGCTCCGGGAACAAAACCTCGGGGCACAGGAGTTCGGGTTCCGTGAGACACGGGTGACCCGTCCTTGAGCCAAGTCCCGACGCACACCCCCCCGGCGCCGGGACTTTCCCAGAGTCGGGCTTCGGCACCCACCCCCCCCGGGTGCCGGAGCCCGGCTCTCTCTCGTCGAGGCGGGGCTTCCGGGCCCGCCCGGGCGGAGGCCTCGGGGGCGGACACGCCGAGAAGGCGGGGCACCCCGTACCTGAACCCCGGGGTGGCCCGCCGAATGGCAGATTGTGCCACATGGGCATAGCCTGCCGAGCGTGAGTACCACCCCCACCCCCACACCAGCTTCTCTCGGCTCTTCCGCTCCTTCCGTTTCCCCCTCTTCGCCCGGCTCCGCGTCTCCTGTGCGCCCCGCTTCCCCCACTTCCCCCGCCTCGTCGCTGACCGAGCGGCGCAAGGCGGCGACCCGGATGGAGATCGCCCGGGCGGCGGCCGGCCTCTTCGTGACCCACGGTCTGCGGGCCACCCGGGCGGAGGACATCGCCCAGGCCGCCGGGATCGCCCCGCGCACCTTCTACCGCTATTTCGCCACCAAGGAGGAGGCCGTCGCCCCGCTCTACGCCGCGGGCGCCCAGCGCTGGGCGGAGGCCGTGCGCGACGCCCCGGCCGAACTGTCGCTGCCGCAGGCCCTCGAACACGCGGTGCGGGACACGCTGACGCCCGGTGCCGGGGTGTCGGCGGTCGCCTGGGAGTGGGTCCGCACGCTGATCCGGCTGGCCGAGGCGAGCCCCGCGCTGCGGAAGGTCTGGGCCGAGGTGTGCCACGACGCCGAGGGCTCGCTGACGGAGATTTTGGCGCGACGGCTGGCCGCGGGCGACGGCGTGGTCGCCGCGCGCCTGACCACGTCCCCCCGCCTCCGCTTCGCCGCGGCCACCGCGAGCGCGGCGGTCCGGGTGGCCGTCGAGGTCTGGGCGGCGGGGAACACGGCGCCCACCTCCGGAGAGGGCCCGGCGGCACTGGCCCTGGGCAACCTGACCGTGCTGCGCGGCTTTTCGTGGGAGGACGTCAAGTAGTCGGCGGCCGCCACCCGGTGCGGTCCACCGGCCCGCGGTCCAGGTTCACCCTCCCGCGGCCCTGCTCAGCCTCCCGCCCAACTCCCTCACGTACGTGACGAGTTCCTCGGGTTCGCGGACCGTGAACTCGCACCCCACCCCCGCCAGCCGCACCGCCAGCCACTCCACCGGATCGCCGGTCGTGCCCCGTACCCGGCATCCGCCCGCCGCCGACGGCTCCGGCGCGCCGAGCCGGCCCGGCAGCCGGGCCGCCACGACCTCGGGCGGCGCGGCGAAGGTGACCTCGAACGCGTACGTCTCCTGCCGCCGATGGATCGACTGCCGCAGAAACTCCGCCGCACTCCCCGCCGGCAGCTCGCGCGGAGTGAACCGCGCCCCGGTCGGGAACGGCTCGCGCACCCGGTCGACCCGGAACGTCCGCCAGTCCTCGCGGTCGAGGTCGTACGCGACGAGGTACCAGCGGCGCCCGGTCGACACCAGCCGGTACGGCTCCGTGACGCGTCGCGACTCGGTGCCGTCGGCGGCCTGGTAGGCGAACCGCAGCCGCTCGTGTCCGGCCACCGTCGAAGCCATGACGGTCAGCGTCTCGGGCGCGATGGTCGCCCCGTCCCCGCTGGTCAGTGGTGTGGTCGCGGCCTGTAGGGTGGCCACGCGGTGGCGCAGCCGGGACGGCAGCACCTGCTCCAGCTTGGCCAGCGCCCGCACCGACGCCTCGTCCACGCCCTCCAGCGCGTGCCCGGCGCCCGCCCGCAGCCCCACCGCGATCGCCACCGCCTCCTCGTCGTCGAGCACGAGCGGCGGCATCGCCTTGCCCGCGACCAGCCGGTAGCCGCCGTCGGTGCCCTTGCTCGCCTGCACCGGATAGCCGAGCTCGCGCAGCCGGTCGATGTCCCGCCGGACCGTGCGACGGGAGACCCCGAGCCGGTCCGCGAGCTCGCCGCCGGGCCATTCACGGGGTGTCTGGAGGAGGGACAGGAGCTGGAGGAGCCGGGCCGGGGTGTCCGTCGTCATACGGTCGAGGATGCCGTAGAACTAGGACACGATCTGACCTAATGGGGGCCTAGCTTCTTTCCATGACCTCCACCGAGACCCCTTTGCGTGCTCAGCCCGACATAGGTGACCGGCGTCGCTGGTTCGCGCTCGCGATCGTGATGACCGCGGCCTTCATGGACCTTGTCGACGTCACGATCGTCAACATCGCCATCCCGTCCATCCAGCAGGACGCGGGCGCGTCCTTCAGCCAGATCCAGTGGATCACCGCGGGGTACGCGCTGGCGTTCGCCGCCGGGCTCATCACCGGCGGGCGGCTCGGTGACATTCACGGCCGCAAGCGGCTGTTCCTCGTCGGCATCGGCGGATTCACCCTCGCGTCCGCGCTGTGCGGCTTCGCCGCGAACCCGGAGATGCTGGTCGCCTCCCGCATCCTCCAGGGCGGTATGGCGGCGATGATGGTGCCGCAGGTCCTGTCGATCGTGCACGCCACCTTCCCGGCCCACGAGCGGGGCAAGGTGTTCGGGCTGTTCGGCGCGGTCGTCGGACTGGGCGCGGTCTCCGGCCCGCTGCTCGGCGCGCTGCTGACCGAGTGGAACCTCTTCGGTCTGGAATGGCGCCCGATCTTCCTCATCAACCTGCCCGTCGGCATCGCGGGTCTGCTCCTCGGCCGGCGCTTCATCACCGAGTCCAAGGCTCCGCGGGCCCTCAAGCTGGACCTGGTCGGCGTCGCGCTCGTCACACTGGGCCTGCTGATGCTGCTCTACCCGCTCACCCGCGGCCGTGAGCTGGGCTGGCCGGTGTGGGGGTATGTCTCGATGGCGGGCGCGCTCGTCGTCTTCGCCGCGCTGGTGGCGTACGAGCGGAGGAAGGGCGCGCGGGACGGCTCCCCGCTGGTCGAGCTGTCGCTGTTCCGGGTGAAGAGCTTCGCGGCCGGTATCGCGGTGCAGACCGTGTTCGGGATCGCGCTCGGTGTCTTCTTCCTGGTCTGGACGCTGTACATGCAGATAGGGCTGGGCTGGAGCCCGCTGCGGGCGGGGCTGACCGGCGTGCCCTTCTCGATCGCCGTGTCGGCGGCGGCCGGTCTGTCGGTGCAGCAGCTGGTGCCGCGCTTCGGGCGCCGGGTGCTTCAGGCGGGCGCGCTGCTGATGGCGGCGGGTGTGGTGCTCTACATCGCGGAGTCCGAGCGGTACGGGCTCGGTATCGCCTCCTGGCAGATGGCTCTGCCGCTGGTCGTGATGGGCGTGGGCATGGGCCTGATCGTCGCCCCGCTGACGGACGCGGTGCTCTCGGACGTGCCGCGCGAGCACGCCGGTTCGGCCTCCGGGCTGATCAACACCGTGCAGCAGATGGGCAACGCGCTGGGACTCGGACTGGTGTCGGTGGTGTTCTTCGGCGAGATCGGCGACCGGCTGACCGCGGCGCAGGTGGGCCCGGCCTTCGTGAACGCCTTCCAGCACGCCCTGGTGTGGGTGGCCCTGGTGATGGCCGTCATCTTCCTGCTGATGTTCGCCCTGCCGAAGCGGCCGACGCAGCACGTGGAGGGCGGGTCGGACGCGGACGCCGCGGTGGAAGGGAACGCCGCGGTGGAAGGGGACGCCGCCGCGGTGGAAGGGGACGCGGGAGGCGACGCGACCGGGCGCAAGTCGGAACTGGTGTCCTGACCTGCGGGTTCTCGCTCCGGTCAGGTGGTGGGGGCGACGGCGGTTTCAACGGCGGTGACAACGGCGGTGCCCTCGGGCACCGCCGTTTCGGCTTTCGCGCCGTCGCCCGCCCGTGCCCGAAGCCCGTTGACGTCCGCCCGCGTCCGAAGGAAGCCGGGCAGGTCCGCCTCACGCCCGGAAGCCCGTTCATGTCCGCCCGATGCCCGAACCTGTTTACTTTCTGGAAATCCGGGCGTAGCCTCCAGGCGAAACCACAAGTTCGGGCATGAGTCGGAGGCGAACGGACATGTACGCACCGGAGCGGCAGCAGGAGATCCTCCGGCTCGCCCGTGACGGCGGCCGGGTCGACGTGCTGTCGCTGGCCGAGGAGTTCCAGGTCACGGCGGAGACGATCCGCCGCGACCTGAAGGCCCTCGACCGGGCCGGCCTCGTCCGACGGGTCCACGGCGGTGCCATACCGGCCGGACGCCTCGACTTCGAGCCGGACCTCACCGAACGCGAGTCCACCTCGGCGGACGAGAAGGACCGCATCGCCAAGGCGGCCCTCACGGAACTGCCGGGCGAGGGCACGATGATCCTCGACGCGGGCACCACGGTCGCCCGGCTCGCCGCGGCCCTCCCGCTGGAGGCTTCGCTCACCGTCGTCACGCACAGCCTCCCGATCGCGGCCCGCCTCGCGGACCACCCCGGGATGCAGCTCCACCTCATCGGGGGGCGCGTACGGCACCGTACGCGCGCCGCCGTCGACGCCTGGGCGCTGCGGGCGTACGGCGAGATCCGGGCGGACGTCCTCTTCCTGGCCGCCAACGGGTTCTCCGCCGAGCACGGTCTGACCACTCCCGACCTCGCCGAGGCCGCGGTCAAGCGGGCGGCGATCGCGGCCGCCCGCCGCGTGGTGCTGCTCGCCGACTCCGCCAAGCACGGTCAGGAGCACTTCGCCCGCTTCGGCGACCTGAGCGACGTGGACCTGCTGATCACCGACAGCGGGCTGAGCCCCGAGGACACCGCCACCATCGAGCGCGGCGGCACGGAAGTGGTACGCGCATGATCGTCACCGTCACCCCCAACCCGTCCCTCGACCGTACGTACGAGGTTCCTTCGCTGGAGCGCGGCGAGGTCATCCGCGCGCGCGGCGAGCGCATGGACCCGGGCGGCAAGGGCGTGAACGTCTCGCGCGCCGTGGCCGCCGCGGGGCGGCGCACGGTCGCCGTCCTGCCCCTGGGTGGCGCGCCCGGCGCGCTCGTCGCCGAACTGCTCGACGCGCAGGGCATCGAGGTCGCCCCGGTCCCGGTCGCCGGGGCCACCCGCTCGAACATCGCGCTCGCGGAGGCGGACGGTGTCCTGACGAAGATCAACGCGCCGGGTCCCGAACTGTCCGCGGCCGAGCAGGAGCTGCTCCTGGAGACGGTGCGCACGCGGTCGCGCGGCGCCGACTGGATCGCCTGCTGCGGGAGCCTGCCGCGCGGGCTCGCGCCCTCCTGGTACGCCGACCTGGTCGCGCGGGCGCACGCCGCCGGTGCGCGGATCGCGCTGGACACCTCCGGGCCGGCCCTGGTCGAAGCGCTGAGGGAACGGCCCGACGTGGTCAAACCGAACGCCGAGGAACTCGCCGAGGCCGTCGGGCGACCCCTGGCCACCATCGGCGACGCGCTGAAGGCGGCCGAGGAACTGCGCGAGAGGGGCGCCCGCGCGGTCCTCGCGAGCCTCGGCGCCGACGGGCAGTTGCTCGTGGACGGCGCGGGTGCCTGGTTCGCCGGGGCGCGGGTCGAGGTCGTACGCAGCAACGTGGGTGCCGGTGACTCCTCACTCGCCGGCTTCCTGATCGCCGGGGGCAGCGGCCCGCAGGCGCTCGCCTCCGCCGTCGCCCACGGCGCGGCCGCCGTCCAGCTGCCCGGCAGCGTGATGCCGACGCCGGCCGACCTGGACCCGGCGGCGGTCACGCTCACGGCGGAGGTCCCCACGGACCGCGAACTGACGGAGCCCGTGGCATGAACGTCCGTACGACACCCACGAGCCCGAGCCCGACTTCGGCTTCGACGCCGACCTCGACTCCGGCGTGGCGAGACTCCCCGTCTCTCGCCGCGACCGACGGGAAGCGGGGCGCCCCCCGGCGCTCCGTCACCCGGGCAGGACAGGGCCCGACCGGCCCTGACCCCACCACCGCTTCCCCCCACAGCACCCCTGTCCCCTTTCTCGCCCACCCCACGCCCCGGGCGATACGCGTGCGAAGGAGCCCGCGATGAGCGACATGATCACCGCGGACCTGGTCGATCTCGACCTGTCCGCCGATACCAAGGAAGCGGCGGCTCGTGCCCTCGCCGAGCGCATGGTCGCCCTGGGCCGGGTGACCGACCTGGAGGGCTTCCTCGCCGACGTCGCCGCCCGTGAGGCACAGATGCCGACCGGGCTCGACGGCGGCATCGGCATCCCGCACTGCCGCAGCGCGCACGTCACCGAGCCGACGCTCGGCTTCGGGCGCAGTGCCGCCGGGGTCGACTTCGGCGCGCCGGACGGTCCAGCCGACCTGATCTTCCTGATCGCGGCGCCCGCGGGCGCCGACGACGCCCATCTGACGATCCTGTCGTCGCTGGCCCGGCAGCTGATGAACGCCGAGTTCACCGCCGCCCTGCGGTCGGTGGGCGACGCGGGCGCCGCGGCGGCGCTCATCCGGGGCGAGGAGGCGCCGGCGAGCGGCGGCGCGTCAGGGGCTGTCACCGGTGCCGAGTCCGGGTCCGAGTCCGGGCCCGGCTCCGAGAGCTCCGCTGCGGCGCCGGCGGCGGCCTCCGCCGGCGCCGCAGCGGTCGGTACCACCGTGGCGCCGGGTGCGAAGGACGGTTCCTCCGGCGCGAACGGTTCCCCGGGCACGGGCGAGCGCCCTTTCCGGATCGTCGCCGTCACCTCCTGCCCGACGGGCATCGCCCACACGTACATGGCGGCCGAGTCGCTGGAGAACGCGGGCCGCGCGGCGGGCGTCGAGATCGTCGTGGAGACACAGGGCTCGGCCGGCTTCACCCGGCTCGACCCGGCGGTCGTCGCGGCGGCGGACGGTGTGATCTTCGCGCACGACGTGCCCGTACGTGACAAGGACCGCTTCGCCGGCAAGCCGACCGTCGACGTCGGGGTGAAGGCGGGCATCAACCGCCCCGCCGAACTCATCGGCGAGGTCCGCGGCAAGGCGGAGCGCGGCGAGGTCACCGCGGTGGCCGGCGCGGGCGCCACGCCGGTGGAGCGTGCCGGTGACTCCACCGAGGGCTACGGCTCCAAGCTGCGCAAGTGGCTGATGAGCGGTGTCAGTTACATGGTCCCGTTCGTCGCCGCGGGCGGTCTGCTGATCGCCCTCGGGTTCGCGATCGGCGGCTACAAGGTCAACAAGGCGCCGTCGGTCATGGACCACTTCGTCTGGACCCAGACGGACAGCTGGGCCGCGCTGCTCTTCCAGATCGGCGTCGTCTCCTTCGGCTTCCTGGTCCCGGTCCTGGCGGGCTACATCGCCTACGGCATGGCGGACCGCCCCGGACTCGTCCCCGGCTTCGTCGGCGGCGCGATCTCGGTGACCATCAACGCGGGCTTCCTCGGGGGTCTCGCGGCCGGTCTGATCGCCGGTGGCGTGGTGCTGTCGATCCAGAAGGTGAGGATCCCGCCGGCGGTGCGCGGCATCATGCCGGTGGTGGTGATCCCGCTGATCTCCTCGGCGATCGTCGGATTCCTGATGTTCGTGGTGATCGGCAAGCCCATCGCCTCCGCGCAGAACGGCCTGACCGACTGGCTGAACGGCCTCACCGGCTCCAACGCCGTCCTGCTCGGCGCCCTGCTCGGCCTGATGATGTGCTTCGACCTCGGCGGTCCCGTCAACAAGGTCGCCTACACCTTCGCCACGGCCGGTATCGCGGTCGCCAGCCCGAGCGACTCGGCCATGAAGATCATGGCGGCCGTGATGGCGGCGGGCATGGTCCCGCCGCTGGCGATGGCGCTGGCCACGACCGTGCGCGGCAGGCTCTTCACCCAGACCGAGCGCGAGAACGGCAAGGCCGCCTGGGTGCTGGGCGCCTCCTTCATCTCGGAGGGCGCGATCCCGTTCGCGGCGGCGGACCCGCTGCGGGTCATCCCGTCCTCGATGGTGGGCGGCGCGCTCACCGGCGCGCTGTCGATGGCCTTCGGCGCCACCCTGCGCGCCCCGCACGGCGGCATCTTCGTGGTGCCGCTGATCGGAAACCCGCTGCTCTACCTGGTCGCCATCGCCGCGGGTGTGTGCGTCACGGCGGCCCTGGTCATCGTCCTCAAGGGCCTGCGCAGGCCGACGGGTGGCGATACGACGGCGGATCGGGCCGAGGGTCCGGCCGCGGTGGCGGGGCACAAGCAGCCGGTGGCGGCGTAAGCGACCGGCGGGGACCTGCACGGACGGCCGCGGCCCGGCGATGACAGGGCCGCGGCCGTCCGCGTGCCCTCACAGGCTGGCCCCGCCCCGCCCCGGTGGCCCGGCCCGGCCCGGCCGGCTCCCGGTCAGGAACGCCGGGCCGCGCGTCGCTCCATCGCGTCCCGTGCCGCGTCCTCGGTCGGGTACACCTCGCACATGTGACGCCCGTCGGGCGTCGCCGTGTGCTCGACCTCCCACAGGGCGATCTCCCGGCCGTCCCGCAGCAGGAACGCGTGCTCGTAGAGCGCGAAGCACAGACCGGCGCGGCCCGCGCGGCAGGGCCGCCCGAAGGCCTGGGTGATCTGGTGGGCGAACGCCGTCGCCAGCAGTTCGGCCGTGTCCGCGTCGGGCCGGTCCGGGTTCTCCGCCCGGCGCAGCAGCCGCCGCGCGTGGTCGGCCGAGTCGTCGGGGACGTAGGCGTGCCGTGGCTGGAGGACCGGCGACAGCTGCACCGTCACCGGCAGTTCGAAGTCCGGGGCGTCCGGCGGCAGTGGCAGCCGGGCCGTGGCCGCGCGCAGTTCCTCCTCGTCGACGTACACCTCGTGCTGCGGGTCGCTGCCCGGCGCGGTGTTGTGGACGAGCTCCCACAGCGTGAGCGCGGAACCGTCGGCGAGCAGCCAGGTGTGCCGGTACGTCTCGCGGTGCAGTCCCGCGCTGTGGTGCGCGGAGTGCAGCGAACTGTCGTGCGCCAGCGCGCAGTCCAGGCGCCGGATCGTCTCGTCGGGCAGCTCGAAGGAGTTCAGCGCACGGCCGAGGAGTCGCGCGAGGTGCTCCTCCGGAGACTCGGGCGACTCGTGTGGTTCGTACGCTGCCGTCTCGTACGGAACGCTCAAGGTTTCTCCTGGCGTTGCTGCATGTCACCTTGTGGGTGCATACCGTAGCCCCTAGGTCGGACATCATGTCCGGGAACCGAGAAAACGTACGCCGGGAAAACGCGCGGGCCGCGCGGATTGTTCCCGCGCGGCCCGTGAATCGGTCAAAAATCGCTGGTCACACGGAGCTTCTGGTCTGTTTCCGGTCCGCTCCGGTCCGCTGCCGGTCCCGTTGATCAGACCGCGCTGCCCGCGCTCCACTCGCTCCAGGACATGTTCCAGCCGTTGAGCCCGTTGTCCGGTGCCACGGTCTTGTCGGGGGAGTTCTTGACGGTCACGACGTCACCGATGAGCGAGTTGTCGTAGAACCACTTGGCGCTGCTGGCGGCCTGTGCGCCCTGCACGTCGCCGAGTCCCACGCAGCCGTGGCTCGTACCGGTGCGACCGAAGGGCGGATTGCCCTTGTCGTACCAGTAGTTGCCGTGGATGAAGGTGCCGGACGACGTCAGCCGCATGGCGTGCGGCACGTCCGGGATGTCGTACTCGCCGCCCAGCCCGACCGTCCGGCTGTTCATACGCGTCTGCGTGAACTTCTCGGAGATCACCATCTGCCCGTTGTACGTGGTGTGTTCCGGGCTGCCCGACGAGATCGGGATCGTCTTGACGGTCCCGCCGTCGCGCACCACCGTCATCGTCTGTGTGCCGACGTCGACCGTGGAGACCTGCGAGCGGCCGATGGTGAAGGTGACGGTCTTCTTCTGCACCCCGTAGACGCCGTCCGCGCCCTGCACGCCGTCCAGGTCGATCTTCATCGTGACCTTGGAGCCGGCCCGCCAGTACTCCTGCGGCCGGAAGTCGAGCCGCTGCGCGCCGAACCAGTGCCCGGCCACCCGCTGACCGCTGCTGGAGGTGACCGTGATGTGCGACTGCACGGCCTTGGTGTCGGTGATGGCCTTGTCGAAGGTGAACGACACCGGCATCCCGACACCGACCGTGGTGCCGTTGTCGGGTGTGTAGGTGCCGATGAAGCTGTTGGACGAGGAGACGGTGGTGAACACGGAGCCGGCGGCGACGGTACGGCCGCTCGCGTCCTTCGCGGTCGCCGATATCTCGTACTTCGTGCCCCGCTCCAGCTGCTCCTTCGGCTTCCAGGTCCTGCCGCCCCCCGACAGGGAGCCCTCAACGGCCTGACCCGTCCCCGCCACCGTCATCTTCACGTCGGTCAGCGTGCCGGCGCTGACCTGTACGCCGGTCGAGTTGATCGACGCGCCGGTCGAGCCGTCCTCGGCCGAGATGACGATCTTCGCCGTGGACGTCCTAACGGCGGTCCTGCCGCCCTTGTCGTGCTCGCTCTCGGCGTTGGCGCTGCCACCGCACGCGGTGAGGGTGAGGGCGCCGACCATCAGGGCGGCACAGGCCCCCAGGACGCGCCGCGCTGCCATGTCCGGCGTTTTCACGATCTGCTCCAGATTCATGTCATGTACGTGGTCCGTTCCCGTACGTGAGGAAGGAGGGACCGGGGAGCGGGCGAGGTTCCCCTCGTCTCGCCCTGCGCGCCATCACGTGACAGAACCCGGACAATCGGGCCGCCCCGCGCACCGTCCACCCCGGGGCGGCCCGAGACCGCGATCGCCCCCTCAGACGCCCGGACCCCGGCCGTCGGTCCCGTACAGCGCCTCGTACGACGGCCATCGGCCGCCCGGTGCGTCCACCGGCTCGGCGGCCCGTACGGCGCGCACGATCGCCCGTGTCACGAGGTCCGCGCCCGCCGCGAGGATCTCGTTCAGCGCGAGCGGGTTCGCACCGTCGAGCGGACGCGTCCCCGTCGCCAGCGCGAACACCGTGTCCCCGTCGTTGAGCAGGTGCACCGGCCGTACGGCACGCGCGATCCCGTCGTGCGCCGTGCCCGCCAGCTTCTGGGCCTGCGCCTTCGACAGGTCGGCGTCGGTGGCGACCACCGCGAGTGTGGTGTTCAGCGGCGGGGGCGTGTTGCGCGTGGCCGACTCGGCGAGACGCCGGCGCGCGGCCTCGTGCACCCGCGCCCGCGGAAGGTTCACGCGCCCCTGGAACAACTCCCCGTAGAGCACGCCCGTCTCCGGGTCGGTCACCGATCCCGCCGCGTTGGCCACCACCAGCGCGGCCACCGTGATCCCCGACTCCAGGACCGTGCTCGCGGTGCCGACCCCGCCCTTCAACGGGCCCGCCACGGCTCCGGTACCGGCACCCACGCAGCCTTCCGGCACGGGGGCGCCCGGTGCGCACGCCGCGGCCGCCTCGACCGCGGCCCGCCCGACGGCCGCGTCCGGCCTGGCCCGGAAGTCGCCGCCCCGCCCCAGGTCGAAGACACAGGCGGCGGGCACCACCGGCACGACCTGCGTCGGATCCGGACCGACGGACACCCCGCGTCCTCGTTCCTCCAGCCACGCCATCACCCCCGACGCGGCGTCCAGTCCGTAGGCGCTGCCGCCGGTCAGCACGATCGCGTCGATCCGCCGCACCAGGTTGCGCGGGTCGAGGGCGTCGGTCTCCTTCGTGCCGGGACCGCCGCCGCGCACGTCCACGGCGGCGACGGCGCCGCCCTCCGGGGCGAGCACGACCGTGGTCCCGGTGAGCCAACCGTCGCCGGTGCGCGTCGCGTGCCCCACCCGTACGCCGGCGATGTCCGTCAGAGCGTCAACTGTCATGGAGATCAGTGTCGCTCCGCGCGGGGCGGGCGCGCCCGAGGTGTCAGGCGGCCGGAGCGGTCGCCTTCGCGGTGGTCCCTCTCGGCTTCGCGCGCGCCGTCAGCAGTGAGCCGACGACCACCGACAGGGCCGAGACGATGCCTGTCGCGAGCACCGCCCCGTCACCGAGGAAGGTGCAGCCGATCACCAGCAACGCCGTGGTCGGCAGTACCAACTGCTGGGAGATGCCGACTTTGAAGTGGCGCGAGTGCAGGGCCCAGAGAGTGATCAGATAGAGCGCCGTCGGCAGGGTCACGGCGGCCGAGGCGGCCAGCGTGGAGATGTGCGCCGTGCCGACCGCCTGCTCGACCGCGACCTCCAGGCCCGCGCCGATCGCGGCCGCCGAGGCGAAGATCAGGTAGTGGCCGTAGCCCCACAGGAAGGAGTCCCGGCTGGTCCGCAGGTGTCCGTGGATCGGCACCACGAAGTAGATCCACCAGGCGCAGAACACGATCAGCAGACCGCCGGCCGCGATCGGCAGCAACTCGCCCAGCGCGCTGTGCTCGTCCACGGCCGACTTCACCGCGATCGTGGCCGCGGCGATCGACTCGCCGAGCACGATGATGGTGAACAGGCCGTACCGCTCGGCGATGTGGTGGGGATGCCAGGGCGTGGCGAAGTTCTTCTCCGCGTACAGCGGCACACACAGTTCCACGATCACCATCGCCAGGAACAGCCACGAGCGGCCGGACTCCGGCAGCAGGACCAGGCCCGTCCAGCCGATCTGACAGACCACCACCCCGCCCACGTACCGCAGCGCCGTGGCGCGCTCCGCGCCCTCGGCGTATCTCGCGGCCCGCAGCCATTGGGCGCCCATCGCCAGCCGCATGATCAGGTAACCGAGCCAGACGGCGACGAAGTCGTGCTCGTCGAAGGCCTTCGAGATCCCGGCGGCCAGCACCAGGACTCCCGCGATCTGGAGGAGCGTGACGACCCGGTAGAGGGCGTCGTCGTTGTCGTAGGCCGAGGCGAACCAGGTGAAGTTCATCCAGGCCCACCAGATGGCGAAGAACACCATCGCGTAGTTCAGGATGCCCTCGCCGACGTGCCCTTCGGCGAGGGCGTGCACCAGTTGGACGCCCGCCTGCGCGATGGCCACGACGAAGCACAGGTCGAAGAAGAGCTCCAGCGAGGAGGCGACCCGGTGCGCCTCGTCGCGGCGGCGCGCGGTGAGTCTGCGCAGCGGTGTGCGGTGTACGGGCTGCGGAGCCGAACTGGACGTCATGAGTCCAAGCACATCAGATGCGTCCCGAAAATTCTTGTGACCGGATTCACGGGAAGCGGGCGGTCCGGATCCCGGGGTTCCGGCGGGCGGTACCGGTCCCGGGGTTCCGGCGGGCGGTCCGAGCGGTCCGAGCCCCGGTGTCTCGGTGGGCGGCACGGGTCCCGGGGTTCCGGTGGGCGGCACGGGCCCCGGTGTCTCGCTGGGCGGTACGGGTCCCGGGCGTCCCGGTCCCGGACGACGCCGGCCGTCGGAGCCGTACCCTGGAGGCATGACCACCGCCTCCGCCCCCGAGCCGCGCGACCCGAAGGCCGCGCTGGTCTTCGACGACCCGCTGGACCGCCCGTCCGCGGACGACACGGACCGCGGGTGGGGCGAGCGGCCGGGCGGCGACGGCGACAGCGTGGCGGACCTGAAGCGCTTCCTCGACGAGAAGCCGCCGCACCACATCTGAGCCGGCGCCGAGCCGGCCGCCGCCGGCCCTACCGTGCGTCGTGGCCGGAACCCCGCTGCGCGATGAGGGTGTCGCGGATCTCCTTGAGGACCTCCAGCTCGGTCAGCTCGACGACCTCGCGCGTGCCCTCCTTCGCCTTCCTGCGGGCCTCCAGCCGGGCCAGGTACTTCGACATCGGCAGGACCATCAGGAAGTACACGACCGCCGCTGTGATCACGAAGGTCAGGGTGGCGCCGAGCACCGACCCCCACAGCAGCCGGATTCCCTCGTCGCCCTTGCAGGACTCGCTCAGACAGGAGCTGTAGGCGTCGAGGTTCTGTGTGCCGATCGTGCCGACCAGCGGGTTGATGATGCCCTTCACCAGCGAGTTGACGATGTTGGTGAAGGCGGTACCGATCACCACCGCCACTGCCAGGTCGACGACGTTTCCGCGCATCAGGAAGGCTTTGAAGCCCTGCCAGACGCTCGGTTCCTTCTTCTCGCTCACCTCTTGGCCTCTTCTCGCGTGCACAGGCTGTGGAACAAAACGCTCCGCAACCTACGTCAGGGCTGGGCCGTTGTGCCCAACGGGGTCGCTCCAACGAGGGACTTGAGGCGAATTCCCCCGGGATGCGGACCGTATGCCTCAGCACAACGTCACCGCCAACCGCGCCGACGTGCCGGCTCCCACCAGGCGCACCGCCGTGGCGCGCTGCACGGACAGCACCACCAGGGCGCCACCCTCGGCCGTGGTGTCGTCCCGCGCCGGAATCCTGGTCACCAGCGCGCCCCGGGCGACCACGCGGGCGTCACCGCCCGTCGCCGTCTGCGCGGCGGCGATGACGTCGACCCGGTCGCCGGGCCGCAGCAGCCGCACCGTGGCCGCGTCGGCGATCCGCACCGGAGCCGTCACCGTCTCGACGGCGTGGCGCCCGCGCGCCGGATCGTCGTCCGTCGACCGCGCGGCGGGCACCGAGGCCGGAGCCGGGGCGGTGGCGGCTCGTTGGGAGTGTCCGTCGGGGCGGTCGGTGTCCCGTGGGCCCGCCGCGACGAGCGCCGCGGCGGTGACGGCGAGACCCAGCGCGAGGGGGCGCCCTCGGTGCCGTACCAGCCGGTGCAGCCGGTATCGCGCGCCGCGCACTCGCACGGGAGCGAAGGGAGGCACTTCGCGGGTGGCGGGCGTGTCCGCGCCGGGCGGGCGAGCGGGGGAGGGGACGGAGGAAGAGGGAGAAGGGAGAGAGGGGAGAGGAAGGTGGGAAGGGGAAAAGGGGGGCGAAGGAGCGGGAGAAGCGGGGAGGGGAGTGTGCGGGACGGGAGCGTGCGGGAGGGGGATGGGACGAGGGAGGGTCATGGGGGTCACCGCCTGCGACGAGGGATCGGCCTGCGAACCCACGATGAGGCTTCGAGCCGCCGCCCGTCGGAGCCGGTGGACCACCGACGGGTTGTGGACAACTCCCTCACCCGAACGAGACGTTCACTACGGCAGCGTGAACCCCGGAGCCATTCCGCCGAGCGCCGTCGTGCACAGACAGTCCCGCTCCTCGGTGGAGGGCAACGCGGCCACGGCGTCGAACAGCACCCCGCGCAGCCGGTCCACGTTCGCGGCGAACACCCGCAGCACGTCGTCGTGCGAGACGCCCTCCCCGGACTCGGCGCCGGCGTCCAGGTCCGTGACCAGGGTCATGGTCGTGTAGCAGAGCTCCAGTTCACGGGCGAGCGCCGCCTCGGGGTGGCCGGTCATGCCCACCACCGACCAGCCCTGGGCCTGGTGCCACAGCGATTCGGCGCGGGTCGAGAAGCGCGGTCCCTCGACCACCACGAGGGTGCCGCCGTCCACCGGCTCCCAGTCCCGCCCGCGCGCGGCCTTCAGCGCGGTCGCGCGTCCGGCGGGGCAGTACGGGTCGGCCAGGGACACGTGCACCACGTTCGGCACCGTGCCGTCGGGCAGCGGCAGCCCGTCGAAGTACGTACCGACCCGGGACTTCGTGCGGTCGACCAGCTGGTCCGGCACGAGCAGCGTGCCCGGCCCGTACTCGGGGCGCAGCCCGCCCACGGCACACGGGCCGAGGACCTGGCGCACGCCGACCGAACGCAGCGCCCACAGGTTGGCCCGGTAGTTGATGCGGTGCGGCGGCAGATGGTGGCCGCGTCCGTGCCGGGGCAGGAAGGCCACGCGCCGGCCGGCGATCTCGCCGAGGAAGAGGGAGTCGCTGGGCGGCCCGTAGGGCGTGTCCACCGAGATCTCCGACACGTCCTCCAGGAACGAGTAGAAGCCGGAGCCGCCGATTACACCGATCTCTGCGTTCGCCATGACCAGCACAGTAGCGGGCGCCGCCCGGCACACGGCGGGCGGCACCGAAGACGCCGAAGACCCTGTCGTCCGCTGACGACAGGGTCCGGTGTGCGTGTCCTAGGCGGCGGAGCTGCCGGTCGAGGAGCTGGAGCTCGACGACGCGGAACTCGACGACTTCGTGTCCGAGGACGACGAGGTCGAGGACGACGACGAGTCCGAGGACGCCGACGACTTCGACGTGGCCGGCGAGCTGCTCGACGAGGAGCCGCGGCTGTCGTTCCGGTAGAAGCCGGAGCCCTTGAAGACAATGCCGACGGCCGAGAACACCTTCTTCAGGCGGCCGCCGCAGTTGGGGCACTCGGTCAGGGCGTTGTCGGTGAACTTCTGCACCGCCTCGAGGCCCTCGCCGCACTCGGTGCACTGGTACTGATAGGTGGGCACTGTCTTCCTCCTGGCACTCTCACTCAGTGAGTGCTAACGACGATCCATACTGACGTATTCCCGGGGATCAGTCCACCGTCACCGGCGCGCGGTGACCGACGCCACGTGCGACGGTACGGCTGCGCGGCCCGGTCGAGAGGTGTGACCGCAGGGCCAGCAGGGTGATCAGCGCGAGCAGGGTGCCGCCCGCCGGCACCAGGAATCCGGTGCCGTTCCCGACGCGGTCCTCCAGCTGTCCGGCGACCGTGACGGCGGCCGCCTGGCCGAGTGCCACCGCGCCGGTCAGCCAGGTGAAGGCCTCGGTGCGGGCCCCCGCCGGTACCAGCCCCTCGACCAGCGTGTAGCCGGTGATCAGGGCGGGCGCGATGCACATGCCGACCAGCAGTCCGAGTCCGGCGAGGACCAGGGTCGAATGCGCGGCCCAGAGGCCGGATGCGGTCAGCGCGAGCGCCGCGTACCCGACGACCAGGCGCCGCTGCGGGGCGACCCGCCAGGCGATCGCTCCGCAGACCAGGCCGGAGATCATGTTGCCGGCGGCGAACACCCCGTACAGGACACCGTTCAGACCGGGCTCGCCGATCGACTCGGTGAACGCGGCCAGCGAGACCTGCATCCCGCCGAAGACGGAGCCGATGCCCAGGAAGGTCACGATCAGCACGCGGACGCCGGGGACACGCAGGGCGGAGACGTGCTCCACGCGCGCGTGGCCCGCGCCGGTGACGGGCGGCTGGGTGCTCTTCTGCGCGGCGAACAGCAGACCGCCGACCAGGGTCAGCGAGGCCTCCGTGACCAGGCCGGCCGCCGGGGCCACCGTGGTGCACAGGGCGGTGGCGAGCAGGGGCCCGAGGACGAAGGTCAGCTCGTCCGTGACGGACTCGAAGGCCGCCGCGGTCGCCATCAGGGGGGAGTCCTGGAGCGTCACCCCCCAGCGGGCGCGCACCATGGGCCCGATCTGCGGCACCGAGGCGCCCGTGGGCACGGCCGCCACGAACAGCGCCCACAGGGGGGCGTGGGCCAGCGCGAGGGCCGTGAGGGCCAGCCCCGAGGCCGTGTGCACGAGGACGCCGGGAATCAGTACCGCGCGCTGCCCGTGGCGGTCGGCGAGGCGGCCGCTGTAGGGGGCGAACAGCGCCATGGAGACGCCGGTGACGGCCGCGGCGGCGCCCGCCGCGCCGTAGGAGCCGGTGGTGTGCTGCACGAGCAGGACGATGGAGATCGTGAGCATCGCGAACGGCTGGCGTGCGGCGAAGCCGGGCAGTAGGAACGTCAGGGCGCCGCGGGTGCGCAGCAACTGTCCGTATCCGGGGCGGGAGGAGGGGACCGGCGAGTTCTTCGACGGCTCCGAGGTGACCGTGGATGCCACGGCCCGTGCCTTTCTGCCACCTGGTAGCGCGCCCGTGCGGGGGCACCGAGAGCTGTCCTCTTGCGCGGAACTGCGGTAGATG
The DNA here is from genome assembly GCF_053593435.1 of Streptomyces sp. NPDC002306. Taxonomy (NCBI): domain Bacteria; kingdom Bacillati; phylum Actinomycetota; class Actinomycetes; order Kitasatosporales; family Streptomycetaceae; genus Streptomyces; species Streptomyces sp. NPDC002306. Next base: position 326,760 of record NZ_JBSFCK010000008.1, read on the forward strand.
CCGGTGCCCACTGCGAGGACGCTCCGACCGCCATACGGTCGCGCCAGCTCTGCGTCAGGCAGAGTTGGTTCGATCAAGGTGAGCCTTCATCGTACAGGGATCAATGTCCCGCACACCTGTGAAAACGAGCACCACGGCGGCCGTTCACCTGCGTTCGGCGGGAGTGTGAACCGTACGAAACGCGCCCGTAACGCGCGCCGCCGGTGTCCCGCCGTCACCCGCCCCGCCGCCACCCGCCCTGGCCCGTCACCCCCGCCCGTCACCCGCCCCGCCGCGTCTATCGCGGCCCGTGCCCCGGCCGCCCCCGGTGCGCCGACCGCCGCCCCGGCCGCTTCCCGAGCCCCGCCCGCTCCCCGTCCCACGCGCGCCGTTCGCGCCCAGCCACCCGGCCAGCTTGCCGCCCCGGCCCACCGCGCGCAGCCGGCGCTCCGCCGCGTCGCGGACCGGGTCCGTGGCCACCACGAGCAGTTCGTCGCCGCGCCGCAGCACGGTCGCCGGCAGGGGGACGAACGATTTCCCGTCGCGTACGACGAGGGTGACCGCGGCCCCGGCCGGCAGCCTCAGTTCGTCGACCTCGACGCCGTGCATCTTGGACCCGGCCGGGATCTCCATGGACAGCAGGTGTCCGCGCAGCCGCTCCAGGGGCGCCGACTCGATGCCGAGGTCGGCGGCCTCGGAGTCCTCGCCGAGCCGCAGCTTTCGGGCCAGCCACGGCAGTGTCGGCCCCTGGACCAGGGTGTAGACGACGACCAGGACGAAGACGATGTTGAAGATGCGGCGGCTGGCGTCGACGCCGTTCACCATGGGGATCGTGGCCAGGATGATGGGCACGGCGCCGCGCAGGCCGGCCCAGGACATCAGTGTCTGTTCCTGCCACGGCACCCGGAACGGCCCGAGGCAGAGCACGACGCTCAGCGGCCGCGCGACCATGGTCAGCACGAGGCCGATGACGAGGGCGGGCCAGACGTCGTCGCCCAGCTCGTGCGGGGTCACCAGGAGGCCGAGCAGGACGAACATGCCGATCTGGGCGATCCAGCCGAGCCCCTCGGCGAAGCCGCGCGTGGCGGGCCAGTGCGGCAGCTTGGCGTTGCCTATGATCATCGAGGCGAGGTAGACGCCCAGGAAGCCGCTGCCGTGCGCCAGGGAGCCCGCCGCGTACGCCATGACGGCGATGGCCATGACGGCGATCGGGTAGAGGCCGGAGGCCGGCAGGGCGACGTGCCGGAGGCCCCAGGCGCCCAGCCAGCCCACCGCGAGGCCGATGGCGGCGCCGATGGCCAGCTCCAGCGCGATCTCGCCCAGCAGGACGGACCAGTGCGTGAACGGGCCCGCGGTGGAGAACGAGACGACCAGGATGACCACCGGGGCGTCGTTGAAGCCGGACTCCGCCTCCAGGGTGCCCTTCACCCGCGAGGGGAGGGGGATCTTCCGCAGGACCGAGAACACCGCCGCCGCGTCCGTCGAGGACACCACCGCCCCGATGATGAGCGCCTGCCGCCACTCCAGCCCGATCAGGTAGTGCGCGCCCGTCGCCGTGACCCCGACGCTCACCGCGACCCCGGCCAGCGCCAGCGCGGAGGCGGCCGGCAGGACCGGCCTGATCTCCTTCCACTTCGTGCCGAGGCCGCCCTCGGCCAGGATCACGACCAGGGCCGCGTACCCGATGACCTGGGTCATCTCGGCGTTGTCGAAGTGGATGTCGCCGATGCCGTCCTGGCCCATGAGGACGCCGATGCCCAGGTACACGAGCAGGCTGGGGAGCCCGCTGCGCGAGGAGATCCGGACCGCTGCGACGGCGACGAGCAGGACGAGCGAGCAGAGCAGGAGGAGCTGGTTGAGGTGGTGGACAGTCAGCGGCCGGTCCTTTCCGTGGTTCACGCGCGGAACGCGAGGCGCGTACGCGGGGTGCGTTCGTACATCGGTACGGCGCTCGTGCGCCGCGCCCCCAAGTACTTCGTTACCTTACCTAACTCTTGACGATTTCTTGACGCTTGCCGAGGCAAGATCGAACGGCCGTCCGCGCTTGTTCCCGACTCCGCGTCCAGTCGCTCGGGGCCCTGCGCCTATGGTTGCTCCAGCACTCCAGGACCGCCTGCCGCTCGCGTTAGGACAGCAAGGACAGCGATGCCCCCCAACACCACCGCCACAACGGGTGACAAGCCTGGCAAGTCCGGCAGGAAGAAGGGGCGCAAAGGCCGCCTCCTCGTGCTCGTGCTGGTGCTGGCCCTCATCGGAGGCGTGGCCTACGGGGCGTACTGGTCCATCAGCACCGTCCGGGCCTCCTTCCCGCAGACCACGGGATCGATAACCCTCCAGGGCCTCGCGGGGCCCGTCGACGTGAAGCGGGACGGCTACGGCATCCCGCAGGTCTACGCCTCCTCCGACGAGGACCTGTTCATGGCGCAGGGCTACGTCCAGGCGCAGGACCGGTTCTACGAGATGGACGTGCGCCGGCACGTGACCTCCGGCCGTCTGTCGGAGATGTTCGGCAAGGACCAGGTCGAGAACGACGAGTTCCTGCGCACCCTGGGCTGGGACCGGGTCGCCAAGGAGGAGTACGACACGAAGCTGTCGCCCTCCACGAAGAAGTACCTCCAGGCGTACGCCAAGGGGGTCAACGCCTACCTCGCGGGCAAGGACGGCGAGGACCTCTCCCTGGAGTACGCGGCGCTGGGCTTCGCCAACGACTACAAGCCCGAGCAGTGGACCCCGGTCGACTCGGTGGCCTGGCTGAAGGCGATGGCCTGGGACCTGCGCGGCAACATGCAGGACGAGATCGACCGCGCGCTGATGACCAGCCGCCTCGACGCCCGGCAGATCGACGACCTGTACCCGGGATACCCGTACGACCGGAACCAGGCGATCGTGCAGGAGGGCCAGTACGACGAGCTGACCGGCACCTTCGGCAAGGGCGGCGCCACGAGCGGCTCAGGCGGCGCGGAGTCGGGCGGCACGGGTGATTCCGCCTCCACGGCCGGTTCGGCCCTGGAGGGCCAGCTCGCGGGCCTCTACGACGTCCTGGACGACCTGCCCACGGCCGTCGGCGTGAACGGCAACGGCATCGGCTCCAACTCCTGGGTCGTCTCCGGCGCCCACACCATCACCGGTATGCCGCTGCTGGCCAACGACCCGCACCTGTCGCCCTCGCTGCCGTCCGTCTGGTACCAGATGGGCCTGCACTGCCGCACGGTCTCCAAGACGTGCCAGTACGACGTCACCGGCTACACCTTCGCGGGGATGCCCGGCGTGGTCATCGGCCACAACGGGAACATCGCCTGGGGCATGACCAACTCCGGGGTCGACGTCACCGACCTCTACCTGGAGAAGCTCACCGGCGACGGCTATCTGTACGACGGCAAGGAGAAGGCCTTCGAGACCCGCGAGGAGACCATCGAGGTCGCCGGCGGCGAGTCCAAGAAGATCGTCGTGCGGAAGACCAACAACGGACCTCTGCTGTCCGACCGCGACGACGAGCTCGTCACGGTCGGCAAGAAGGCCACCGTGACCACCGCGGCGCCCGACCGGGGCGACGGCTACGGCATCGCCCTGAAGTGGACCGCCCTGGACCCGGGCGCCACCATGGACGCCGTCTTCGCGATGGACAAGGCGGCCGACTGGAACGAGTTCCGCGCGGCGGCCCAGAAGTTCGACGTGCCCTCGCAGAACCTCGTCTACGCGGACACCAAGGGCAACATCGGCTACACGCTGCCCGGAAAGATCCCCACGCGCGCGAAGGGCGACGGCTCGCTCCCGTCTCCGGGCTGGAACTCCTCGTACCGCTGGACCGGCTACATCGACTTCGACAAGCTGCCCTACGAGTTCAACCCCAAGCGCGGCTACATCGTCACCGCCAACCAGGCCGTGATCGACAAGGACAAGTACCCCTTCACGCTCACCACGGACTGGGGCTACGGCACCCGCAGCCAGCGGATCACCAGCCTGATCAAGCAGAAGATCGCCGGCGGCGGCAAGATCTCCACCGACGACATGCGCCAGATGCAGATGGACAACTCCAGCGAGATCGCCAGCCGGCTCGTCCCGGCGCTGCTCAAGATCGACATCGACGACCCGGACGTTCGCCAGGCGCAGAAGCTGCTCGCGGGCTGGGACTACACCCAGGACGCCGACTCGGCGGCCGCCGCCTACTTCAACTCGGTCTGGCGCAACATCCTCAAGCTCGCCTTCGGCAACAAGCTGCCCAAGGAGCTGCGGGTCGAGGGCCAGTGCCTGTACGTGAAGCCGGCCGGCACCACCGGTCCCGCGGACGACACCACCAAGGTGCGCGAGTGCGGCCGGCGCGCCGCCGACCAGGCGCAGCCGGACGGCGGCGACCGCTGGTTCGAGGTCGTGCGCAAGCTGATGGACGACGAGAACAGCGACTGGTGGACGACGCCCGCGTCGGGCACGCGCCCCTCGGCCCACGACCGTGACGGGCTGTTCAAGCGCGCGATGATCGACGCCCGCTGGGAGCTGACCGCCAAGCTCGGCAAGGACATCGACACCTGGAACTGGGGCCGGCTGCACCGCCTGTTCCTGAAGAACCAGACCCTGGGCACCGCGGGTCCCGGCTTCCTCCAGTACGCGCTCAACCGCGGTCCCTGGGAGCTCGGCGGCGGCGAGGCGACGGTGGACGCGACCGGCTGGAACGCGGCTGGCGGCTACGGCGTCGTGTGGGTGCCGTCGATGCGGATGGTGGTCAACCTCGACGACCTCGACAAGTCGAAGTGGATCAACCTGACCGGCGCCTCCGGGCACGCCTACAGCGCGCACTACACCGACCAGACGGACAAGTGGGTCGGCGGCGAACTGCTGCCCTGGTCGTTCTCGGGCAAGGCGGTCGACGCCAGCACCAGCGACACCCTGGTGCTGAAACCGTGAGTCAGACGTTCCCGAAGCGGCGCACGGCCGACGGTGTCACCACCGCGTGGACCGGCCGGTCGTGCGCCTCTTCCGGAACGTGCGCGACCACCTCGCGGTCGTAGAGAAGCACCACGAGCGCGGGATGCGCGTCCGCGCGCTCCAGACGGGCGAGCACCCGGTCGTACGAGCCCCCGCCGCGCCCCAGGCGCATGCCGCGCGCGTCGACGGCGAGTCCCGGCAGGAGCACCACGTCGGCGCTCGCCACGGCGTCCGGCCCCAGCCGCTCGCCCGTGGGTTCCAGCAACGCCATCCGCCCGCCGTGCCGCACGCGTGCGAGGGACCGCGCGCCGGCGTACCCGCCCCAGTCCAGATCGTTGTCGGGCAGCAGCGCCGGGAGCAGCACCCGGACCCCCCGCGCGCGCAGCGCGTCCAGGAGCGCGGTTGTTGCGGGCTCGCTCCCCACCGAGACGTACGCGGCCACCGTGCCGGCCCGGGCCAGCTCGGGCAGCTCCAGCGCGCGGTCCGCGAGCGCGGCCCCCGCCGCCTGTACGGCACCCTCCGTCAACCTGTCCCTCACCTGGAGGAGCTCTCGCCGCAACATTCGCTTGTCAGACTCGGCCGCAGACCTGTCGTGGCTCATTCGAAGCTCCCGCAATCATCGCAATATGCTCATATGAGCATGAATTAACCGGAGCCTCAGATTCACTGCAAAGACACCGGATAAGGTGTCGGCCATGACCCAGTCGCACCCCAGGATCAGCAAGGCTGTCATCCCCGCGGCGGGCCTCGGTACCCGGTTCCTGCCGGCCACCAAGGCCACTCCCAAGGAGATGCTGCCGGTCGTCGACAAGCCGGCGATCCAGTACGTGGTCGAGGAGGCCGTCTCCGCCGGCCTGGACGACGTCCTCATGATCACGGGCCGCAACAAGCGCCCGCTCGAGGACCACTTCGACCGCAACTACGAGCTGGAGTCCGCCCTCCAGAAGAAGGGCGACGCCAGCCGCCTCGCCAAGGTCCAGGAGTCCAGCGACCTCGCGACCATGCACTACGTGCGGCAGGGCGACCCCAGGGGCCTCGGCCACGCGGTCCTGTGCGCGGCCCCGCACGTCGGCCACGAGCCCTTCGCGGTCCTGCTCGGCGACGACCTCATCGACCCCCGCGACCCGCTGCTCCAGCGCATGGTCGAGGTCCAGGAGCAGCGCGGCGGCAGCGTCATCGCGCTCATGGAGGTCGCCCCCGAGCAGATCCACCTCTACGGCTCCGCGGCCGTCGAGGCCACCGAGGACGGCGACGTCGTCCGGGTGACCGGCCTGGTCGAGAAGCCGGACCCGGTGGACGCCCCGTCGAACTACGCGGTCATCGGCCGCTACGTCCTCGACCCGCACATCTTCGACATCCTGCGCATGACCGAGCCCGGCCGCGGCGGCGAGATCCAGCTCACCGACGCCCTCCAGCAACTGGCCCAGGACGAGAAGGTCGGCGGCCCGGTGCACGGCGTGGTCTTCAAGGGCCGCCGCTATGACACCGGCGACCGCGGCGACTACCTGCGTGCCATTGTCCGACTCGCGTGCGAACGTGAAGACCTGGGCCCGGACTTCCGGACCTGGCTTCGCAGTTACGTCACCGAGGAGATGCAGCGACCTTGAGCAACGCCGCGCCCCGCACCACCGGCCAGAGCCTCCTCTGGTCGGTGGACGAGCACCTGGCGGACATCCTCGCCACCGTCCGCCCCCTGGAACCCATCGAGCTGCAACTCCTCGACGCCCAGGGCTGCGTCCTGGTCGAGGACGTCACGGTGCCGCTGTCGCTGCCGCCGTTCGACAACAGCTCCATGGACGGGTACGCGGTGCGGGTCGCGGATGTCGCGGGCGCGAGCGAGGAGTTCCCGGCCGTCCTGGACGTCGTCGGGGACGTCGCGGCCGGTCAGGCCGACCCGCCGCGTGTCGGCCCCGGCCAGGCCGCCCGCATCATGACGGGCGCCCCGCTGCCGCCCGGCGCCGAGACCGTCGTCCCCGTGGAGTGGACCGACGGCGGACTCGGCGCGGGGCCGGTCGACGCGATGCCCGCCCGCAGCCTCGCCCCCGAGGCCGCCTCCGGGCACGTGCGCGTGCACCGGCCCGCCGAGGCCCGCGCGCACGTGCGGGCCAAGGGCAGCGACGTCCGGGCGGGTGACCGCGCCCTGGACGCGGGCACCGTCCTGGGGCCGCCGCAGATCGCCCTGCTCGCCGCGATCGGCCGCGGCACGGTCCGGGTGCGCCCCCGCCCGCGCGTGGTCGTGATGTCCACCGGCAGCGAGCTCGTCCAGCCCGGCGAGGAACTGGGCCACGGCCAGATCCACGACTCCAACAGCTTCGCCCTCACCGCGGCCGCCCGCGACGCCGGCGCCATCGCCTACCGGGTGGGCGCCGTCGCCGACGACGCCGAGACCCTCCGCTCCACCATCGAGGACCAGCTCGTCCGCGCCGACCTCGTGGTCACCACGGGCGGTGTCAGCGTCGGCGCCTACGACGTCGTCAAGGAGGCGCTGTCGCACGTCGGGGACGAGGACGAGGAGGGCGGCGGCATCGAGTTCCGCACCCTCGCCATGCAGCCCGGCAAGCCGCAGGGCTTCGGCTCCATCGGCCCCGACCACACCCCGCTGCTGGCACTGCCGGGCAACCCGGTGTCGTCGTACGTCTCCTTCGAGCTGTTCGTCCGGCCGGCCATCCGCGCCCTCATGGGCCTGGAGGACGTCCACCGGCCCACCACGCGCGCGACGCTCACCGCCGACAAGGCGCTGACCTCGCCGCGGGGCCGCCGGCAGTTCCTGCGCGGCAGCTACGCCGACGGCGCCGTCCAGCCGGTCGGCGGTGCCGGATCCCACCTGGTCGCCGCCCTGGCGCACGCCGACGCGCTGATCGTCGTCCCCGAGGACGTGACCTCCGTCGAACCCGGCACCGAGGTCGAGGTCGTCCTGCTGGGCTGAGCCCGCGGGCGTACACGTTCGCGCGAAGGTCCTGCCCCGTGGCCCGTCCCGGCTTGGCGGTACCGTGTCGCGCACAACAGGTCCGTGCGCCGCACCGCGTCGGGCCCGGACCAGGAGCGCCACACACCATGACCGTGCCTTCCCGGGGGGAGACCCCCGGACCCGCGCAGGACCGACTGACCCACCTCGACGACTCGGGCGCCGCCCGCATGGTCGACGTGTCCGACAAGGACGTGAGCGCGCGCACCGCCCGCGCCGGCGGCCGCGTCCTCGTCTCGCCCCGGGTGGTCGAGCTGCTGCGCGGCGAGGGGATGCCCAAGGGCGACGCCCTGGCCACCGCGCGCATCGCGGGCATCATGGGGGCCAAGCGCACCCCCGAGCTGATCCCGCTGTGCCACCCGTTGGCGGTGTCCGGTGTGAAACTGGATCTGTCGGTCGCGGACGACGCCGTGGAGATCCTGGCCACGGTGCGCACGACGGACCGCACGGGCGTCGAGATGGAGGCCCTCACCGCGGTCTGCGTCGCCGCGCTCACCGTGATCGACATGGTCAAGGCGGTCGACAAGGGAGCGGTCATCACGGACGTACGGGTCGAGGAGAAGACGGGCGGCAAGTCGGGCGACTGGAGCCGGACATGAGCGCCGCGACGTACCGCGCGCTCGTCGTGACCGCCTCCAACCGGGCTGCCGCGGGTGTCTACGAGGACAGGGGCGGCCCGCTGGTCGCCGACGGCCTGAAGGACCTCGGGTTCGCCGTGGACGGGCCGCGGGTGGTCCCTGACGGGGATCCGGTCGAGGCCGCCCTGCGCGCCGCCGTGGCGGCCGGGTACGACGTCGTCGTCACCACCGGCGGAACCGGCATCTCGCCCACCGACCGCACCCCCGAGGCGACCCGCCGGGTGATCGACCGCGAGGTGCCGGGCATCGCCGAGGCCATCCGGGCGTTCGGCCGGGAGAAGGTGCCGACCGCGGCGCTCTCCCGGGGCCTGGCCGGAGTGGCGGGACGGACACTGATCGTCAATCTGCCGGGTTCGACCGGCGGGGTGAAGGACGGACTGGCCGTCCTGGAAACCCTGTTGGTGCACGCCGCCGACCAGATCCGCGGCGGCGACCACTCCAGACCCGGTGCCAGTAGTGGGGGTGCGAGCTGAACAGCCCGTCCTGGCCTGCCGTGCTGGTCGACGGCGATGTCGTCCTCCGGCCGATAAAGGCGCGCGACCAGCGGATGTGGCGCGAGGTCAACCGGCGCAACCGTGACTGGCTGCGCCCCTGGGAGGCGACCATTCCGCCGCCCACGCCCAGTGGCCCGATCGCGCACCGGCCGACCTACCGCCAGATGGTCCGGCACCTGCGTTCGGAGGCGCACGCCGGCCGGATGCTGCCCTTCGTCATCGAGTACCAGGGGCGTCTGGTCGGGCAGTTGACGGTCGCCGGAATCACCTGGGGCTCGATGTGCTCGGGCCATGTCGGCTACTGGGTGGACGAGTCGGTGGCCGGCCGCGGAGTGATGCCGACGGCCGTGGCGCTCGTCGTGGACCACTGTTTCCGGACCGTCGGACTGCACCGCATCGAGGTCTGTATTCGGCCCGAGAACAGGCCGAGCCGCCGGGTGGTGGAGAAACTCGGATTCCGCGAGGAGGGGCTCAGACCCCGTTATCTCCACATCGACGGAGCCTGGCGCGACCACCTCGTCTTCGCGCTCACGGCGGAGGAGGTGCCGGAGGGCCTGTTGAGTCGCTGGCGGCGCACGCGTCCACGGAGCGCGCCCCGGGACCAGGGAATCCCGCACGGCCCGGGAAATTGAATAAATGTTCGAAAGTGATCAGCCGGTGACCGTCTCCAGGCATTAAATTCGCGGCCACGGCGACCTGCTGATCGCATCGGTCACAAAAAAAGCTCGAAATATCAGCCGGATCGTGCGACACACCGGCCCAATTGGCGGATGGCCCCACACAAACCCCTCTACCGTGTGAGGCGTGAGCAGCAGCGGCCTCATCTACGCAGTCATTGTCGGGGCCTGGGCCGCCTACTTGGTGCCGATGTGGCTCCGTAGGCAGGACGAGCTGAACGAGGCCCGTCCGACGGAACGCTTCAGCACCGCCATCCGGCTGCTGTCCGGACGGGCGGGTATGGAGCGCCGATACGCCAAGGACCTGCGGGCGCGCTCCACCGAGCAGGGGGAGCCCGACGCCGACGTTCCGGACGCCGTCACCGATTCGGTGGACGTCCGGGCCTTCGCCATGCCTCCGGCCCGCCCGCAGGCGCGGGCGACGCTCCCGGCACAGGCGCCCGAGCGACCGGACCGATCCGAGCGACCGGACCGCGCCGAGCGACCGGACCGACCCGAGCGCATGGAACCGGTGCGCGAACCGGCGCGTGAGCAGACACGCGAACCGGAGCGCAAACAGCACGCGGCCCCGGCGCCCGAACCGCACGGCGCGCCGGAGCGCAAGCGTGTCCCGGACGACCGGCGCTCGCCCTCGGCGCAGGCCGCCGCCGCGCGCGCCAAGCGCTCGAAGGCACTCGCCCGGCGACGGCGTACGACCGTCATGCTCTTCCTCGCGTTCACGCTCGGCGCGATCGTCGCGGCCGTCGGAGGCGTCGCCTTCCTGTGGGCGCCCGGCGTGCCCGCCGCCCTGCTCAGCACCTACATCGCCTACCTGCGCACCCAGGAGCGCCGGCGCTTCGCCTTCCACATGGACCGGCGCCGCGCCGAGGTCGCCGCACAGCGGCTGCGGGAGCGGGCGCGCCAGCCGCGCCGACGCGCGACCGCGACCGCCGACCCCGGCGCGCGGGCCGAGGCGGAGGCCGACGAACCCGCGCAGGCGTACGCGGCGGAGACCGACCCCGAACTGACGGCGCTCGCCGCCGACCGGCGCGCGCTCGTCGAGCAGACCGACCACGCGGAGTGGGTCGACCAGCAGCGCGAGCGGCAGCGCCGGCCGGGCCCGGGCGAGAGCTGGGACCCGGTACCGGTACCGCTGCCGACGTACGTGACCGCGCCGGTCGCGCCCCGGGCGACGTCCGACGTGGATCTCGCGGGGCCGGACGCGTGGAGCGCGGCGCGGTCGAGTTCCGTCGCGCGGGAGCCCGAGTCGGAGGCCGACCCGGCGGACGCGGCCGACGACGGTCCCGGCACGGGCGCCGAACCCGGTGACGACGGACCGGCGGAGGAGAAGGGCGACACGGGCGGACGCAGCGACGCCCGCCGCGCGGCATCCGCCCGCCGCTCGCGCGAGCGGGGCCGTACGCCGCTTTTCGACCAGTACGACGACGGCGGACGGCCACGGGCCGCCAACGAGTGACACTCCACCGGCCTCGGTGTGTGTTTCCCGTCTCACCTGCGAACTCTTACCTGATCGGCTTCCGTTCGGGGGCCCGGGAACGGATTTCCAAGCATCGCGATCGGGATGCTAGAGTTTCACTCGTTGCAAGGGCCTGTGGCGCAGTCCGGTAGCGCACCTCGTTCGCATCGAGGGGGTCAGGGGTTCGAATCCCCTCAGGTCCACCGCATCAGAGAATCCCGTCCAGTTCATCGAACTGGGCGGGATTTCTCATGTTCTGAGGAGTCGGCATCCGCCCGCCGGCTACAGCGCCTTGGCGTAGCAGCGGCTCTCCTCGTGGAAGCGGTAGAGGCCGAACTTCACGCACGGCTCGTAGCCGCTGGAGGCGTAGAGGGCGATGGCCTCGGGCTGCTTCGTGCCGGTCTCCAGGACCATGCGGACGCGGCCTGCCGTACGGGCGTCCTCCTCCAGGGCCGCGAGGATCCGGCGGGCGAGACCCAGGCCGCGCGCGTCCGCGACGACGAACATGCGCTTGAGTTCGGCGTCGCCGTCCTCGTTGCCCTCCCCGTTGCGGTCCTTGCTGCGCCATCCGCCCGTGGCGAGGGGTCTGCCGGCCTCGTCGTACGCGATCAGGTACACGCCGTTCGGGGGCTGGAAGTCCGTGGGGTCCATGGGGGTGGCGTCGCCGCCGTCGCCGTAGCGCACGTGGTATTCGGCCTGGACCTCGTCGTTCAGCTTCACGGCGTCGGGGTGGTCGAAGGGCACGGGGCGTATATTCATGTCACTCACTGTACATATATGCGGTATCGGTAGCGGTACTGCGTCCAGTGTGCCGGTATCGTGCCCTGGTGCTGACTGTGACCACCGTGAACGTGAACGGGCTGCGGGCCGCCGCCAAGAAGGGCTTCGTGGAGTGGCTGGCGGAGACCTCCGCCGACGTGCTCTGCCTCCAGGAGGTGCGCGCCGAGCCGCAACAGCTGCCCGAGCAGGTGCGGGCCCCGCAGGGCTGGCACGTCGTGCACGCGCCTGCCGCGGCCAAGGGGCGTGCGGGCGTCTCCCTGTACACCCGGCGTGAGCCCGACGCGGTCCGGATCGGCTTCGGGTCGGCCGAGTTCGACGGCAGCGGACGGTACGTCGAGGCCGACCTGCCCGGCGTCACCGTCGCCTCGCTCTACCTGCCCTCCGGAGAGGTCGGCACGGAGCGGCAGGACGAGAAGGTCCGCTTCATGGACGAGTTCCTCACCCACCTGAGGCAACTGCGCGCGCGGGCCGCCGCCGACGGCCGCGAGGTCGTCGTCTGCGGCGACTGGAACATCGCCCACCGGCAGGCGGACCTGAAGAACTGGCGGGCCAACGCGAAGAACTCGGGCTTCCTGCCGGAGGAGCGCGCCTGGCTGGACCGGGTCCTCGCCCCGGAGGAAGCGGGCTACGTCGACGTCGTACGAACCCTGCACCCGGATGTGGAGGGCCCGTACTCGTGGTGGTCGTACCGGGGGCGGGCCTTCGACAATGATTCAGGTTGGCGGATCGACTATCAGCTCGCGACGCCCGGCCTCGCGGCGAAGGCGGTCAAGGGGTTCGTCGAGCGGGCCGCCACGCACGCCGAGCGGTGGTCGGACCACGCGCCGGTGACGGTGGTCTACGACCTCTAGGGCTCGCCGGGCCCCGCTCTCAGTCCTGCTTGCGCAGGCGGCGGTCCAGGGCCAGGGAGAGTTCCGCCTCCACCACGCTGCGGGCCAGGGGGCGCAGGCGGGGGAGGTCCTCCTCGGGGGCGTGGCGCAGGACCAGGTCTCTGAAGAGTTCGGCGAGGGCGTCGGCGTGTTCGCGGACCTGTCTGCCCGCCGCGAGGACCTCGGCGAGCGGGATGCCCTCGCGGACCAGGGCGGAGGAGACGTCCAGCAGGCGGCTGCTGATGTGGACGATCTCGTCGCCGTCGGTGCCGAGGTAGCCGAGGTCGAGGGCGGCGGCGAAGTTCTCCGGGGTGACCTCGCCCTCGAAGCGGGCGGCGAGTTCCTCGGGGGTGAGGCGGACCGGCTCCTCCTCGGTGGGGGTGTCGAGGCCGAGCAGTTCGCCGACGTCGCGGCCGTTGTCGAAGGCCTCCGCGAGTTCGGCGATGCCGTTCAAGGTGTGGCCGCGGTCCAGCAGTGCCGAGATGGTGCGCAGGCGGGCCAGGTGGTGGTCGTCGTACCAGGCGATGCGGCCCTCGCGGCGGGGCGGCGGTATCAGTTTGCGTTCGCGGTAGAAGCGCAGGGTGCGGACGGTGATGCCGGCCAGTCGGGCCAGCTCCTCCATGCGGTACTCGCGTCGTTCGCCGTCTTCTGCCACGTCGGAAGCCTATGTCGTACCGCCGGTACCCGCGGCGGGGCCGCTGATCCCAACCTCCTGCTCCCGCCCCCTACCGATCGGTACGTCCCTCCTTTACGCTCCCCATTGCGCCAGTGTTCACTGGCGGAGTCCAAGGGGATGCGTGGAGGCTTCGGGATGGCCGAGCACGAGCACGAGCATGTACGGGTGGCGGTGATCGGGTCCGGGTTCGGCGGGCTCGGCGCGGCCGTGCGGCTGCGCCGCGAGGGGATCACCGACTTCGTCGTCCTGGAACGGGCCGGCAGCGTGGGCGGGACCTGGCGGGACAACAGTTATCCCGGGTGCGCGTGTGACGTCCCGTCCCACCTGTACTCGTTCTCCTTCGCGCCCAACCCGGACTGGCCGCGGACCTTCTCGGGCCAGGAGCACATCCGCGCCTACCTGGAGCACGTGACGGACGTCTTCCACCTGCGGCAGCACATCCGCTTCGACTCCGAAGTGAAGATGATGACCTGGGATCCGGGGAAGCTGCGCTGGGAGATCGAGACGGCGAGCGGGCGGCTCTCGGCGGACCTCGTCGTCTCCGCGACGGGACCGCTGTCCGACCCTCGGCTGCCGGACATCCCGGGGCTGGACTCCTTCCCCGGCAAGGTCTTCCACTCGGCCCGCTGGGACCACGACCACGATCTGCGCGGCAAGCGGGTCGCGATGGTGGGGACGGGCGCGTCCGCCATCCAGATCGTGCCCGCCATCCAGCCGCGGGTCGGCAGCCTCACCCTCTTCCAGCGCACCCCGCCGTGGGTCATGCCCCGCGTCGACCGGGCCATCACCGGCGCCGAGCGGGCCCTGCACCGGGCGGTGCCGCTCACCTCGCGGCTGCGCCGCGGGCTGCTGTGGGGCATCCGGGAGCTCCAGGTCCAGGCCTTCACCAAGCACCCCGACGAGCTCGGCTTCGTCGAGCGGCTGGCCCGGCGCAACATGACCCGCGCCATCAAGGACCCGGCGCTGCGCGCCAAGCTGACCCCGGACTACCGGATCGGCTGCAAGCGGATCCTGCTGTCCAGCGAGTACTACCCGGCCCTCGCCCGGCCCAATGTGGACGTGGTGGCGAGCGGGCTGCGCGAGGTCCGCGGTTCCACCCTGGTCGCCGCCGACGGCACCGAGACCGAGGCCGACGTGATCGTCTTCGGGACGGGCTTCCATGTCACCGACATGCCCATCGCCGAGCGGGTCGTGGGGGCCGACGGCCGGACCCTCGCCGAGACCTGGAAGGGCGGTATGGCCGCCCTGCGCGGGGCCTCAGCGGCCGGCTTCCCCAACTGGATGACGATCATCGGGCCCAACACCGGCCTCGGGAACTCCTCCATGATCCTGATGATCGAGTCCCAGCTGAACTATCTGGCCGACTTCGTACGGCAGTTGGACGTGCTCGGCGGCCGTGCCGCCCTCGACGCCCGTCCGGGCGCCGTGCACGCCTGGAACCACCGGGTGCAGGAGCGCATGAAGCGCACGGTGTGGAACACCGGTGGCTGCACCAGCTGGTACCTGGACGCGAGCGGCCGCAACACCACCATCTGGCCGGGGACGACGAGCGAGTTCCGGCGCGCGACCCGGCAGGTGGACCTCGCGGAGTACGAGGTGCTGCGGGCCCCGGCCGACGGCGGTCCTCCCACGGCGGGGAAGTCGCGGGGCGCCGGGAAGTCCGAGGCCGCCGCATGAGCCGCCTCACGGCCGTCGCGTCCGGCCCCTACGCCCCGCCCGCTCCCGCCGCCGAACTGACCGCCGTCTCCGCCGACGGCGCCCGCCTGCACGTCGAGGTCCACGGCCCGGAGGGCGCCCCGTCCGTCGTGCTGGCCCACGGCTGGACGTGTTCCACCGCCTTCTGGGCGGCCCAGATCCGCGAGCTGGCGGTCGACCACCGGGTGATCGCCTACGACCAGCGTGGCCACGGACGCAGCCCGGCGAGCGAGGCGTGCGGTACGGACGCGCTCGCCGACGACCTGGAAGCCGTCCTGGCGGCGACCCTGGCGCCCGGGGAACGGGCGGTCGTCGTCGGGCACTCGATGGGCGGCATGACCGTGCTGGCCGCCGCCGGCCGCCCGGTGTTCCGGTCGCACGCGGCGGCCGTCCTGTTGTGCAGCACGGGCAGTTCGCGGCTGGTCGCCGAGTCCACCCTGGTGCCGATCCGGGCCGGTCGGCTGCGGACCCGGCTGACCCGGCTCGTCCTCGGGTCGAGGGCGCCGCTCGGGCCGGTCACGCCCGTCGCCCGCCGCGTCCTCAAGTACGGCACGATGGGCGCCGGTTCCGCGCCGCACATGGTCGAGGCGTGCGCGCGGATCGTGCACGCGTGCCCGCGGGGCGTCAGGTACACCTGGTCTCAGGTGCTCGACCTGCTCGATCTCGACCACGGGGTACGGGAGTTGTCGGCGCCGACGGAGGTACTGGTGGGCACGGCCGACCGGTTGACGCCGCCGGTGCACGCGCGCTCGCTGGCCGCCGCGCTGCCGTTCTGTGTCGGTCTCACCGAGCTGCCGGGGCTCGGCCACATGACCCCGGTCGAGGCGCCCGAGCTGGTCACCGGGAAGATCCGGGCACTCGTCACCACGTACGTGGACGCCAAGGAGGGCGCATGAGCAGGGTCGGTCTGGAGGGGCAGGTCGCGGTCGTCACCGGAGCCGCCCGCGGGGTGGGGGAGTTGCTCGCGCGCAAACTGTCCGCGCGCGGTGCCGCGGTGGCGCTGGTCGGACTGGAGCCGGACGCCCTCAAGCAGGTCTCGGAGCGGCTGCACGGCGAGAGCGCGCACTGGTACGCCGACGTGACCGACCACGAGGCCATGACCCGGGTCGCGAAGGAGGTCAAGGAGCGGTTCGGGAAGGTCGACATCGTCGTCGCCAACGCCGGTGTCGCCAGCGGGGGTCCGTTCGTCGACTCCGACCCGCAGGCCTGGCGGCGGGTGATCGAGGTCAACCTGATCGGTTCGGCGGTGACCGCCCGCGCGTTCCTGCCGGTGCTGACCGAGAGCCGCGGCTATCTGCTCCAGATCGCGTCCCTCGCCGCGATCACGCCCGCTCCGATGATGACCGCGTACTGCGCGTCCAAGTCGGGCGTGGAGGCGTACGCGCACAGCCTGCGCGCCGAGGTCGGCTACCAGGGTGTACGGGTCGGGGTGGGGTATCTGTCCTGGACCGACACGGACATGGTGCGCGGGGCCGACGAGGACGAGGTGATGCGGGAGTTGCGGCAGCGGCTGCCGTGGCCGTCGAACAAGACCTACCCGCTGGGCCCCGCCGTCGACCGGATCGTGGCCGGCATAGAGCGGCGGTCCAGCCATGTCTACGGGCAGTGGTGGCTGCGTGGGATGCAGGGGGTGCGCGGGTATCTGCCGGGCCTCATCGGGAGCGTGGGGCAGCGCGAGATGCGCCGGTTCGCGCCCAGGCTGGCGGGCATGCGGTCGGGGCTGGTCGGAGCGGGCGGGGCGGCCGACGAGGAGGCGCGCGCTACGCACCGTAGTTGATCGAAATGCGTTCTTCGTCCGGCCGTGTGAATCTGGTCGAGGCCCGATCAAGGGCCTTCCCCCACCCACCACGGGAGTGAACCCACATGGGTATGAAGGACAAGTTCCAGGACCAGGCTCAGCAGATGCAGCAGAAGGGCAAGCAGAAGGCCGAGGAGGCCAAGCAGCGCGCCCAGCAGCCGCACGGCCGCGAGCCGCAGCGGGACGACGCGGAGCGCACGCGCCGCGAGGAGCAGGACCGCTTCAACGAGGACTACGACGCCTGAAGCGCGGTTCCTCGCTGAGTGTGTGAACGCGTGAGCGGAGGGGTGCCCCTGACGAGGGGCACCCCTTCGTCATGCCCGCGGCGGCAGCTTAGGCCGCGACCGGTCCGGTACGCGGCTGTAGTCCGGAGGCGTGGCCGGCGGGTTCGACTCCAGCAGGTCCAGGGCGAGTTGGACCGCGTCGTCGAGCTGGGCGTGCCGTCCCTCGGCCCAGTCCAGGGGCGTGCGCAGGATCTCCAGGTCGGGCAGGACGCCGCGGTTCTCGACGGACCAGCCGTAGGCGTCGAACCAGGCCGCGTTCATCGGCACCGTGATCACCGTGCCGTCGCCGAGCCGGTGCCGGCCGGTCATGCCGACCACACCGCCCCAGGTCCGCTGGCCGACCACCGGGCCGAGCTTGAGCAGTTTGAAGGCGGCGGTGATCATGTCGCCGTCGGAGGACGTGGCCTCGTCGGCGAGGGCGACCACCGGCCCGCGGGGGGCGTTGGAGGCGTACGACACCGGCTGGGCGTCGCGCGTCAGGTCCCAGCCGAGGATCCTGCGGGTGAGTTTCTCCACGACGAGTTCGCTGATGTGGCCGCCGGCGTTGCCGCGCACGTCGACCAGGAGCGCGGGCCGGGACACCTCCATGCGCAGGTCCCGGTTGAACTGGGCCCAGCCGGAGCCGCCCATGTCGGGGATGTGCAGATAGCCGCAGTGGCCGCCGCTCATCTGGTGGACCACCTCACGGCGTTTGGCCACCCAGTCCTGGTAGCGCAGCGGCCGTTCGTCGATGAGCGGCACCACGGCCACCCGCCGGGAGTGCCCGGCCTCGCTCTCCGCCGGGATGAACGTCAGCTCCACCGTGGTGCCGCCCGCGCCCGCCAGCAGCGGGTAGGGCCCGGTCACCGGGTCCACGGGCCGCCCGTCGACGTGGGTGAGGACCGCTCCCTCGCGGATGCCCGTGCCGGCCAGCGGCGAGCGGGCCTTGGAGTCGGAGGAGTCGCCCGGCAGGATCCGCTTGATCATCCAGCTGCCGTCCCTGCGCACGAGGTTGGCGCCCAGCAGGCCCTGCCAGCGCTGGTAGTGCGGTGGGCCCTCGTTGCGGCGGGCGGGGGTGACGTAGGCGTGCGAGGTGCCGAGTTCGCCCAGGACCTCGCGCAGCAGGTCGGCGAACTCGTCGGGGGACGCGACCCGTTCGACCAGTGGCCGGTACTGCTCCAGTACCGCGTCCCAGTCGATGCCGCACATGCCCGGGTCCCAGAAGTAGGCGCGGATGAGGCGGCCCGCCTCGTCGTAGGCCTGGCGCCACTCGGCGGGCGGGTCGACCTCGTGCAGGATGCGCCGCAGGTCGATCCAGACCGTGGTGTCGCCGTCGCCGGACTCGCCGGAGGGCACCGCCCGCAGGTCGCCCTCGTCAACCACGACCAGCCGGGTTCCGTCCCCGCTCACCGCGAACCAGTCCAGGTGGTCGACGAGTTCGGACTTCTTCGCCTTGGTGATGTTGAAGTGTTCGAGCGTGGGACGGCCGCTGGTGTCGTCCGGGTTCACGAACGTCTCGCCCAGCGCGCCCGAGATCGGCCAGCGCAGCCAGACCAGGCCGCCGCCCGCGACCGGGTGCAGCGCCGAGTACTTGGAGGCGGTGACCGGGAACGGCGTCACCCGGCTCTCCAGTCCCTCGACCTCGACGGTCACGGCGCCGTCGGCGCCCTCGTTCTCCACCGGGTCCAGGCCTCCGGCGGCCGGGCGGCCCTCGGGGTTCAGGGCGAAGGGGGAGGGGGTGGCCGAGGACAGCGGCACCAGGTAGGGGCGGCAGCCGAGCGGGAAGGACAGGTCGCCGGTGTGCACGTCGTACACCGGGTCGAAGCCGCGCCAGGACAGGAAGGCCAGATAGCGCCCGTCGCGGGTGAAGACCGGGTTCTCGTCCTCGAAGCGGCCGTTGGTGACGTCGACGACGAGGCCGGCCGCATGTCCGTTCCCGGCGATCCGCGCCATCTTGATCTGCCGCAGCGACCGGCCGATCCCCGGGTGCGACCAGGTCAGCCAGGTCCCGTCGGGCGAGAAGGCCAGGTCCCGCACGGGCCCGTTGATCGACTGGATCAGCTCGGTGACCTCACCGGCCGAGTCCTCGGAGGTGTCGATGAGCAGCAGGCGTCCGTCGTGCGAGGCGATGGCGAGGCGCTCGCCGGCCGGGTCGGCGACCAGTTCCAGGACCCGGCCCAGTTCCCCGGAGGCCAGCCGCCGGGGCTCGCGGTCGCCCGTCGCGCGCGGCAGATAGGCGATCTCGATCGCGTCCTCGCCCTGCGCGTCGGTGACGTAGGCGACCTGTCCGCCCGAGCCGAGCATCTCCGGCAGCCGGACCCGGACGCCCGGGGTGTCGGCGATGGTGCGGGCGGGGCCGTCCCGGTGCGTCAGCCAGTAGAGGCTGCCGCGCACCACGACGGCGCTCGCGCGTCCCGTCTCGTCGACCGAGATGCCGTCCACGTTCTGCGCGGCCGGCACCGGGTACGTGCGGCGCCCGGCGCGCGGCCCGCTCAGCCGGACGCCGAGCTTGCGGGAGGCGGAGTCCGCGGTCAGCTCGTCGACGATCCACAGGTCACCGGCGCACTGATACACCACCCGGGTGCCGTCGGTGGAGGCGTTGCGGGCGTAGAAGGCGTCGTGGTCGGTGTGGCGGCGCAGGTCGGAGCCGTCGTACGCGCACGAGTACAGGTTGCCGACGCCCTCGTGGTCGGAGAGGAACGCGATCCGGCCGCCCGCGAACATCGGGGAGGCCAGATGGCCGCCGATGTCGGCGACCAGTTGCCGCCCGTGCAGCCACAGCCGGCCCATGGCCCCGCCCCGGTAGCGCTTCCAGGCGGCCGGTTCGTGCGGCGGGGTGCCGGTGAGGAGGAGGGTCTTGCGCTCGCCGTCGAGGTCGGCGACCTGGATGTCGGCGACCGGGCCCCAGGGCAGCCCGCCGCCGGGGTCGCCGTCGGTGGGGACCTTGTGGGCCCAGGTGAAGTAGGAGAAGGGCTGGCTGTGGGAGGCGACGGCGAGGATGTCGCCGTCCGGGGTCCAGCCGCATACCTGGGTGTCGGCGCTGCCCCAGTAGGTGAGTCTTCGCCCGGGCCCGCCGTCCACCGGCGTCAGGTGGATCTCGGGGACGAGGCTGCGCCAGGTCGTGTACGCGATGTGGCGGCCGTCGGGCGAGAAGCGGGGGTGGCCGACCTTGGTGCGGTCGACGGTGAGCCGCCAGGCGCGGCCGGGTCCGTCGAGCGAGGTCAGCCAGAGGTCGTCCTCGGAGACGAAGCACAGCAGGTCTCCGCTGATGTGGGGCATGCGCAGATAGCTCACCTCCCCATGCTTTTCCTCCTGATAGGGCCGGGCAACTCGTGAAATGCGGCGCGGGCCGCCCAGGGGTGACGCAGGGGGGTGTCCTAGTGGTGACGCACGAGGGTGACTCAGGGCTGACGCGGCCGGGACGCGGGGGGTGACCCAGGACACGTACGAAACGGTTTCGTTTCGCAGATGGCTGCGCTACATTCGTGGTGTACGAAGAGGAAGTACGAAACAGTGTCGTTCGACGTATTCGCAGGGAGCGCTCGTCCGTAGTGCTCGTCGGAGTGGGAAGGGTGAGTGGCATGACTGAGATCGCAACGGCGCGGCGCAGTCGGATCACGCCCGAGCGTGAGGCCGAGTTGTACGAGGCCGTGCTCGACCTGCTCCGGGAAGTCGGCTACGACGCCCTCACCATGGACGCCGTGGCCGCCCGCACCCGTTCCAGCAAGGCGACGCTCTACCGTCAGTGGGGCGGCAAGCCGGAGCTGGTCGCCAAGGCGATCCGGCACAGCAAGCCGGGCCGCGCCGGCGACATCGACACCGGGTCCCTCCGGGGCGACTTCCGGGTGCTGGTGACGCGCGAGGACGACTGCGCCATGGAGCGGAACTCGGCCCTGATGCGGGGCCTGTTCATGGCGGTGCACACCAACCCCGACCTGCTGCGGGCGTTCAGGGAACTGCTCGTCGAGCCGGAGATGGAAGAGTTCCGCGTGCTGTTGCAGCGGGCCGTCGACCGCGGTGAGATCCGCGCCGACTGTCCCGCGCTGGAGTACGTGGTGCACATGCTCATCGGGGCGTTCGCCACCCGGGCGCTGATCGACGACCATCCGCCGACGCAGGAATTCCTCACCTCGTACCTCGACGCCGTGGTCCTCCCCGCCCTCGGCGTGCCCACCCTCTGACAAGTCCCCTGAGCTAGCCCCCACCTGACGTACCCGCTCATGTCGTCGGGCTGATCACCCCTGCCCTGAAAACCCCACGATGACCGGGAGTACGCCCTCGTGGCCACGTTCCTCTACAAACTCGGCCGACTCGCCTTCAGGCGACGGCATTTCGTCGCCCTGATATGGGTCGCGCTGCTGACCCTCGCCGGTGTCGGCGCGGCCAGCGCCCCCGCGGCCGGCAACTCGTCCTTCTCCATCCCCGGCACGGAAGCGCAGAAGGCTTTCGACCTGCTGGAACAGCGCTTCCCCGGCATGAGCGCCGACGGCGCCACCGCGCGCGTCGTCTTCAAGGCGCCGAGCGGCGAGAAGATGACGGACGCCGGCAACAAGGCGACCGTCCGCAAGACGGTGAAGGAGCTGTCCGACGGCTCCGAGGTCTCCTCCGTCGACGACCCGTTCACGACGCACGCGGTCAGCAAGGACGGCACGGTCGCGTACGCGTCCGTCAAGTACGACGTCTCCGGCATGGAGCTGGAGGACTCCTCCAAGGACGCCCTGAACGCGGCCGCGCAGACGGCACGCGGCGCCGGGCTGACCGTCGAGATCGGCGGTGACGCGCTGACCGCGGCACCCGAGACCGGCTCGACGGAGATCATCGGCATCGCGATCGCCGCGGTGGTCCTGGTCATCACCTTCGGCTCGCTGATCGCGGCCGGTCTGCCGCTGCTGACCGCCCTGATCGGCGTGGGCATCGGCGTCTCGACGATCACGGCACTGGCGAACGCGCTGGACCTGGGCTCGACCACCTCCACCCTCGCGATGATGATCGGTCTCGCGGTGGGCATCGACTACGCGCTGTTCATCGTCTCCCGCTACCGGGCCGAGCTGGCCGAGGGCCGGGGGCGCGAGGAGGCGGCCGGACGGGCCGTCGGCACGGCGGGCTCCGCGGTGGTCTTCGCGGGCCTGACGGTGGTCATCGCGCTGGTCGGCCTCTCGGTCGTCAACATCCCGATGCTGACGAAGATGGGTGTCGCGGCGGCGGGCACGGTCGCGATCGCGGTCCTCATCGCGCTGACGATGATCCCCGCGCTGCTGGGCTACGCGGGCCGCAAGGTGCAGCCGACGGGCGCCCGGAGCAAGCTGCTGGGCGGCCGGCGGGCCGCGCTGAAGGCGGCCGCGAAGCCGGGCAGGCCCAACATGGGCACGCGCTGGGCGAGCTTCGTGGTCCGCCGGCCCGTGGCGGTCCTGCTGCTCGGTGTGGTCGGACTCGGTGCGGCGGCCGTCCCGGCGGCCTCGCTGGAACTGGGCCTGGGCGACGACGGCTCGCAGCCGACGTCGACGACGCAGCGCCGGGCCTACGACCTGCTGTCGGACGGCTTCGGCCCCGGCTTCAACGGCCCGCTGATGGTCGTCGTCGACGCGGACGCGAGCGACTCGCCGAAGGCGGCCGTCAGCAAGGTGTCCGACGAGATCAAGGGTCTCAAGGACGTCGTGACGGTGACCCCGGCGCAGTTCAACAAGGCCGGTGACACCGCGATGATCACCGTGATCCCGGACTCCAAGCCGTCCTCGGTCACCACCGAGGACCTGGTGCACGGCATCCGGGAGGCGGGCGCGGAGATCAAGGCGGACACGGACGCGCAGGTCCTCGTCACCGGCTCGACGGCGATGAACATCGACTTCTCGCAGAAGCTGAACGACGCGCTGCTGCCGTACCTGGCGCTGGTGGTGGGCCTGGCCTTCCTGCTGCTGATCGTGGTGTTCCGCTCCATCCTGGTCCCGCTGAAGGCGGCGCTCGGCTTCCTGCTCAGCGTGATGGCGGCGCTCGGCGCGGTCGTCGCGGTCTTCCAGTGGGGCTGGCTCGCCGGCCTGCTGGGCGTCGAGGAGACCGGCCCGATCATGTCGATGATGCCGATCTTCATGGTGGGCGTGGTCTTCGGCCTGGCCATGGACTACGAGGTGTTCCTCGTGACCCGGATGCGGGAGGCGTACGTCCACGGGGAGAAGCCCGGCCAGGCCGTCGTGACCGGGTTCAAGCACGGCGCACGGGTGGTCACGGCCGCGGCCGTGATCATGATCGCCGTCTTCTCCGGCTTCATCGGCTCCAGCGAGTCGATGATCAAGATGATCGGCTTCGGCCTGGCGATCGCGGTCTTCTTCGACGCGTTCGTGGTCCGTATGGCCATCGTCCCGGCGGTGCTCGCGCTGCTCGGCCAGAAGGCCTGGTGGCTGCCGAGGTGGCTGGACCGCGCGCTGCCGAACGTGGACGTGGAGGGCGAGGGCCTGCGCAAGCTCGCCGACGCCAGGGACGCGGACCCGGACGGCGACCGCAAGCTCGTGCGCGCCTGACGCGAAGGCGGTACCGAAGGGCCGGCCGGTGAGGGTTCCGTGGGGACGGGGCGCCGTCACCGGCCTTTCGGCTCGGCGGTGCCGGGGGCCCTCGGCGGTCGCCGAGCCGGGCCCCGCGGTCAGGCGGTGGGGCCCAGGGGCGTGTCGAGCAGGTCCATGAGGGTGCGTTCGAAGGCCGCGGCACGCGGGTCGTCCAGTCCGCCCAGCGGGGCGAGGAGCTGGTCGAGCAGCTGGTGCACGACGGCGATGGCGGGCCGGACGGTGGTACGGCCCTCTTCGGTGAGGGACAGCCGTACGACCCGGGTGTCGGTGGTGTCGCGGGTCCGCCGCAGCAGCCCGGCGGCCTCCAGGGAGCGGGCCAGCTTCGACACGTACAGGGCCTCCAGCGCGGTGTGGTCGGCGACCTCCCGCTGGCTGGGCAGCCGGCCGGAGCGCTCCATCCCCGACAGGGAGGCGAGCAGCACGTACTGGGCGTGCGTCAGGCTCAGCGGCGCGAGGGCCTGGTCCACCGCGGTCCGCCACTTGTTGGACAGCAGCCAGACGAGATGGCCGGGGGTCGTCTTCTTCGGTGCGTCACTCACGGGAAATAATGTACATGGCTACTATGTCCGTGGCGCTCGACCCGGCAACCCGTTCGCCTGCCTCCTACACGTACCGCTAGCGTGCCGTGCATGACGACGACGAACGACGGGGCCGCCGAGGACTCCGCAGCTCACCCCCGGTTCGCCGAGGCCCTGCGCGAACTGGGACTCACGGACCTGCACGGGCGGATCAGGCGCTTCCCGGACGCCACCCGGACCGCGGCGGAGGCCGCCGCCGCGCTCGGGTGCGAGCTGAGCCAGATCTGCAAGTCCCTGATCTTCGCGGCCGACGGGGTGCCGGTGCTGGTCCTCATGGACGGCGCGTCCCGCGTGGACCTGGAGCTGGTGCGCCAGGAGCTCGGCGCCGCGAAGGTGACCCGCGCCAGGGCCGACCTCGTACGGGAGACGACCGGGTACGCCATCGGGGGCGTCCCGCCCTTCGGGCACCGCACGAGGACCCGGGTGCTCGCGGACCGGTCCCTGTTCGCTCACGACATCGTGTGGGCCGCCGCCGGAACCCCGTACACGGTGTTCCCCATGGAACCGAAGGCGCTGGTCGCCCACGCCGGTGCCACTCTCGTGGACGTGCGCGAGCCCACCGCGTGACCCCGCTCGTCACCGCGGCCGTCCTGCTGGCCGCGATCACCCACGCCAGCTGGAACGCGATCGCGCACCGGATCACCGACAAACTGGTCGGGTTCACCCTGATCGCCGGCGGCGGACTGCTGATCGGGCTGGCGGCTGCGCCGTTCGTGGCGTTCCCGGCGGCCGCGGCGTGGCCGTATCTGCTGCTGTCCGCCGCCATCCACCTCGCCTACTACGCGCTGCTGATGACGTCGTTCCGGCTCGGTGACTTCGGGCAGGCCTATCCGATCGCGCGGGGCAGCGCGCCGCTCATGGTCACCGTGCTCGCCGCCGTCTTCGCGCACGAGGTGCCGGACGGCTGGTCGGCCGCGGGCATCGTCGTGTCCTGCGTGGGCCTGACCGGTGTCGCGCTGTGGGGGCTGCGCGGACGCCGGCCCGACTGGGCGGCCGTCGGGGCCGCGCTGGCGACCGGCGTGACCATCGCCGCGTACACCGTCGTCGACGGGCTGGGTGTGCGGGCCTCGGGGTCGTCCCTGGGGTACATCGCGTGGCTGATGGCGGTCCAGGGCGCCTTCCTCCCCGTGTACGCCGTGCGCCGCTGGGGCGGGGAACTCCCCGGCCTGCTGCGTCCCGTCGCCGCAGTGGGGCTGCTCGGCGCCGCCCTGTCCGTGTCGGCGTACGGGCTGGTGCTGTGGGCGCAGACCAAGGCCGACCTGGCGCCGATCGCGGCGCTGCGCGAGTCGTCGATCATCGTGGGCGCGGCGATCGGCGCGCTGTTCTTCAAGGAACGCTTCGGCGCGCCGCGGATCGCCGCGGCGGGCCTGCTGGTGGTCGGGATCGGCCTGATGCTGCACACCGGATAGCCACCGCTGACCCGAGGGGCTGAGCCGAGCGGTCCGGACACCGGTGCGTGCCGGGTGCCGTGGGTGCGGGCGTGCGTCGTGAGGAGCACTCTGGAAGGAGGTGTTCCGGAGGTGATCGTCATGATGCACACCGCAGTGGGATGGCATGTCGAGATGGAGTTCCTGGAGGACGACCAGCACACGCGCGCGGTCGCGATGGTGCGTCTGCCCGACGGCAGCGAGGTCCGGGCGCACGGCCACGCCAGCCGGCACCACTCCGACTCACGGCAGCCGAGGGTCGGGGAGGAGGTGGCGGGCGCCCGCGCGCTGAACGAGCTGGCCATGCAATTGCTGGAGAAAGCGCACGGGGAGATCGACGCCGAGTCCGGGCGCATCTCGCACTCGATCAACGTCTGAGGCGACGGCCGGGGAAACGGGGGCTCCGGTCCGGGTGCCGTGCTCGCCTCCTACTCTGGTGCGCACCGACCCGAACACCTCGGCGAAAGGCGGCCGTTGACCGGCGAACGCGTTCTCGTGACCGGCGGTACCGGTTTCATCGGCTCCCACGTCGTGCCCCTGCTGCGGGCCGCCGCGGCCAGGTCCGGGGGGCCCGCCCTGCGGCTGCTCGTCCACGACCGCCCCGCGCCGGACCGTACGGCCGACGGCGGCTTCGAGACGGTCCACGGCGACCTCGCCGACCCCGCCACACTGCACGGCGTCTGCGCGGGCGTCACCACCGTCCTGCATCTGGCGGCCCGGGTCGGCGGGGACGCCGAGCGGAGCCGGGCCGTCAACCACGAGGGCACCCGGGCGCTGCTCGCCGAGGCCGGCCGGGCCGGGGTGGGCCGTGTCGTCCAGCTGGGCACCGCCGCCGTCTACGGCGACGGGCCGCACCGCCGCGCCCCCGAGGGAAGCCTGAGCGAGGCGCCGGTCTCGGCGACCAGCGCCGGCCGGCTGGCCGGTGAACGACTGGTCCTCGCCGCCGGCGGCACGGTCGTACGCCCGTACCTCGTCTACGGCGAGGGCGACACGTGGGTGGTCCCGGCCCTGGCCCGGCTGGTGCGCGGGCTGCCGCACTGGGTGGAGGGCGGCGGCGCCCGTCTGTCGATGGTCGCGGCGCCCGTCCTGGCCGCCGCCCTGACGGAACTGACCCTCACCGCGCCGCCCTCCGCCGCGGGCGTCCTGCACGCGGCGCACCCGCGTCCGGTGACCGTCCGGGAACTGGTCGGCACGCTCTGCCGGACGCTGGACCTCCCGGTGCCCGAGGGGGACATCGGCGTGGCCGACGCGCGGGAGCGGCTCGGCCCGGGGGCCGGAGCGGACCTCCGGCGCCACCTCGAACTGATCTCCATGGACCGCTGGTACGACAGCGGCCGACTGTGGTCCCTGCTCAAGACCGGCCCGGGCCCGCACTTCACCACGGCCTTCGAGACCTACGCGCCCTGGTACCGCCGCGCCGCCGACGAGAGGGCGACTCCCTAGCCGGGCGGCTCCCGGGACGGGGCCTGCGGGGCGGCGACGGCTTCCCGGCAGGGGTCACCGGGGCAATGACTCCCGGACCGCTCGTACCAGGGCCTGTGCGCGGGGGTCGGCTGTCACGCTCGTCCTGAAGGCGTTCGTCACGTACCCGAAGGCGAGACCCGACTCCGGGTCGGCGAAACCGAGCGCGCCGCCGCGGCCGGGGTGGCCGAAGGAGTGAGGGGACAGGAGCGGCGAGGCCGTGCCGTGCAGCATGAAGCCGAGGCCGAAGCGGGTGCCGACGACCAGGACCCGGTCGGCCCCCGCCGACCGCTCGCCCCGGGCCAGCTCCACCGTCTCCGGAGTGAACAGCCTTCTCCCGCCGTCGACCTCGCCGATCAGGCAGGCGTAG
This sequence comes from Streptomyces sp. NPDC002306, assembly GCF_053593435.1. Lineage (NCBI taxonomy): Bacteria > Bacillati > Actinomycetota > Actinomycetes > Kitasatosporales > Streptomycetaceae > Streptomyces > Streptomyces sp. NPDC002306. The sequence continues at coordinate 354,360 of NZ_JBSFCK010000008.1, forward strand.
AAACGGGCCAGCCCGTCGGCGGTCGCGATGCCGTTGGAGGCGGGCAGGGCGGCCGCCCGGTACGCCGGGTCGTTCTCGTCCGGCAGTGGGGTGATCGCGGCGAAGGCGCGCCGGGTCAGGGACTCGGGGTCGGCGTAGGCGTCGGTGACGGACCGCTTGGGCCGCGTCCGCAGCCCGCCCGGCTCCGCCGGGGGCTCGACCGCCCCGACCCGGCCCACCCGGCCGGCCCGCGACGGCGGCAGCCCGAGCCAGAGGTCGGCCCCGGCCGGCCCGGCGACCTCGGCCGCGATCCACTCGCCGACCGGCCGGCCCGTGACCCGCCGGACCAGCTCGCCGGTCAGCCAGCTGTACGTCTGCGCGTGGTAGCCGTGGTCCGTGCCCGGCTCCCAGACCGGCGCCTGCGCCGCGACCGCCGCCGCGCCGAGGTCCGGGTCGGCCGCCTCGGCCGGGCTCAGCGGGCGGTCCAGCACCGGCACGCCCGCGCGGTGCGCGAGCAGGTCCCGTACGAGGGTCCGTTCCTTGCCCGCCGCCTTGTACTCGGGCCAGTACGTGCCGACCGGCGCGTCCAGGTCCAGCGCCCCGCGCTGGTGCAGCAGCAGAAGCGCGGCGGCGGCGACACCCTTGGTCGCCGAGCGCACGATCTGGGCGGTGTCCCGCTCCCAGGGCCGGGTGCCGTCGACGTCCCGCGTCCCGCCCCACAGGTCGACGACCCGCTGACCGTCGCGGTAGACGGCTACCGCCGCGCCCCGGTCCCCGAGCACCTCGAAGTTGCGGACGAACGCTTCCCTGACCGGCTCGAAGCCCTCGGACACTGTGCCGTTCACGTTCACGTCCGGGGTCCCTTCACTCCACTGGCTTACGACAGTCAGTGCAACACGGACGTACGGCCTTCGATTCCACGGGGTGGCCCGGAGGTGGCTCCAGGGGCGGCTCCCGGGCGGCTCAGCCCAGCAGGATCGTCACGTCGATGTTGCCGCGGGTCGCGTTGGAGTAGGGGCAGACCTCGTGGGCCGCGTCCACCAGCTTCGCGGCGACGTCCGGGTCGAGGACCGGGAGGGAGACGCTGAGGGCGACCGCGAGGCCGTAGCCGAGGGTCTTGTTGGGGCCGATGCCGACCTTCGCGGCGACCGTGGAGCCGGTCAGGTCGTAGCCCGAGCGGTTGCCGACCAGGATCAGCGCGTTGTGGAAGCAGGAGCTGTAGCCGGCCGCGAACAACTGCTCCGGATTGGTGCCGTTGCCGTCGCCGCCCAGCTCCGGCGGCATCGCGACCTTCAGTGCGAGCTGGCCGTCCTGGCTGGTGACATGGCCGTCCCGGCCGCCGTGCGCGGTGGCCTCGGCGACGAACACGATCTTCGTCGGGCGGGTGTCGACAGCGGCGTCCTCGATCATGGCGGGACCTCCCCCAGGGCGTTGCACAGCGGTGGACGATACAGAAGTGTGCAAGTGCATCGCGCACAAGATACCGATTGGTACGGGGTGGCGGAAGGCAGGGGGGAGTGACCACGGGTAACGGGCCGCGGACGGCGCCGCGGTCGCGACCCGGGTCGGTGCCCGCGCACGGAGGGCCGGTGGGCGGGCGCGATGGGTCAGCGGGCGCGCTCGGCCGCGCTGTGCGCCCGCAGCGCCAGTTCCCGCAGCTCCTGGCGCAGCCGCACGGCGTCCGCCGGGTCGAGCCCGGTCGCGGTGAGCAGCGCGCCGGGCAGCCGCGCCGCGCGCTCCCTGAGCGTCTCCCCGCGCCCGGTGACCGCGACGAACACCGAGCGCTCGTCGCGCGCCGAGCGCTCCCGGCGCAGCAGGCCGGCCGACTCCAGCCGCTTCAGCAGCGGCGAGACCGTGCCGTAGTCGAGCCGCAGTGCCTCGGTCAGCTCCTTGACCGTGATCTCGCCGCGCTCCCAGAGCACCAGTAGCACGAGGTACTGCGGGTAGGTGAGCCCGAGTTCGTCCAGGAGTGGACGGTAGGCCGCCGTCACCGCGCGCTGGGCCGCGTACAGGGCGAAGCACAACTGGTCGTCCAGCAGCAGCGATCCGGCGTCCGGCCCGGCGTCCTCTTGATGCGTCACGCGCCCATTGTCACCGAGCGGGGGTCGAACCCGAAGGGAAGTTCCAGACGGTGGGCGCTCATCAGCCCGTCGTCCGCGAGCAGTTCGCCGGTGCGGCCGTCCGCGGCGATCACGCCCTCGCTCAGGATCAGCGCCCGCGGGCACAGTTCCAGCGCGTACGGCAGGTCGTGCGTGACCATCAGCACCGTCACGTCCAACGACCTCAGGATGTCGGCGAGTTCGCGTCGGGAGGCGGGGTCCAGGTTGGACGAGGGCTCGTCCAGGACCAGGATCTCGGGCTCCATCGCCAGCACGGTCGCCACGGCCACCCGCCGGCGCTGCCCGAAGGAGAGGTGGTGCGGCGGGCGGTCCTTGAACTCCGCCATGCCGACCCGGGCCAGCGCACGGTCGACCCGTTCCTCCAGTTCGGGCCCCTTCAGACCGGCCGCCGCCGGCCCGAAGGCCACGTCCTCGCGGACGGTCGGCATGAAGAGCTGGTCGTCGGGATCCTGGAAGACGATGCCGACCCGGCGGCGGATCTCGGCCATGTGCTTCTTGCCGACGGGCAGTCCCGCGACCGTCACCGTCCCCGCCCCGCCGGTCAGGATGCCGTTGAGGTGCAGCACGAGGGTCGTCTTCCCGGCGCCGTTCGGCCCGAGCAGCGCGACCCGCTCGCCGCGCGCGACGGTGAAGTCCACGCCGAACAGGGCCTGATGGCCGTCGGGGTAGGCGAAGGCCAGTCCGGCCACTTCCAGCGAAGGTGTCACAGCGTCCATCCCAGCAGACATACGACGAGGGCGGCGAGGGGGAGGGTGAGGGCGTAGGACCACTGCGCCCGGGAGGCGGTCACCTCGTCGATGACCGGCATCGCACCGGCGTAGCCACGGCTGACCATGGCCAGGTGCACCCGCTCGCCCCGTTCGTAGGAGCGGATGAACAGCGCGCCCGCGGACTTCGCGAGCACGCCCCAGTGCCGTACGCCCCTGGCCTCGAATCCGCGCGACTCCCGCGCGATCCGCATCCGCCGCATCTCGTCGGTGATGACATCGCCGTAGCGGATCATGAAGGAGGCGATCTGCACCAGCAGCGGCGGGAGCTTCAGGCGTTGCAGGCCGAGCAGGAGTTCGCGCAGTTCGGTGGTGGAGGCGAGCAGGACGGAGGCGGCGACGCCGAGGGTGCCCTTGGCGAGCACGTTCCAGGCGCCCCACAGGCCCTCGACGCTGAGCGACAGGCCCAGCACGTCCACCCGCGCGCCCTCCGCCACGAACGGCATGAGCACGGCGAACGCGACGAACGGCACCTCGATGAGCAGCCGCTTCAGCAGGAAGGCGGCGGGCACGCGCGCGAGGTGCGCGACGACGCCGAGCAGGACGGCGTACAGGCCGAAGGCCCACATCGCCTCCCGCGGCGTCGACACCACGACCACCACGAAGGCGAACGCGGCGGCGAGCTTGGTGTGCGGCGGCAGTCCGTGCACGGGCGAGTGCCCGTGCCGGTAGAGCCGGTGCGCGTGCCCGGCGCCCATCTCAGATCCCCGCGCTCGCCGCCGGGGACACATCGGCGGTACGCCGCCTGCGTACCGCCCAGAACACCGTGCTGCCCGCGACGACGGTGACGCCGACGCCGATCACGCCCGCGAGACCGCCGGACAGGCGGGCGTTCTCGACGTCCTTGACGCCGTAGTCGGCGAGCGGGGAGTCGGCCGACGCGTGCTCCTCGGCCTTGCGGTCGATGCCCTTGTCGTGGGCGACCTTCTCCAGGCCGTCCGGGTCGGCGGAGGCGTAGAAGCTGACGAAGCCGGCCAGGACGAGGGAGGTGACGAGGCCGGTGATCCACACCGTGCGGCGGGAGGTCCGGGCGGCCACCGGGACCGGCTCGGCGGCGGGCGCGTCGACCAGGTCGCCGTTCACCCGCAGCTTCAGCCGCTGCTCCAGACCGCGCGCGCCGTGCACGAGATCCGGCCGTACGGCGATGACGGCGCCGACGGTCAGAGCGGTGATCACGGCCTCGCCGATGCCGATCAGCACGTGCACGCCGATCATGGCGGTGGCGACCTTGTCGAGGGAGACGTCCGTGGTGCCGCCGATCGCGTACATCATGGTGAACGCCAGGGCGGCGGCCGGGACGGAGAGGAGGGCGGCGGCGAAGGAGGCGACGGTCACCGACCGGCGCTTGCGCGGCAGCACCTTCAGCAGGCCGCGGAAGACGGCGTACCCGACGACCGTCGTCACGAGCGCCATGTCGGTGATGTTCACGCCGAGCGCGGTCAGGCCGCCGTCGGCGAAGAGGATGCCCTGCATGAGCAGGACCACGGACACACACAGGACCCCTGTGCAGGGGCCGACGAGTATCGCGGCCAGCGCGCCGCCGAGCAGATGTCCGCTGGTCCCGGCCGCGACCGGGAAGTTCAGCATCTGGACGGCGAAGATGAACGCTGCCACGAGTCCGGCCAGCGGGGCGGTGCGCTCGTCGAGTTCGCGGCGGGCGCCGCGCAGGCTCACGGCGACGGCTCCGGCGGCGACGACTGCGGTCACGGCGGACGTAGGGGCGTTGATGAATCCGTCAGGCACATGCACCGTTCGATGATAGTGGCTTAATGCGAACGGGTTGCAAGAGCGAGGGAGTCGTCATCGCGCGGAAATTGAGCCCTCTCGGAGGGCGCGTTCGGGAAAATATGGGACATTGGAGAGAAAGCGGATGCGTGGCTTTCGCACAGGTCACCGATTGTTAGGGGCCGTCCGATGTCTGTAGTCGAACAGTACGCGCGAGTCCACATCGTCACGGACGAGGACACCCTGGAGGATCCCGGAGCCGTCCCGGTGGTGCTGCGCTACGACCCGGACGCCGATCCGCGCGAGGTCCGCATCGGTCTGCCCGCACACGAGTGGACCCTCTCCCGGTCCCTGCTGGAGGAGGGGCTGCGGGCCCCGGCCGGCTCGGGAGACGTGCGGGTGTGGCCGTGCGGCCGGGTCCAGGCGGTCGTCGAGTTCCACTCGGCGCAGGGCGTCTCGGTGCTGCAGTTCGAGTCGGCGGCGCTGGTGCGGTTCCTGCGCCGTACGTACACGGTGACGCCGGTGGCGAGCTGACGAGTCGACAAGCTGACGCGCGCGGCGACTCGCCGGGGGCAGGTCGACGGCGGTCCGCCGGACCGCCGACGCGGTCCGGCGGCGGTCCGTGGCGGTCCGGCGGGAGGCCGGACGCGCCCCCGTCAGCCGCCCGCGCGCAGCAGTGACGCCACGATCGGGCCGGCCGTGTCGCCGCCGTGGCCGCCCGCCTGGACGACGCCGGCCGCCGCGAGGTCGCCGCGGTACGCCGTGAACCAGCCGTTCGGCTTCTCCTGGTTGTCGACCTCCGCCGAGCCCGTCTTGGCGCCGTAGTCCGGGCCGAGCCCCGACATCGCCTCGGCGGCGGTGCCGTACGCGGCCGTGTACCGCATGAGCTCGCGCAGCTGCGCCAGGGTGTCCGGGGACAGCTTGCGGGTGGCGATGGCCAGCGTGCGGTGGTCGGTCGTCGGCGCGACCAGGTACGGCTGGTGGAAGGTGCCCGACTTGACCGTCGAGGCGACCGACGCCATGTTCAGCGGGTTCATCCGCACCCCGCCCTGGCCGATCAGCTCCGCCGCCTTCTGCGCCGCGCTCTGGGCCGGGACCGCGCCGTCGAAGGTGGGCACGCCGATCGCCCAGTTGTTCATCGACAGGCCGAAGACCTGCTGGGCCTGCTGGGTCAGGTCACTGTTGTCGAGCTTGCCCGCCTGGCTGATGAAGGCCGTGTTGCAGGAGCGGGCGAAGCTCGCCTTGAACGTGCCGCCCTTGATCTCGAAGTCGTCGTCGTTGTGGAACTTCCAGCCGCCGTAGCTGAAGGTCTTGGGGCACGGGTGCGTCTTGTCGGCCGACGCCAGCCCCTTCTCGATCAGCAGCGACGAGGTGATGACCTTCATCGTGGAGCCGGGTGCCAGGGAACCCTGGAACGCCGTGTTGAAGCCGTGGCTGGTGTTGGCCACCGCGAGGATCTCGCCCGTGGACGGCCGCATGAGGACCACCGACGCCCTCGGCCGCTTGGCCACCTGCTGCTCCGCGGCCGCCTGCAGGGTCGGACTCAGCGTGGTCCTCACCGTGCCCGGGGTGCCCTTGCTCAGCTCCAGCAGGGTCTTGTCGGAGGCCTTCTTCGCCTTCGACTCCTTCCCGCGCACCGCCCGCAGCTCGACGCCCGCCTTGCCGCCGGCGATCTTGCCGTACTTCTCGCGCAGCCCGTCCAGCACCGAGCCCAGCGAGGGGTACTCGGCCGCGGTGATCTCCCCGCCGTGGCGGTCGAGGGCCTTCACCGGCGGGGTGCCGGAGTCACTGGTGACGAGGGTGTCGCCGTCCTCGAGGTCGGGGTGGACGACGGAGGCGTGCCAGTCGACCAGCGGCTTGCCGTCCGCCGCCCGGCGCACGACCGTGAGCGCGCTGTCGTACGTGAGCGGCTTGCTGACGCCCTTGTACGTCACCGTGCCCTTCACCGAGAACGGCACCTTGTCGCCGGCGGGGGTGCCGGCGGTGAGGGTGACGCCCGTGACATGGGCGTCCTTGGTGTAGCCGGTGAGCTGCGTGGCCGCGGCCGCGGAGTCGTCCGTGGCCGCCGCGGCCAGGGTGGTGCGGCCCTGCTGCCAGGACGTCAGAAAGCGCCGGGCCGTGGTGGTGACCTCGGCCGCGGTCAGCGGCCCGGTCTTGACCGCCTTGGCCTTCCGCCCTGCCGCGTCGTCCCCGGCCGGGGCCCCGCCGCCGTACAGCGCGTACACCCCGAACCCGGCGCCCGCGACCGCCACGGCGACCACGCCGGCGATCAGCGCCGGTCTCGTGCGCCGCCGTTCGGCGACCCGTCTCCTCTTGCCCACAGCCCGACCCTCCGCGATTCCCCAGGGCCCCTCGCCCCGCTGCCCACGTTGCCCTCACACACCCCAACGACGGCAACAGCCTAGAGTCCCGTCCTGTGGGAGTGACGTGAGCCACCCACGCGGGGCCCGCCGGCGGGCGGGCGAGGGGTCCCCGGGCCGGTGCCCTCAGCCGCCCGCGCGCAGCACCGCCGCCACGATCGGGCCCGCCGCGTCGCCGCCGTGGCCGCCCTCCTGGGTCATGGCCGCCGCCGCGATGTCGTTGCGGTAGCCGGTGAACCAGCTGTTGGACCTGGACTGGCCGTCGACCTCGGCGGAGCCGGTCTTCGCGCCGATACGGCCGCTGAGGCCGGCCATCACCTGGGCGGCGGTGCCGCTGGTGGCGGTGCGGTTCATCATGGCGCGCAGCTGCTGGACCGTGCCGGACGGCAGGCCCCGCGCCGTGGCGAGTTCACGGTCGTCCAGGCTCCGCGGCACGATCACCGGCTGCCGGAAGGTGCCCGTCATCGCGGTCGCCGTCACCGAGGCCATGTTCAGCGGGCTCATCTGGACCTGGCCCTGGCCGATCATGTTGGCGGCGGTGTCCGGGCCGCCGGAGGCCGGGACGGACCCGTCGAAGGACGGGATGCCGGTCTTCCAGTCGTCCCGCCCCAGCCCGAACCGGTTCTGGGCCTCGTCGGTCAGGGAGTCCACCTCGACCTCGTCCGCGTAGCCCACGAACGCGGTGTTGCAGGAGCGGGAGAAGCTGTCGGAGAGGGTCGCGCCCTCGTCCGGCTCCATGTCCTTGAGGTTGTGGAAGGTCTGGCTCTGCCAGACCTTGGTGTCCGGGCAGGGCGCCGGCCCGTTCGCCGTCGTGATCCCGTTGTCGATGAGGGTCGCCGCGCTGATGATCTTCATCGTGGAGCCGGGGGCCAGCTCGCCCAGGAACGCGGCGTTGAAGCCGTCGCCGCGGTGGTTGGCGACCGCCAGCACCTCACCGGTGCTCGGCTTCACGGCGACCACGGACGACTCGCTGTAGGTGCGCACCGCCTGCTCGGCCGCCGCCTGCGCGCTCGCGCTGAGCGTCGTCGGCAGCTTGCCCGCCTTGCCCTCGGCGAGGGTCACCAGTGTGGTGTCGGCGGTGTTCCCGTCGGCGTGCCGGATGCCGAGCTCGATGCCGGGGGTGCCGCCCGCCCGCTCGCCGTACTTGTCGCGCAGTCCGTCCAGGATCGGCCCGAGGGAGGGGTACTTCTCCTTCGTCAGGACCTTGCCGTCGCGGTCCACGGCCTCGATCGGCGGGCTCGCGGACTCACCGGTCACCAGGGTGTCGTCCATGCCCTTCAGCTCGGGATGGACGACCGACGGTGCCCAGTCGACCAGCGCCCGCCCGGTGGTGACCCCGCGCACCACCGTCAGCTCGCTCCGGTAGTTCAGCGGCTTGGACTTCCCGTCGTACGACACCGTTGCCTTCACCGTGAAGGGAACCGTGTCGCCGTGCGCCGCGCCCGGCGTGATCCTCACGCCCGTGATGTGCGCGTCCCGGCCGTACGAGGTCAGCAGCGGTCCGGCCTTGACGGCGTTGTTCGTGAGGTTCGCCGCCTTCGCCGGCTCGTTCTTCTCCCAGGCCGCGAGGAACCGGGCGCTGGTCTCCTTCACCTCGGCCCCGCTGGGCGGACCGGTCCTCACGGGCGCGGGTCCGCTCGCCCCCGAGCGCCCGGAACCGTCGTCGTTCAGCGCGGACACGAAGGTGTAGGCGCCGTACCCGGCACCGCCCAGCATCACCACGAACACCGTCCCTACGACGGCGGTCTTAGCCCCCTTGCGCATGTGCGAGTCCCTCCCCGTTCCCCGTCTGTGAAGTTGTCCGGGGGTTTCTGAACGCGTTCAGAAACCCCCGGCCCGGCCCACAGTAGACGGAAAGCGGTCTCCCGGAACAGAGGTTTCCGCAATCGTTAGACGGGCGGGGAGGGATGTGTCCGGATCCGAGCCGCGGTCACATCCGTGAACGCCGGTCGCCGACCGGGACGGGGGTGTCCGTGGAGCAGGGCCTGAAACGGCCGGAGGGAGCCGTACCGGCAGCCGGAGCCGGTCACCTCACCGGGTCGGGGCTCACTTCACGTCGACGTAGTCGGCCCAGCCGATCGAGGCCGTGGTGAGGCTCGTGCCCTGGAAGTTGTAGCGGTACGCGCCGTCCGCCGTCGCCTTCACGGTGGCCGCGGCCCAGCCGTTGCGGTCGGTCTTGATCTTCTTCAGGGTGACGAAGGGGCCGGTCGTGCCCTTGCGGTACTGGAGCAGCACCTGGTGCCCGACGAGGGGCACGTTCTTGTGCTTCTCCCAGCTGGCGACGGTCATCTGGGCCTTGACCGTGAGGCTCTTGCCCTTCTTCACCGACTGCGGGCCGGCGACGGTCTGGGACGCGTAGGCGTTGCGCTTGATGCGTGCGAAGTACGCGTGGTCGAGGCCGTCCGCGCGGGTCACGTCGCCGGCGCCGTCGACGGCCACGGCGGTGAGGTACCAGAGGCCGGCGACGGAGTTGCGGTGGAGGTTGACGTTCGGGTCGGCCGTCAGGAGGGCCTCGCAGTAGGAGGCGGTCGCGCTGAGCGGCGAACAGTGGGCACGCCCGGCCATGAGCCCGTCGGCAGTCGCCGGGTCCTCTCCGTGCCGCAGATCGAACGACACGCTCCGGACGCCGTTCGGGTCGGTGACCGTCGCGCCGATCGTGAAGACCCGCTTCCGCGCGGCCTCGACGCCGACGGTGTAGTCGCGGTTGTGGTTGACGTCGATGTTCCAGAACTTCGTGCCCGAGTCGTCCTGGGCGACGGCCGGGGCGGCGAGGGCGCCCACGGCCAGGACGGCGCTGAAGGCGGCGGCGGTGGCGGCGACGGCAGTGGTGTGTCTGCGCATGCTGTGGTGTCCCCACGCTCGATGGATCGGGTGATCACTTCAGCGCGTCAGACAAGGGGGCCACCCGGGGGGTTGTGCACCCCTGCGGCCCCGTCCCGGCTCTTAACCCGGCCGTCGCCTCGAGTTGGCGAGATCACGGCCCGTCGGCCAACTCGCCTGCCACAGGCGTCATGCGGGCGTTCGCGAGGCACGCTGAAGACCACGGTCACCGCCTCGGCCGACGGCTTCTACCGCTGGGTGTACTACGGCAACTCCACGACCGGCAGTGTCACCGGCGCGGCCGACTGCATCGACGTGCGCTGACGCCCGGTCCAGGACCGACGACGAAGGGGGCGCGGCGGAACGCCGCGCCCCCTCGCCACGTCTGCGCAGCTAGACCCAGGTGTCCAGCCACATCCGGGATCGCCAGTCGTCGATCGGGATCGCCTGGCCGGTGTACAGGGGCCAGAAGTAGATGAAGTTTGCGCAGGACGGCCCCGTATGTCCCCGACCAGCGCGTTCGGCTCCGGTCGAGGACGTATCGCGTAGTTGGGGCCGTCCCTGGGCCGTGATCTAGTTAGGGACGGAATCTAGGACCAGCTGGGCTGCTGCAGCCCATGACCGCTCGCGGGCCATGGCATGCCGCAATTTGTCAGCCGCAGCAAAAGCTGCTCCACGGTCCCTCATGACGGCAGCGATCGCGTGACCCCACTGGAGAACGTCGGCTTCCTCGCCATTCCCGACAGGTACAACGAAGCGATCCGCCTCTTGGGGCAGTACCTCTCGCAACAAGACGCCGAGCCCGCTTCTGCTGCTCACCAGCACAGGGGTTCCGGCTTGAATGGCCTCAAGTCCCACAAGTCCCACAAGTCCGAAGGCTTCTGCCCGTGAGGGCATGACGACCAGGCTTGCTCGTCGTACTTCCCGCTCCACATCAAACGATGTGGAGTAGTTGCGCATCGTGACGTGCACAGCATGGTGATCGACCCAGGTCAAAACTTGATCTCGCATGGCTACGGAGCTCCCAGCCGGCGCTCCCCTCACCAGCAGTTCCCATTGGTCTGCCAAGGGGCTCAACCGAATGGCTCGGCCCACTGCCTTTGCCGCCAGGTCCAAACCCTTCAATGACGCGTCCTCCATGCGTCCCGTCATGAGGATCTGAGGTACTCCGGGGGGAGGCTGGCGCGTCACTCCTGACTTGATGTCGAAGCCTGGATCGAGCCGCAGCGGTGGAGGTGTGCTCTCGTACACGGACAGATCGCGATGAAGCCAGGACGCCAGCACCGGTCCAACGGCGAACGTACGTGTGGCGTCCCGCGCCAAGTTGAGCTCCTGCAGTACCCGCAGTTCCGCTCGCTCGGCCGCGTCGTCCGTGCGGTCGAGTTTGTGCCACTCGATTTGGTCCGGTGCCACGTGAACGAAGTGCAACGGGTCTGCTGCACGATCGGGTGACATCTGAACTGGCTTGCCCTGTGGGGCGGGTGGGAAGGATGTCGCTGTGCCCAAGCCTTATCCCGAAGAGTT
>NZ_JBSFCK010000009.1:0-335517 GCF_053593435.1 Streptomyces sp. NPDC002306
CGCGGCGCTCGGATCGCGGCTGCTGGAAGTCCAGCGCGACCGGATCACGGCCGGTGCGGATGCCGCACTCGGGTCGATGTTCGGCGCCCTCTTCCTGTGTCGGCCGGTCCATCGATCCGCCGGCCCACCGGCCCGGCGCGCAGACTCAGCGCGCCGACCCGGCCCGTCGACTCAGTCCTCCGACGAATCCTCGTCGTCCGCGCTCGGCTTCGGTGGCTTCGGCGGCCGGGTCCGCTCGCTGGGGTTGTCCCGCAGGTACGAGCCGGGCGACCCGCCGTCGCCGCCGTCCGTGGCATGCCCGCCGGGTGCCCCGGGCGGGCCGCCGCCGTCCCGGCGCCGCAGATACCGCTCGAACTCGCGGGCGATCGCCTCGCCCGACGCCTCCGGCAGCTCCGCGGTGTCCCGGGCCTCCTCCAGCGTCTGCACGTACTCGGCGACCTCGCTGTCCTCGGCGGCCAGTTGGTCCACGCCCACCTGCCAGGCGCGCGCGTCCTCGGGCAGCTCGCCCAGCGGGATGCGCACGTCGATCAGGTCCTCCAGCCGGTTGAGGAGGGCCAGCGTGGCCTTCGGGTTCGGCGGCTGCGACACGTAGTGCGGCACGGCCGCCCACAGCGACACCGCCGGCACACCCGCGTGCGTGCACGCCTCCTGGAGGACGCCGACGATGCCCGTGGGGCCCTCGTACTTGGTCTCCTCCAGATCCATGCGCTGGGCCAGGTCCGCGTCGGACGTCGTCCCGCTGATCGGTACCGGACGCGTGTGCGGGGTGTCACCGAGCAGGGCGCCCAGGATCACCACCAGCTCCACGCCCAGCTCGTGTGCGAAGCCGAGCAGCTCGTTGCAGAACGAACGCCAGCGCATGGACGGTTCGATGCCGCGGACCAGCACCAGGTCGCGCGGCTTCTCGCCGCCGATCCGGACCACCGACAACCTTGTCGTCGGCCAAGTGATCTTGCGGACCCCGTCGTCTATCCACACCGTGGGGCGGTTCACCTGGAAGTCGTAGTAGTCCTCGGCGTCGAGCGCCGCGAACACCTCGCCCTTCCACTCCCGCTCCAGATGCGCGACCGCGGTGGAGGCGGCGTCGCCGGCATCGTTCCAGCCCTCGAACGCGGCCACCATGACCGGGTCGATCAGCTCGGGTACTCCCTCGAGCTCGATCACCCAGCGCCTCCTTCCGACGTGCCCTCGCGTACGCCCCAACCTTACGGCGTGCGGCGGGGGCGCCCGCAGCCCCCTTGCACGGGGGAGTGAACGGATCACTGCCCCGATCGCCACCCCTGAACCCCTCCGGCCGGTGAGATCCGTCGAGGCCCGGCGGGGGAGTCACAGGTGATTCACAGGGTGCTGCGCAGCCACTGCTCCACGCTCGCGATGTGCACGGTCGCCCACGAGCGGGCCGCCTCCGCGTCCCGGTCGCGCAGCGCGGCCAGGATCGCCCGGTGCTCGCGCAGGGTGCGGCCGACCGCGTCCTCCTGGGTCAGCCCGCGCCAGATCCGGGCCCGGGTGGTGGGCCCCGACAGACCGTCGAGCAGGGAACACAGCACCGAGTTGCCGGCGCCGCGCACGATGCCCCGGTGGAACTCCAGATCGCAGGCGACGAGTTCCTCCACCGAGGGCGCCGTGCCGAGCGCCTCCAACTGGGCCGTGAGCACGTCCAGTTGCTGTTCGCTGATGCGTGGGGCCGCCATCGCCGTCGCGGCCGGCTCCAGGATGCGGCGCACGGCGAGGAACTCCAGCACGGTGTCGTCGCGGTGGAAGTCGACTACGAAGCTCATCGCCTCCAGCAGCAGTTGCGGGGCCAGGCTCGTCACGTACGTGCCGTCGCCCTGCCGTACGTCCAGGATCCGGATCAGCGACAGGGCCCGCACGGCCTCCCGCAGCGAGTTGCGGGACAACCCCAGGCCGGAGGCGAGTTCGCTCTCCTTCGGCAGGCGGTCACCGGGGCGCAGCGCGCCGGAGACGATCATGCCCTTGATCTTCTCGATCGCCTCGTCGGTGACTGCCATGGCGGGTCTCCTGTCGCTCAGACATCCGATGTCTCAGCACATTATGGAGGCTCAGGCCCGTTCCTCCAGCGCCAGCAGCCGCAGCGCCTCCAGCGCGACGACCGCGCCCCGCTCGACCCCGGTCGCGACGACCTCGCGGTGCGGGTCGTACCCGCCTGTGGCCCGCTCGTCGACGAGTTCGTCGGCGTTCGCCCCGTCGACGACGAGCACCCCGCCGGCGACGAGGCCGCGCAGCGAGGCCGTCACGAACAGCGCGGACAGCTCCATCTCGATGGCCGCGAGGCCCGCGCCGTCGTAGGAGAAGAGCGGGATCAGCCCCGGCTGGAACGCGGCCCGCGTCCACACGATGCCCCGGTGGTGCGCGACCCCGGCCCGGCGCGCGGCACGCTGGAGCGCGAGCACCGCCTCCGGCGCCGACACCGCCGGATACTCCGGCGGCAGCAACTGGTGGGTCACCCCGTCGTCGCGTACGGCCGCCTCGGCGATGACGAGGTCGCCGGCCCCGATCCCGGGCCGCATCGAGCCCGCCGTGCCGAACCGCAGGAACGTGCGCACGCCCGCGTCCGCGAGCTCCCCGAACAGCAGGACCGCCCCCGGCGCGCCCACCCCGTGCGAGGCCACGACGACCGGCAGGCCCTGCCAACCGCCGCTGAACACGCGGTACTCGCGGTGGTGGGACACCTCCTCGGCGCCGTCGAGCAGCGCGGCGACGGCCGCGGCGCGCGCCGGGTCGCCGACCACCAGCGCGTGCGCCGGAAGCCCGGTGCGGGGGACGCGGGTGACGGGCAGCGAATCCTGGGGCATGGGGCGACTCCGGTGGGGCGGGGACGGCGGCGACCGCGGCGACCCGTCGTCAGGAAGGGCGCACGCTCCGACGACCGTACGCAGCGCCGAGTACGCCGTGGTGACCGGCTCACCTGCCGAGACCGAGACCCAGACCGGGACCGGGACCGGGACCGAGACCGAGATCGGGGCTGCGGCCGGCTCCCGCCGGGTGACGGACCGCGCTCGGCCGCACCTGTGCCGAAGGGCGGCGCCACCGGGGTGGAGCCGCCCTTCGCGTGACGCCGGCGCCCGGTCGGGGAGAGGCCGGCGGCAGGCCTACTCCTTGTCGAGCACGTCCTGCACCTTCGCGCGGATCTCGTCCGTGGCCAGGCCGCGGATCGTCAGCGTCGTACGGCGGCGCAGCACGTCGTCCTGCGTCTGGGCCCACTCGTTGTCCCGGGCGTAGACGACCTGCGCCCAGATCTCCGGCGCATCCGGGTGGACGCGCTCGCCCAGTTCCGGGTTCTCATTCGCCAGCCGGGCGATGTCGAAGGCCAGCGAACCGTAGTGCGTGGCCAGGTGCCTGGCGGTGTCCGCCGCCATGCGCGGACCCGGCGCGGGACGGTCGATGAGCAGCCGGTGCGCGACCGCGCGCGGGTTGGCGACACCCGGCAGCGGCAGCTTCTTCGGCAGCGAGGAGATCGGCTCGAAGTCGTCGCCGAGCGGGTGGCCGGGCAGCGCCTCCAGCTTCTGCATCACCGTGCGGCCGATGTGGCGGAAGGTGGTCCACTTGCCGCCCGCGACGGACAGCATGCCGCCCTTGCCCTCGGTCACCACCGTCTCGCGCTTGGCCTTGGCGGTGTTCCCGGGACCGCCCGGCAGCACGCGCAGACCCGCGAAGGCGTACGTGATGAGGTCACGGTCGAGCTGCTGGTCACGGATGGAGAACGCGGCCTCGTCGAGTATCTGGGCGATGTCCTTGTCGTTGACCGCGACGTCCGCCGGGTCGCCCTCGTACTCCTCGTCGGTCGTGCCGAGCAGCAGCATGTCCTCCCAGGGGAGGGCGAAGGTGATGCGGTACTTGTCGATGGGGGTCGCCAGCGCGGCCTTCCACGGCGCGGTCCGCTTCAGGACCAGGTGCGCGCCCTTCGACAGCCGGATCGACGGCGCGGCGTTCGGGTCCTCCATCCGGCGCAGGTGGTCGACCCAGGGACCGGTCGCGTTCAGCACCAGGCGGGCGCTGACGCCGAACTCGTCGCCGGAGAGACGGTCGCGCAGCTCGGCGCCCGTCACCCGGCCCCTGGTGAAGCGCAGCCCGGTGACCTCGGCGTGGTTGAGGACGACGGCGCCCGACTCGACGGCCGCGCGGACCGTCATCAGGGCCATCCGGGAGTCGTTCATCTGGTCGTCGCCGTACACGGCGACGGCCTTGAGGTTGTCGGTGCGCAGCTCGGGCACGTCCTGCGCGGCCTTGGCGGGGCTGAGCAGGTGTCCCACGCCGTCACCGAACGCGGAGAGCGCGGAGTAGGCGAACACGCCCGCCCCGAGCTTCGCGGCGCCGTGCGGCCCGCCCCGGTACACGGGGAGGTAGAACGTGAGCGGGTTCGCCAGGTGGGGGGCCACCTGGCGGGAGACCGCACGGCGCTCGAAGTGGTTCTCCGCCACCAGCCGCACCGCGCCGGTCTGGAGGTAGCGCAGACCGCCGTGGAGCAGCTTGGAGGAGGCGGAGGAGGTGGCACCGGCGAAGTCGCCGGAGTCGACCAGAGCCACCCGCAGACCGGACTGCGCGGCGTGCCAGGCGGTGGAGATGCCCAGGATGCCGCCGCCGATCACGAGGAGGTCGTACGACGCCTTGGAGAGCTGCTCCCGGGTCTCGGCGCGGCTCGGGTTGGAGCCGGAAGCCGGGCGCTTCCCCAGGGCAGGCACGGACTGCAGGGTGGGCTGACTGGTCATGTGGGGTTCTTGCTCCTCGTCAGTCTTCGTCTTCGATCCAGCCCATGGTCCGCTCGACGGCCTTGAGCCAGCTCTTGTACTCACGGTCGCGGGTGTCCGCGTCCATGCGGGGGGTCCACTCGGCGGCCCGGCGCCAGTTGGCACGCAGGTCGTCGGTGTTGGTCCAGAAGCCGACGGCGAGACCGGCGGCGTAGGCGGCGCCGAGGCAGGTGGTCTCGGCGACCATCGGGCGCACCACGGGGGCGTCCAGGAAGTCGGAGAGGGTCTGCATCAGCAGGTTGTTGGAGGTCATGCCGCCGTCGACCTTGAGGGCCGTGAGCTCGACGCCCGAGTCCTTCGTCATGGCGTCGGTGATCTCACGGGTCTGCCAGGCGGTGGCCTCCAGGACGGCGCGCGCGAGGTGCGCCTTGGTGACGTACCGGGTCAGACCGGCGATCACACCGCGGGCGTCGGAGCGCCAGTACGGGGCGAACAGGCCGGAGAAGGCCGGCACGAAGTAGGCGCCGCCGTTGTCGTCCACCGAGAGCGCGAGCGTCTCGATCTCGGCGGCGGTGGAGATCAGGCCCATCTGGTCGCGCATCCACTGCACCAGCGAACCGGTGACGGCGATCGAGCCCTCGAGGGCGTAGACCGGCTTCTGGTCGCCGATGCGGTAGCCGACGGTGGTGAGCAGCCCCGAGTACGAGTTGATGATCTTCTCACCGGTGTTCATCAGCATGAACGTGCCGGTGCCGTACGTGGACTTGGCCTCGCCCTCGGAGAAGCAGGTCTGGCCGAACAGCGCCGCCTGCTGGTCGCCGAGCGCGGAGGCGACCGGGATGCCGCCGAGCAGGTCGCCCAGCTTGCCACCGGTGACCTCGCCGTAGACCTCCGCGGAGGAACGGATCTCGGGCAGCATCGACAGCGGGACACCGATGGACTCGGCGATCTTCGCGTCCCACTCCAGAGTGTGGAGGTTCATCAGCATGGTGCGGGAGGCGTTGGTGACGTCGGTGACGTGGTGGCCGCCGTTGACGCCGCCGGTCAGGTTCCAGATGACCCAGCTGTCCATGGTGCCGAAGAGGATGTCGCCCGCCTCGGCGCGCTCGCGCAGGCCCTCGACGTTGTCGAGCAGCCAGCGGGCCTTGGGGCCGGCGAAGTAGGAGGCGAGGGGCAGACCGGTCTCGCGGCGGAAGCGGTCCTGGCCGACGTTGCGGCCGAGTTCCCGGCAGAGCGCGTCGGTGCGGGTGTCCTGCCAGACGATGGCGTTGTGGACGGGCTCACCGGTGTTCTTGTCCCAGAGCAGCGTGGTCTCGCGCTGGTTGGTGATGCCGATGGCCTTGATGTCGTCGCGGGTGATGCCGGCCTTCGCGATGGCTCCGGCGACGACCTCCTCGACGTTGGTCCAGATCTCGGTGGCGTCGTGCTCGACCCAGCCCGGCTTCGGGAAGATCTGCTCGTGCTCCTTCTGGTCGACGGAGACGATGCGGCCGTCCCGGTCGAAGACGATGCAGCGGCTGGAGGTGGTGCCCTGGTCGATGGCGGCGATGAACGGGCCGGCGGTGTGCGCGTCGGTCACTGTGTGCTCCTGAAAGGTCCGTGGGTGTGGGGCTGTCCGTACGGCGCGTGCGGGAAGACTCGGTGCTTCGTGCTCATGCTCTTGGTTCGCGGGTCGATGCGCGTGGTGCAGGAGGCGAAGTCCGGTGCTCTCAGGCGAAGGCGACGTTGTACACGACGGCGGCTATCGCGCCGCCGGCCAGCGGGCCGACCACCGGTATCCAGGCGTAGCGCCAGTCCGAGCCGCCCTTGTTGGGCAGGGGCAGGAGGGCGTGCACGATGCGCGGACCGAGGTCACGCGCCGGGTTGATCGCGTAGCCGGTCGGGCCACCGAGGGACAGACCGATCCCGACGACGACGAGTGCGGTGATCAGGGCGCCCAATACGCCCAGGCCGTTGCCCGCGTCGTTCAGCCCCTGAGTGAGGACGGCGAGCACCAGCACGAAGGTGCCGATGATCTCGGTCGCCAGGTTCTGCCACGCCACCCGGATCTCGGGGCCGGTGGAGAAGACGCCCAGGACCGGGCCCGCGGCCTGCTCCTGCGCCTCGACGGACTTCACCTTGACGCCCTGCGTCTCGGCGGACCGGGCCGCCGCCTCGCCGACGATCTCCCGGTCGGTGAGGTGCGCCTGGAACTGGCCGTAGTAGGCGACCCAGACCAGAGTCGCGCCGATCATGGCGCCGAGGAGCTGGCCGCCCCAGTAGAGCGGAACGTCGTTCCAGCCGCCGTCCTTGATCGCGAGCGCGAGCGTGACCGCCGGGTTGAGGTGGGCGCCTGACAGGGGCCCGGAGGTGTAGACCGCCGTCAGTACGGCGAAGCCCCACCCGAAGGCGATCGCGAGCCAGCCGGCGTTGCGAGCCTTGGACGCCTTCAGCGTGACGGCGGCACACACGCCACCGCCGAGCAGGATGAGTATGGCGGTACCAATGGTCTCGCCGATGAAGATGTCGGAGCTGGACACCCGCGACTCCTTTGTCCTTCGTCCAGGGAAGCCGAAATCCCGGGTCCCTCCGGGAGATCGAGCGCCCTCAGGGGTGAGAGCGATTCCGGCCCTTGGCGTGCTCACACTCTAGCGCCTAATGCCGTTAGGTGTTCGACAATGCCGACCGATGGACGGGAGTCTTGCTCCGGCGCCACGGATGCGTCAAGGGTTCTGTTATCGAAAACGCGATCGTTATTGATTGCTGTGGGCTATCGATCTCACTCCTGGCCCCGCACGGCTCGCGTCCGTGCGCCACGCGCACCGGGACGTACGGCCGAACCAGGCATTTGTCCGCTATGTGCGCATCAGGGTACGGCTGAGACCGGGACGCCCCCTGGCGTTCCGGTCTGTCGGTGACATGTGTCGCGTACGCCGCCTACGCGGGCCGGCGGTCCCGGCTCAGAACCGGCCGGCGCCCAGGTCCCGAGACACCGCTCGGGCGCAGTCCCGCACCGCCGCGATCAGCTCGGGCCGCAGCTCCCCGTCCCGGCCCAGCCGCTCCACCGCGCCGGTGATGCCGACCGCGCCGACCGGCATCCGGCGCCGGTCGTGGATGGGCGCGGCGATGGACGCCACGCCCTCCCAGGTCTCCTCGACATCGGCCGCGTACCCCCGCGCGCGCGTCAGGTCGAGGATCTGTTCGAAGTCCTCGGGCTCGCACACGGTCCGGTCCGTGAACGGCTTGCGGTCGGCCTCCAGTGCCTCGCTGTGCGCCACGGGGTCGTACGCCGTCAGCACCTTGCCCAGAGCCGTCGAGTGCAGCGGCTGCATGGCCCCGATCTCCAGGACCTGCCGGCTGTCGTCGGGCCGGAAGACGTGGTGCACGATCAGCACGCCCTGCTGGTGCAGCACCCCCAGGTGGACGCTCTCCCCGCTGGAACGGGCCAGGTCGTCCGTCCACACCAGGGCCCGCGCCCGCAGTTCGTGCACGTCGAGATACGTGGTGCCCAGCCGCAGCAGTTCGGCGCCCAGCTGGTAGCGCCCGGAAGCCTCGTCCTGCTCGACGAAACCCTCCTGCTGGAGGGTGCGCAGGATGCCGTGCGCGGTGCCCTTGGCGAGGCCCAGGGACGAGGAGATGTCCGACAGGCCCAGCCGCCGTTCACCGCCCGCCAGCAACCGCAGCATCGCGGCCGCCCGTTCGAGCGACTGGATGTTCCGTGCCATCGCCGTCCTGCCTCCGTCCCCTTGACCGATCACACGCGGTCCCCGCTGCCGACGTTCGGCAATGCCGAACACTACCGGTCCGTGGCGACGTACCGCTAATGGTCCGTCCGTACCTGTTACGTCACTCGCCCGTGCGGGGTGACCCGGACGACATCCTCGTCCGTCCCGTGGACGCCCCGACCATAAGCCCCCGGTCCCGGATACCCTGACGTGGTGCGGCCGCCTCGGGCAGCTCTTCGCGAGCACATCCCCTGGTGGCGCAAAGCCGACAGCCGTCGCATATAAGGGAGCCCCCTTCATGGCCTCTGTGCCGCCGACCCCTTCCGCCGACAGCCGGACCCGCGTGTCCGCGCTCCGAGAGGCCCTCGCCACCCGTGTGGTGGTGGCGGACGGTGCCATGGGCACCATGCTCCAGGCCCAGGAGCCCACACTCGAAGACTTCCAGGACCTCGAAGGATGCAACGAGGTCCTGAACGTCACCCGCCCCGACATCGTCCGCTCGGTCCACGAGGCGTACTTCTCCGTGGGCGTGGACTGCGTCGAGACGAACACCTTCGGCGCCAACCACGCGGCGATGGCCGAGTACGACATCGCCGACCGCGTGCACGAACTGTCCGAGGCCGGTGCCCGGATCGCCCGCGAGACCGCCGACGACTTCGCCGCCCGCGACGGCCGGCAGCGCTGGGTCCTCGGATCCATCGGCCCCGGCACCAAGCTGCCGACCCTCGGCCACGTCCCCTATCCCACGATCCGTGACGGCTTCCAGGTCAACGCCGAGGGCCTGCTGGCCGGCGGTGCCGACGCGCTGATCGTCGAGACGACCCAGGACCTCCTGCAGACCAAGGCCTCCGTCCTGGGCGCCCGCCGCGCGATGGAGGCCACCGGCGTCGAGGTCCCGCTGCTGGTCTCGATGGCCTTCGAGACCACCGGCACGATGCTGCTCGGCTCGGAGATCGGCGCCGCGCTGACCGCGCTCGAGCCGCTCGGCATCGACATGATCGGCCTGAACTGCTCGACCGGCCCGGCCGAGATGAGCGAGCACCTGCGCTACCTCACCCGCCACTCCCGCATCCCCCTGCTGTGCATGCCGAACGCCGGCCTGCCGATCCTCACCAAGGACGGCGCCCACTTCCCGCTCGACGCCGAGGGCCTGGCCGATGCCCAGGAGAACTTCGTCCTCGACTACGGCCTGTCCCTGGTCGGCGGCTGCTGCGGCACCACCCCCGAGCACCTGCGCCAGGTCGTCGAGCGCGTCCGCGAGCTCAGCCCGACCGAGCGCGCCCCGCGCCCGGAGCCGGGAGCGGCCTCCCTCTACCAGAGCGTGCCGTTCCGGCAGGACACCGCGTACCTGGCGATCGGTGAGCGGACGAACGCCAACGGTTCGAAGAAGTTCCGTGAGGCGATGCTCGAGGGCCGCTGGGACGACTGTGTGGAGATGGCGCGGGATCAGATCCGCGAGGGCGCGCACATGCTGGACCTGTGCGTGGACTACGTCGGCCGGGACGGCGTGGCCGACATGGCGGAGCTGGCGGGCCGGTTCGCGACGGCGTCGACGCTGCCGATCGTGCTGGACTCCACCGAGCTGGAGGTGGTCCGGGCCGGCCTGGAGAAGCTGGGCGGCCGCGCGGTGATCAACTCGGTGAACTACGAGGACGGCGACGGCCCCGAGTCACGGTTCGCGCGGGTGACGGGCCTGGCACGGGAGCACGGCGCGGCGCTGATCGCGCTGACGATCGACGAGGAGGGCCAGGCCCGTACCCCGGAGAAGAAGGTGGCGATCGCCGAGCGGCTGATCGACGACCTGACCCGCAACTGGGGCATCCACGAGTCGGACATCCTGGTCGACACGCTGACGTTCACCATCTGCACGGGCCAGGAGGAGTCGCGCGGGGACGGCGTCGCCACGATCGAGGCGATCCGTGAGCTGAAGCGCCGCCACCCCGACGTGCAGACCACGCTCGGCCTGTCGAACATCTCCTTCGGTCTGAACCCGGCCGCGCGGATCCTGCTCAACTCCGTCTTCCTGGACGAGTGCGTGAAGGCGGGGCTGGACTCGGCGATCGTGCACGCCTCGAAGATCCTGCCGATCGCGCGGTTCGACGAGGAGCAGGTGACCACGGCTCTGGACCTGATCCACGACCGGCGGCGCGAGGGCTACGACCCGCTGCAGAAGCTGATGGCACTGTTCGAGGGCGCCACCACCAAGTCGTTGAAGGCCGGCCGGGCGGAGGAGCTGGCGGCGCTGCCGCTGGACGAGCGGCTCAAGCGGCGGATCGTCGACGGTGAGCGCAACGGACTGGAGGCCGACCTCGATCTCGCGCTGGCCGAGCGTCCGGCACTGGAGATCGTGAACGCGACACTGCTCGACGGCATGAAGGTCGTGGGCGAGCTGTTCGGCTCCGGCCAGATGCAGCTGCCGTTCGTCCTGCAGTCCGCGGAGGTCATGAAGACCGCGGTCGCCTACCTCGAACCGCACATGGAGAAGTCGGACGCGGAGGGCAAGGGCACGATCGTGCTGGCCACCGTACGCGGCGATGTGCACGACATCGGCAAGAACCTGGTCGACATCATCCTCTCCAACAACGGCTACAACGTGGTCAATCT
The DNA here is from genome assembly GCF_053593435.1 of Streptomyces sp. NPDC002306. Classification (NCBI taxonomy): domain Bacteria; kingdom Bacillati; phylum Actinomycetota; class Actinomycetes; order Kitasatosporales; family Streptomycetaceae; genus Streptomyces; species Streptomyces sp. NPDC002306. Next base: position 11,015 of record NZ_JBSFCK010000009.1, read on the forward strand.
CGGCATCAAGCAGCCGGTGTCGGCGATCGTGGAGGCCGCGCAGGAACACCGCGCCGACGTGATCGGGATGTCCGGCCTGCTGGTGAAGTCGACGGTGATCATGAAGGAGAACCTGGAGGAGCTCAACCAGCGCGGCCTGGCGGCGAACTTCCCGGTGATCCTCGGCGGTGCGGCGCTGACGAGGGCGTACGTGGAACAGGACCTGCACGAGGTCTACGAGGGCGAGGTGCGCTACGCCCGGGACGCCTTCGAGGGCCTGCGGCTGATGGACGCGCTGATCGGGGTGAAGCGGGGCGTTCCGGGCGCGAAACTGCCCGAACTCAAGCAGCGCAGGGTGCGGCCCGCGGCCGCCGTGGAGGTCGAGGAACGCCCGGAGGAAGGACACGTCCGCTCCGACGTCGCCATCGACACCCCGGTCCCCGTCCCGCCGTTCTGGGACACCCGCGTCATCAAGGGCATCCAGCTCAAGGAGTACGCCGGCTGGCTCGACGAGGGCGCGCTGTTCAAGGGGCAGTGGGGCCTGAAGCAGGCGCGCACCGGTGAGGGACCGACGTACGAGGAGCTCGTCGAGTCCGAGGGCCGGCCGCGGCTGCGCGGACTGCTGGACCGGCTCCAGACCGACAACCTGCTGGAAGCCGCGGTGGTCTACGGCTACTTCCCGTGCGTGTCCAAGGACGACGACCTGATCATCCTGGACGACCGGGGCAACGAACGCACCCGGTTCACGTTCCCGCGTCAGCGCCGCGGCCGGCGGCTGTGCCTGGCGGACTTCTTCCGCCCGGAGGAGTCCGGGGAGCGGGACGTCGTCGGCCTCCAGGTCGTCACCGTCGGCTCCCGGATCGGCGAGGAGACCGCGAAGCTGTTCGCGGCGGACGCCTACCGCGACTACCTCGAACTGCACGGGCTGTCCGTCCAGCTGGCCGAGGCGCTCGCCGAGTACTGGCACGCGCGGGTCCGCTCCGAACTGGGCTTCGCCGGCGAGGACCCGGCCGCGATGGAGGACATGTTCGCCCTGAAGTACCGGGGCGCCCGCTTCTCCCTCGGCTACGGCGCCTGCCCGAACCTGGAGGACCGCGCGAAGATCGCCGACCTGCTCGGGCCCGAACGGATCGGCGTCCACCTCTCCGAGGAGTTCCAGCTCCACCCCGAGCAGTCCACCGACGCCATCGTCATCCACCACCCGGAGGCCAAGTACTTCAACGCACGGTGACGAACGGTGCCGACACACGGTGACGAACGGTGCCGACACATGGTGACGAACGGTGCTGACACACGGTGACGTGCCCGCGCGACGCGCCGTGAGACCTACGCCGCAGCGCGCACTGATCGGATAAGTCGTAGACTGGTCGGTCCACTCCAGGCCGGTTCCCCGTGCGGGAACCGGCCTGGTCGTCCCTTCAAGGAGGTACGTGGATGACCAGCACGGTCCCCGCACTCGGAACCCGAACGGCCGAAGGCTCAGCTCTTCAAGCGGTGCTCCTCGACATGGACGGCACCCTGGTGGACACCGAGGGCTTCTGGTGGGACGTCGAGGTCGAGGTCTTCGGCGGCCTCGGTCACGTCCTCGACGACTCCTGGCGCCATGTCGTGGTCGGCGGTCCGATGACCCGCAGCGCGGGCTTCCTCATCGAGGCCACCGGCGCCGACATCACCCTCGCCGAGCTCACGGTCCTGCTGAACGCGGGGTTCGAGGCACGCATCGCGCACACCCTGCCGCTGATGCCGGGGGCCGCCAGGCTCCTCGCCGAGCTGGCCGAGTACGCCATCCCCACCGCCCTGGTGTCCGCCTCCCACCGGCGCATCATCGACCGGGTCCTCACCTCGCTCGGCCCCCAGCACTTCGCCCTGAGCATCGCCGGCGACGAAGTGACGCGCACCAAGCCGTACCCCGACCCGTATCTGCTCGCCGCCGCCGGACTCGGGGTGGATCCCACCCGGTGCGCGGTCGTCGAGGACACCGCGACCGGTGTCGCCGCCGCCGAGGCGGCGGGCTGCCATGTCGTGGTCGTACCGTCGGTGGCCCCCGTCGCCCCGGCCGCCCGGCGCACCGTCGTCGGTTCCCTCGAAGAGGTGGACCTCGCGTTCCTGCGCGGACTGATCACGGAAGTGCACTAGTCACGGAAGCGCACCAGCCGTTCGCCCGGCGTGCGTCATCGCCCGCCCCGGATCCCGCGGGGAGTGACCCCGAGGTGACTCCGCGGAGCGGAAATTCGCGACGACCCGGATTCCTGCCCACACCACCGCGGTTGACCATGTGACTTTCGCCACCCGGAGCGGGGTCGACAGACGGGTCGACGTGTGCTGCTCACCCTATTTCGGGGGGTGTCACCGCGTCCTTGTGTCCTGATTGATGAAACCGTGCACTAATCCTTCCGCTGTCGGGTTTTCGGTGTGTCCACGACCGGTTTCGCTGCGTGATGGCACCTCGGTCCGCCGACTGTGAACCCCCGGGCTGGTGCGGACTAATCTCATCGCGAGAACCTCGCCCCACCCCGCCGTGATCCGCCGCGACACCCATGCATGCCGGGTACACGGACTCGAATCAGCCTGGAGAAACTCGAGCATGAACCGCAAGACTTTGGTGCTGCCGGCTGTGATCGGCCTTATCGCGCCCGTGCTCGCTGCCTGCGGCGGATCCGGCAGCGGGAGCGGCGGCGGTGACGCCATCGTCGTCGGTACCACGGACAGGTTCACGATCACGAAGGACGCGCCCGCGCCGGTCGACCCCGCCTACTCCTACGACGTCGGCACCTGGAACATCCTGCGCCAGACCGTCCAGACCCTGATGGTCCAGCCGAAGGGCGAAGGCGACCCGGTCCCCGAGGCCGCCCAGAGCTGTGGCTTCACCGACAGCGGCAACGAGCGCTACGCCTGCAAGCTGCGCAGCGGTCTGAAGTTCTCCAACGGAAAGGCCATCACCGCGGCCGATGTGAAGTTCTCCATCGACCGCGCCCTCGCCATCAAGGCCGACTCGGGCGTCTTCGCGCTGCTGTCCACCATCGACACCGTCGAGACGCAGGGCGACAGCGAGGTGATCTTCCACCTGAAGACCGCCGACGCCACCTTCCCGTACAAGCTGTCCACCCCGGTCGCGGGCATCGTGAACCCCGACGACTACGAGAAGGACAAGCTGCGCGACGGCTTCGCCGTGGACGGCTCCGGCCCGTACACCCTCCAGGCCGAGGTCAAGAACGACGAGATGGTCAAGGCCGTGTTCATCAAGAACCCCAACTACAAGGGGTCCTTGAAGGTGAACAACGACAAGGTCGAGATGGTCTCCTTCGCCGACCCCGAGTCCATGGGTACCGCCCTCGACAAGGGTGACGTCGACATCGTCTCCCGAGGCCTGACGCCGGAGCAGATCAAGAAGTTCACCAACGCCGCCGGCGGCAACATCGACACCGTCGAGCTGCCCGGCCTCGAGATCCGCTACCTCGCCTTCACCACCAGCGCCCCGAGCGTGAAGAGCAAGGCCGTGCGCGAGGCGATGGCCCAGGTCATCAACCGCAGCGAGATCGTCTCCAAGGTCTACGGCTCCCAGGCCGAGGCGCTGTACTCGCTGGTCCCGGCCAGCGTGACCGGCCACTCCAACGCCTTCTTCAACCGCTACGGCGACCCGAGCGTCGCCAAGGCCCAGTCGGCGCTGTCCAAGGCCGGTATCACCACCCCGATCAAGCTCACCCTGCACTACACGACCGACCACTACGGCACGGCGACCAAGCAGGAGTTCGAGGTGCTGCAGAAGCAGCTCAACGCGAGCGGCCTCTTCGACATCGACATCGAGGGCACCAAGTGGGACGCGTTCGTCCCCGCGGAGCGCAAGGGTCAGTACGACGTCTACGGCATGGGCTGGTTCCCCGACTTCCCCGACGCCGACAACTTCCTCGCGCCGTTCCTCGACAAGGACAACTTCCTCAAGTCGCCCTACGCCAACAGCCAGATCATCAACAGCCTGATCCCGCAGTCCCGCCGCGAGGCCGACCGGATCACCGCCGCCGGGAGCCTGAACCAGATCCAGGACATCGTGGCCCGGGACGTCCCGCTGATCCCGCTGTGGCAGGGCAAGCAGTACGTCGTCGCCCGCGACGACGTGACGGGCACCGCGTACGCCCTGAACAGCTCCTCCACCCTTCAGCTGTGGGAGCTCGGCCGCGGCGTCAGCGAGTGACGCCCGACCCGCACATGTGAGAGCGCCCCCTCCCGGTCTTCCGGGAGGGGGCGCTCTCACATGTGCGGCGAAGCCCTGGTGACGGATCGTCACCGCGATCCTCGGCGCCTCGCGTTACTGCGCGCCGGGACGCACCAGACCGCTCTCGTACGCGTACACCGCCGCCTGCACCCGGTCGCGCAGCCCCAGCTTGGTCAGCACATGACCGACGTGGGTCTTGACGGTGGTCTCGCTGACGAAGAGGTCCGCCGCGATCTCGGCGTTCGACAATCCCCGCGCCACCAGCTTCAGCACCTCCACCTCACGGTCGGTGAGGGTGTGCAGCGTGTCCGGCACCGGCTCGTCACCGGAGGGAAGATGGGTGGCGTACTTGTCGAGCAGCCGCCGTGTGATGCTCGGCGCGAGCATCGCCTCGCCGCCCGCGACGACCCGGATCGCCTGCACCAGTTCGTTCGCCGGCGCGTCCTTCAGCAGGAACCCGCTGGCACCCGCGCGCAGCGCCTCCACCACGTACTCGTCGAGGTCGAACGTGGTCAGCACCAGCACCTTCGCCGGACCGTCCCGCCCCGGACCGGTGATCTGCCGGGTCGCCTCCACACCGTCCATCCGCGGCATGCGGATGTCCATCAGAACCACATCGGGTTGCAGGGCCCGCACCTGATCGAGCGCCTGCAGACCGTCTCCGGCCTCGCCGACCACCGCGATGTCCTGCTCGGCCTCCAGAATCATCCGGAACCCCGTACGCAGCAGCGGCTGGTCGTCGACCAGTAGGACGCGGATGGCCACGTAAGTCTCCTTCGCTAGTCCGGCCCCATTCTGCCCTGCTCCACGACGCCGGACGCGCCCGCCCTGACCGGCAGCGGATACGGCGGGGGAGTGCCGCCGAACTCCGGGCAGTGCGCCTGGTGGTCGCACCAGCCGCACAGCTTCGTCGGCCGGGGCCGCCACTCACCCGTCTCGGTGGCCAGCCGGATCGCCTCCCACAGCGCGAGCAGCTTGCGCTCGACCATCTCCAGGTCCGCGCGGACCGGGTCGTACGTCATCACGTCACCGCTGCCGAGATAGACGAGCTGGAGCCGCCTCGGGATCACGTTCTTCAGGCGCCACACCACGAGCGCGTAGAACTTCATCTGGAACAGCGCGCCGTCGGCGTACTCCGCCCGGGGCGCCTTGCCCGTCTTGTAGTCGACGATGCGCACCTCGCCGGTGGGCGCCACGTCCACCCGGTCGATGATCCCGCGCAGCGTCAGCCCCGAGTCCAACCGGGCCTCCACGAACAACTCGCGCTCCGCGGGCTCCAGCCGCGTCGGATCCTCCAGTGTGAACCAGCGCTCGACGAGTTGCTCCGCCTCGCCCAGCCAGCGCGCCAGCCGCTCACCCTCCGGATCGTCGGCGAACAGCTCCACGACCTCCGGCCGGTTCTCCCGCAGCCGGTCCCACTGAGCCGGGACGAGGGACTTGGCCCGCGGCGCGGTCCGCTCCACGGCGGGCGCGTCAAACAGCCGCTCCAGCACCGCGTGCACCAGGGTGCCCCGCGTCGCCGCCTCGCTCGGCTTCTCCGGCAGCCGGTCGATCACCCGGAACCGGTACAGCAGCGGGCACTGCATGAAGTCACTCGCACGTGACGGAGACAGCGACGCGGGCGGACGGGCCCCGGCCGCCGGCCCCGTCGTGCCCGTGACCGCCGGGGCCTCGCCCGGTGTACCGCCGCTCTGGGCGTCCGCGACGCCCTCCGCACTCGTCTCCATGACCACAGACCATACGGCCCACCACTGACAGTGACCCAGCCCCCGACGTGACGGGCGACGACAGGGAGAACACAGGGGGTGCCGGGGCGGAACGTGCCACGGCCGCCGCATACCATCGACCCGAGACCTTCCGCCCGGCAGGAGCGGAGACGCTTCGAACGAGGGGACATCGTGGACGAGAGCGGCGGGAGCGGTCAGCCGCGGTCGGGCAACGACGAGTCGGCCGACGCGGGGCCCGCGGCCCCGGCCACCGGCCCCGCACGCCCGGCCCCCACCCCGCACGACGAGACCGCCCACCCGAAGCCCCCGGGCTCCGGCACCCCGGACGACAAAGCCGAGGAGCCGCCCACCTCCGGCACGGACGGACCGGCACAGCCACCACCGGCCCGACCCCCCACCGCCCCGGCCACCGGCCCCGAGACCCCCGCCCCGCCGGACCCCGGCCCTGGGACCCCCGTGGGCCCGCACACCACGCCCGAAGCCCCTGCCACAGCGGACCCCGGGTCCGAGACCCCCACCGCCGCGAACCCCGGGTCCGAAGCCCCCGCGGCCCCGACCCCCCACGCCGAGGCCCCCGCCGACACGGACGGAACCCCGCAAGCCCCCGCCCGTCCGCACGCGACCGCCGAGCACACCGGCCGGCGTGAACCCGGCACCCCGGAGCGCGAGCCCGACGGCCACGCGCCCGAGCACGGCCCCGGCGCCGACCACCCTCACCGCACCCTCGCCCACTCGGCCCCCGCCCCCGACTCCGGACCGAACCCCGAAGCCGGCCGGACCCGCCCGCCGCGACGCGCCCCCGAACCCCGCGGCGGCCTGCTGATGGGACGGCCCTTCGGGGTACCCGTCTACGTCGCGCCCAGCTGGTTCCTGGTCGCCGCCCTCATCACCTGGGTGTTCGGCAACCAGCTCGACCGCGTGCTGCCCGAACTCGGCGCCGCCCGCTACCTGGTCTCCCTCTTCTTCGCGGTCGCCTTCTACGCCTCCGTGCTCGTCCACGAACTGGCCCACACCGTGGCCGCCCTCCGCTTCAAGCTCCCGGTCCGCCGCATCCAGCTCCAGTTCTTCGGCGGTGTCTCCGAGATCGAGAAAGAGGCCGAGACCCCCGGCCGCGAGTTCGTGCTCGCCTTCGTCGGCCCGCTGCTCTCCCTGGTCCTCTCCGGCCTCTTCTACCTCGCCCTGCGGCCTGTCGAACCCGGCACCGTTCCCGGCGTCCTGCTGGCCGGCCTGATGATCTCCAACCTCATCGTGGCCGCCTTCAACCTGCTGCCCGGCCTCCCCCTCGACGGCGGCCGCATGCTCCGCGCCGTCGTCTGGAAGATCACCGGACGGGCCATGAGCGGCACGGTGGCCGCCGCCTGGGTCGGCCGCGCCCTCGCCGTCTCCGTTCTGATCGGCCTGCCGCTGCTCACCCAGTCCGGCGCCCTCGGCACCACCGCCGAGGACAGCGTCGGCATGGACACCGTCTTCGACGCCCTGCTCGCCGCCATCCTCGCCGCCATCATCTGGACCGGCGCCGGCAACAGCCTGCGCATGGCCCGGCTGCGCGAACACCTCCCCGAACTGCGCGCCCGCAACCTCACCCGCCGCGCCGTCCCCGTCGAGACCGGCACCCCGCTCTCCGAGGCGCTGCGCCGCGCCAACGCCGCCGGCGCCCGCGCCCTCGTCGTGGTCGACGCCAACGGCGAACCCCTCTCCCTCGTACGCGAGGCCGCCATCGTCGGTGTACCCGAACACCGCCGCCCCTGGGTGGCCGTCAGCGGACTCGCCCAGGACCTCACCGACGGCATGCGCGTCTCCGCCGAACTGTCCGGCGAGGAACTCCTCGACGTCCTGCGCGCCACCCCCGCCACCGAGTACCTCGTCGTCGAGGAGAGCGGCGAGATCTACGGCGTCCTGTCCGCCGCGGACGTCGAACGCGCCTTCGTGAAGGCGATGGCCCGGCCCAGCTGAGGTGGTCGGCGGGCCCTTCGGGGACCGGTAGGCTGGTCACATGTCCGAACCGACCGGTGCCGCCCGCAGGCGCGGGCCCTTCAAGGTCGGGGACCAGGTTCAGCTGACCGACCCCAAGGGCCGCCACTACACGTTCACGCTCGAAGCCGGGAAGAACTTCCACACCCACAAGGGTTCCTTCCCGCACGACGAACTGATCGGCTCACCCGAGGGCAGCGTTGTCCGCACCACCGGTAACGTCGCCTACCTCGCGCTGCGCCCCCTGCTCCCCGACTACGTCCTGTCCATGCCCCGCGGGGCGGCAGTCGTCTACCCCAAGGACGCGGGGCAGATCCTCGCCTTCGCCGACATCTTCCCCGGCGCGCGCGTCGTGGAGGCGGGCGTCGGCTCCGGCTCACTCAGCAGCTTCCTGCTGCGCGCCATCGGCGACCAGGGCATGCTGCACTCCTACGAGCGCCGCGAGGACTTCGCCGAGATCGCCCAGCAGAACGTGGAGCGCTACTTCGGCGGCCCGCACCCCGCCTGGCAGCTCACCGTCGGTGACCTCCAGGACAACCTGAGCGACACCGACGTCGACCGCGTCATCCTCGACATGCTCGCCCCCTGGGAGTGCCTCGAGGCCGTCTCCAAGGCCCTCGTCCCCGGCGGCATCCTCTGCTGCTACGTCGCCACCACCACCCAGCTCGCCCGGACCGTCGAGTCCATCCGCGAGATCGGCTGCTTCAACGAGCCGACCGCCTGGGAGTCGATGATCCGCAACTGGCACATCGAGGGCCTGGCCGTCCGCCCCGACCACCGGATGATCGGCCACACCGGCTTCCTGCTCACCGCCCGCCGCCTCGCGGACGGCGTCGAGCCGCCCATGCGCCGCCGCCGCCCCGCCAAGGGCGCCTACGGCGAGGACTACTCCGGCCCCAACGCCGACGGAGGCGCCGGCCGCTGACCCGGCCCCGTCACAGTCCACCCCGGGCGGCCCCGTGCCGCCTACAACGACGCCGCGCCGTGGCCGAGTTCCCGAGCACCACACCGGAACTCGGCCACGGCGCCGTTTCGTTGCCGCCGGCCCGGCCGTCCCACGCGAACCCCTGACCCCGCCGTTCCCCCGCACTGTGACGTGTGGCACGATGCAGCCCACCTCCCCTCCACCGGCACAGCCCTCGCAGGAGACGCCCCCAGTGCAGCAATCCGTCGTCCCGGAACTGGCACACACCCACACCCGGCCGATCCACTGGGTCGCCACCGCGACCGCGGTCGCCGGCGTCGTGGCCCTCTCCTCGATCCTGCAACCCCACCCGGCCACCGCCGCCCAGGGCTCCGGTGGCGAGGGCAGGGCCGCGACCGCACCGCCCCCGGCCACCACCGGCGTCGACTTCCCGCTCGACTGCGGCCCCGTGAAAGCGGTCGTACAGAAGAAGGCCACCGGAGACCTCGACGGCGACGGCCGGCCGGAAACCGTCGCCGCCGTCCACTGCGACGCCGGCATGGGCACCCCGCCCGACGGCCTCTACGTCCTCACCCAGGCCGCCGACGCCCAGCGGCCCCGGGTCGTCGCCACCCTCGTCGACCCCAAGGGACGCTTCACCGTCAGCAGCCTCGCCGTGACCGACGGAGCCGTTCTCGCCACACTCCTCGGCTACTCGTCGACCGACGTACCCAGTTGCTGCCCCGACGTCACCGACAGCGCGAAATGGCAGTGGAAGAACGGCGCGTTCATCCGCTCGACACCGGCGGGTGCGCACAGCGTCTGAATCCGGTCATCAGAGCGTGTGAGAAATCAGACATTCCTCACACGCCGCGACCGCGCGGTCACTCCGCGTCCGGACCGTACACCTCGACCATGTCCGAAACCCGCCGTACATGGATGCAGTCGCCGGGGCACTCCCGGGCCGAGTCCACCACGTCCGTCAGGAGCGGCAGCGGCACCGGGGTGGTCGCGCCCGGGCTCTGCAACAGCTCGTCGTCGGCGCCCTTCACATAGGCCAGACCGTCGATGTCCAGCTCGAACACCTCGGGCGCGTACTGGGCGCAGATGCCGTCGCCGGTACAGAGATCCTGGTCGATCCAGACCTCCAACGCCTCACCGCCGACGGTGGCCTCCTGCTGCACGTGATCTCTCCTGACCGTTTACTGCGCCGGGCCGCGGGAACGATGCGGACCCTGACGGGTGTTGAACAGTTCGACCCTACCTCCGTCCGCTTTCCAATCATGTTCGGTGGGTATTCCCCTGGCGTGAGGGAGAGCGCAAGGGTGAAGATCGGACACACCCCGACAGTCTTTGTGATCTAGGGGTTTCAATCGACACCCACCCAGGTAGGGTCTGGAAGCGTCCAGCTCCCCTTGGAGGAGGTGAGGACCGTGGCAGCCCACGACGACGACATGAACCGCGGCATCCGCCCGGGACGAGGGTCCGACGACCCCGCCGGGCAGATTGCCTACCTTGAGCAGGAGATCGCCGTCCTGCGACGCAAGCTCGCCGACTCTCCGCGGCACACGAGGATTCTCGAAGAGCGGATCGTCGAGCTGCAGACCAACCTGGCCGGCGTGTCCGCACAGAACGAGCGGCTCGCCAACACGCTCCGTGAGGCCCGCGACCAGATCGTGGCCCTCAAAGAGGAAGTCGACCGGCTCGCCCAGCCGCCGGCCGGCTTCGGCGTCTTCCTCGTGGCGAACGAGGACGGCACGGCCGACATCTTCACCGGGGGCCGCAAGCTCCGGGTGAACGTCAGCCCCAGCGTGGAGCTCGACGAGCTCAGGCGCGGCCAGGAAGTGATGCTCAACGAAGCGCTCAACGTGGTCGAGGCCATGGAGTACGAGCGGGTCGGGGACATCGTCACCCTCAAGGAGATCCTCGAGGACGGCGAGCGGGCCCTGGTGCTCGGGCACACCGACGAGGAACGGGTGGTACGGCTCGCCGAGCCGCTGCTGGACGTCACCATCCGCCCCGGCGACGCCCTCCTGCTCGAACCCCGCTCCGGCTACGTCTACGAGGTCGTGCCCAAGAGCGAGGTCGAGGAACTCGTCCTCGAAGAGGTCCCCGACATCGGCTACGAGCAGATCGGCGGCCTCGGCAACCAGATCGAGGCCATCCGCGACGCGGTCGAGCTCCCGTACCTCTACCCGGACCTGTTCAAGGAGCACGAGCTGCGCCCGCCCAAGGGCGTCCTGCTCTACGGACCCCCCGGATGCGGCAAGACGCTCATCGCCAAGGCCGTCGCCAACTCGCTGGCCAAAAAGGTCGCCGAAGTGACCGGACAGGCCACCGGCAAGAGCTTCTTCCTCAACATCAAGGGCCCCGAGCTCCTGAACAAGTACGTCGGCGAGACCGAGCGGCAGATCCGGCTCATCTTCCAGCGTGCCCGGGAGAAGGCCAGCGAGGGCACCCCCGTCATCGTCTTCTTCGACGAGATGGAATCCCTCTTCCGTACCCGTGGCTCCGGTGTCAGCTCGGACGTGGAGAACACCATCGTCCCCCAGCTGCTCGCCGAGATCGACGGTGTGGAGGGCCTGCAGAACGTGGTCGTGATCGGTGCCTCCAACCGTGAGGACATGATCGACCCCGCCATCCTGCGGCCCGGCCGCCTCGACGTGAAGATCAAGATCGAGCGTCCGGACGCCGAAGCGGCCAAGGACATCTTCGGCAAGTACCTGACCGAGCGCCTCCCCCTGCACTCCGACGACGTCGGCGAGCACGGCGGCAGCAAGGCCACCACCGTCCAGAGCATGATCCAGACGGCAGTGGAACACATGTACGCCGAATCCGAGGAAAACCGCTTCCTGGAAGTCACCTACGCCAACGGCGACAAGGAAGTCCTCTACTTCAAGGACTTCAATTCCGGCGCGATGATCGAAAACATCGTCGGCCGCGCCAAGAAAATGGCGATCAAGGACTTCCTGGAACACCGCCAGAAGGGCCTTCGCGTCTCCCACCTCCTCCAGGCCTGCGTGGACGAGTTCAAGGAGAACGAGGACCTGCCCAACACCACCAACCCGGACGACTGGGCCCGCATCTCCGGTAAGAAGGGCGAACGGATCGTCTACATCCGTACCCTCATCACCGGAAAGCAGGGCGCGGACACCGGACGCTCCATCGACACGGTGGCGAACACCGGACAGTACCTGTAAAAGCAGGGCGGCTGCGGGTGCCCTCGGTGGGTACCCGCAGCCAACTGTTTTTCAGGCCACGGCTGGAGCAAGGCAATGACGCAAATGATCTCCCCACCAGCTCAAAGGCGTTCTAGGCTCTTCCGTACCGCCGGGACGCGCAGTGCGGGGACGGGCACCGCACACGCACCGGAGCACCAGCGGTACTTGAGCGGCGCCCACGACCGAGGGTGCCGCCGGGCAAGGAGGGCCGCATGACCGTACGGCGAGTAATGGGCATCGAGACGGAGTACGGCATCTCCGTCCCCGGCCACCCCAACGCCAATGCCATGCTCACCTCGTCCCAGATCGTCAACGCCTACGCGGCGGCGATGCACCGGGCCCGCCGGGCCCGCTGGGACTTCGAGGAGGAGAACCCGCTACGGGACGCCCGCGGATTCGACCTGGCCCGTGAGGCCGCCGACACCAGCCAGCTCACCGACGAGGACATCGGCCTCGCCAACGTGATCCTCACCAACGGCGCCCGCCTCTACGTCGACCACGCACACCCCGAATACAGCGCTCCCGAGGTCACCAACCCCCGCGACGCCGTCCTCTGGGACAAGGCCGGCGAGCGGATCATGGCCGAGGCCGCCGAACGGGCCGCCCAGCTCCCGGGCGCCCAGCCGATCCACCTCTACAAGAACAACACCGACAACAAGGGCGCCTCCTACGGCACGCACGAGAACTACCTGATGAAGCGGGAAACCCCCTTCTCCGACATCGTGCGCCACCTGACGCCCTTCTTCGTCTCCCGCCAGGTCTTCGCCGGAGCCGGCCGCGTCGGCATCGGCCAGGACGGCCACGAGCACGGCTTCCAGCTCAGCCAGCGCGCCGACTACTTCGAGGTCGAGGTCGGCCTGGAGACGACCCTCAAGCGCCCGATCATCAACACCCGCGACGAACCCCACGCGGACGCCGAGAAGTACCGCCGCCTGCACGTCATCATCGGGGACGCGAACCTCTCCGAGATCTCGACCTACCTCAAGCTGGGCACGACCGCCCTGGTCCTGTCCATGATCGAGGACGGCTTCATCGCCGTCGACCTCGCCGTCGACCAGCCCGTACGCACCCTGCACCAGGTCTCCCACGACCCGAGCCTCCAGCGGCTGGTCACCCTCCGCAGCGGCCGGACACTCACCGCGGTCCAGCTCCAGATGGAGTACTACGAGCTGTCGCGCAAGTATGTGGAGGAGCGCTACGGCGCCGACGCCGACGAGCAGACGAAGGACGTCCTGGCCCGCTGGGAGGACACCCTCAACCGGCTCGAACGCGACCCCATGAGCCTGGCCGGCGAACTGGACTGGGTCGCCAAGCGCGAGCTCATGGAGGGCTACCGCCGCCGCGACGACCTCGACTGGGACGCCGCCCGGCTCCACCTGGTCGACCTCCAGTACGCCGACGTGAGGGCCGAGAAGGGCCTCTACAACCGTCTGGTGGCCCGTGGCCGCATCAAGCGGCTCCTGGACGAGACGGAGGTCGAACGGGCCAGGACGAAGCCTCCGGAGGACACCCGGGCGTACTTCCGCGGCCGCTGTCTGGAGCAGTACGCGGACGACGTCGCGGCCGCCTCCTGGGACTCCGTGATCTTCGACCTGCCGGGCAGGGACTCTCTCCAGCGGGTGCCAACCCTGGAACCGCTACGCGGAACGCGAAATCACGTCAAGGAGCTCCTGGACCGGTGCCGCACGGCCGAGGACCTGGTCAAGGTGCTGTCCGGCGGCTGAGCGGCCGCACGGACGGACCCCGGCGGGCAGGGTGGAAACCCGTGCGCGAGGGAATCATCGAGGTGGCCCCCGTACGTTGTGAGAACTGCGGGGCCGATGTCGGACCCGGCTTGTAGGGTCTGATCATCACCGATCGGCAGGAATGCCGACCTGACGACCATGTCGGGCGAACTGAGCGGGGTGAGGTTATGGCGACCAAGGACACCGGCGGCGGCCAGCAGAAGGCCACACGCTCCACCGAGGAGGTCGAGGAGCAGGCGCAGGAGGCGCAGGGCTCCGAGGACCTCAAGGAGCGACACGAGAAGCTGAGCGACGACGTGGACTCGGTTCTTGACGAGATTGACGACGTCCTCGAGGAGAATGCAGAGGATTTCGTTCGCTCATTCGTTCAAAAAGGTGGCGAGTAGCCTTCGAATCGAAGGCTACGGGGGGCTTGAGGGTGGATGGTGTGAAGTGCTGCGTGCGGTGCGGCGAGTCCAAACCGCTCGCAGCCTTCGCTCGCGGGCGATCCGATCTGGACGGTCTGCAGCGGCACTGCCGGGGTTGCGCTTCGGACCATCACCGCGCACGGCGGAAAAGAACTGGGGAAAAGAGTTCGACTCAAAGGTCGATGTACCCCAGGAGCACAAACACTGCCTGAAGTGGCCACCTCAAGCGCCAGTACGGTCTCACCGAAGCCGAACGAGACGCGATGGTCGCCTCTCGAACGGGGCTCCGCGTGATCTGCGTGAAAGCTCCTGCCGTACATGTGGATCATTGCCACGAGACGGGTAGGGTCCGTGGCGTACTGTGCTTCAACTGTAATTCGGCCATCGGCAAGTTGGGAGACGATCCCGACGCTGTTCGTCGGGCTGCCGCCTACCTGGAGGGATCCTCGTGGAAGCCAACACTCGTAGCACCGGGCGTCTACCGGCTGCCTTCCTGACGCCCGGGTCCGCGTCCTTCATGGACTTTCTCTCCGATCACCAGCCGGAGATGTTGCCCGGCAAGCGGCAACTGCCGCCGACGCAGGGCGTGATCGAGGCACCGCACGGCACCACGATCGTCGCCGCGACGTTCCCCGGCGGTGTGGTGCTCGCGGGTGACCGCCGGGCGACCATGGGCAATGTCATCGCGCAGCGCGATATCGAGAAGGTCTTCCCGGCCGACGAGTACTCGGCGGTGGGTATCGCCGGTACGGCGGGTCTGGCCGTGGAGATGGTGAAGCTGTTCCAGCTCGAACTGGAGCACTTCGAGAAGGTCGAGGGCGCCACGCTGTCCCTGGAGGGCAAGGCGAACCGGCTGTCGACGATGATCCGTTCCAACCTCGGTATGGCCATGCAGGGCCTGGCCGTGGTGCCGTTGTTCGCCGGGTTCGACGTGGACCGGGCCAAGGGCCGCATCTTCTCCTATGACGTCACCGGTGGCCGCTCCGAGGAGCACGGGTTCGCGTCGACGGGCTCCGGTTCGATCTTCGCGCGCGGGGCCATGAAGAAGCTCTACCGTGACGACCTCACCGAGGAGCAGGCCACGACCCTGGTCGTGCAGGCTCTGTACGACGCGGCAGACGACGACTCGGCGACCGGTGGTCCCGATGTCGCCCGCCGGATCTACCCGATCATCACCGTGATCACCGAGGACGGCTTCCGCCGGCTCACCGAGGACGAGGCCTCCGGGATCGCCCGCGCGATCCTGGAGCGCCGCCTCGAGCAGCCCGACGGCCCGCGTGCCGCGCTGCTGTAGCCGACGGTCCGTTCTTCTTGAGCAAGGTGATCCTGTGACTTCGACAGAAAGGGATGGATAACCGGTGTCGACGCCGTTCTATGTGTCACCCCAGCAGGCCATGGCCGACCGGGCGGAGTACGCCCGTAAGGGCATCGCCCGTGGCCGCAGCCTGGTCGTGCTTCAGTATGCCGACGGCATCGTGTTCGTCGGTGAGAACCCGTCCCGCGCGCTGCACAAGTTCAGCGAGATCTATGACCGGATCGGGTTCGCGGCCGCCGGTAAGTACAACGAGTACGAGAATCTGCGGATCGGTGGTGTGCGCTACGCGGACCTGCGTGGTTACACCTACGACCGGGATGATGTGACGGCCCGCGGGCTGGCCAACGTCTACGCCCAGACGCTGGGCACGATCTTCTCCAGTGCGGCCGAGAAGCCGTACGAGGTGGAGCTCGTCGTGGCGGAGGTGGGGGAGACGCCCGAGGGCGACCAGATCTACCGGCTGCCGCACGACGGGTCGATCGTGGACGAGCACGGTTCGGTCGCGGTGGGTGGCAACGCGGAGCAGATCAGTACGTATCTGGATCAGCGGCACGAGGACGGCATGAGTCTGCCCGAGGCGCTGAAGCTGGCGGTGCAGGCGCTGTCCCGGGACACGAACGGTACGCAGCGGGAGATTCCCGCCGAGCGGCTGGAGGTCGCGGTGCTGGACCGTACGCGTCCGCAGGCGCGCAAGTTCAGGCGGATCGTGGGTCCGCAGCTGTCCCGGTTGCTGGCGGCGGCCGGTGTGGCGGCGGAGGGGCAGAGCTCGGAAGGCGTGGAGAAGGGCTCCGACGAGGAGTAGGTCTTTCGCGGGCGATCCTGCTCGTGTGTGCCCCCGGCCGGTGACGGCGGCCGGGGGCACGGTGCGTTCAGGAGGCGCTCGGTGGGGCCGTGGAGTCCCGTACGACGAGTTGTACGGGGATGTCCCCCGGTTCGGGTGTGCGGCCCTCCAGGACGGCCAGGAGGGCCCGCATGCCGCGTTCGCCGAAGAGTTCGGCGTCGAGGCGGACGGTGGTGAGTTCGGGGTCGATGGCGGTGGCCAGGGCGAGGTCGTCGAGTCCGGTGACGGAGATGTCGTCGGGGATGCGCAGGCCGAGGCGGCGCAGGGCCTTGTAGGCGCCGGCCGCGAGTTTGTCGTCGTCGCAGATGAGGGCGGTGGGGCGGGGCGCGGGGGCGGCCAAGGCGGCGGTGGCGGCGGTCAGGGCGCCGTCGATGGAGAGGGGTGCCCTGGTCGTGCGCAGGGTGGTTCCCGGCACGGCGGCGATCCGGGCGGTGAGTTCCCGTGCGCGTACGTCGAAGGTCCAGGAGGGGATGTCCGCCGCGAGGTGGAGGAAGCGGCGGTGTCCCAGGCCGAGGAGGTGGTCGGCGACCTGGCGTGCGCCGTCGGCGATGTCGAGGTTGACCGTCGCCGCGCCGAGGCTGCTCGCGGGGTCGCTGTCGAGCATGACGAGGGGGAGCCGGTCGCCGCCGCGCAGGGCGGTGAGGGCGTCGGCGGCCATGGAGGAGGCGATGACGCCGTCGAGGGCGCTCTGGGCGGAGGCGAAGGGGTCCCGGGCGGGTCCGACGCCTTCGGGCGAGGGGTAGAGGACCAGGCCGAAGCCGTGTTCGGCGGCGACGCGGGCGGCTCCGGTGTAGACGCCGGCGAAGAATTCGGTGGTGAGGGCGGGGACGACGAGCAGGACGGTGCGGGTGTGGCCGAGGCGGAGGTTGCGGGCGGCCAGGTTGGGCCGGTAGCCGAGGTCGCGTGCGGCGTCGCGTACGCGTTGCGCGGTCGTCTCGGAGACGCGGCCGCGCCATTTGTCGCCGAGGACGAGTGAGACCGCGGCCTGGGAGACTCCCGCGGCCTGGGCGACGTCGCGGCTCGTCGGGCGTGTGCTACCTCGTGCCACCGCTGGCGTGCTCCTTCGTCTGGACTGGTGAACAGCGCACATGGTACGTATGACGGAGGACGTTATACGTAACACCATGGGGCGGTACAGAGCCTCGGGCGAGGCGACGGAGGCAGACATGGCCGCGGGGTACCTGGAGATCCTCAGGGCGAGGCACGCCGCCCGGCTGCTGAGCGGCACGCTCGTGGGCAGGCTGCCGAACGCGACCGCGGCCATCGCGATCGTGCTGTTCGTGCGCGCCGAGGGCGGTACGTACAGCCTGGCGGGGGCGCTGGCGGCGGTGTACGGGGTGGCCAACGCCGTCGGGCAGCCCGTGCTGGGCCGGCTGGTGGACCTGTACGGGCAGCCGCGTGTGCAGCTGCCCGCCGCGCTCGCCTCGGCCCTCGCGATGGCCGTGTTCGCCTTCGCGGGCTCCGATCCGCTGCCGCTCGCGTACGCCGCGGTGGCGGCGGCCGGACTCTTCACGCCGCCCCTGGAGGGCGGTCTGCGGGCGTTGTGGCCCGGGGTCCTGCGCGGGGAGGAGCAGGTGCACCGGGCGTACGCGATGGACGCGGTGGCCCAGGAGGTGATGTTCACCGTCGGCCCGTTGCTGGTGACGCTCTGCGTGTCGCTGTGGTCGGCGCGGGTGGCTCTGCTGGTCCTGAACGTGGTCGGGGTGCTCGGGGCGCTGTCGGTGGTGGTCTCGCCGCCCTCGCGCGCGTGGCGTTCGGCGCCGCGCGAGGCGCATTGGCTCGGCGCGCTGCGGTCGCCCGGGCTGCTGGCGCTGCTCGCCGCGTTCCTGTTCGTGGGGATCGCGCTGGGGTCGATCACGGTCGCGTCGGTGCCGTACGCGGACGGCCATGGGGGTGACGCGGTGTACGGGTGGCTGATGGCCGCCATCGGGCTGGGCGCGCTGGTGGGCGGCTCGGTGTACGGCGCGCGTCAGTGGGCGGGGGCGCCGGAGCGGCGACTGCGGGTGCTGGTGGCGTTCCTGGCGGTGTGTTACCTGCCGCTGATGCTGATGCCGGGTGCGGTCGCGATGGTGGCGCTGGCGGCGCTCGCGGGGGTGTTCCTGGCGCCGGCCATCGCCTGCGCGTTCGTCATCGTGGACCGGCACGCGCCGAGGGGGACGGTCACCGAGGCGTTCTCCTGGCTTGTGACGACGTTCACCGTGGGCGCGTCGGTGGGAACGGGCCTGGCGGGGCCGGTGGTCCAGACGGGTGGCGCGCTGTGGGGGTTCGCGGTTCCGGGGGTGGCGGGGGCCGTGTCCCTGCTGGTTCTGCTGGCCACGGGACGGGTCCTCGCAGCTCCCGCCGGGGGAGCGGTGATTGCGGCTTCATCGGAAAATGATCCAAATCGTGCTGCCGAACCCCGTTTCAGCTCGGGGGATCGGGCGTAATGTTCAGTCATGGACCGCCGCATTTTCGGGCTGGAGAACGAGTACGGCGTCACGTGCACGTTCAGGGGACAGCGCCGCCTGTCGCCTGACGAGGTGGCGCGGTACCTCTTCCGCCGTGTCGTGTCATGGGGCCGCAGCAGCAATGTCTTTCTGCGAAACGGCGCCCGCCTCTATCTCGACGTCGGGTCACATCCGGAATACGCGACACCCGAATGTGACAACGTGACCGAACTGGTCACCCACGACAAGGCCGGCGAGCGCATTCTCGAGGGACTCCTGGTGGACGCGGAACGACGCCTGCACGAGGAGGGAATCGCAGGCGACGTCTACCTCTTCAAGAACAACACCGACTCGGCGGGCAACTCCTACGGTTGCCACGAGAACTATCTGGTGGCGCGGCACGGGGAGTTCTCCCGTCTCGCGGACATCCTGATCCCGTTCCTGGTCACGCGCCAGCTGCTCTGTGGCGCGGGCAAGGTTCTGCAGACTCCGCGCGGGGCCGTCTACTGCGTCAGTCAGCGGGCCGAGCACATCTGGGAGGGCGTCTCCTCGGCGACGACCCGTTCCCGGCCCATCATCAACACCCGGGACGAGCCGCACGCCGACGCCGAGCGCTACCGCCGGCTGCACGTCATCGTGGGCGACTCGAACATGTCCGAGACGACGATGCTGCTCAAGGTCGGAGCCACCGACCTGGTGCTGCGCATGATCGAGGCGGGCACGGTGATGCGTGACCTGACCCTGGAGAACCCGATCCGGGCGATCCGCGAGGTCAGCCATGACATCACGGGCCGCCGCAAGGTGCGCCTGGCCAGTGGCCGGGAGGCCTCGGCGCTGGAGGTGCAGCGCGAGTACTACGAGAAGGCCGTGGACTTCTGCGAGCGCCGCGGGATTCGCACCGGAACCGTCGAGCAGGTCCTGGAGCTGTGGGGCCGCACGCTGGACGCGATCGAGGCGGAGGATCTCGACCGGATCGGCACCGAGATCGACTGGGTGATGAAGTACCAGCTGATCGAGCGGTACCGGGCCAAGCACAATATGACGATGTCGCATCCGCGGGTCGCGCAGATAGACCTCGCGTATCACGACATCCACCGTCGTCGTGGTCTGTACTACCTGCTGGAGAGGAAGGGTCAGGCCGCCCGGATCTGCAACGACTTGAAAATCTTCGAGGGCAAGTCGGTTCCGCCGCAGACCACCAGGGCGAGGCTGCGCGGTGACTTCATCCGCAGGGCCCAGGAACAGCGCCGTGACTTCACGGTCGACTGGGTGCATCTGAAGCTGAACGACCAGGCGCAGCGCACGGTGTTGTGCAAGGACCCGTTCCGTTCGGTGGACGACCGGGTGGAGAAGCTGATCGCCGGAATGTGAGCAGGACGTTCCGCACACATGGTCGGAACGCAACACGGGCGCCGTACGTTTCCCGTACGGCGCCCCTGTCACGTCGTAGAGTTGCGCGCACGCCATCAACAAGATCGACCGATTACGAGGCCTTTATCGTGCGCCGACGCTCGCTCATGCTTGCCGCTGTACCCGCTGGACTGGTCACGATCGCCGGATGCGGTGACGACAAGTCGGACTCGAGCAAGGCGAGCGACAGTGCGTCGCCCTCGCCGTCGGCCTCGGCTTCGACGGCCCCGCCGCCGAAGATCGTCGACGGTCCGCTGCCGGCGATCACCGCGGGCACGAAGTTCGGCGAGAAGCCGACGGTCGAGAAGGGCTCGGGTGATCCGTCCGACCAGCTCGCGGTCAAGACCGTGATCGCGGGCGGCGGTCAGACCGTCGCGGAGAACGACTACATCCAGGCGCACTACCTGGGACAGGTCTGGAACACGGCGAAGGTGTTCGACAACTCCTTCGACCGTAAGACGCCGCTGGTCATCCAGTTGGCGCAGGGCAGCATCATCGACGGCTGGCGGTACGCGCTGGCGGGCCGCAAGGCCGGCAGCCGGGTGGAGTTCTCGGTGCCGCCGACCTGGGGGTACGGCAAGGACGGCAACTCGCAGGCGGGCATCAAGGGCACCGACACGCTGGTGTTCGTGGTCGATGTGCTGGGGACCTTCAGCGCGAAGAGCTCGGCCAAGGGCACGGACGTGCCCCAGGACGACGCCGACCTGCCCAAGGTCGGTACGAACACCGACGGCGCCGCGCCGTCCATCGAGATCCCCAAGTCCGACCCGCCGAAGAAGCTCGTGGCGAACTACGTCATCGAGGGCGACGGCGACGAGGTGGCGGCCGAGGACAGCGTCCTGGTCCAGTACGAGGGCGTGCTGTGGGCCACCGGAAAGGAGTTCGACTCGACGTACGGCCGCAAGGCGTTGACGTCGTTCGGGCTCTCGCAGGTCGTCAAGGGCTGGGCGCAGGGCCTGACCGGCAAGAAGGTGGGCAGCCGGGTGCTGATCGTGATCCCGCCGGACCTGGGCTACGGCGACAACCCGCCGAGCGGCAGCGGGATCGAGAAGGACTCCACGATGGTCTTCTCCGTGGACATCCTCGCGAAAATGTGACTCCGCAGTGATGTAAGACTGTGACCGTTGCCTTACCGCAGACAAGCATGGAGCGAGAGACGTGAGCATCGAGAAGCCCGAGATCGACTTCCCGGGCGGCGAGCCCCCGGCGGACCTCGAGATCAAGGACATCTGGGAGGGCGACGGTCCCGTGGCGGAGGCGGGTCAGACCGTCACCGTGCACTACGTGGGTGTCGCCTTCAGCACCGGCGAGGAGTTCGACGCCAGCTGGAACCGGAACTCCCCGTTCCGTTTCCCGCTGGGCGGCGGTCGCGTCATCAAGGGCTGGGACCAGGGCGTGCAGGGCATGAAGGTCGGCGGCCGTCGGCAGCTGACCATCCCCGCCCACCTCGCCTACGGCAACCAGAGCCCGACCCCGGCGATCCAGCCGGGTGAGACGCTGATCTTCGTGGTCGACCTGCTCGGCGTCTGATCGTCGAACGACCGGACCCGATCATCTGGGGCCCACGCCTGTCCGGGCGTGGGCCCTCGGCTTTTGTCGTGGCACCGCTGAGCGGTACGGTCATCGGTCGGAAGCACCCTAGGGAAGGTGAAGGGCGTCGATGGCCATTGCCAAGGCCGAGCGGCTGATGAACCTGGCGCTGTGTCTGCTGGGGACGCGGCGGCCGCTCAGCAAGCGCGAGCTGCGCGAGTCCGTCGAGGCTTATCTGGAAGCCGGCTCGGACGACTCGTTCAACCGTATGTTCGAGCGCGACAAGGACGACCTGCGGGAGCTCGGTCTGGTCATCGAGACCGTCGAGAACCTCGACGGCGAGGTCGGCTATCTGGCGCGCCGCGACAGCAACCGGCTGCCGGCCATCACCCTGGACGCCGAGGAGGCCGCGGCGCTCGGGCTGGCCGCCAAGGTGTGGCAGCAGGCACGGCTCGCGGGCGCGGCCAGCGGAGCGCTCCAGAAACTGCGCGCGGCCGGGCTGCCCGAGGACGTCGACCCGTACGAGGCGCACGGCGCCCTGGAGCCGCGCATCCCGGTGCACGAGGCCGCCTTCGAGCCGCTGATGCTGGCCTGCCGCGACCGCCGCCCGGTCCTCTTCGACTACCGCAAGGCCACCGCCGCCCGCCCCGAGCCCCGGCAGGTCGAGCCGTGGGCGCTGGAGTGCTGGCGCGGCCACTGGTACCTGGCGGGCTGGGACCGCGACCGGGGGGCCGAGCGGGTGTTCCGGCTGTCCCGGATCACCGGCAAGGTGCGCAGCCGCAGCGGCCGCTACACCGCCGAGGTCCCCGACGTGGTCACCGTGCGCGAGACCGTGGCGAGCTGGGCGGGGGAGACCGCCGACCGCAGCGCGCTGATCCGGCTGCGCACGGGCGCGGGCTACCCCCTTCGGGCGAAGGCCTCGGCGGTTCGGGAACTCGGCGGTGGCTGGGACGAGTTGGAGATTCCGTACGGGCACGGGCTGGACGCCTGGCTGGTGGAGTTCGGACCGGACGTGGTGGTCCTGGAGCCCGCAGAGCTGCGGGCCGACGTGGTGGACCGGCTGCGTGCCGTGGCCAAGGGCTGAGGGGGAGCGAGCAACACAGTGGCAGGCAAACCGGTCAGGCCCACGAGCGCCATCGACCAGACCCGGCGGATGCTCTCCCTGGTGACGTATCTCAGGGAGCGTCCGGGTGCCCGGATCGAGGACGTCGCGCGTGCCTTCGGCATCACCGAGGACGAACTGGTCTCGGACCTCGACGTGCTGCCGATGTGCGGCACCAGCTTCCGCGGCGGTGACCTGCTCGACATCGACACCGACGGCGAGCGCATCTGGTGGCACAACCCGGCCGCCCTGGGGGCGGACGCGGCGGAGCCGCTGCGGCTGGCCGCCGACGAGGCGACGGCGCTGCTGGTGGCGGCCCGGGCCGTGTCGACGCTGCCGGGACTGCGCGAGAGCGACCGGCAGGCGCTGCTGCGGGCGACCGCCAAGGTGGAGGCCTCGGCCGGCGAGGCCGCCGGGGCCAGCTCCCGGCTGTCGGTGACCTTTGAGTCCGAGGGCGGGGTCTTCGCCGATGTCGACCGGGCGATCTCCGAGCGTCGCCGTCTGTGGATCCGCTACTACTCGCCCGCCCGCGACGAGGTCACCGAGCGTGAGATCGACCCCATCCGGCTGGTCAGCGTCGGCCACACCTATGTCGAGGCCTGGTGCTACCGCTCCGAGGGCCGCCGTACGTTCCGGCTGGACCGGGTCGCCGAGATCAGGGTCCTCGACGAGCCGTCCGCGCCGCCCGAGGTCGAGCTGAGGGACCTCTCCGAGGGGCTGGTGCAGCCCGCCGCCGAGGATCCGGAGGTCGTCGTCGAGGTCGGCCCCGGCGGGCGCTGGGTCGCCGAGTACTACCCGCACGACAGTGCGGATGAGCTTCCCGACGGCGGTCTGCGTATCACTCTGCGTACGCCCGACCCGGCCTCGCTGAGACGCCTGGCGCTGCGGCTCGGCCCGGACGGCCGGATCGTCTCCCCGCCCGACCTCGCCGACAGCGCGCGCAGGGCGGCCCGGGAGGCGCTGGCGGCGTACGACGTGATCGAGGGGACCGGCACCGCCGAGGCACCGCACGAGGTCCACGACCGGCAGTCCGAGAGGCAGGAGCAGGGGCTTTGAGCGAATCGGCGACCTTCGCAGTGCGAGGCATGTCGGTGTCGGCCGCGTTCGCCGGCATGAGAAACGTGGCGCCGGTCGTGTTCCGGGCCGGCTGCCCGGACTGCCGCGGCCGCTTCGAGCTCGGCGCGGGCGCCCTGCGCCTGGCCATCGGCGCCAGCAGCCGCACCACCTTCTACTCCTTCACCTGCCCCGAGTGCGGCGTGCCCGTCCGCAAGCCGGCCGGTGAGCGCATCGTGGAGCTGCTGGCAGGGGGCGGGGTCAGCACCCTGCGGCTGCACGCGACGTAACCGCGTCACCGCGCGTACGGTCACCGTGCCACCGGGCGTGCGCCGGACGGCGCGGGACCGGCCGGGCGCGGGACCAACTAGGCTCGGGCCCATGTTCTGGCCGATGTTCGCGGTAGCTGTGGGTTTCCTGGGTCTCACCGTCCTCGGTGTGCTCGCCGTCCGGGTCTTCCTGGAGGCGCAGCGCCTCGGCCGGCAGGTCGAGGAGTCGGCGCGCCGCATCAACCGGGCCGCCGAGGACCTGGAGAAGGCCGCCGTGAGCACGGCCCGGGCGGTGGACGCGCTGTGAAGGCCGCCGGGCCGCGCCGGTGAGTCCCGGGCGCACGCGTTTCGGGACGCTTCGCCCTGTCATCCCGGTCACGGGGGCAGGTACGCTGCTGGTCGCGGCGTGGAGAACGAGGCCCACGGCGCGGACCGGGAGTACGCACGGGGATTGCCTCACGTTTACCCCTGAGCGTTACGATCGCTGGCAGACGATCGTTTCGGGCACCTGTCCGACCGGTCGGACAGCACCCACCCAGCCGCCTCGGTGAGAAGGTAAAGACTTATGTTCGGAAGGCTCGGAGCTCCCGAGATCATTCTCATCCTCGTCGTCATCATCCTGCTGTTCGGCGCGAAGAAGCTTCCGGACATGGCCCGCTCGCTCGGCAAGTCCGCCCGCATCCTCAAGAGCGAAGCCAAGGCCATGAAGGAAGAGGGCGGCAGCGGTTCCGCCGCCCAGACGCCGCCCGCCACCGACGAGCAGCCCCCCGCGCAGCGCACCATCCAGGCCGCCCCCGGCGACGTGACCAGCTCCCGCCCGGTCGCCGAGCCGACGGACACCACGAAGCGCTGACGCAGGGCCGGTGACCTCCGGCCCGCCGCACGAGATGGGAACGTGGGTTGCTGAAGCCTGCCCGCAGTCAGGAGAAGGACCCAGAGGGGCGGATGCCCCTCGCGGATCACCTTCGTGAGCTCCGCAACCGGCTCGCGAAGGCGATGCTGGCGATCGTCGTCGTGACGATCGTCGCCGCCTTCTTCTACAACGACGTCATCAACTTCCTCACCCAGCCGATCCTCGACTCGGTCGGCTGCGGGAAGACCTTCGAGGAACTGGCCAGGACGTCCTCGTCCGACGACACGCAGCAGTGCGCGCGGATCACGATCAACGGCCTCCTCGCCCCCTTCACGCTGGCCCTTCAGGTCTCCCTGATGGCCGGTGTCGTGTTCGCCTCGCCGGTCTGGCTGTTCCAGCTGTGGGCGTTCGTCGCCCCCGGTCTGCACCGCAGCGAGAAGAAGTACGCCTACGGGTTCGTGCTCACCGGCGTGCCGCTGTTCCTCGGGGGCGGGTACTTCGCCTACCGGGTGCTGCCGACCACGGCGAAGGTGCTCATCGACTTCACGCCGACCGGCGTCGACAACCTGCTGCCCCTGGACGATCTGCTCCAGCTCGTCACGCGCATGGTGGTCGTCTTCGGACTCTCCTTCGAGCTCCCCCTGCTGCTGATCATGCTGAATCTGACCGGTGTGCTCACCGGCAGCCGCATGCTCGGCTGGTGGCGCGGCATGATCATGGGCATCACGGTGTTCGCGGCCGTCGCCACACCCAGCACCGACCCGCTGTCCATGCTGGCGCTGGCCGGACCGATCTGGGTGCTGTACTTCGCCGCGGTCGCCTTCTCCCTGCTCAACGACAAGCGCAAGCGGCGCCGTGAGGCGGCGGGACCGGACGACGACGAGGCCTCCGACCTGGATCTCACCCCCGGGGACATCGGCGAGGCCGAGGCCGTGACGGCCGGGCGCGCGCTGCCCGAGCAGACGAGCACGGACCGGGTCAACGGCTACGACGACGTGACCTGAACCGACCTGACCTGACCCACGCACCTCTCGCACGCCGACCGCGGCCGGGCGCCCACAGGGCGCGCCCGGCCGCTCTCGTCGTCGCGGGCGGGCGGGGGAGCGGCTGTCCGCCCCCGCCCTGGGCCTCGCCCGGTCCAGGGCCGTGAGCTGGGCGGATCCAGGGTCCACCGGACACTGATCCGGATAATGATCGTCCTGTTGTCAGCGAGGCCCGGTACGCTCGAAAGCACGATGACAGAGGACCTCTCACCGGCCGAGCGGTACGCCGCAGCACGCAGGCGCGCTGCCGAGCAGGCCACCGCGCTCGCCTCCTTCCGCGAGATGTACGACTTCGGTCTCGACCCCTTCCAGATCGAGGCCTGCCAGGCGCTCGAGGCGGGGAAGGGCGTGCTGGTCGCCGCGCCCACCGGCTCGGGCAAGACGATCGTGGGCGAGTTCGCCGTCCACCTCGCCCTGCAACAGGGCAAGAAGTGCTTCTACACGACCCCCATCAAGGCGCTGTCGAACCAGAAGTACGCCGACCTGTGCCGTCGCTACGGCGCGGACAAGGTAGGCCTCCTCACCGGCGACAACAGCGTCAACTCCGGCGCCCCGGTGGTCGTGATGACCACCGAGGTCCTCAGGAACATGCTGTACGCCGGATCGCAGACGCTCCTCGGCCTCGGCTATGTGGTCATGGACGAGGTGCACTACCTCTCCGACCGCTTCCGCGGCGCCGTGTGGGAAGAGGTGATCATCCACCTGCCCGAGTCCGTCACCCTCGTCTCGCTGTCGGCCACCGTCTCCAACGCCGAGGAGTTCGGCGACTGGCTCGACACCGTCCGCGGCGACACCGAGGTGATCGTCTCCGAACACCGGCCGGTGCCGCTGTTCCAGCACGTGCTCGCCGGGCGGCGGATGTACGACCTGTTCGAGGAGGGCGAGGGCCAGAAGAAGGCCGTCAACCCCGATCTCACCCGCCTCGCCCGCATGGAGGCCAGCAGACCGTCCTACCAGGACCGCAAACGCGGCCGCGCCATGCGCGAGGCCGACCGCGAGCGCGAGCGCAGGCAGCGCTCGCGGATCTGGACGCCGAGCCGGCCCGAGGTCATCGAACGCCTCGACGCGGAGGGGCTGCTCCCCGCCATCACCTTCATCTTCAGCCGCGCGGCCTGCGAGGCCGCCGTACAGCAGTGCCTGCACGCGGGACTGCGGCTGAACGACGACGAGGCCCGCGCCAAGGTGCGCGAGATCGTCGAGGAGCGCACCGCCTCCATCCCGTCCGAGGACCTGCACGTCCTGGGCTACTACGAATGGCTGGAGGGCCTGGAGCGGGGCATCGCCGCCCACCACGCGGGCATGCTGCCGACCTTCAAGGAGGTCGTCGAGGAGCTGTTCGTGCAGGGCCTGGTGAGGGCCGTGTTCGCCACCGAGACGCTCGCCCTCGGCATCAACATGCCCGCCCGCTCCGTGGTGCTGGAGAAACTCGTCAAGTGGAACGGCGAGCAGCACGCCGACATCACCCCCGGCGAGTACACCCAGTTGACCGGTCGGGCCGGTCGGCGCGGTATCGACGTCGAGGGCCACGCGGTGGTGCTGTGGCAGCGCGCCATGAACCCCGACCACCTGGCGGGACTCGCCGGGACCCGCACGTATCCGCTGCGCTCCAGCTTCAAGCCGTCGTACAACATGGCGGTCAACCTGGTCGAGCAGTTCGGCCGGCATCGCTCGCGCGAACTGCTGGAGACGTCCTTCGCGCAGTTCCAGGCCGACAAGTCGGTCGTCGGGATCTCCCGGCAGGTGCAGCGCAACGAGGAGGGCCTGGAGGGCTACAAGGACTCCATGACCTGCCACCTCGGCGACTTCGAGGAGTACGCGCGACTGCGCCGCGAACTCAAGGACCGGGAGACCGAGCTGGCCCGGCAGGGCGCGGCCCAGCGGCGCGCCGAGGCCGCCGTGGCGCTGGAGAAGCTCAAGCCGGGAGACGTCATCCACGTCCCGACCGGCAAGTACGCGGGTCTCGCGCTGGTCCTGGACCCCGGGCTGCCCGCCGGCCGGTCCAACGGCCACCGGGGCTTCGAACAGCACGACGGGCCGCGGCCGTTGGTGCTGACCGCCGAACGGCAGGTCAAGCGGCTCGCCTCGATGGACTTCCCGGTGCCGGTCGAGGCGTTGGAGCGGATGCGGATCCCGAAGTCCTTCAACCCGCGCTCCCCGCAGTCCCGTCGGGACCTGGCGTCCGCGCTGCGCACCAAGGCCGGGCACATCCCGCCGGAGCGGGCCCGCAAGCAGCGCTCCCAGGCCGCAGACGACCGGGAGATCGCCCAGCTGCGCACCGCGATCCGCGCACACCCCTGCCACGGCTGCAACGACCGTGAGGACCACGCCCGCTGGGCCGAGCGCTACCACCGGCTGCTGCGCGACACCTCGCAGCTGGAGCGCAGGATCGAGGGCCGGACGAACACGATCGCCCGCACCTTCGACCGGATCGTCGCGCTCCTCACCGAGCTCGACTACCTGCGCGGCAACGAGGTCACCGAGCACGGCAAGCGGCTCGCCCGGCTGTACGGCGAACTCGACCTGCTGGCCAGCGAATGCCTGCGCGCCGGGGTCTGGGAGGGGCTCGCCCCGGCCGAACTCGCCGCGTGCGTCTCGGCGCTGGTGTACGAGGCACGGGTCGGTGACGACGCGATGGCGCCGAAGCTGCCCTCGGGCAAGGCGAAGGCCGCGCTCGGCGAGATGGTCCGGATCTGGGGCCGGCTGGACGCCCTGGAGGAGGACTTCCGGATCACCCAGAGCGAGGGTGTCGGCCAGCGCGAGCCGGATCTCGGCTTCGCCTGGGCGGCGTACATGTGGGCGTCCGGGAAGGGCCTGGACGAGGTGCTGCGCGAGGCGGAGATGCCGGCGGGGGACTTCGTGCGGTGGTGCAAGCAGGTGATCGATGTGCTGGGGCAGATCTCGGCGGCGTCCCCTGTGGGGGGCTCGACGGTGACGAAGGCCGCGCGTAAGGCGGTCGATCTGTTGCTGCGGGGAGTTGTCGCCTACTCGTCCGTCGGGTGAGGGACCGGATCGCGGGTGCGGGGGGTGGGGGACTGGTCGCGCGGTTCCCCACGCCCCTGAGCGAGCTCGTGTGGGCGGTGTCGAGCTAGGGCCGCTCGCGGTTCTAGGGAGTGGCGGTCGGCTGGCGTCGCAGGTACGCGCGCCAGCCGCCGTACGAGGTGATGTCCTCGGCCTGGGCCAGAGCGCCCGGCTCGCAGAGGAAGCCGGGGACTCGGGTGCCGTCCGCGAGTTCCACGCTGCCCAGGGCCATCGGGCGGGGGAGGGTGGTCAGCAGGCGGCCGAGGCCCTCCGCCGGGAGCCGCCAGATCTCCGCCTCGATCCCGGCGCCGCCCGCGCCGACGTGGACCAGGCCCGGTTTGGGCGGGTCGGTCCGCACGGCGTGCAGCCGGTAGACGGGCGCGGTCGTGGTCGTCCGGTCGAGACGGGCGCCCAGGGCCGCCAGCTGCGGATTGAGGGGCTGGCCGGACAGATGCGCCCCGACCACCGCCAGCCGCGTGTCCGGCTGGAGCAGTCCGGCGATCCGCGCCAGCCGTTCGTCCGTGCCCGCCGGACCCACCATCATCACGCCGAAGGGCAGGCCGTTCACCTCCGCGGCCGGGACGGCGACCGCCGCCAGGTCGAACAGGTTCGTGGAGTTGGTGAAGCGGCCCAGGCGGGCGTTGGCGCCCAGTGGGTCGGCCGCGACCTCGGCGAGCGTGGGATGGCCCGGCGCGGTGGGCAGCAGCAGGGCGTCGGCGTCGCCGAGTTCCGCCAGTGCCCTCGTGCGCAGGGCGGCGAGGCGGGCCTGGTCGGCGTAGAGCCGGTGGGCCGGGACGTCCCGGGCGCGGGTGATGATGCCGGCCACCGTGGGGTCGAGTCCCGTACCCCCCTCCGAGATCAACTTGTCGACAAAGCTGCCTACCGCCGTGTAGCGCTCGGCGACGAACGCGCCCTCGTACAGCATGGCGGCCGCCTCGGTGAACGGCGCGAGGTCGAGGGTCCGTACGTCGGCGCCCGCGGCCGCGACCTGACCGACGGCCGCCGCGTAGGCCTCGGCCCAGCCCGCGTCGAGCTCTCCCAGCTGTTCCGGCGCGGGGACCGCGATCCGCCACGGGCCGGGGGTGCGGGCGGGCAGTGGCCGGCCGGGCGGTGCCGCCATGTACGCGAGCGCCTCCTCGGCCTCCGGGAGGGTACGGGCGAACACCGTCACGCAGTCGATCGAGGCGCAGGCCGGGACCACGCCCGTCGTCGGCACCAGGCCGCGGGTGGGCTTGAGGCCGACGACGCCGTTGAAGGCGGCCGGGACCCGGCCCGAGCCCGCGGTGTCGGTGCCCAGCGCCAGGTCGACGATCCCGAGGGCCACCGCGACGGCCGAACCGGAGCTGGAGCCGCCGCTGATCCGCCGCGGGTCGCGGGCGCCCCGGACCACGCCGTACGGGGAACGGGTGCCCACCAGGCCCGTGGCGAACTGGTCCAGGTTCGTGGTGCCGAGCACGAGCGCCCCGGCCGCCCGCAGCCCGGCGACGACCGGGGCGTCGGCGCGCGGCGCGTAGGCGTAGGCCGGGCAGCCGGCCGTGGTGGGCAGGCCCGCCACGTCGATGTTGCCCTTCACGGCCAGCAGACGACCGGCGAGCGGGAGCCGTTCGCCCGCGGCCACGCGCGCGTCGACGGCCTCGGCCTCCGCCTCGGCCTCCGCGCGCGGCCGCAGGTCGATCCAGATCTCCGGCCGGTCGACGGCCTCGACCCGGGCGTACGCGGCCCGGACTCGGGACAGAGCGGACGTCATACGTACACCTCGTGCGCCTCGTACACCGTGTAGTCCTCGTGCGTCTCGGACACCTCGTAGGCCTCCTGTTCCTCGTGCGTGGTCCATGTGGTCCTCGTGCTGCGCGTCCGCCCCGGGGCTCAGCGCGCGGCCGGGGCCAGGACGATCAGGGCCGTCCCGGCCTCCACCTGGTCGCCGGGTCCGGCCAGGACCGCGGCCACCACACCGGCGGCCGGCGCGTGCACCCTGGACTCCATCTTCATCGCCTCCAGGGCGAGCAGCGGCTGACCGGCGCTCACCTCGTCGCCCGGCTCGACGTTCACCTGCCACACCGACGCGGCGAACTCGGCCTCGATCAGCCGGCCGCCCGCCGGTACCGCCACCGGGGCCGGCGGCGCGGCGGGCGCGCTCGCGGCCTCCGCCCGGGCGAACTCGCCCGCCGCCTCCCACGCGTCCCGCTCGGCCGTGAACGCCGCCCGCTGGCGGGACCTGAACTCCGCGATCGAGTCGGCGTGTTCGGCCAGGAAGGCCTGGTGCCCGGCGAGGGAGAAGGTCCCCTCCTCGACGCGCGGCACGAAGCGGCCGGACGTGATGTCGGCGCGCAGTTCGAGCAGTTCGTCCGCGTCCACCGGATACCACTTGATCCGGTCGAAGAAGCGCAGCAGCCAGGGCGAGCCCGGCTCGAACGCGCCGCGCTGCTGCCAGGGCGACCACACCTGGGTCGTACGGCCCACGAACTGGTAGCCGCCGGGGCCCTCCATGCCGTAGACGCACAGGTAGGCCCCGCCGATGCCGACCGAGTTCTCGGCCGTCCAGGTGCGCGCCGGGTTGTACTTCGTGGTCACCAGCCGGTGACGGGGATCCAGCGGCGTGGCCACGGGCGCGCCCAGGTAGACATCGCCCAGCCCCAGGACCAGGTACTCCGCGTCGAACACCGTGCGGTACACGTCCGCCACCGACTCCAGGCCGTTGACCCGGCGGATGAACTCGATGTTCCACGGGCACCAGGGGGCGTCGTCGCGCACCCCCGCCATGTAGCGGGCGATCGCCTCCCGGGTCGCCGGGTCGTCCCAGGACAGGGGGAGATGCACGGTCCGGGAGGGGACGACGAGTTCGCCGGTGGGCGGCAGCGCGGCGGCCATCGCGCGCACGGTGGCCAGGAGCGCGGGCTGCGGGAGGCGGCGGGGGTCGGCGTGGATCTGGAGGGAGCGGATGCCCGGGGTGAGGTCGGTGACCCCGTCGAGCCCGGCCCGCTCCACCGCCTCCATCAGCGCGTGGACCCGCATGCGCAGCGCCAGATCGAGTTGCATCGGGCCGAACTCGACCAGCAGGTTGTCGTCGCCGCCGCGCCGGAAGGTCACGTCGCCGTCCCGGGCCAGCACCCCGCCGTCCACGATCGGCGGCCGGGGTGAGCCGTCGGCGTCCACCGGCACGAAGCGCACCGTGTCGCCCGGCCGCAGCTGTCCCAGCTTCCAGCGCTCGGTGCTCGGTACGGTCGCCGGACAGACGAACCCGCCCAGTGAGGGGCCGTCCGGGCCGAGCAGCACCGGCATGTCGCCCGTGTAGTCGACGGCGCCGACGGAGTACGGGGTGTCGTGGATGTTGGACGGGTGCAGACCCGCCTCGCCGCCGTCGGCGCGGGCCCAGCGCGGCTTGGGTCCGACCAGGCGCACACCGGTGCGCGCCGAGTTGAAGTGGACCTTCCAGTCGGCGGCGTAGAACTCGTGGATGTCGTCCTCGGTGAAGAACTCCGGTGCCGCGTGCGGGCCTTCCACGGCCGCCACGTGCCACAGCGCGCCGAGCACCGGCCGGTCGGCGGCCGGGACGGGTGTGCCCTCGGTGACCGTTCCGCCGTGCAGGACGTCGCCGGTGCGCAGCGCCCGGCCGCCGTGGCCGCCGAAGCGGCCCAGGGTGAAGGTGCTCGCGCTGCCCAGGAAGGCGGGTACGTCCAGACCGCCGCCCGCGAACAGGACGTAGCTGCGCAGACCGTGCCCGGTGGGAGCCCCGACCGCCAGCACCCCGTCGGCGGGCACCGTCACCGGCTCCCACTGCGCGACCGGGGCGCCGTCGACCGTGACCTGTGCAGGGGCGCCCGTCACACACACCGTGGTGGCGTGGGTGAACCGCAGCGTCGGGCCCAGGAGTGTGCACTCCAGGCCGGGCGCGCCCGCGGGGTTGCCGAGTGCCCGGTTGCCGAGCCGGAAGGACAGGTCGTCCATCGGGCCGCAGGGCGGTACGCCGACCTGCCAGTAGCCGGTGCGGCCGGGCCAGTCCTGCACGGTGGTGAGCGTCCCGCCGGCGACCACCTCGACGCGGGGCGTCGGATCGGTGACGCGCGCCAGGGTCGACGTCTCATGGGTCGCGCCCAGGAAGTCCCGGTCGGTCAGCGCGGCCCGGACCAGCCCGAGGTTCGTCTCGATGCCGTCGACACGGGTGCGGGCCAGCGCCTCGTCCAGCCGGCGCAGCGCCTGCTCCCGGTCGGTGCCGTGGGCGATCACCTTCGCGAGCATCGGGTCGTACGACGTCGTCACCTCGGTGCCCGTCTCCACCCAGCCGTCGACGCGGGTCCCGGGCGGGAACTCCACCCGGGTCAACAGGCCCGCGCTGGGCCGGTGTCCGCGTGCGGGGTCCTCGGCGTAGAGGCGGGCCTCGACGGCGTGACCGCGCGGGGCGCCCGGGTCGCGCACGACGTCCCGTTCGCCGCGGGCCAGCCTGAGCATCCAGGCGACCAGATCGACGCCGTAGACCTCCTCGGTGACCGGGTGCTCCACCTGGAGGCGCGTGTTGACCTCCAGGAAGTACGCCTCCTCGCGGACGGCGTCGTACACGAACTCGACGGTGCCTGCGGAGCGGTAGCCGACCGAGGCGCACAGGTCGCGGGCCGAGGAGGCGAGCCGCTCGCGGACGTGCGGCGCCAGCCCCGGGGCCGGTGCCTCCTCCAGGACCTTCTGGTTGCGGCGCTGGAGGGAGCAGTCGCGGTCGCCGAAGGTGACCACCCGGCCCTCGCCGTCGCCGAAGACCTGCACCTCGACATGGCGGGCGTGTTCGACCAGCCGCTCCAGGAAGACCCCGGCGGAGGAGAACGACGCGGCGGCCACCCGCTGGACCCGGTCCCAGGCCTCGGTCAGTTCACCGGCGGAGCGACATGCCGACATACCGATACCGCCGCCACCGCCGGTGGCCTTGAGCATCACCGGATAGCCGACGCGCGCGGCGGCCCGCACCGCCTCCGCCGCCGACGCCAGCAGTCCGGTGCCCGGCGCCAGCGGCACCCCGGCCGCCTCGGCCGCCGCCCGGGCGGTGTGCTTGGCGCCGAACAGTTCCAGCTGTTCGGGCGTCGGGCCCACGAACACGATCCCGGCGTCCTCGCAGCGGCGCGCGAAGGCCGCGTCCTCGGAGAGGAAGCCGTAGCCGGGATGGATGGCGCCCGCGCCGGTGTCCTTGGCCGCCCTCAGGACCAGGTCGGCGTCGAGGTAGGACTCCTTCGCGGGCGCCGGGCCGAGCCGTACGGCCGTGTCGGCGAGCCGGACATGGGGCGCCGAGCGGTCCGGGTCGGAGTACACCGCCACCGTGCGCAGCCCGAGTGCGCGGGCGGTGCGCAGGATCCGTACCGCGATCTCGCCGCGGTTGGCGACCAGGAGCGTGTCGAAGGTCATGCGCCGCCGCCCGCCTCGGTGAGGGTCATCTCCACAGCCGTCGGCTCGAAGCCGTTGCACGGGTTGTTGGTCTGGGGGCAGTTGGAGACGAGGACCAGGACGTCGCGTTCGGCGCGCAGGGTCAGCGCCAGTCCCGGGGCGGAGCGGCCGTCGACGATGCCGAGTGTGCCGTCGCCTTCGACGGGCACGTTCATGTACCAGTTGACGTTGGAGACGAGGTCGCGCTTGCCGAGGCCGTAACGGGCGCCCTCGGCCAGGAAGTTGTCCACGCAGGCGTGCTGCGACCAGGTGTGGTGGCCGTAGCGCAGGGTGTTGGACTCCTTGGAGCAGGCGCCGCCGACGGTGTCGTGCCGGCCGACGTCGTCGGCGACGACGGTCATCAGCGCGGTGTGCTCGTCGGACAGCAGCACACTGCCGGTGGTGAGGAAGATGTTGCCCTGGGCGTGGATCGTGTCGGGCGCGCTGTAGCGCACGGACGTGTCGTGGGCGTCGTAGACGAGGAAGTCGACGGCCTGGTTGCCGTGCAGGTCGGTGATGGTGAGCGTCTCGCCCGCGCGGACGACGGACGACCAGGCCGCACGGGCCGGGACCACGGTCCTCGCGCTCATGCGAGCCCCCTCGCGGCCAGGAGCTCGACGGTGTTCAGGAAGGCGCGGCGGCCCTCGGGCGTGGCGTCCCACAACGGGTCGCCGGGCCCGGTCGCCGCCGCGCGCCAGGCCAGTACCTCCAGCGGCGTGCTCACGTAGTCCGGGCGCGGGTCGGCCGGGTGGGGCACGTTGGCGATCAGTACGGTCACGTCCTGTTCGGCGCGCAGGGTGACACTGCCGCCGGGGCCCGCCGAGCCGGTGAAGTCGAGTGTGCCGTCGGCGCGGACCGCCACGCCCTGGAAGAACGACAGGGACGGTGGCAGGTCGCGTGGCCCGAGGCCGTTCTTGGCCGCGGCCAGCTTGAACAGTTCCCGTCCTGCGGGGGAGGCGGACTGCGGGGTGCCGTCGCCGTAGCGCGCCGTGTTGCGTACCAGTGTGGAGGTGCCGCACAGGGCGTCGTGCCGGGCGGAGGTGTCGCGGACGACGGAGGCGAGGACCCGGCCCTGGTCGGACAGGAGGAGCCGGCCCTCGGTCAGGTAGGCGTTCCACTGGACCTTGACCGTGTCGGCGACGTTGAGCCGCTCCCAGGGCCGGTCGGCCACGAAGAGCAGCAGGTGGGCGCACGCGTCGCCGTGCGGATCGGTCAGGCGCAGTTCGGTGCCGCGGGCGAGGACGCGGTGGGTGTAGTTGCCGCCGGCCACGGTCTCGGCCCACACCAGGTGGCCCGCCTCGCACGGCGGTGTCGGCCAGTTCCCCGCCGGTACGACGGGCATCGCGTCGGTGTGGGTGCCCTCCTGGGCGCGGGCATGGGCGCGGGCTCCATAGGTGGTCGCTGTCGCCATCGCGGGACCTCCGGCTCGGGTTCGCTCGTACGGCTTCACTGCGGTGTTCGCTCGTGCGGTGTTCACACGTGTGGTGTTCACGCGTGCGGTGTTCGTCGGCTCGGTGTGCGGCCTGACCGCCGACGGTCGACTCCGCCGCGTCATTTCTGTCGTCCGACAGAAATTAGGCGTGGGCCGGGTCGCGGGCGTTGCCCTCGCGTTGCCGGGCGGTTACCGAGCTCTCACGGAGATCGGCGGCCGGGGCCGTGTGCGAGGATCGAACGCATGGGGACGAACGGCGGGCGCAGGGTCGGCAGACCGCGGGCCGCGCAGCGGCCGGACAGTGGTCTGGAACCGCGTGCCGAACTGCTCTCCTCCGCAGCGGAGTTGTTCACCACGCGTGGCTACGCGGCCACGACCACGCGGGCCGTCGCCGAGCGGGCGGGCATGCGGCAGGCGTCGATGTACCACTACGTCTCCGGCAAGGAGGAACTGCTCGCCGCCCTGCTGGAGTCCACGGTCACGCCCTCGCTGGCGTACGCCCGTGACCTGCTCGCCGACGACGTGACACCGGCCGAGGGCCGGCTGTGGCGGCTGTGCCGGACCGACGTCGAGCTGCTGTGCGGCGGTCCGCACAACCTCGGCGGCCTCTATCTGCTGCCCGAGGTGCGCACCGAGCGCTTCGCAGGTTTCCATGCCGTGCGCGCCGAACTCAAGGACGCCTACCGGCAGTTGCTGGCCGGTACGGCCGCGGGAGGCGGGCTCGCCAAGAGCGAGCTCGAAGTCCGTACGGACCTGGTGTTCGGGCTGATCGAGGGCGTCATCCTGGTCCACCGCTCCGATCCGGAGCGGCCGGTGTCGGTGTTCGCCGAGGCCACGGCGGACGCGGCGCTGCGCATCGTCGGGGTCTGACCCGGAATCGGTCGTCACTCATTACGGTGAGTGGTTTTCGCGTGCCCGTGTGTCGTGACGCAACGTGTTCGAGCAGGGGCTCAGCGTGCAAATGGGGCTGAGGGTACTCCCTTTGCGAGGGCGATTTCCGGTGGTTGCTGAATATGACACAGCGTTGATCCGGTCGGACTAAGCTCGCCCGCAGCGCACCGGGTTGATATGTATTCGTGCGCTTGTTCCCAAATGTTTAACAGATCCCGATTCGTTTCGAGGGCTTACATGGTGAGTGTTCAGTCCCCGCCAGATCGCCGCGAACTCCCCTACGCGCGCGTGCTGTTGCTGCCCGCCATACTGATGGCCGCGGTGACCGGGGCCGCCGTCGCCCTGGTGGCCGACTCGGCTCGCCTCGCCGTCGGCCTGTGCGGCGCCGTGGCCACTCTCCTGGTGATCGCGACCGGGGCCGAGGCGGTCCGCCGCGGCCGCGCCCTCCAGGACGCGCGCGCCGACCATGTCCGTCACCGTGCGTATCTGGAAGGCCGGGTCGCCGCCCATGACGAGGTCAACCTCAGGGTCGCCAAGGAGGTCCTGCCGACCGCGCTGAAGGTGATGCGCGGCGGCAACTCCCCCGGCGAGGTGATGCGTCACCTCATCAACTCGGATCCCGTCTACGCCGATCTCACCGAGGCGCACCGCATCGTGGTCAAGACGGTGCTCGACATCGTCGACCACGAGGAGATGATCCGTGACTCCGGGCAGCGCTCCTTCGTCAGCGTCGCCCGGCGCGTCCAGGCGATCGTCCACCAGCAGGCCAGTGAACTCCGGGAGATGGAGGAGGACCACGGCCGCAATCCCGAGGTCTTCGACGACCTGCTGCGGATCGACCACGGCACCTCGCTGATCGGCCGGCTCGCCGACACCATGGCCGTCATCAACGGCGGCCGCCCCGGACGTCAGTGGCCCCAGCCCGTCCCGCTGTACAGCGTGCTGCGCGGTGCCATGTGCCGCATCCTGGAGTACCGCCGCATCAAGCTCGACTCCATCGCCAAGGTCAACATCCGGGGCATCTCCGTCGAGCCGCTCATCCACGCGCTCGCCGAGCTCATGGACAACGCCACGCGCTACTCGCCGCCGCAGACCAACGTGCACGTCAACGCGGTCGAGGTGCAGACCGGCATCGCCATCGAGATCGAGGACGCCGGGGTCAGCCTCAGCGAGGAGGCCCGCGCCAAGGCCGAGGGCCTGCTGGAGGCCGCCAAGAGAGGCGTCGACGTCCAGGAGCTCAGCGACACCCCTCGGCTTGGCCTCGCGGTCGTCGGCCGCCTGTGCACGTCGTTCAACCTCCAGGTCTCCCTGCGGGCCTCCGCGTACGGCGGTGTCCGCGCCGTTCTCATCGTGCCCAGCGAGATGATGACCTCCGACCCGGCGCCCGGCTTCGCGCACGGCATCGGCGCCACCGCCGTGCCCTCGATCGAACTCGGCGCGGTGGAGGGCCCCAAGCGCCCGCCGAAGAAGCGCCGCCCCACCAGCCCGCGTATCCCGGCCTCTGTCTCCATGGAGGACGACGTGCCCGAGGTCACGGAGTGGACCGACAAAGGCCTGCCGCAGCGCCGCAGCCGGATGCAGACCCCGCTGACCCAGCGGTTCGCCGAGGCCGCGGAATCCGAACGCCTCGCCCGCGAGGGCACGCCCGATGTCTGGACCCAGGCCCAGGCCAAGCCCGAACCCAAGAAGGACGAGCCCGCCCCCGGCCTCTGGGTCGAGGCCTTCTGGGAGGGACTCAAGAAGGACAACCCGGGCCCGGACCCGACCGACTTCACCCGTAACCCGACCGCGTACATGCATCTGATCGACAAGCCGGCCCACCCCGGGGCCGACGACGAGGGGGACCTCAAGTGATCCAGCAGCGAGCGAACTTCGACTGGATGCTCAAGGAGCTCTACAAGAGCGTCCCGGGCATCGAGATGATCGTGGTGCTCTCGGCCGACGGACTGCGCATCGCCCGCTACGGCGGCGATCCGGACGCCGCCGACCGCGTCGCCGCCGCCTGCGCGGGCCTGCAGAGCCTCGCCGGCGCCGTCGCCCAGGAGATCCCGACCAGCGACGGCGAGATGAAGGTGGTCATCATCGAGCTGAACGGCGGCTACTTCTATCTGATGGCCGCCGGCGCCAACGCCTATCTCGCCGTCCTCGCCGATGTGATCTGCGAACCCGGGAACATGAGCGCCCACATGCGTGACCTCGTCGTCCGCATCGGCGCCCACCTCACGAGTCCGCCCCGGCGCAACGGGCAGACCGTATGAGTCCTCCGCGACGCCAGCGGCGACACCCCATGGAACCGCCGTCCGCGCAGCCCCCGAAAGAGGGCGAGCGCAAGAACCCCGAACGGCTGTTCATCATCACCGGCACGGACGGCGAACGCGCACCCCTCGACCTGGTGTCCCTGATCGTGGCGCGCGCCGAGCCGCCCTCGTCCGCCACGCCCGAGCAGTCGGCGGTGCTCCGGCTGTGCGCCAACCCGCTGTCGGTGGCCGAACTGTCGGCCTACCTCAGCCTGCCGTTCAGCGTGGTGACCGTGCTGATCACCGAGATGCTCGCGGTCGAACTGGTGCAGGTACGCGCCCCGATCGTCCGTCAGCAGATCCCCGACCGTTCCCTTCTCGAAGCGGTGATGCATGGACTTCAACGGCTCTGAGACGGTCCCGGGCCCACGGGTCGAGGACCACCTCCCGCACACGGCCCAGGCCGCGGCCAAGATCGTCATCGTGGGCGGCTTCGGCGTCGGCAAGACCACCATGGTCGGCGCGGTCAGCGAGATCAGGCCGCTGACCACCGAGGAGACCATGACGCAGGCCGGTATCGGAGTCGACGACAACTACGGCTCCGAGACCAAGACGGCCACCACCGTGGCGATGGACTTCGGCCGTATCCAGATCACCGACCAGGTGGTCCTGTACCTCTTCGGCACCCCGGGCCAGGAGCGTTTCTGGTTTCTGTGGAACGGGCTGTTCGAGGGTGCGCTCGGCGCCGTCGTCCTCGTCGACACCCGCCGGCTCGAAGTCAGCTTCGACGTCATGGGCCAACTGGAGGAACGCGGCGTGCCGTTCGTGGTCGCCGTCAACTCCTTCCCCGACGGTCCCCGTTACGCGATCGAGGACCTGCGGGCGGCTCTCGACCTGGCGCCGGTGATCCCGATCATCGAGTGCGACGTCCGCCGGCGGGCCTCCAGCCGCGACGTGCTGCTGACCCTGATGCGCTTCCTGCACTCCATGGCCCTCTCCGGCAGCGTCGTCTGACCTCAGCGGCCCCCACGTCACCCACCCCACCCCCGACCCCACCCCACTTCTCACTTCCCACCCACCCCCCACCACACCCCACTTCACGATCGACCCCAGTTTTCTCGGAGCGACCACCGTGACGTCTGAACAGCACTCCACGACCGGTACGGACGACCTCGTGACCGGCCCGCCCCCCGGCTGTCCCGCGCACGGCCGCGGCCCCGGCGGACTGCACCGGATCTACGGCCCCGAAGCGGCGGACCTGGACGACCTGTACGAGCGACTACGCGACGAGTACGGCCCCGTGGCACCTGTTCTGCTCCATGAGGACGTACCGATGTGGGTGGTCCTCGGCCACACGGAGAACATGCACATGGTGCGTACGCCCTCGCAGTTCACCCGGGACAGCCGCATCTGGACCCCGCTGCTGGAGGGCACGGTCAAGCCCGACCATCCGCTGATGCCGCACATCGCCTGGCAGCCCATCTGCTCCCACGCCGAGGGCGACGAGCATCTGCGGCTGCGCGGAGCGGTGCTCGGTGCCGTCTCCACGATCGACCCCCGTGGCGTGCGCCGGCACATCTACCGCTACACCCAGCGCCTGGTCAACGAGTTCAGCCGGAAGGGACACGCGGAGCTGATCAGCCAGTTCGCCGAGCACCTTCCGATGGCCGTGCTGTGCGAGATCCTCGGCATGCCCGACGAGTACAACGACCGTATGGTGCAGGCCGCCCGCGACGCCCTCAAGGGCACCGAGACGGCGATCGCCAGCCACGGCTACGTCATGGACGCGCTGAGCCGGCTCACCATCCGCCGCCGCGCCCGCCCCGAGGAGGACCTCACCAGTCACCTCGTCAACCACCCGGCGAAGCTCAGCGACGACGAGGTCAGGGAGCACCTACGGCTGGTGCTCTTCGCCGCCTACGAGGCCACCACCAACCTGCTCGGCAACGTCCTGCGCCGGGTGCTGACCGATCCGGGCTTCGTGGCCCGGCTCAACGGCGGACAGATGACCGTGCCCGAGGCGGTGGAACAGTCCCTGTGGGACGAGCCGCCGTTCAGCACCGTCCTGGGCTACTTCGCCAAGCACGACACGGAGTTGGGTGGCCAGCGCATCCGCAGGGGCGACGGACTGCTCTTCGCTCCCGCCCCGGGCAACGTCGACCCGCGCGTACGCCCCGACCTGACCGCCGGCATGCAGGGCAACCGCTCGCACCTCTCCTTCGGCGGCGGCCCGCACGAGTGCCCCGGGCAGGACATCGGCCGGGCCATCGCGGACGTCGGTGTCGACGCGCTGCTCAGGCGGCTCCCGGACGTCCAACTCGACTGCGACGAGGACGAGCTGAGGTGGACGGCGTCCATCGCCTCACGGCATCTGGTCGAGCTGCCGGTGGTGTTCGAGCCGAAGCCGGAGCAGGACGTGATGGTCAAACCGACCCACGGCAACCCGATCCCGCCGCAGCGCTCCACCTGGCAGGTCGACCTCACCGAGGCGCAGTCCGCGCCGGTCGTCGTCCCGCCCGCCCCGACGGTCGCGCCGATCGTGCCCGAACGGCCCGCCCCCGCCCAGCCCGCTCCGACGCCGGAGCCGTCACACCGGCTGGGTGCCTGGCAGCGCTTCCTGCGCTGGTGGCGCGGCTACTGACCGGCCCACTCGTCGTACCCGGACCACGCGGCGAGGGCGCGTCCGCTGCGCAGCCGGTGCGTGGTCCCCGTGACCGGGTCGGTGAACTCCAGC
Organism: Streptomyces sp. NPDC002306; assembly: GCF_053593435.1. Classification (NCBI taxonomy): domain Bacteria; kingdom Bacillati; phylum Actinomycetota; class Actinomycetes; order Kitasatosporales; family Streptomycetaceae; genus Streptomyces; species Streptomyces sp. NPDC002306. The sequence continues at coordinate 52,733 of NZ_JBSFCK010000009.1, forward strand.
TCCCGCGCCAGCAGTTGCAGCGGGCGCCGGAAGTCGCCGTCCGGCACGGGGCCGGTCACGACGGGATACAGGGGGTCGCCCAGGATCGGCAGGCCCAGCGCGCTCAGGTGCACCCGTAGCTGATGGGTCTGTCCGGTCGTGGGCAGCAGCCGGTAGCGGGCCAGAGCGGCCGCCGGGCCGGTGGCCAGCGTGGGGGAGGGTGCGGCGTCCGGCCCGGCGCGGTGTTCGATCAGTTCCACGCGGGTGACCGCGTTGGGCTCGCCCTCGACCTCCCGCGCGGCCTGCACCCCGCGCTCCTTCACGATCCGGCTGCGCACGGTCCTGGGCAGCGCGAGCGCCGGATCGTACGGGGCGACGGCCTCGTACACCTTGCGCACCCGCCGCTCGGCGAACAGCGTCTGGTACGCGCCGCGCTCCTCGGGCCGTACCGTGAACAGCACCAGCCCGGCCGTGAGCCGGTCCAGCCGGTGCGCGGCGCCGAGGGCGGGAATGCCCAGCTCCCGCCGCAGCCGGGCCAGCGCGGACTGGGTGACATGGCTGCCCCGGGGGGTGGTGGCCAGGAAGTGCGGCTTGTCGGCGACCACGATGTGATCGTCGCGGTAGACGACCTCCAGCGGGAAGGGCACCGGCACTTCGACGGGCAGGTCCCGGTGGAACCACACGTATGTCCCCGGCACGTACGCCGCCGCCGACGCCACGGACCGTCCGTCCGCCCCGACCACCAGCCCCGCGTCGAACATTCCGGCGACCGCGCCAGGTTCCGCCCCCGAGAGCCGCTCCACCAGGTAGGCCCGCACGGTGGGCCAGGGCCCCTCGGCGGGCAGCCGTACCCGCACCGCGTCCACGCCGTCGCGTTGCGGCAGCGGGGAGGGCGGTGGCGGGGTGCGACGTCTCATCACGACCCAGCCTACGAGGCGGCAGGTGACCCCGGAGACCATCCGGGTCCCACGCGAGCCGCCGGGCGGCAGGTGCGTCGCCCGCGGAGCGTTCCGCCGCGACCGGGTGAGGAGTCGACGCCTCGCCCGGACCGAAGCTCCTCGCTTCCGCCCCGCCGGCGCGTCAAGCCGCCGACGCGGACGCCGCCTCCGCCTCCGCCACGACCGTCCCGGTCGTCGCCCGTTTGCGGTACGTCCGGTAGGCCACGCCCGCCGCGACCGTCACGGTCAGGAACAGCACCGTGAACCACTGGAAGTACCAGTGGCCGCCCGCCGGGTCGTACACCTCGGCGCGGGGCCAGGCGAGGTTGACCGTCATGAACAGGCCGTAGACCAGGGCGAGCGCGTTGACGGGGACGCCCCAGCGGCCCAGGGAGAACAGCGGGGCGCCCGTCTCGTCGGTGCCACCGGCCGGGAACTCGCCGCGCAGTCGGCGCACCAGGAGCGGGCCGGTGACCATCGCGTAGGCCAGGTAGAGCATCACGATGCAGGTGGTGCCGATGGCCAGGAACGCCTCCGGCGAGGCGAAGTCGAGCAGCAGCAGCGCCGCCGCGAGGGAGCCGACGACCAGGGCGGGGGCGCTGGGCATCCCGGTGCGCGGGTCGACCTTCGCCAGGCGGTGGGCGAAGGGCAGCCGGCCGTCGCGGGCCATCGAGAACAGCATCCGGCAGGCGGCGGTCTGGATCGCCAGGGTCGCCACCGCGATCGCCACCACCACGTCGGCGAGCAGGAGTTTGCCGACCCCGTCGCCCAGGCTGCTGGTCAGGACATAGCTCAGGCCGTCCACCGCCAGCCGGCCGTCGGTGAGGCTGGGCGCGGCGAGCAGGCCGCCCAGCACGATCAGACCGCCGAGCAGGCCGGCCGCGCCGAGCGCGGTGAGGATCGTCCGGGGCGCGGTGCGCCGGGGGTGGTGCGTCTCCTCGCTCATCTCGCCCGCGCTGTCGAAGCCGATCATCACGTACGCCGCTGTGAACGAGCCGACGAGCAGCGCGCCGAACAAGCCGTCCTGAGCGGCGCCCCCGGTGTGGAAGGTGATGCCGGGGGAGCGGTCGGAGTGCGTGAGCAGGAGGACGACGATCAGTACCGCGCCGATGATCTCGGCGGTCACCCCGATCCGGTTGACCACGGACAGCACACGGTTGTCCAGGACGTTCACCAGGGTCGTCAGGGCCAGCAGGAGCACGCCGAGCAGCGCCGCGTTGGCCGCGCCGTCGGGGGACGTCGGCGCCGGGTCGTCGCCGACCAGCTGGAAGCCGGACCAGATCGCCGGCAGCACCATCTGCAGGGCCAGCGCCGCCGCCGCGACCACCACGATCTGTCCGATCACCATGATCCAGCCGGCGAACCAGCCGAAAGAGGCGTTCGACAGACGGGACGACCACTGGTAGATCGCGCCCGAGATCGGGTAGCGGGCGGCCAGTTCGGCGAAGCAGGCGGCCACCAGCAGTTGCCCGACCAGCACCGCTGGCCAGGCCCAGAAGAAGACGGGACCGCCGAACGCGTACCCGAAGGCGAAGAACTGGAAGACGGTGGTCAGGACGGAGATGAAGGAGAACCCGGCCGCGAAGGACGCGTAGCGGCCGAGGCTGCGGTGCAGCTCCTGGCGGTAGCCGAACTCCGCGAGGGAGCGGTCGGCGGTGGGCTCCGGGGGGTCGGGACGTACGTCGGAGGGGGCTGTGGTCGTCACGGCGGCACCTGCCTCGGTCGCGTAATTCCTGTCGGGCGACAGAAATTAGGGACGGGCTGTTTCACCCGCGTCACGCCGTCGTGTCCGCGGCGGGCCCAAGTCCTCACGCCCGTGCGGTCCGGCACCGGTCGCGATATGTCGCGCGCGTTGGAGGGGCCCGGCGCATGACGTGGGGTGCGGCGGCACCGGTCGTGACGTGGGGTCGAAGGGCGGTGGAAATGACGCGAGTTGGGCGAGCGTCGGCCGTGACGTGGGGTCGAAGGGCGGTGGAAATGGCGCGAGTTGGGCGAGCGCCGGTCGTGACGTGGGTTCGAAGGGCACTGGAAATGGCGTGTGTTGGGCGAGCGTCGGCCGTGACGTGGGTCCGAAGAGCGCCGGTCGTGACGTGGGTTCGGCGAGCGTCGGGCATGGCGTGGCCGTGGTGCCGGAGCGCGTGATGCGACCGTGGCAGGGCACGACGAAGCGGCGGCACCCATGTGGGGTGCCGCCGCTTCGTCACGTCCTCGTTCAGGCGGCGGGTGCGGAGCCCTCCTGCTCGGCTTCCACGCGCGCGTTCCACTCGCGCTTGGAGGCCTGCCAGCCGTCCTCGTTGTGGCCCAGCCGCCAGTAGCCGGAGATCGACAGGTCCTCGCGCGGGATCTGCCGCTCCACCCGCAGCAGTTGGCGCAGTTCCTTCACGAGACCGGCCTCGCCGTGCACGAACGCGTGCACCCGGCCCTCGGGCCAATCCAGGCCCCGGACCGTCTCGACCAGCAGCTCGCCGACGGGCCGCTCACCGCGGTGCAGCCAGACGACCTCCACGTCGGAGTCGACCTTCTGCTCCTCCTCCGGCCCGGCGATCTCCACGAAGGCGTGGGCCACGGCGCCGTCGGGCAGGCCCTCCAGCGCGGCCGCGATCGCCGGCAGCGCGCTCTCGTCGCCGGCCAGCAGGTGCCAGTCCGCGTCGCCGTCGGGAGCGTAGGCGCCGCCGGGGCCCATGAAACGGACGGTCTCGCCCGGCTGGACCCGGGTCGCCCACGGGCCGGCGAGGCCCTCGTCGCCGTGGATCACGAAGTCGAGGGTCAGTTCGCGGTGCTCGGGGTCCCAGGCGCGCACGGTGTAGGTCCGGGTCACCGGCCACTGCTCGCGCGGGAACTCGGCGCGGATCCGCTCCATGTCGAAGGGGTCCGGGTAGGTCGCGCCCCCGGCCGGGAACAGCAGCTTCACGTAATGGTCGGTGCAGGATCCCGCCGAGAAGTCGGCCAGGCCCTCGCCGCCGAGCACCACGCGTTGCATGTGCGGGGTGAGCCGTTCGGTGCGGACGACCTGCGCGGAATGGGGCTTCCGCGGCTTCCGTGCCGGACGTTCTGCCATGACGGCCTCCCAGTCGTTCCTAGCTTAGGCTTACCTAAGTTAGCATTTCTTCCCCCAGTTAACTCCCCCCTGATGAGAGGTTCGTGAACCCCGTCGTACAGAGCGTGACGTCCTGTCCACGGGACGGCTGTTCCCCCGGGCGGGAACAGTGGTCACGCGCCGGGTGCGCCCAGGGTGGTGAGCAGTCGCTGGAGTGACCCGCCGAGTCCCCAGCGCGTCGCCAGCCCCTCCAGTGTCACCCCGTCGCGCGGGTGACGCGGCAGCGTGGTGTCGACGTCCGGCAGGGGGACGTCGTCGGCGACCCGGACGACCTTCGGCGCGACCGCGAGGTACGGGCGTGACTCGTCGAGCCGCTTGCGCTGCGACGGCGTCAGCTTCGCCTTCGGGTCGTCCACCGCCGCCATGATCCCGGCCAGGTCGCCGAACTCGGCCAGCAGTTTGGCCGCCGTCTTCTCACCGATGCCGGGCACCCCCGGCAGGCCGTCGCTCGGGTCGCCGCGCAGCAGCGCCAGATCCGCGTACCCGCGCCCGTCGACGCCGTACTTCTCGCGCAGCACCGCCTCGTCGGTCAACTGGAGCGTGCCGACGCCCTTGAGCGGGTACAGCACGCGCACCCCGCGGGCGTCGTCGACGAGCTGGTACAGGTCGCGGTCGCCGGTGACGATGTCGACCGGGCCCTTCGCCCGCGCGGTGAACGTGCCGATCACGTCGTCCGCCTCGTACCCCTCGACGCCCACGCGCGCGATGCCCAGCGCGTCCAGGACCTGCTCGATGACCGGCACCTGCGGCGACAGCGTGTCCGGCACCTCCTCCTCGTCCGGACCGGCCTCGCGCTCCTGTGCCACGCGGTGCGCCTTGTACGACGGGATCAGGTCGACCCGCCACTGCGGCCGCCAGTCCGCGTCCATGCAGGCCACCAGGTGATCCGGGTGATGGTCCTTGACCAGCCGGTCGATGAACTCCAGCAGCCCGCGCACCGCGTTCACCGGTGTGCCGTCCGGCGCCTTCACGGAGTCCGGCACGCCGAAGTAGGCGCGGAAGTACAGGGAGGCGGTGTCGAGCAGCATCAGTCGTCCGGTCACGCTCGCATCATGCCGTACGGCACCGACAACCACCTGACAGGGCGACAACGCGTCGGGCCGCGTGCCGGACGACATGGGGTGCGTGGGCGGTGACCTTGTGCACCACCGCGCGCGGTGCCCGACTTCCCGCGCGTATGGCGGATGCGTGCGCAGGACGGAAGTGCGCGCATGGCGGATGCGTGTGCATGGCAGAAGTGCGCGCATGGCGGATGTGAATGTGCTGTGAACTGGGCCACTGAGGCGTTTGGTCAGGAAGCGCAGGGGCAGGCGCGGTTTCTGAGCGATGCCGATTGCAGATTCAACGTTTGCGGTCGGTGCTCGTTCCGTCCCTTGTCCCCGAGAGCAAGAGGTCTGCGTGTCAGCCAGGCTTGAGGCCGAGCACCTGTACAAGGTGTTCGGCAGACGACCCGACCAGGCGGTCGAACGACTGCGCCAGGGAGCCGACCGGGAGGAGCTGCGCGCCGACGGCACCACGGCCGCCGTGATCGACGCCTCCTTCACCGTGGAACCGGGCGAGATCTTCGTCGTGATGGGCCTGTCCGGGTCCGGCAAGTCCACGCTGCTGCGCATGCTCAACGGCCTGCTGGAGCCCACGGCCGGGCAGGTCAGCTTCGGCGGCCAGGACCTGACCGAACTCGGCGCCCGCGGAATGCGCGAGGTCCGCTCGAAGAAGATCAGCATGGTCTTCCAGCACTTCGCGCTCTTCCCGCACCGCAGCGTCCGCGACAACGCCGCCTACGGTCTGGAAGTGCAGGGCGTGCCCCGCGCCGAGCGCGCTCGCCGCGCCGACGAGGCGCTCGCCCTGTGTGGCCTGGCCGGCTGGGAGAAGTCCTGGCCCGACGAACTGTCCGGCGGCATGCAGCAGCGCGTCGGCCTCGCCCGCGCGCTCGCCACGGACGCCGAACTGCTGCTGATGGACGAGTCCTTCAGCGCCCTCGACCCGCTGATCCGCCGTGACATGCAGGACCAGCTGCTGGAACTCCAGAAGACCCTGAAGAAGACGATCGTCTTCATCACCCACGACCTCAACGAGGCCATGCGCCTAGGCGACCGCATCGCGGTGATGCGCGACGGCCGGATCGTGCAGCTCGGCACCGCGCAGGACATCCTCGTGCGCCCCGCGAACGACTACGTCGCCTCCTTCACCCAGGACGTCGACCGCTCCAGGGTGCTGACCGCCGACGCCGTCATGGACCGCGCCGTGCACGGCGACGAGGCCGACTGCGACTGCGAGACCGCCACGCCCGCCACGCCGTTCACCGACCTGTGCGCGATCAGCGCGCGCGTGCCGCACCCGGTGGCGGTGCTCGACGCGGACCGCGCCCTCGTCGGGGTCGTCCCGCGGCAGCGCCTCGTCGGTTTCCTCGGCGACGAGCCGGCCGCCGCCCCCGGCCCCTGTGCCGCTCCGCGCGACAAGGACGGCGAGAAGGTGGTGGCCCGTGCCTAGGATCCCGCTCGGCGACTGGGTCAACGACGTGGTCGACTGGCTGCTCGGCCATGTGTCGTGGCTCTTCGACTTCCTCAAGGCCGTCTTCACCGGTGCCTACGACGGCATCGCCGCCGTCCTCCAGGCCCCGCAGCCGCTGCTGCTCGCCGGCATCTTCGCCGTGCTGGCCTTCTGGCTGCGCGGCACCCTCGCCGGCGTCCTCACCTTCGTGGGCTTCGCGTTCATCGACTCCCTCGAACTGTGGGACGACGCGATGGTCACCCTGTCGCTGGTCCTCGTCGCCACGATCATCGCGCTGGTGATCTCGGTGCCGGTGGGGGTCTGGGCGGCCCGCTCCGACCGGGTCAGCGGAGTCGTCCGGCCGGTGCTGGACTTCATGCAGACGCTGCCCGCGATGATCTACCTCATCCCGGCGATCCTGTTCTTCGGCACCGGCGCCTCCGCCGGCATCGTGGCCACCCTGATCTTCGCGCTCGCCCCGGGCGTGAGGATGACCGAGCTGGGCATCCGGCAGGTCGACAAGGAACTGGTCGAGGCCGCCGACGCGTTCGGCACCACCCCCCGCGACACCCTGCTGAGGGTCCAGCTGCCGCTGGCGCTGCCCACGGTGATGGCGGGCGTCAACCAGGTCATCATGCTCGGCCTGTCCATGGCCGCGATCGCCGGCATGGTCGGCACCGGCGGCCTCGGCGGCGACGTCAACGAGTCCATCGGCCAGCTCGACGTCGGCCTGGGCTCCGAAGCCGGCGTCGCCATCGTGATCCTCGCGATCTACCTCGACCGTATGACCAGTGCCCTCGGTACCCAGGTCTCCCCGCTCGGCCGCCGTGCCGCCGCCAAGGCGCGCGCCGCCCAGGGCCTGAACATCCGGTCCTACCGGCCCCGCCCGCAGGTCGCCGTGATCGGTGTCGTGGTCCTCGCCCTCGTGGCCGGCGGCATGGGGATCTTCGGCGGCGGCGACGGCGGTTCCGCGCCCGTCGCCGACGGCAAGGACGTCGGCCAGGGCAAGGAGGTCAGCATCGGCTACATCCCCTGGGACGAGGGCGTCGCCTCCACCTTCCTGTGGAAGGAGATCCTCGAACAGCGCGGCTTCCAGGTGGACGCCAAGCAGTACGAGGCCGGGCCGCTGTACACCTCCCTCGCCCAGGGCAGTGTCGACTTCGAGACGGACTCCTGGCTGCCGACCACCCACGCGCAGTACTGGAAGAAGTACGGGGACCGGCTCGACGACCTCGGCGCCTGGTACGGCAAGACGTCTCTGGAGCTGAGCGTGCCCTCGTACATGAAGGGCGTCGACTCCCTGGACGACCTCAAGGGCAAGGCGTCGGAGTTCGGCGGGAAGATCACCGGCATCGAGTCCGGCGCCGGCGAGATGGCCCTGCTCAAGAGCAAGGTCCTCAAGGAGTACGGCCTGGACAAGGAGTACGAGGTCGTCGACAGCTCCACGCCCGCGATGCTCGCCGAACTCAAGCGCGCCTACAGCAAGAAGGAACCGATCGTCGTCACGCTCTGGTCGCCGCACTGGGCGTACAACGACTACGGCCTGAAGAAGCTGAAGGATCCCCGGGGCGCCTGGGGTTCGGGCGACGGCGTGCACACGCTGGCCCGCAAGGGCTTCGCGGACGACAACCCGGTCGTCGCCAAGTGGCTGAAGGACTTCGAGCTGACGGAGAAGCAGCTCACCAGCCTCGAAGCCGAGATCAACAAGGCGGGCAAGGGCAGGCAGCAGGAGGCCGTGCGCGCCTGGCTGAAGGACAACCCCGGGGTCGTCGACAAGCTGGCGCCCGTGCCGAGCGGCTCCGGCGCCACCCCGGCGGAGGCCCGACGCGCCCTGGACGTCGCCTGGTTCCCGTGGGACGAGGACGTCGCCGTCACCTATCTCTGGAAGAACGTCCTGGAGCGGCGCGGCTACCGGCTCGACCTCAAGCAGATGGACGTCGGCCCGGTCTACACCGGCCTCGCCTCCGGCGACCTCGACCTCAACTTCGACGCCTGGCTGCCCTACGCCCAGAAGAACTACTGGGACCGGAACAAGGACAGACTCCGGGATCTGGGCACGTGGTACCGGCCGACCTCGCTGGAGATCGCCGTGCCGTCCTACGTCAAGGACGTCAAGTCGCTGGAGGACCTCAAGGGCAAGGCCGGCACCTTCGACGGGAAGATCATCGGCATCGAGCCGGGCACCGGCGAGATGGACCTGCTCAAGACGAAGGTGCTGCCCGGCTACGGCCTGGACAAGGAGTACAAGGTCGTCGACGGCTCCACGCCGGCGATGCTCGCCGAGCTCAAGCGCGCCTACGCCAAGAAGGAGCCCGTCGCGGTCGTCCTGTGGTCGCCGCACTGGGCGTACAGCGAGTACGGCCTCACCAAGCTGACCGACGACAAGAAGCTCTTCGGCGAGGGCAACACCATCCGCACCATCTCCAGCGACACGTTCCCGGAGCAGTACCCGCAGCTCACGAAGTGGATCAAGAACTTCACGATGAGCGAGGACGAACTCGGCACCCTGGAGGGCGAGATCAAGGACCGTGGCCAGGGCCATGAGGAGGACGCGGTCGAGGCCTGGCTGAAAGAGCATCCGGACGTCGTCGACCGCATGACACCGCAGCGGTAGCCGCTGCGCCCACCGCCACCCGAGGGGTGGGCTTCCCCGCGCGTCCTGACAGCGCCCGGGGAAGCCCGCCCCTCGGGTCGTGTCCGAGGGGCCGCCGAAGCGTGCGCCCCACCGGCGCGCCGGGTGCGCCCCACCCGCACCCACGTCCGCCCCTACGATAAAGATCCGGACAACCACACAGCGCTACGCCGGTGCCCGGGCCCGGGCGTCCTCCCACCGTCTCCGTCCCCGTCCTGACCAGGCGGTTCGGGCCTCGAGAGCGGCCGGGAACATCGCACGCGGCTCACGCGTTCAAGTGAACGGTGCCGTGCTCGTGCTGATCGGTGGTCAGTCCTGGCGGGAGGCCTTCGACCGTCGCCGGATGTACACTCACGGGCCCGTGTCCACACGTGCCGACCTGCGGACCGTCCGTACCCCCGGTCGCAGCCGGGCCTCTGTCAACCCCACGACCGCGCCCATCACCGATCCGGCTGATCCACTGGCGAGATCTGTGAGGTCCGACCCGACGCAGTGTGTCGTCGATGTGACGGCCGCCTGAAACGGTTTGCCGAACATGCGTAGGGTGCAGAGAACTCATCAGGAGGAGTGCGTGCCGATCCGGACGCACCAGCGGCCGAGCGACGAGCGAAGGAGGGAGCGGGAGCGATGGGCGACCACAAAGAGCAGCACCTGCGAGTGGGCGCGGCCGTGCGGCGGCGCCGCCGCTCGCTGGAGCTCACCCTTGCCGTCGTGGCCGAGCGCAGCGGCCTGTCGGTCCCCTTCCTGAGCCAGGTGGAGAACGACAGGGCGCGCCCCAGCAGGAGCTCCCTGGAGAAGGTCGCCGACGCGCTGCGCACCACCGCCGTCGAACTCCTCGCCGCCGCCGACCCGGCGTGCAGCGTCGACGTCGTGCGCGCCGAGGACACCGAGCCGGACGCCGCGCCACGGTCCCGTTCCCTGGTGCGCGGTCACCATCAGATGCACGCCTCGGAGTTCACCGGCGGCCACGAGGCCGGCCGCGAGTTCCAGTACCGCAACGACCAGTTGATGTACGTCGCCGACGGCGCCGTGGAGATCGAGGCGGAGGGCCGCGCCTACCGCCTAGGCCGTGGCGACACGCTGTACCTGACCGGCGGGGTGCGGCACCGGTGGCGGGCGACCGTCCCGGACACCCGGGTGGTCGTGGTCGCGGTGGCGGAGCACATCGAGGCGGTCCGGGACCGGCAGAGGTAGCGGTGCGGGTCGTCTCCCTGGTGCCGTCGCTGACGGAGGCGGTGGCCGTGTCCGTCCCCGGCGTCCTGGTGGGTGCCACGGACTGGTGCTCCCACCCGGCGGGCCTGGACGTCGCCCGCGTCGGCGGCACGAAGAACCCGAAGGTCGAGCAGATCCTCGCGCTCGCCCCCGATCTGGTGGTCGCCAACGAGGAGGAGAACCGTGCCCCGGACCTGGCGGCGCTGCGCGCGGCCGGCGTCCAGGTCCTGGTGACCGAGGTACGGGACGTGCCGCAGGCCTTCCGCGAACTGGACCGCGTCCTGCGGGCCTGCGGGGCGCGCGAGCGGCCGCGATGGCTCGACGAGGCGCGGGAGGCGTGGGCGGCGCCCCCCGGTCCCGGCCCCCGCCGGACCGCCGTCGTACCGATCTGGCGGCGCCCCTGGATGGTCCTGGGCCGCGACACCTTCGCCGGTGACGTACTGGCCCGCCTGGGCGTCGACCACGAGTACGCGACGCACGCGGAGCGCTACCCGCGCATCCCCCTGGCCGAGCTGCGCGCGGCGGGACCGGACGTCGTCGTGCTCCCGGACGAGCCGTACCGCTTCACCCCCGACGACGGCCCCGAAGCCTTCTCCGGCCTGCCCTGCGCGCTGGTCAGCGGACGGCACCTGACGTGGTACGGACCGTCGCTGGCCGAGGCGCCACGGGTACTGGGCGCGGCGCTGCGAGCAGCTCACCGCTGACCAGACCGCGCACGGTGTGCGCGGCGGCGGTGCCCCAGGCGCCCAGGAGCACGGCGAACAACCCGGCCGCGAGCCCGTCGAAGGCGGCCAGCCCGGTGTGCCGGGCGAGCGCCTCGGCACCGGTGACACAGGTCCCGACCGGGAAGGTGAACGCCCACCAGGTCATGGTGAAGCCCATCCCGTGCCGCCTGGCCCGTACGACGTGGGCGGTGGCCAGCGCGAACCAGAGCAGCGCGAAGCCGATGACGGGGACGCCGTAGAGCACGGCGAAGGTGGTGAAGCCCTGCTCGTACGGGGCCGGCACCACGCCCGCCGCGGCGTCCGCGATGTTTCCGACGGCGGTCGTGGACTGGCCGAGCGGGCCCAGCACCAGGAACAGGGTCGGGGTGAGGGCGAGGGGCAGCGGCCCGGCGAGCAGCCGGCCGAAGATCAGCGGCAGCATGAGCAGGGTCGCCGACAGACTGAGCCCGAACAGCGCGAAGCACGTCAGGAGCAGGGTCTCCCGGGGCTGCCCGGCCGGCAGATGCGGCACGAGGAGCGGGCCGAGAGCCGCGGACACCATGGGCGCGACGACCGGCAGCAGCCAGACGGGCGTCGCCTGCGCCGGATCGACGCGGTGGTGTACGGCCATGAGGTAAGGGATGGCGACGGCGGCCCCCAGCCCGATCACCGTACCGGCGGTGAAGAGGACGGCGTCGAGCGCGACCGCGGGGCCGCTCCCGATCCAGTCCCGGCCGACGGTGACGGCACCGCCTCCGACGGCCAGCAGCGCCATGGCGAGACAGCCGTAGAACGGGGCCGTCGCCGGGTCGAGGAGGTGCGCTCGGGCCTGGTCGCGGTGGTGGGTCCAGTGCAGGGCGCGCGCGATCAGCAAGGTCACCAGCAGGACGAGGGAGAGCGCCCAGACGGCGGCGCACGCGGTGCGCAGACCGGGAACGCGCAGGGGCAGCCCCGCTCCCGCCGTGGCGACGATGGCGGTGCCCATGACGGAGGCGTACCAGTTCGGGCCGAGATGGCGGACTGCCGGGTGGGGGCGGGGATGGGCTGCGATGACCATGACTCCACGGTCGCGTGTGCGGGCGCCCGCGACCAGGGACGATGTCTCTATGGGGGCATAAGGTGGGCTTATGAGCGAGACGCGTGGGCAGGGTGGGGCAGCGGAGACGGGCGGCTCGATCGCGCACCGGGTCCCGGACCTCGGTGCGCTGGAGCTGCTGATCGCCGTGGCCCGGCTGGGCAGCCTCGGCGGGGCGGCGCGCGAACTCGGCATCACCCAGCCCGCCGCCAGCAGCCGGATCCGCTCGATGGAACGCCGGCTGGGGCTGGCGCTGGTGGACCGTTCACCGCGCGGCTCCCGGCTCACGGACGCCGGTGCGCTGGTGACGGACTGGGCGCGACGGGTCGTCGAGGCGGCGGAGGCCTTCGACGCGGGAGCGCAGGCCCTGCGCGACCGCCGTGACTCCCGGCTGCGGGTGGCGGCGAGCATGACGATCGCCGAGTATCTGCTGCCGGGCTGGCTGCTCGCGCTGCGCGCCCAGCGCCCCGACACCGCGGTGTCGCTGCTGGCCGGGAACTCGACGGTGGTGGCGGAACGGCTGCTGTCCGGCGAGGCGGACCTGGGTTTCGTGGAAGGCCTCGACGTCCCGTCCGGTCTGGACTCCGCGGTCATCGCCCACGACCGGCTGATCGTGGTGACGGCTCCCGGCCACCCCTGGGCCCGCCGCCGGAGCGCCCTGACGGCCGAGGAACTGGCCGCGACGCCGCTGATCCTGCGGGAGCAGGGCTCGGGCACCCGGCAGGTGCTGGACGTGGCGCTGGGCGGCCTGGCCCGGCCGTTGATCGAGCTGTCGTCGACGACGGCCGTGAAGGCGGCCGCGGTCAGCGGCGCGGGACCCGCGGTGCTGAGCGAACTGGCGGTGGGGGAGGAACTGGCGACGCGCCGGCTGGTCGGCATTCCCGTGGAGGGCGTCGCGCTGCGCCGCGGCCTGCGAGCGGTCTGGCCGACGGGCCACCGCCCGGTGGGCCCGGCGAGGGAACTCCTGTCGCTGACACAGGGCTAGTTCTGGTCCTCGCTTGCGAACCTCGGGGCCGAGGGAGGGGGCGGAAGGGGAGGCGGGGGTGAAAACCCGTGGCCCGCCGTCCCCGCCCACCAGCACCATGACCGCATGCCCCCGCCGCACACCACCCCGCCGCACAGCACTCCGCCACCCACCACTTCGCCGCACACCGCCCATCCCGCCACCGGTCGTCCCCTCAGCGCCCCGGCCGCCACCGGTGTCCGAACCCCCTGGGAGGCCCTGCCCGCCGAGGTGCGGGACGCCGTCGCGCGGCTGCTCGGCGGTCCCGTCGTCGACGCCCGCACCCAGTCCGGAGGCTTCTCCCCGGGCGTGGCCGCCCGCCTGCGTACCGCCGACGGCCGCCGCGCCTTCGCCAAGGCGGTCAACGCGCGGGGCAACCCCGACAGCCCGGCCCTGCACCGGGCGGAGGCCCGCAACGCCGCCGCGCTCCCGCGCGCCGTTCCCGCCCCGCGCCTGCTGGGCATGTACGACGACGGCACCTGGGTCGCGCTGGTCTTCGAGGAGGTGGCGGGACGCCAGCCGCACATCCCGTGGCGGCCGGCCGAGCTGCGGCGGGTGCTCGACGCGGTGGCGGACCTCGGCCGTACCCTCACCCCGGCGCCCTTCGCCGCCCCGCCCGCCGCCGAGCACCTCGCCGACGCCTTCGACGGCTGGCGGCGGCTGAGCGACGGCGCGGCCGGCGACGTACGCGGAAGGCTGGACGACTGGAGCGTGGCCCACCTGGCGGAGCTGGCCGAACTCGCCGCCGCCTGGCCCGAGTCGGTCGCCGGCGACACCCTCGCCCATGCCGACCTGCGCGCGGACAACCTGCTGCTCACGGACGACGGAGGCGTCGTGTTCGTCGACTGGCCACACGCCCTGCGTGCCGCGCCCTGGTTCGACCTGCTGGTGATGCTGCCGTGCGTGCGCGCCCAGGGTAGCCCGGACCCGCAGGAGGTGTTCACCAGGTACCCGGCGGGCCGGGACGCGGACCCCGGCGCGGTCACCGCCGCCCTGGCCGGTCTCGCCGGATACTTCCTCGCACACGCGCTGCTGCCCACGCCGCCCGGTCTGCCCACCCTCCGCGCCTTCCAGCGGGCACAGGGGGAAGCAGCCGTGGCATGGCTCAGGTCGCGGCTGTGACCAGGGCCCGCATCACCCGCAGGTCCTCGCCCATCTCCGGGTGCCACTGCACGCCCAGTACCCACCCCGCCGCGGCCGGCAGCTCGACCGCCTCGACGGTCCCGTCCTCCGCGTAGGCCGACACCACCAGGTCCGCGCCGAGGCGGTCCACGGCCTGGTGGTGGAAGGTCGGTACGGCCGTCTCCTCCGGTACGACACCGGCGTACAGCGTGCCCGGGACCGGCTTGACCGAGTGCCGGCCGAAGACCCCGACCACGTCCGCGTGCCCGTCGACATGCTGGACGAGGGTGCCGCCGACGGCGACGTTCAGCAGCTGCATGCCACGGCAGATGCCCAGCAGCGGGACGCGGGCGGCGAGCGCCGCCTCGATCAGGGCGAGCTCCCAGGCGTCCCGGGCCCGGGCGGGCGGCCCGGTGCGGGGGTCGGGGTCGGCGCCGTAGCGGACGGGTTCGACGTCCGGGCCGCCCGCGATCACCAGCCCGTCCAGCCGGGCCACGGTCGCCGCCGCCCGCCCCGGCTCGTCCGGCGGCAGCATCGCGGCGAGACCGCCGGCCCGCTGGACGAGCCGCGGGTACCCGGCGGGCAGCAGCGCCGCCTCCATCTCCCAGACGCCCCAGCGGGTCCCGGACTCCAGATACGTGCTGACGCCGATCAGCGGCCTGTGCGCCATGCGCCCTCCCACCTTGTGCAATGGATTGCCCTCATACCTTTGCCGAGGTGACCGGTGCGGGGCAAACGGTCCGCCCCACCGCCCCCGCCCTCACGCCAGGAATCCCCGCAGCAGGGCCGCCGTGCCCGCGCAGTGCTCCCGCATCATCTCCCGCGCCCCGTCCGCGTCCCCGTCCAGCACCGCCTCGACCAGCGCGGTGTGCTGGCGCTGCGAGTGCTCCAGGTTGCGCACGAGCAGCGGTATGCAGTCCAGCAGTTCGTTCACCGAGGCCCGTACGCCCGCGTACCGCGCGGTCAGCGACGGGGAACCGCACAGCTCGGCCAGCGTGAGGTGCAGCAGCGTGTCCCGCCGCCGGTAGTCCGCGAGCGGCGCGTCATGCGTGCGGGCCAGCGCCTCGCGCAGCCGGGCCGCCCGTTCGTCCGTCAGCCCGTGCGCCGCGCACAGCCCGGCCGCGCCCACCTCCAGCACCTCGCGGAAGCGCAGTACGTCCTCGATGTCGACCTCGGCGATCCGGCGCCGCAGCTCGTCCTCGCCGACGGCGTCCGGGCGCGCCAGCACGAACGTGCCGCCGTACCGTCCCCGGCGCGACTCCACCAGGCCCTGGTCCTGGAGCACCTTCAGCACCTCGCGCAGGGTGACCCGGCTGATCCCGAGCCGCTCCGCCAGCTCCCGCTCGGCCGGCAGCCGTCCGCCGCCGGGCACCAGCCCCAGCCGTACGACCTGGAGGATCTGCTCCAGGGCCTCCTCGAAACCGTTGCCCGCCCGCACCGGCCGCAGCACCGGTCCCAGCCGGTCGTCCGGTCCGGCGGCGGCCGGCCTTCCCCGGTCCGTGTCCTGCGACATCCGGCCGCATCCCCTTCCCAAGCAATGGTCCCCAGCAATACCTTATGACTCCTGATCCCAAGAAGGCGAAGGAGGCCCTCCCGTGGCAGACCGCACGCCCCCGCTGAGCGTCGAGGCGCTGCGCGACCTCGTCGCGAGCGGTGAGATCGACACTGTCGTCCTGGCCTTCCCCGACATGCAAGGGCGTCTCCAGGGCAAGCGGTTCGCCGCCCCGTTCTTCCTCGACGAAGTGCTGGAGCACGGCACCGAGGGGTGCAACTACCTCCTCGCCGTCGACGCCGAGATGAACACGGTCGACGGGTACGCCATGTCGTCCTGGGAGCGGGGCTACGGCGACTTCGCCATGCACCCGGACCTGTCCACCCTGCGCCGCGTGCCCTGGAACGCCGGTACCGCCCTGGTGATCGCCGACCTCGCCTGGAACGACGGCTCCCCGGTGGTCGCCGCGCCCCGGCAGGTCCTGCGCCGCCAGCTGGAACGGCTCGCCGAACACGGGTTCACCGCCCAGGTCGGCACCGAGCTGGAGTTCATCGTCTTCAAGGACACCTACGAGCAGGCCTGGGACGCCAACTACCGGGCGCTGACGCCGGTCAACCAGTACAACATCGACTACTCGGTGCTCGGCACCGGCCGGATCGAGCCCCTGCTGCGCCGCATCCGCAACGAGATGGCGGGCGCCGGTCTCACCGTGGAGTCCGCCAAGGGCGAGTGCAACCCCGGCCAGCACGAGATCGCCTTCCGCTACGACGAGGCCCTCGTCACCTGCGACCAGCACGCCGTCTACAAGACCGGCGCCAAGGAGATCGCCGCCCAGGAAGGCGTCTCGCTCACCTTCATGGCCAAGTACAACGAGCGCGAGGGCAACTCCTGCCACATCCACCTCTCGCTCGCCGACGCGGACGGCGCGAACGCCATGGCGGGCACCGCCGACGACCCCGACGGGATGTCCGCCGTCATGCGGCACTTCCTCGCCGGGCAACTCGCCGCGCTGCGCGACTTCGCGCTGCTCTACGCCCCCAACATCAACTCCTACAAGCGTTTCCAGCCGGGCTCCTTCGCGCCGACCGCCGTCGCCTGGGGCAACGACAACCGCACCTGCGCGCTGCGCGTGGTCGGTCACGGCCGCTCGATGCGGTTCGAGAACCGGCTCCCCGGCGGTGACGTCAACCCGCACCTCGCCGTCGCCGCCCTGGTCGCGGCCGGGCTGTACGGCATCGAGCAGAAGCTGGAACTGCCCGAGGCGTGCGCGGGCAACGCCTACACCGCCGGGTTCGACCACGTTCCCACCACGCTGCGCGAGGCCGCCGACCTCTGGTCGAACAGCCCGATCGCCCGGGCGGCCTTCGGGGACGAGGTCGTCGCGCACTACCGCAACATGGCCCGCGTCGAGCTGGAGGCCTTCGACGCCGCGGTCACCGACTGGGAGCTGCGCCGCTCCTTCGAACGCATGTGAGGCCCTTCTTGTCGCACGAGCACGAACACGACCACGAGCACGAGCAGCCGTACGGAGCGCCGTACGGGAAGTCGTCAGGGCCGTCCTACGCGTCCGAGCAGCCCTACGCGTCCGAGCTGCGGGTGCTCAACCCCGCCACCGAGGAGGTCGTCGCGACCGTGCCGGCCGCCACCGCGGCCGACGTGGACGCGGCCGTGGCACGCGCCGCCCGGGCGCAGGTCCGCTGGGCCGGCCTCGCGCCGGGCGACCGCGCCCGGCTGCTGCGCCGGTTCGCCACCGTCGTCGACGAACACGTCGAGGAACTGGCGCGGTTGGAGGTCCGGGAGGCCGGCCACACCGTCGGCAACGCCCGCTGGGAGGCGGGCAACGTCCGCGACCTGCTCGACTACGCCGCCGGGGGAGTGGAGCGGCTGACGGGCCGCCAGATCCCGGTGGCCGGCGGCCTCGACGTGACGATCCTCGAACCGCTCGGCGTCGTCGGCGTGATCGCCCCCTGGAACTTCCCCCTGCCCATCGCGGCCTGGGGCACGGCTCCGGCGCTCGCGGCGGGCAACGCGGTCATCCTCAAGCCCGCCGAGACGACACCGCTGACCGCTCTGCGCCTCGCCGAACTCGCCCTGGAGGCCGGGCTGCCGGAGCACCTCCTCCAGGTGCTCCCCGGCCACGGGCCGGTCACCGGCAACGCGCTCGTCGAGCACCCAGGCGTCGCCAAGATCGTCTTCACCGGGTCCACGAGCGTGGGCAAACAGGTGTTGACCAAGGGCTCGGCACTGCTCAAGCGCGTCACCCTCGAACTCGGCGGCAAGAGCCCGAACATCGTCTTCGCCGACGCGGACCTGGAGGTCGCCGCCGCCGCCGCCCCCATGGCCTTCCTCGACAACTCCGGCCAGGACTGCTGCGCCCGCACCCGCATCCTCGTCCAGCGGTCGGTCCACGACCGCTTCCTCGACCTGCTCGCCCCCGCGATCGAGTCCGTCCTCGTCGGCGACCCGGCCGACGAGCGGACCCAGATGGGCCCGCTGATCTCCAACGCCCAGCTGGACCGGGTGCGTTCGTACGTCGACGCGGCCGCCCCCGGCATCCGCGGCAAGGCACCCGAAGGCCCGGGCTTCTGGTTCCCGCCCACCGTCCTCACCGGCGTCGACCCCCACGCGCGCGTGGCGGTCGAGGAGGTCTTCGGGCCGGTCGCCGTCGTCCTGCCCTTCGAGGACGAGGCGGAGGCCGTGGCCCTGGCCAACGCCACCGACTACGGCCTCTCCGGCTCCATCTGGACCCGGGACGTCGGCCGCGCCCTGCGCGTCTCGGGGGCCGTCCGGGCGGGCAACCTGTCGGTCAACTCCCATTCCAGCGTCCGCTACTGGACCCCCTTCGGCGGCTTCAAGCAGTCCGGCATCGGCCGTGAACTCGGCCCGGACGCCCTCGCCGCCTTCACCGAGACCAAGAACGTCTTCATCAGCACGGAGGGCCCCGCACAGTGACCGCTCAGACCCCTGACCCCGTCTGCCGCCGCCTGGTCGGCCGCACCGCCGTCATCACCGGAGCCGGCAGCGGCATCGGCCTCGCCACCGCGCGCCGGCTCGCCTCCGAGGGTGCCCACGTCGTCTGCGGCGACGTCGACGACGCCCGCGGGAAGGCCGCCGCCGAGGAGGTCGGCGGAATCTTCGTGAAGGTCGACGTCACCGACCCCGAGCAGGTCGAAGCGCTGTTCAAGACCGCCTACGACACCTACGGCAGCGTCGACATCGCCTTCAACAACGCGGGCATCTCCCCGCCCGACGACGACTCCATCCTGGAGACGGGCCTGGAGGCCTGGAAGCGCGTCCAGGAGGTCAACCTCACCTCCGTCTACCTGTGCTGCAAGGCCGCCATCCCCTACATGCGCCGCCAGGGCAAGGGCTCCATCATCAACACGGCGTCCTTCGTGGCCCGGATGGGCGCCGCCACGTCCCAGATCTCCTACACGGCCTCCAAGGGCGGCGTCCTCGCCATGTCCCGTGAACTGGGCGTGCAGTTCGCCCGCGAGGGCATCCGGGTCAACGCCCTGTGCCCCGGACCCGTCAACACCCCGCTGCTCCGGGAGCTGTTCGCCAAGGACCCGGAGCGGGCCGCCCGCCGCCTGGTCCACATCCCGGTCGGCCGGTTCGCCGAGGCCGAGGAGATCGCCGCCGCCGTCGCCTTCCTCGCCAGCGACGACTCCTCGTTCGTGAACGCCAGCGACTTCCTCGTGGACGGCGGCATCTCCGGCGCGTACGTCACCCCGCTGTAGCGGGTACGGCGGCGCACGGCCCCGGCGTACCCGCCGCCTCCTAGAGGAAGGTGTGGCCCTCGCCGCGATACGTCGGGGCCGTCGCCGTCACCGCGTCCCCCTCGATCAGGTGCAGTACGTCGAACCGCTCGCACAGTTCACCGGCCTTGGCGTGCCGGAACCACACCTTGTCGCCGACGAGCAGGTCGTCGGCGGGGGAGCCGAGCAGCGGGGTCTGCACCTCGCCGGCGCCCTCCTGGGGGTCGTAGCGCAGCCCCTCGGGCAGGTACGGCACCGGGACCCGGTCCGGCCCGGCGGCGCCCGAGGCGGGGTAGCCGCCGCCCAGGACGGTCACGATCCCGACGCCCGGCCTGCGCACCACCGGCTGGGCGAAGAGGGCGGCCGGACGCCCGCTGAAGGACGTGTAGTTGTCGAACAGCCTCGGCACGTAAAGCCCGGAGCCGGCCGCTATCTCGGTCACCGCGTCCTCGGCGGCGGTGTGCTGCACGCTGCCGGTGCCGCCGCCGTTGACGTACTCCAGGTCGGGGACGACGGCCCGGACCGCCCGCACGACCTCGGCGCGCCGCTCGGCCAACTCCCTGCGGGCGGTCGCCTGCATCAGGCGGATGGCGCGGGAGCGCAGGGGCCGTCCGGCCAGCGAGTCGCCCACCCCGGCGACATGACCCTCGTACGCCATGATCCCCACGACCTTGAACCCCGGCCGCCGGGTCACCGTGCGCGCCAGCTCGGCGACCTGCTCGGCGGTGTGCAGCGGCGAGCGCAGCGCCCCCACCCGCACCCGGCCGCCGAACAGCTTCAGGGCGGTGTCCAACTCCAGGCAGACGCGCACGACTTCGCTGCCGCCGGAGCGGGCGGCGTCGATCAGGTCGAGCTGCGCGGGATCGTCGACCATCACGGTCACGGCCGCGGCGAGCTTCGGGTCGCCGGTCAGTTCGGCGAAGGCCGTGCGGTCGGCCGAGGGGTAGGCGAGCAGGATGTCGTCGAATCCGGAGCGGGCCAGCCAGAGCGACTCGGCGAGGGTGAAGGACATGATGCCCGCGAAGCCGTCCTTCGCCAGGACGCGTTCGAGCAGCGCCCGGCAGCGGACGGACTTGCTGGCGACCCGGATCGGTTTGCCGCCGGCCCGGCGGACGAGATCCTCCGCGTTGGCGTCGAAGGCGTCCAGGTCCACGATCGCGAGGGGGGCGTCGAGATGGGCGGTGGCCCGGTCGTAACGGGCCCTGTCGGCGGCGCGCGCAGTCATGAACGAAGCCTGCCAGACAGGATTACCGCAGGGTAGGGGGACGTTCCGGGCAGATGCCCCGGCCTCGCGGACTGGTTCCCGTTCGCCCCTGAACAAGCCGTAGAGTGACGCGCACGCACGGAGGAACGACGCCGGTCGCAGGTCCGGGCCGGGATGACGCTCCGTCCGTGCGGGTATGCGTGCCCGAGGCGAGCCGATCCGTACCGGGTATCCCGGGCGCGAGCGGGACGGCGGCCCGCGCACGAGAACGACGGCCCGGGTACGAGGAAACGGGGGGTGCATGAGCACGGAAGCGCGTCGCGCCCCCATCCCCCCACGCCCCACCACACCCCCGCCCACGGGCCCCTCCGACACCCCGGTGAGCGACACCACGTCCCCCGAACCCACACCGCCACCCCTGCCTCCGGACCCGCCGGCCGAGGCGCCGCGGGGCCCGGCCGCGAGCACGGCCGACGGCGGCGCGAGGACCGGTACGGACCCCTCCGTGCCGGGTGCGCCGCAGGCAGGCTCACGCTTCCCGAGCTTCCGGCCCGCCCCCACCCGACCCGGCGCCCCGACAACCCCACCCCCACCACCGGCCTCGGCCCGCTTCCCGGACACCCCGCCGCAGGGTTCGGCGGCTTCGCCGGGCACTCCGTTGCCGGGTTCGGCCCGTCGTACGGACGCGACGCCGTCGGGTACGGCCTCCTCGGGTCGTTTCCCGGACGCCCCGCCGTCGGGCTCGGCGGGCTCCCTGGGCGGTCCGCCGTCGGGTTCGGCCCCCTCGGCGCGTTTCGCGGACGCGCCGCCGTCCGGCTCGCCCCGTTTCTCGGAAGCCCCGCCGTCCGCCTCTACCCGGTTCCCGGACGCCCCGTCGGCCCCCGGCCGCCCGGCGCGGGACGCCGGTCGTGACCCGGGTCGTGGAAACGCCGGCAGCGAGCCAGGAGCGGGGGCCGGTGCTTCAGGCGGTCGGCCCGCGCGCCCGAGTCACTGGCCCGTGGCGCAGCCGACGCGTTCCGGCGTACCGCCCGAGTCGTCCTCGGAGCCGACCGTAGGCCTCCGCCGCCAGGTCCCCCCGGCGTCACAGCCCGAACCCGCCACCGACCGCGATGGCGCCCCCTCGGCACCGACGGGCCGTCCCGGCACCACGGCCGTCCCGCCTCGTCCGGCGGCAGGCCCCGGTACCGCACCGCCCGCGGAATCCTTCCGCCACCCCGGAACCGGGGAGGTGCCACCGCGCCCGGAAAGCCGTCCCGGTCCTTTGCCGACCGACGCGTTCAGCCGTCCCGGGACGCCGGCCGGTGTGCCGCCCAGGCCCGGCAGCCGGCCCGGTGTCCCGTCCGGCGAGGCCTTCGACGGCTCCACGTCCGGGGCTGTACCGCCCCGCCCGGACACCCGCCCCGATTCCCCGTCCGCCGACGCTTTCCGGCGCCCGGGTTCCGGGGGCGTGCCGTCCCGTCCGGGTGGTGGCCCCTCAGCCGACGTCTTCCGGCGGCCTGGTTCCGAAGCTGTGCCTCCCCGGCCGGACAGTCGGCCCGGCTCCGCGTCCGCCGACGGTTTCCGGCGTCCCGGTTCCGGGGGTGTGCCGTCCCGGCCGGACGGGCGGCCCGGCGTGCCGTCCGACGACGTTTTCAGCGGCGGGTTCGGGTCCGGGGCCGTACCGCCCCGCCCTGACAGCCGCCCCGACTCCACCTCCGCCGATGCTTTCCGGCGTCCGGGTTCCGAGGGTGTGCCGTCGCGGCTGGGCGGTGGCCCCTCAGCCGACGTCTTCCGGCGGCCTGGTTCCGAAGGTGTGCCTCCCCGGCCGGACGGTCGCCCCGACTCCCCGTCCGCCGATGCTTTCCGGCGTCCGGGTTCCGAGGGTGTGCCGTCGCGGCCGGGCGGTGGCCCCTCCGTCGACGCTTTCCAGCCGGCCGGTGTCGAAGGCGTGCCTCCCCGCCCGGGCGGTGGCCCCACTTCCGCCGACGCCTTCCAGCCGTCCGGTTCCCCCAGCCTGGCGCCGCCGCCGGGTGAGGGCGTTCCGGCCGCGCGGTCCGGCCAGGGGACCGCGCCCCCGCGGCCCGGCACCGTGCCGCCGGGGCGGTCCGGGCCGGACGACGGCGGGGGCATACGTGATGCCTGGACGCCGGGCACCTCCCCCATACCGCCGCACACCGGCGGCACCCCCGCGCCCCTCACCCCGGACCCCGCGCTCTCCTGGGGCGCCATGACGCCCGCCGCGGACCGGCCGGTCGTGACGTTCGGGGAACCGGAGGGGTACGACGGGCGGGCGCGGCCGCTCGCGATCGGCGCGCGCCTGCGGTCCCGTACCGCCGCCGTCACCGTCTGCGTGGTGCTCGGGATCGGGCTCATCGGCGGTGCCGCGACGGGCAGTTGGCTGACCGGCGGATCCGGGGAGGACGGTACCCGGGACTCCTTCACGGCGTCCGCCGAGCTGTGGCACGGCATCCCCGTCGACCAACTGTTCCCGCCCACCGTGGTGGGGACGGGAGCCGGCCCCGGGGGCGCCGACCGGACCTGGACCCGGATCGCCGTCGCCCCGGACACCGGCTGCCGCGACGCGTTCGACCCACTGCTGCGCAAGGCCCTCGCCCCCGTCGGCTGCTCGCGCCTGCTGCGCGCGACCTACACGGACGCGACCCGCAGCTACGTCACCACCGTCGGCCTGCTCTTCACCAAGGCCGACGCCACGGCCATGACCGCCCTGGACACCCGGTTCCAGAAGGAGCGCCTCGACCGCCGCCCCGACCTCATGCCCCGCCCGTACGCCGCGAAGGACACGGTCGCCGCCGCCTTCGGCGACAAGCAGCGTGCCTCGTGGACCGTCTCCGTCCTCACGGACACCCCCGTCGTCGTCTTCGCCGTCTCCGGCTGGGCCGACGGCCGTACCGTCGACGCACCCCAGCCCGCGGCCGACGCCACGCGGTCCGGCGCGACCACGGCCCCCGCCCAGGCCGGTCTCGGCAACGAGGCCCAGGGACTCGCCGACCGCATCGAACGCGCGTTCCGCAGGACCGCCGACGCGGCCACGGAGGAACCCTCGTGAACAGTCGTACGACACACCGCGCCGGGCTCGTGAGCGGTCTGCTCGCCGCCTCCCTCGCCCTGGTGCCGGCCGCCCCCGCGCACGCCGACGGGATCCGCGCCCAGCAGTGGGCGCTGGAGGCCATGCACACCCAGCAGGCCTGGCAGACCACGAAGGGCCGGGGCATCACCGTCGCCGTCCTCGACACCGGCGTCGAGGCCGACCACCCCGACCTCACCGGCAACGTCCTGACCGGCAAGGACATGGTCGGCTTCGGAGCCGGACCCGGCGACCGCTCCTGGGCCCGGCACGGCACCGCGATGGCCGGGATCATCGCCGGCCACGGACACGGCGCCGGCAACGGCGACGGTGTCCTGGGCATCGCCCCGGAGGCCAAGATCCTCCCCGTCCGCGTCATCCTGGAGGACGGCGACCCCTCCCGGTCCAAGGCCCGCAGCACCCGGGGCAACGCCCTCGCCGAAGGCATCCGCTGGGCCGCCGACCACGGCGCCGACGTCATCAACCTCTCCCTCGGCGACGACTCCGCCTCCGCGCACCCGGAACCCAGCGAGGACGAGGCCGTCCAGTACGCCCTCAAGAAGGGCGCCGTCGTCGTCGCCTCGTCCGGCAACGGCGGCGAGAAGGGCGACCACATCTCCTACCCGGCCGCCTACCCCGGCGTCATCGCCGCGACCGCCGTCGACCGCTACGGCACCCGCGCCTCCTTCTCCACCCGCCGCTGGTACGCCACCGTCAGCGCCCCCGGCGTCGACGTCGTCATCGCCGACCCGGACCACAGGTACTACGAGGGCTGGGGCACCAGCGCGGCCTCCGCCTTCGTCTCCGGCGCGGTGGCCCTCGTCAAGGCGGCCCACCCGGGCCTGAGCCCGGCGCAGATCAAGAAGCTCCTGGAGGACACCGCCCGCAACGCCCCCAGCAAGGGCCGTGACGACTCGCGCGGCTTCGGCTTCATCGACCCGGCCGCCGCCATCAAGGCCGCCGGCCGCCTCGACCCGGAGGGCCTGCGCGCCGCGTCGTACGGCGCGAAGTACTTCGGCTCGGGGCCCGACACCGCCGAGGCGGACGACGACACGGCCGGGTGGGCGGGCCCGCTCGCGGGCGGTGCGGGCGCGGTCCTGCTGGTCGCCGCGGTCGTCATCCGCCGGGGCCGTCGCGAGCCGTCGCACCACGACGGCTTCTAGGGCCAGGACCCGCCGGGCGGCCGGAACCTGCCCGGCGCACCACTCTCCCCCGACCCGACGCGACCCGACCCGACGTGCCGGGCCGTCCCCGTCGTCCCGGTCGGCTAGTCGGCGGCCGTGGTGGACGCCGAGGCGGCGGCCGACGCCCCGTCGCCGCCGGTGAACTCCGCGACCGCCGCCCGTGCCGCCGCCTCGACCAGCGCGATGCCCTTCGCCTGTGTCGTGTTGCCGTCGGACAGGACGACCACCAGGTAGTCGTGCCCGTCGGCCGTCACGCACCCGATGCTGTTGATGTCCCACAGCCCGGTGGTGCTGCGCGCCAGCCAGCCGTTCTTCAGCGCCCACGCGGAGCCGTCGGCGGCGGCCGAGACACCCCAGTGCTGGTCGACGGCGATCTGCCGCATCAGCCCCCGCACATACGACCGTGAGGCCTCGCTCAGCAGCGAGTCGTCCCCGAAGACCTGCCGGAGCAGCGTCAGTTGGTCGGCGGCCGTGGTCCGGGTCAGCCCCCACAGCATGTCGTCGCCGCCCGCGGTGTCCGTGAGCCCGAACCGCTTGTTCGCGGCGTCCAGCCCGCCCGCCTTGCCGATGATCCGCCACAGCGCCGACGCGGAGTCGTTGTCGCTGTTCTCGATCATCGCGGTGGCGTACGTCTTCTCCGCGGCGGTGAGATGCCGGCCCGCGTCCTGCGCCTGGAGCAGCAGCGTCGCGAGGATGTCGACCTTGACGATGCTCGCCGTGTCGAAGGCGGCGTCCCCGTAGGTGGCGCTCTGCCCGGACTCCAGGTCCAGTACCGCCGCCGACACCTTCGCCCGGTCCGGCACGGTCACCGCCGCCAGCGCGTCGGCCAGCAACTGATCCCGGTCCACCGCCGGCCGCGACACTGGCTCCACCGATTCCTCCCCGGCCGCCGACGGCGAGGACGTGGCCGACGGCGTTCCCGACGACGATACGGCGCCGCCGCCCGAGTGCGCCTGCGCCTTGACGTAGACGGTGCCCGCGGCCGTACCGCCGACGACGACGGCCACGGCGAGGGCCGCGTGGAACAGGGTGCGGCGGCGCGACGGACGGGGACGGCGGCGTCGGCGGGCTCCGGAGGACTCCATCCCGCGATGCTCGGGGCGTCGCCTGTGCGGGCCGTTAGACGTGGGTAAGAGGTTCGTCAGGGAAAAATGAGAAACCCGTGAATCCCGTGTCCGCCCGGTTTCAGGGGCCGCACAAGCGCAACAGCTTCCCCCCGATAGGGTCGGTGACCGTGGCGAACAAGAACATTCCCGACCCCGGCTTCTCCGACGACGACGGCTCCGCCGATCCCCGGCTGAGCGCGGCGCTCGCCGCCTGGGCCGAGGACCGCACCGCTGTCGGCCCCGTCCTTGAGGCCCTCAAGGGCGCCCGGCTGCTCGTCCCCGTCGTGGCCGTGCTCGGCGAGGTGGAGGAGGACGAGAACGGGCTGCGCCGCGAGAAGACCAGCGACATGGCCGTGCCGACGCTGAAGGCGGGCGGCCGCACGGCGCTCCCGGCCTTCACGTCCACCGACGCGCTGGCCCGCTGGGACGCGCAGGCCCGCCCCGTGGCCGTACCCCTGCACCAGGCCCTTCAGGCCGCGGCGCACGAGAAGGCGGACACGATCGTGCTGGACCTGGCCGGCCCGGTGGCCTACGAGCTGACGGCACCGGCGCTGCTGGCGCTCGCCGAGGGCCGTACGTCGACCGAGCCGCTCGCCGACCCGGCCGTCGTCGCCGCGGTACGCGCCGCGGTGGCCGCGGAGCCCGCCGTGCTGCGCGCCCACCTCGGCCCCGGGCAGGCCGACGGCACCCTCGCTCTCGTGCTGGACCCGGCCGTGCCGGCGGCCGAGACCGCCCGCGCCCTCGCCCAGCGGCTGGCCGCCGACGAGACACTGAGGGCCCGCCTGGTGCAGGGCCTCGACCTGGCCCTGCTGCCGGCCGGGACGACACCGCCGGGCGAGCCCCTGTTCGTCCGCGGATGAGTCAGGACGCGGCGGGAGGGATCAGGGCGACCGGAGGGGCTGTCGGGCCCTAGCCGTAGATCGCCCCGGTGTACTTCTCGCCGGGGCCCTGGCCGGGCTCGTCCGGGACGATCGACGCCTCGCGGAACGCCAGCTGGAGCGACTTCAGACCGTCGCGCAGCGGTGCCGCGTGGAACGAGCTGATCTCGGTCGCGCTCGCGTCCAGCAGACCGGCGAGGGCGTGCACCAGCTTGCGGGCCTCGTCCAGGTCCTTGTACTTGTCGCCCTCCTCGGTCAGACCGAGCTTCACGGCGGCGGCGCTCATCAGGTTGACGGCGACCGTCACGATCACCTCGACCGCGGGGACCTCGGCGATGTCGCGGGTCATGGCGTCGAAGTCGGTCGGGCCGGGGGTCTCGGGGGTGTCCGAGGGGGAGGTGTCACTCATGCCCCACACGATAGGTCCCGAGCGCCGGCCGGCCCCACTTGGCCTCAATTAGCCGTTCGAGCCCGTTCCTGCTAACCTTGCGTAACGACCGGTCGAATACGTATGCCCATGGCAGACGGGTCCGACCTACAAGTGGAGGCTTCGAACTCCCACCCGACCACCCTCCGGGGCGGCGGGTCACCGGTCAGGCGGCGCCATTTTCCATGATGGCGGTCCGCCCGATAGTGCGCCCCGCGTTCACCGCGGCGGTGCTCCGGTAGTTCGAGGAGCCCCGCCTGTGATCGTCCGGGGCATTTTTTGTGCGTCGGCGCGGTTAGGTCCAAGGATTAGAGACGTTACGCGGCTGTCCGCCAGACCGCCGTGTGGTGCTACCGAGGAGGATCCATCAGCACCGAGCCCCGCATCAACGACCGGATTCGCGTTCCCGAGGTGCGACTTGTCGGTCCCAGTGGCGAGCAGGTGGGCATCGTCCCGCTGGCCAAGGCGCTGGAGCTTGCGCAGGAGTACGACCTCGACCTGGTCGAGGTCGCGGCGAGCGCCCGCCCGCCGGTCTGCAAGCTCATGGACTACGGCAAGTTCAAGTACGAGTCGGCCATGAAGGCACGTGAGGCGCGCAAGAACCAGGCGCACACGGTCATCAAGGAAATGAAGCTCCGGCCGAAGATCGACCCGCACGACTATGACACCAAGAAGGGTCACGTCGTACGGTTCCTCAAGCAGGGCGACAAGGTCAAGATCACGATCATGTTCCGCGGCCGCGAGCAGTCCCGCCCCGAACTGGGCTACCGACTGCTGCAGCGTCTCGCGGAGGACGTCCAGGACCTCGGCTTCGTGGAGTCGAACCCGAAGCAGGACGGCCGAAACATGATCATGGTTCTCGGTCCGCACAAGAAGAAGACCGAGGCGATGGCCGAGGCCCGGCAGGCTCAGGAAGCCCGCAAGGCGGAAGCGAAGGCCAACCCCGGTCGCTCGCAGAACGCGGCGGACATCGACGCCGAGGCCGGGATCGACGACGTCGAGACCACCGAGGTCGAGGCCGGCGAGGTCACGACCGAGGCACCCGCCGAGGAGCACGCCGAGGCGTGATCCCCGGGACGCGAGTCCCAGGATGTAACCGATACAAGCGACGCTCCACCGTGCCCGGTTTAACGACCGGGCACCGGAGCGCCACCGACGAGGAGAGAACGGCGCTATGCCGAAGAACAAGTCGCACAGCGGTGCCAGCAAGCGCTTCAAGATCACCGGCTCCGGCAAGGTGCTCCGTGAGCGCGCCGGCAAGCGCCACCTGCTCGAGCACAAGTCGTCCCGCGTGACGCGCCGCCTCACCGGCAACGCCGAGATGGCCCCGGGCGACGCCGCGAAGATCAAGAAGCTTCTCGGCAAGTGACGTACGGGCGCCGCTGAGCGCCGTACGTCTGGACCGGGACCCCATCGATTCCGGGCCGTGTGACGACAACCACGGCCCCGCTACAAGGAGTTAAACAAAGTGGCACGCGTCAAGCGGGCAGTCAACGCCCACAAGAAGCGCCGGGCGATCCTCGAGGCGGCCTCCGGCTACCGCGGTCAGCGTTCGCGCCTGTACCGCAAGGCCAAGGAGCAGGTCACCCACTCGCTGGTCTACAACTACAACGACCGCAAGAAGCGCAAGGGCGACTTCCGTCAGCTGTGGATCCAGCGCATCAACGCCGCTGCCCGCCAGAACGGCATGACGTACAACCGCCTCATCCAGGGTCTGAAGGCCGCGAACGTCGAGGTCGACCGCAAGATCCTGGCCGAGCTGGCCGTCAACGACGCCGGTGCGTTCGCCGCGCTCGTCGAGGTCGCTCAGAAGGCGCTGCCGGCGGACGTGAACGCGCCGAAGGCTGCGTGACGCCGTACTGGCTTGAGCCGGACGTGACGTGATCGGACCCGCAGGCTGAGGAAGCCTGCGGGTCCGCTCCTGTCTGCCCGGCCGCGTCCGTCCCTGCGACGGTCTCCGTACGACGATCTCCGTACGACGGTGTGTGTACGACGACGGTGTCCGTACCCCTGAACCTCCGAAGGTGAACCCCATGCCTGCCGCCGCCCCCGAGCTGATCTCCCCCCGCTCCCCCCGCGTCCTGGCCGCGCGGCGGCTGGCCAAGCGGAACTTCCGGGGGAAGGAGCGGCTGTTCCTCGCCGAGGGACCGCAGGCCGTCCGGGAGGCCGCCGGGCACCGGACCGACGGCACGCCCACCCTCGTCGAGCTGTTCGCCACCGTCGAGGCCGCCGAGCGGTACGCCGACATCGTGGCGGAGGCACAGGCCGCCGGCGCCCGGCTGCACCTCGCCCACGAGCAGGTCATCGAGGACATCTCCACGACCGTCACCCCGCAGGGACTGGTCGGCATCTGCCGGTTCCTCGACACGCCCTTCGCGCGGATCCTCGACGCCCGCCCCCGGCTCGTCGCCGTCCTCGCCAACGTCCGCGACCCCGGCAACGCCGGGACCGTGCTGCGCTGCGCCGACGCCGCCGGCGCACAGGCGGTCGTCCTGACCGACGCCTCCGTCGACCTGTACAACCCCAAGGCCGTGCGCGCCTCCGTCGGCTCCCTCTTCCACCTCCCGGTCGCCGTCGGCGTCCCCGTCGAGCAGGCCGTGGGCGGGCTCAAGGCGGCCGGCGTCCGTATCCTCGCCGCCGACGGCGCCGGTGGCGCGGACCTCGACGACGAACTCGACCGGGGCACCATGGGCGGCCCCACCGCGTGGGTGTTCGGGAACGAGGCCTGGGGGCTCCCGGAGGAGACCCGCGCACTCGCGGACGCCGTGGTGCGCGTCCCGATCCACGGAAAGGCCGAAAGTCTGAACCTCGCCACCGCCGCCGCCGTATGTCTCTACGCCTCGGCCCGTGCACAGCGCGCCTCCGGAGGGTGCCGCTCCGTCACCGAGAGCTAGTAGGGTGACCAGCTCGGGGGCCCGTGGCCGTCTGAGAAGTGGGGTACGGGGATGAGCGTCGGCACGAGCAGCGCACCGGGAGCGAGGCGGGCGCGGCACACACCCGCGCCGCGACAGGGCGACCTCGCCGAGCTCGGCGTCGACCCCGACGAACTGCCCGACGGCCTCGTCATCGCCGACGAGCACGGACACGTCGTCTGCTTCAACGCCGCCGCCGGGCGCATCACCGCCACCGCCGCCGCCGACGCCCTCGGCCGGCGGCTGGAGAAGGCCCTGCCCTTAGAGGACCTGGAGGGCCGGCGCTGGTGGCAGCTGACCGACCCGTACGGCGGGCTGTCCATCCGCATCGGCCAGCCCGAGCGCAACCTGCTGCTGCCCGGCGGCCGCGAGGTGCTCGTGTCCGCACGGTACGTCCGCACCGAACCCACCGGGCCCGTCCGCCGCGTCGTCGTCACCCTGCGTGACACCGAGGCCCGCCGGCGCACCGAGCGCAGCCACGCCGAACTCATCGCGACCGTCGCCCACGAACTGCGCTCACCGCTGACGTCCGTCAAGGGCTTCACCGCCACCCTGCTGGCCAAGTGGGAGCGGTTCACCGACGACCAGAAACGGCTGATGCTGGAGACCGTCGACGCCGACGCCGACCGGGTCACCCGGCTCATCGCCGAACTGCTCGACATCTCGCGCATCGACTCCGGACGCCTGGAGCTGCGCCGCCAGCCCGTCGACATCGGCGCGGCCGTGGGACGGCACATCCAGGCCTACGTCGCCGCGGGCCAGCCCGCCGACCGCTTCCTGCTGCGCGTCGAGCAGCCGCTGCCCGCCCTGTGGGCCGACCCCGACAAGGTCGACCAGGTGCTGAGCAACCTGCTGGAAAATGCCGTGCGACACGGCGAGGGAACCGTCACCATCGACATCACGCCCTCGGCGTCCCCCCGCGAAGGGGAGACCGAGGAGATCACGGCCACGTCGGTCACGGTGAGCGACGAGGGTCCCGGCATCCCGGAGGAGTCCATGAACCGCGTCTTCACCCGCTTCTGGCGGGGCAGCAAGCGCGGCGGCACGGGCCTGGGGCTGTACATCGTCAAGGGCATCGTCGAGGTCCACGGCGGCCTCATCACGGTCGGCCGCGCCCCCGGCGGTGGCGCGCAGTTCCGATTTACGTTGCCCGTGGGGGCCCCGGCCTACCTGGCCTGAGCAGCCCGCGGGCGCATCCGTCAGTCCTCACCCCGTTAGACTCGGCCTTTGGCACCTTTGTGTCCCGAAGTCGGCGACGGCTTGTCATCGGATGGGTGACGGGGACCTCACAGCCAGCCAACCGGAAGCACGGGAAGAGATGTCGGCACCGAATAAGTCGTACGACCCTGTAGAGGTCGAGACGTTGAAACCGGAAGAGATCGAGCGCATGCGGGACGAGGCGCTCGCCGCCTTCGCCGCCGCGGACTCCCTCGACGCGCTCCAGGAGGCCAAGGTCGCCCACACCGGCGGCGCCTCGCCGCTGGCCCTGGCCAACCGCGAGATCGGCGCCCTGCCCCCGCACGCCAAGGCGGCCGCGGGCAAGCTGGTCGGCCAGGCCCGCGGCGCCGTGAGCAAGGGCCTGGGCGTCCGCCAGAGCGAGCTGGAGGCCGAGCGGGACACCCGGGTGCTGGTCGAGGAGGCCGTGGACGTCACGCTGCCCTACGACCGCGTACCGGCCGGGGCCCGCCACCCGCTGACCACGCTCTCGGAGCGCATCGAGGACGTCTTCGTGGCCATGGGCTACGAGGTCGCCGAAGGCCCGCAGGTCGAGGCGGAGTGGTTCAACTTCGACGCCCTCAACATCGGCCCGGACCACCCGGCCCGCGGCGAGGCCGACACGTTCTTCGTGCGGGGCCCCGAGGGCGGCACCGAGTCCGGCGTGGTGCTGCGCACGCACACGTCGCCCGTGCAGATCCGCTCGCTGCTCCAGCGTGAGCTGCCGCTCTACGTGATCTGCCCCGGCCGGGTGTACCGCACGGACGAGCTGGACGCGACGCACACCCCGGTCTTCCACCAGGTCGAGCTGCTCGCCGTCGACGAGGGCCTGACCATGGCCGACCTCAAGGGCACCCTGGACCACATGGTCCAGTCGCTGTTCGGGGCCGGCATGAAGACCCGGCTGCGGCCGAACTTCTTCCCCTTCACCGAGCCGTCCGCCGAGATGGACATGGTGTGCTACGTCTGCCGCGGCGAGTCCGTCGGCAACCCCGACCGCCCCTGCCGCACCTGCTCGTCCGAGGGCTGGATCGAGCTCGGCGGCTGCGGCATGGTCAACCCCAAGGTGCTCACCGCCTGCGGAGTCGACCCGGAGAAGTACAGCGGCTTCGCCTTCGGGTTCGGTATCGAGCGGATGCTGATGTTCCGCCACAACGTCGAAGACATGCGCGACATCGTCGAGGGTGACGTCCGGTTCACCCGGCCGTTCGGGATGGAGATCTGATGCGGGTCCCGCTTTCTTGGCTGCGGGAGTACGTCGACCTGCCGGCGACCGAAACCGGGCGTGACGTCCAGGAGAAGCTCGTGGCGGCCGGCCTGGAGGTCGAGACCGTCGAGCACCTCGGTGCCGACCTCAAGGGTCCGCTCGTCGTCGGCCAGGTGCTGACCATCGAGGAGCTGGAGGGCTTCAAGAAGCCGATCCGCTTCTGCACGGTCGACGTCGGCCAGGCCAACGGCACCGGCGAGCCCCAGGAGATCGTCTGCGGCGCCCGCAACTTCGCCGTCGGCGACAAGGTCGTCGTGGTGCTCCCGGGCGCCGTCCTGCCCGGCAACTTCGCGATCGCCGCGCGCACGACGTACGGCCGGACGTCCCACGGCATGATCTGCTCCGGCGACGAGCTGGGCATGGGCGACGACGGCAGCCACGGCATCATCGTGCTGCCGCGGGTGACCGAGGTCGGCAAGGACGCCGTCGAGCTGCTCGAACTGGTCGACGAGGTCCTCGACATCGCCGTCACCGCCAACCGCGGCGACTGCCTGTCGATCCGCGGTGTCGCCCGCGAGACCGCCATCGCCTACGGTCTGCCGCTGCGCGACCCGGCGCTGCTCGACGTCCCGGGCCCCAACGCCTTCGGCTACCCGGTCCAGGTCTCCGACCCGCTCGGCTGCGACCGCTTCACGGCCCGCACGGTCACCGGCCTCGAACCGGAGGCACGCTCCCCGCTCTGGCTCCAGCGCCGGCTCCAGAAGGTCGGCATGCGCCCGATCTCGCTCGCCGTCGACGTCACCAACTACGTGATGATGGAGCTCGGCCAGCCCCTGCACGCCTACGACCGCAACCTGGTCCAGGGCACCATCGGCGTACGCCGGGCCGAGGCGGGCGAGAAGCTCGTCACCCTCGACGGTGTCACGCGCACCCTCGAGGCCGAGGACCTGGTGATCACCGACGAGCGCGGCCCGATCGGCCTCGCCGGTGTCATGGGCGGCGCCAACACGGAGATCGCCGACCACCAGGACGTCGAGAACGCCAGCACCGCGGTCGTCATCGAGGCCGCGCACTTCGACGCGGTGTCGATCGCGCGCACGGCCCGTCGGCACAAGCTGTCCTCGGAGGCGTCCAAGCGCTTCGAGCGGGGCGTCGACCCGCAGGCCGCGTCCGCCGCGGCCCAGCGCACGGTGGACCTGCTGGTGCTGCTGGCCGGTGGTACGGCCGACGCGGGCGTCACCGAGGTCATCGCCCCGTCCGCGCCGCACACCATCACCGTCCCGGCCGGCCACGCGGACAAGGTCGCGGGCGTTGACTACGGCCGCGAGACCGTCGTACGCCGTCTCCAGCAGATCGGCTGCGACGTCTACGGCCAGGACGAGCTCCTCGTCACCGTGCCCTCGTGGCGGCCCGACCTCTCCGAGCCCAACGACCTCGCCGAAGAGGTCATCCGTCTGGAGGGCTACGAGAACCTGCCCTCCACGCTGCCCAAGCTCCCCTCCGGGCGCGGTCTGACCCACCGCCAGCGGCTGCACCGCCGGGTCGGACGGGCGCTGGCCGGAGCGGGCTACGTCGAGGCGCCGAACTACCCGTTCGTCGCCGAGCAGGTATTCGACCAGCTCGGCCTCGACGCCGACGACCCGGCCCGCCGCGTCGTGAAGCTGACCAACCCGCTCAACGACGAGGAGCCCGCGCTCCGTACGTCGCTGCTGCCGGGTCTGCTCGGCGCGCTGCGCCGCAACGACGGCCGGGGCTCGCACGACCTCGCGCTCTTCGAGACCGGGCTGGTCTTCCACCCGCGCGAGGAGCAGCGGATCGCCATCGCCCTGCCCGTGGACCGGCGTCCCACCGACGAGGAGATCGCGACGCTCGACGCGGCGCTGCCCGAGCAGCCGCGCCATGTCGCCGTCGTCCTCGCGGGCGCCCGCGAGCAGGCCGGCTGGTGGGGCAAGGGCCGTCCGGCCGACTGGGCCGACGCGGTCGAGGCCGCCCGGACCGTCGCCCGCGAGGCCGGTGCCGAACTGGTCGTGCGCGGCGGCAAGTACGGTCCCTGGCACCCGGGGCGCTGCGCGGAGCTGGCGGTCGTCACCGCCGACGGCACGGAGCAGGTCGTCGGCCACGCCGGCGAGCTGCACCCGCGGGTCGTCAAGGCGCTGGGCCTGCCCGCCCGCACCAGCGCGGCGGAGCTGAACCTGGACGCCCTGGAGGCGGTCGGCGACGACACCCCGCAGGCGCCCGGCATCTCCGCCTTCCCGGTCGCCACCCAGGATGTCGCGCTGGTCGTCGACAAGTCGGTGGCGCACGCGGACGTCGAGGCCGCGTTGCGCGACGGCGCGGGTGAACTGCTCGAGGCCATCCGGCTGTTCGACGTCTACGAGAACGACGAGCAGCTCGGTGAGGGCAAGAAGTCCCTCGCGTACGCGCTGCGCTTCCGTTCGGGGGAGCGGACGCTGACGGTCGACGAGGCGTCGGCGGCTCGGGACGCGGCGGTGGCGCTGGCCGCCGAGCGTACGGGTGCGGTGCTGCGGAGCTAGGTTCCCGGTGGGGGACCGCGCGGCATGCCTCGGCTGCGGGTCGGTCGTGGCTGGTCGCGCGGTTCCCCGCGCCCCTTTGGAGGGGCCTGTGGTCACCCGGCTGTGGGTCGCCGGCGGCTGGTCGCGCCGTTCCCCGCGCCCCTCGGGGGCTCACTCGATCGGGTGAGATCCGTTGGGGGTGTGGTGGGGCGGGGGGTGCGGTCGACAGAATCGGACCGGTCTTTCGGGGCCGGGTCGGTCTGTGCCGTCAGGTCCTAGATGGGGGGCCATGGACATGTTCCGCATCGGGCTGTCGCCGCGCCGGGCCTTCGCTCTGGGGTTGCCCACGGTGTGGGGCGCGACGGCGATCACCTACAAGCTCTCCTGCCCGCTCGCCCAGCAGAGCGGGTGGGGCGCGCGGGTCGTCAGCAGCGCGGTGTTCTTCGTGGTGGGCACCGGGCTGGTGCTGCACGTCCAGGGAGCGCTGCTGCGCGAGCTGAGACAGGCCCGCCGGGTCGCGGACGCCGCCCAGAGCGCGCTGCTGCGGCCACTGCCCCCGCGGATCGCCGGACTGGGCGTCGCCGCCGCCCAGCGCTCCGCGGAACGCGGCGCCTCGGTGGGCGGTGACCTCTACGAGGCCGTCGCCACCGAGCACGGCGTGCGGGTGGTGATGGGCGATGTGCGCGGCCACGGGCTGGCGGCGATCTCCACGGTCGCCGCCGTCCTCGGCAGCTTCCGCGAGGCCGCGCACGACGAGGCCGAACTCGGCGACGTACTGCGCCGCTTGGAGCGCGCGCTCGCCCGGCACCTACGCGAACGCGCCCGCGCCGAGCACCCCTCGGCGGGACCGCCGCCGGACACCCCGGTCGCCGAGGAGTTCGTCACGGTCCTGCTGCTGGAGATCGGCCGCGACGGCGAGATGCGCGCCCTCAACTGCGGCCATCCCTGGCCCTATCTGCTCAGCGGCACCCGCGTCGAGCCACTGGCCCGCACGGACCCCCTGCCACCCCTCGGCCCGTTCCCGCTCCCGGGCGAACTGCCCGCGGTGCGCCTGGGACTTCTCCTGCCGGGTGAATCCCTGGTCCTGTACACGGACGGGGCGGAGGACGCGAGGGACGGCCATGGCCGGTTCTTCCCGCTGCGCGCGGTGCTCGCGGAGGCGATACGCGACCACCCGGTCACCTCCCGGTCCATCCTGCGCACCGTCTTCGACGCACTCCACCGGCACACCGGCGGAGGCCCACCGACGGACGACGTGGCCCTGCTCGTCCTGCGCGACGAACGACCACGCGACCGGGAACCCGCCGGGGCGCGTCCGGGGGCGCGGGGAACCGTGCGACCGGCCCCCACGAACCCGCAGTCGACCGACCTCCTCTAGCACCCGGCGCACCGACGCGGTCCGGTCGAGCGCGGCGCCCCGTCGCCGTCCGCCCCGCCACGGAGTGTCGGGCAGGCAGCCGGGCGGACGGCGCGGTAGCGGGCCGCCGCACTGTATGAGGGGGAGCCGGCGGCCCGGCCGGCCTCTTGCGAGGCATCTCAGTCAACCGGCCGGGAACCGCCCGCAACAGCGCGCGCACAGCACGGATGCGCGTACTCCGTTCACACCCCGTGTGAAGCGGGACCCACTACCCTGACGGCACCGAGGAACCGGGGGGCACCCATGCAGCCCAACACTCTGCTCGACGCGATCCTCGACGAGGCGGGGATCTCGCACGCCGGGCTGGCCGCGCACGTCAACCAGGCCGGGCGGGCCCGTGGTCTGTCCCTCAGGTACGAACACACCGCCGTGGCGCGGTGGTTGAAGGGTCAGCGGCCGCGCGGTCAGGTGCCCGACCTGATCTGCGAGGTGCTGGCAGGCCGGCTGCACCGGCCGGTCACCCTCGACGACATCGGCCTCGGCGTTCCGGGCGAGCCGTCGGCCCCGCACGGCACCTCGCTGTCCGGCTTCGTGGAGCGGGCCACCGCTCTGTGGCGCTCCGACGAACAGCAGCGCCCGCACGTCCTCGGCGCCCCCGCCGTCACCGGCACGCCCGCCGTGATGCCCGTGTGGGAGTGGGAGAACCCGCCCGAGGACGTGGACGTCTCCCGGGGCGGCCGGCACCGGGTCACCTCGGCCGACATCGAGATGCTGCGCGCCGCCCGCACCCACTACGAGCAGATGTACCGCAAGGCGGGCGGCGTCGCGACCCGCAGCCGCATCGTCGGCTTCCTCAACGCCGAGGCGGCCCCCCTGCTGCGCGGCAGCTACACCGACGCCACCGGTCGTCAACTCCACCGGGCCACCGGCGGGTTGGTGGCCGTCGCCGGCATCTGCGCGTACGACTCGGACGCCCATGGCCTGGCCCAGCGCTACTTCCACCAGGCTCTCCGGCTCGCGAAGGCCAGTGGGGACCGGGGACTTGGCGCCTACGTCATAGCGCTGCTGGTCAACCAGTCGCTGTTCATGCGGGAGTACCGGCAGGCCGTCGCCTTCGCCGAGGCCGCGCTGCGGGCCGCCGGACGGCACATCACCCCCGCGCTCGCCTCGGATCTGTACGCGATGCAGGCCAAGGCGTACGCGCACCTGGGCGACGGTACGAGCGCCCTGTCCTGCATCCGGCGGGCCGAGACGGCCGCCGAACGCATCCGGCGTGGACGCGAACCCGACGAGACCGGCTATGTCCAGCCGGGTCTCGTCAACGTCCAGGTGGCGGAGGCGCTGCTCAGTCTCGGCGAGCTGGCGGCGGCCCGGGAGCACGCGGCGGCCGCCGTGGACAACCCCGCCCACGACCGCGGCCGGGTGCACCGGCTCGCGATGCTCAGCACGATCGAACTCCGTCAGGGCAACGCCGACAAGGCGGTGGCCACGGCGGTGCGGATGGCCGAGGCGGCCCGAGGGATGGAGTCCCAGCGCCTGCGGGACAGACTCCGCGCGGTACGCGAGCACCTGGTGCGCAGCGGCGTGGCCGGTACGGCCGAGGCCGCCGAACTCATCGACGGCGCACTGCGCGTACCGCTGTAGATTCCGCGGATTTCCCACGGGTACGGGACAACTGCGCCTGTCGCTGCGCCGGGAGCGGCCCGCTGTGCGCCTGCTGTCAGCCCGCTCCTGCTGCGATATTGCCACTTACTCGGCGGAAGGTGGCAGAACCGTGCAGTGGACGAAACAGAACGAACAAACTGTGTATGAAAACCGCTGGTTCAGCGTCAATCTCGCAGATGTCGAGCTGCCGGACGGCCGGCATCTCGACCACTTCCTCATCAGGCTGCGGCCCGTCGCCGTGGCCACGGTGGTGAACGAGGCCAACGAGGTGCTCCTCCTGTGGCGCCACCGTTTCATCACCGACAGCTGGGGGTGGGAACTCGCGGCGGGCGTCGTCGAGGACGGCGAGGACATCGCCCACGCGGCCGCCAGGGAACTGGAGGAGGAGACCGGCTGGCGGCCGGGGCCTCTGCGCCACCTCATGAGCGTGGAACCGTCCAACGGCCTCACCGACGCCCGGCACCACATCTACTGGGCCGACGAGGGGGAGTACATCGGACACCCCGTGGACGACTTCGAGTCGGACCGCCGGGAGTGGGTCCCCCTCAAGCTGGTCCCCGACATGGTCGCCCGCGGTGAGGTCCCGGCCGCCAACATGGCGGCCGCGTTGCTGCTCCTGCACCATCTCAGGCTCGGGCAGGACACCTTGCCCTGACGTTCCTCACGGCGTCCCTAGTGTCCGAGGGCCTGCCAGACCGCCACGACCAGTGCTCCCACGGCCGTGACGGCCGCGATCGAGGGCAGGGGCCAGCGCGTGTGTTCCAGCGAGCCGAGCCGGGTGTTCAGTTCGTCGAGCTCCTTGGCGGTCTCTTCGGTGCGATGGGTGAGCAGAGCCAGTCCGCCCTCGACGCGGGCGTACGCCACGTCGAGGCGGCGCCGTAACTCTGCGAGTTCTCCATGGACGGCGGGATGCTCGGGATCGGCGGTCACGTGTCCGCTCCTTTCCGTAGTCGTCTCACATCCCTTGCATGTGCATGAAGAGTCAACTCGCCTGGTGGGCGCGTGGGGAGAGTGTGCGAGGGGCATATGCGTGCCCGGCGCGCACACGGCGTGTGAATGCCGCGGGCCCGGCACCGATACCGGTGCCGGGCCCGCGGGCGTCGCTGGGTGTGACCAGCGCGGGGTCAGCCGTAGGTGTAGAAGCCCGAGCCGGACTTCCGGCCGAGGCGGCCCGCGTCGACCATGCGCTGGAGCAGCGGGGGAGCGGCGTACAGCGGCTCCTTGTACTCCTCGTACATGGAGTAGGCCACCGAGGCGACCGTGTCCAGGCCGATCAGATCGGACAGCTTCAGCGGGCCCATCGGGTGGGCGCAGCCCATCTCCATGCCGTTGTCGATGTCCTCGCGGCTGGCGATGCCCGACTCGAACATCCGGATCGCGGAGAGCAGGTACGGGATCAGCAGCGCGTTGACCACGAAGCCGGACCGGTCCTGGGCGCGGATGGCGTGCTTGCCGAGCACCTTCTCGGCGAACAGCTGCGCGCGGCCCAGCGTGCCCTCGGAGGTGGTCAGCGCCGGGATCAGCTCGACGAGCTGCTGCACCGGGGCCGGGTTGAAGAAGTGGATGCCGATGACCTGGTCCGGCCGCGAGGTGGCGACCGCCAGCCGCACCAGCGGGATCGAGGAGGTGTTGGAGGCCAGGATGGCGTCCGGGCGGGTCACGACCTGGTCCAGGACCTGGAAGATCTCGGTCTTGACCTGCTCGTTCTCGACGACCGCCTCGATCACCAGATCGCGGTCCGCGAACTCGCCGAGGTCGGTGGTGAAGCTGAGCCGGGCCTGTGTCTGCGCCAGCTCCTCCTCGGAGATCTTGCCGCGCTCGGCTGCCTTGGCCAGGGAGGTGAACAGCCGGGTCCGGCCGAACTCCAGGGCCTCGCCGGTCGTCTCGGCGACCTTGACGTCCAGGCCGGAACGGGCGCAGACCTCGGCGATGCCCGCTCCCATCTGGCCGCAGCCCACCACTCCGACGCGTTCGATGTCGGTCACATCGTCCCTTTCGCTGCGCTGATCTACGGCGGTGGCAGGACGGCCGTGGTTCGGTGCCTGCTCCGTTCGTGCACGTTACCGCCAAGTATCGATGATCGATCGTCCGGGTGCGGCATCCTGGGCGCGCAGACGGTCCGTGAGGGCGCGGATCCACGGCGTACTGGGGGTGTGCGGCATGGGGCGACCGACCCGGCGTGTCTTCGCGCTGGCGGCGTTGACGGCGCTGACGACGACGGGTGCGTCGGCCCGCGGTGACCTCCCGGCCGCGGGGCGGCCGCGGGCCGCCGAGGAGATGCGGGGCGTGTGGCTGGCGACGGTGACCAACCGCGACTGGCCCTCCCGCACCGGGCTGACGGCGGCGGCGCAGCGCGCCGAACTCATCGCCCATCTGGACCGGGCGGTGCGCGACCGGCTCAACACGGTGATCTTCCAGGTGCGGCCGACGGCGGACGCGCTGTGGCCCTCCCCGTACGAGCCGTGGTCGCAGTACCTGACCGGCACCCAGGGCAAGAACCCGGGCTGGGACCCGCTCGGCACGGCCGTCGCGGAGGCCCACGCCCGCGGGCTCCAGCTGCACGCCTGGTTCAACCCGTACCGGGTCGCCCTGCACGCCGATCCGGCGCGGCTGGTCGCCTCCCACCCGGCCAGACGGCACCCGGACTGGGTGGTGCGGTACGGAGGGAAGCTGTACTACAACCCGGGGCTGCCCCAGGTGCGCGCCTTCGTCCAGGACGCCATGCTCGACGCGGTCGCCCGGTATCCGGTCGACGCGGTGCACTTCGACGACTACTTCTACCCGTATCCGGTGGCGGGCCAGACCTTCGACGACGACGCCGCCTACGACGCCCACGGCGGCGGCTTCCCGAACCGGGCCGCGTGGCGGCGCGACAACATCGACCGGCTGGTGCGCGAGACGGCGGCCCGGATCAAGCGGGTCCGGCCCGGCACCCGGTTCGGCGTGAGCCCCTTCGGGGTGTGGCGCAACGCCGCCACGGACCGGCTCGGCTCCGACACCCGGGCGGGCGTGCAGACGTACGACGACCTGTACGCGGACACCCGGACCTGGGTCCGCAAGCACTGGATCGACTACCTGGTCCCGCAGCTGTACTGGAACATCGGCCTGTCCGCCGCGGACTACGCCAAGCTCGTGCCCTGGTGGGCCGAGGTCGCGCGGGGCACCGGGACACAGCTCTACCTGGGCGAGGCGCTGTACAAGGCGGGCGACCCGGCCCAGCCCAAGGCCTGGCAGGACCCGGCCGAACTGTCCCGGCACCTCACCCTCGCCGCGCACCACCCGGAGGTGCGTGGGCATGTCTTCTTCGCCGCCCGGGAGGTGTCGGCGGATCGGATCGGGGCGATGGCGCGGGTGGTCGCCGACCACTACCGGCAGCCGGCGAAACCCCCGCGCTGACTCACCGCTCCCGTTCGGGGTGGCGGACCTCGCAGTCCGGGCCGGGGGACATCACCGCCTCGTGCCCGTCGGCGAAGCGGACCCGGTAGGGCGGGTTGCCCTCGGTGCCCATCACTTCGACGACTTCCGAGACCTGGTCGTGCTGGCCGACCACCCTGCCGTGCTGGACAAGCTGGTCGCCTTTGGTTGCGCGCATCTCAGGGCCTCCTCACCGGTGCGCGCTCAGTCGCGCGCCCGCTGGGTGACGGCGATGCAGACGAGTACCGCGACGGCCGTCAGCGGGGCGGCCGGCGTGAGGTGCTCGCCGAGCAGCAGCACCGACCACACCAGTGTGAGCAGCGGCTGCGCCAACTGCAACTGGCTGGCCTTGGGGATGCCGATCGCCGCCATGCCCCGGTACCAGACGACCAGCCCCAGGAACTGCGATCCGGCCGCGACCCACAGCAGTCCCGCGACGCTGTGCCCGGTCAGGTGCGCCGGCTGGTGGGCGAGGGCGACGGCGGCGACGGGCACGGTCAGCGGCAGGCACAGCACCAGTGCCCAGCCGATCACCTGCCAGCCCGGCAGCACCCGGGCCAGCCGGCCGCCCTCGGTGTAGCCGGCCGCGCACACCAGCAGGGCGCCGAAGAGGTACAGGTCGGCGGTGGACAGGGCGCCCCCGCTCTGCCGCACGGTGAAGGCGGCCACGGCGGCGGCGCCCGCCAGCGACGCCGCCCAGAAGGTGCGCGAGGGGCGGGCGCCGACGCGCAGGGCGGACAGCAGCGCGGTGGTGAGCGGGAGCAGCCCGACCACGACGGCGGCGTGCGCGGTGGTCGACGTCTCCAGGGCGAGCGTGGTGAGCAGCGGGAAGCCGAGGACGACCCCGGCCGCGACGAC
Source organism: Streptomyces sp. NPDC002306 (assembly GCF_053593435.1). NCBI lineage: Bacteria > Bacillati > Actinomycetota > Actinomycetes > Kitasatosporales > Streptomycetaceae > Streptomyces > Streptomyces sp. NPDC002306. Next base: position 95,239 of record NZ_JBSFCK010000009.1, read on the forward strand.
CGCGAGCCCGGGCCAGTGCGCGCGGGCCGGCGGTGGCACGCGCAGCGCGAGCAGGCAGCCGCCCGCGATCACGGCCGCCAGGACGCTGCGTACGGACACCAGGGCCCAGGGGCCGAATCCCTCCAGGCCCCAGGCGGTGGCCGGGAAGGTGAGGGAGAAGGCGAGGACACCGAGGGCGGCCTGCGCCGCCCCCACGGTCGGTCCGGGCGAGCGAGGGGAGCCGGGGGAGGGGGTGTCGACCGCTATCCCGGTGGCGGCGGTAGCGCTACTCTGTGCTCTCATGCATGAGCGTAGCAGTGTGGAAGAACTGGCGAATCAGCTGCGGCGAGAGCTCGACCGCTACTCTCCTGGCGGAAAGCTGCCGTCGAGCCGGTCCCTGGTCGAACGGTTCCGGGTGAGCCCGGTGACCGTCTCGCGCGCCCTCGCGCAGCTGGCCGCCGAGGGGCTGGTGGTCACCCGGCCCGGAGCCGGCGCGTTCCGGGCGCGCCCGCACGCCAGGACGGAACCCGTCGGCGACACCTCCTGGCAGGAGGTCGCCCTCAGCGCGGACGGCGCCGCCGACCTCGTACCGCGCACGGTGGACGCCTCCGGGGTCACGGTCTCGCTGGCCGCGCCGCCGCCCGGGGTGATCGAGTTCAACGGCGGCTACCTGCATCCCTCGCTCCAGCCCGAGCGGGCCATGGCCGCCGCCCTGTCGCGCGCCGGGCGCCGCCCCGGGGCGTGGGGGCGGCCGCCCATGGAGGGGCTGCCGGAGCTGCGCGAGTGGTTCGCGCGGGGCATCGGCGGATCGGTCACGGCCGCCGAGGTGCTGGTCACGGCCGGCGGTCAGTCCGCGCTGACCACCGCGCTGCGCGCGCTGGCGCCGCCCGGCGCCCCGGTGCTCGTGGAGTCGCCCACCTACCCGGGCATGCTGGCCATCGCCCGTGCGGCGGGCCTGCGTCCGGTGCCGGTGCCGGTGGACGCCGACGGGGTGCGCCCGGACCTGCTCGCCGACGCGCTGCGCGCCACCGGCGCCCGCGTCCTCGTCTGCCAGCCGCTGTTCCAGAACCCGACCGGCGCCGTGCTCGCCCCGGCCCGCCGCGGCGAGGTGCTGCGCATCGCGCGCGAGGCGGGCGCGTTCGTCGTCGAGGACGACTTCGTCCGGCGGCTCGTGCACGAGGACGCGGGGGAGCTGCCGCGCCCGCTCGTCGCGGACGATCCGGACGGTGTCGTCGTCCATGTCGGCTCGCTCACCAAGGCCACCTCGCCGAGCTTCCGGGTCAGCGCCCTGGCCGCGCGCGGACCGGTCCTGGAGCGGCTGCGCGCCATCCAGGTGGTCGACACCTTCTTCGTCCCCCGGCCGCTCCAGGAGGCCGCGCTGGAACTCGTCGGCTCGCCCGCCTGGCCGCGGCACCTGCGGGCGATCTCGGCTGAGCTGCGCACCCGCCGCGACACGATGACGGCCGCCCTGCGCGTGCACCTGGGCGAACTCGCCCTGCCGCACATCCCGTCCGGCGGCTACCACCTGTGGCTGCGCCTGCCCGACGGCGCCGACGAGAGCGCCCTGACCGCCGCCGCGCTGCGCGCGGGCGTCGCGCTGACCCCCGGCCGGCCGTACTTCAGCGCCGAACCCCCCGCCGGGCACCTCCGGCTGAGCTTCGCGGCGGTCGCCGGGACCGGCGAGATCACGGAGGGCGTACGACGGCTGCGGGCCGCCTGCGACGAGGTGCTCCCGCGGCCGGGAAACCGTTCGACACACGGTGCCTGAGCTTGTGAGGATCCCGCCATGACCGACACCCCGAGCCTCGCCGAGGGCTACGAGATCTCCACCGACCCCGACCGGATCGACGCCGGGCGCGTGCACGGCTGGCTGTCCGCCGACGCGTACTGGGCGATCGGCCGGCCGCGCGAGAAGCAGGACCGGGCGATCGCCGCATCCCTCAACTTCGGCGTGTACGACACAGTTTCGGGGGAACAGGTGGCCTATGCGCGGGTCGTCACCGACCGGGCGACCTTCGCCTGGCTGTGCGACGTGTACGTGCACCCGTCGGTGCGGGGCAAGGGGATCGGGACGGCCCTGGTGGGAGCCGTGCGCGAGCAGGTGCGGCCGTACGGGCTGCGACGCGTCCTGCTCGCCACCCACGACGCCCACGGGGTCTACGAGAAGCTGGGCTTCCGGGCGCTGGACCGGCCCGACCACTGGATGGCGCTCGTCTTCGAGTGAGACCGATGGGGCGAGCGAGCGCCTTCGTGAGGCGACCGACGGTCGTGAGGCGACTGCGGCCGTCGTGAGACGAGTGAGGCTTTCGCGCGGGTTGTCCGGCAGGTCCGGCAGGTCCTGACCTTGGGGTAAGACTTGGCGCACCCTCGGTAAATCCCCGTCAACACCCCTTGACCAGCGGACTCTCGCGGCTCACCATCGCCGCATGCCCCTTCGGCTCACATTCGTCGCCGCCGCGCGCAGTTCCCCGTTGCTCGCGGAACGCTTCGAGGACGACCGGCCGCTGGACCAGGCGGGCTGGGAGGAGGTGCAGCGCGCCGCCGGCGGACTGCTGCCGCTCGCCGCCGCGGAGCTGCGTTACTGCTCACCGACCCCGCGCAGCCGTGCCACCGGGGACGCCCTCGGTTACGCGCCGCTCGTGCAGCTCGCCCTGCGGGACTGCGACATGGGCCGCTGGCGCGGGCTGACCCTCGGTGAGGCGATGGCCCGGGAACCGGAAGCCGTGGACGCGTGGCTCTCCGACCCGCGCTCCAACCCGCACGGCGGGGAGCCGCTGCTCGCGTTCATCTCCCGGGTCGGCGGCTGGCTGGACACCCGCCCGGTCGAGGACGGCGGCCGTATCGTCGCCGTGGCCGAGCCCTCGGTGATCCGCGCGGCGCTGGTGTACGCCCTGAAGTCGCCGCCCTCGACGTACTGGAACATCGACGTGCGCCCGCTGTCGACGATCACCGTCACGGGCCATGCGAGCCGCTGGAACCTGCGCTTCGACCCCGGGTCCGCTCAGTCCTCGCGGACGTAGTCGGTGGTGAGGACCAGGTCCTTCGCGGGGCCGCCGACGCGCCAGAGCGTCCGCCAGTGGTCCGCGTCGCGGACGGTGAACTCGCCCCGGTAGAAGTCGGCGGCGCAGGGATGGCCGGCCACGTACCGCCCCGACGACAGGTCCAGGTCGTGGAAGGGCCGCCCGTCCGCGAACCGTACGTCCGCCGTGCCCGGGGCCGCGCCCGGCAGGAACCGCAGGGTCCGCTCGGCGGGCCGGGCGACCCCCCGCCAGACGAAGACACCGCTCTCCTGGTGCAGCAGCCCGCCGCCGTCCAGCGGGCCGAAGACGGTGGCGCCCTCGAAACGGCCCTCGTCGCCGCCGGCGAGATCGCGCACGGTGCGCTCCACCCGCCAGCGCCCGGCCAGATGGGCCAGCACGTCGGGCACGGGCCAGAACTCGCCCCTCGTCATCCCCTGCTCGTCCCTCCTCGGCCGGCGCCTCGCACCGCTCCACGGCGACGCGGCCCGCCGCCGGCCTCGACCCTACGGCCCGGCGCCCGCCCCGTTGACCACCCTCCCGCGGATCAGGCGGAGGCGGCCGGGTCCTCGGCGGGGTGCTGTCCCAGCGGCAGCAGCCCGCGCTCGGCGAACACCTGCTTCGCGGCGAAGGTCGCGTTCAGCGCCTTCGGCATGCCGCAGTAGACGGCGGAGTGCAGCAGCGCCTCGGTGATCTCCTCGGGTGTGAGGCCCACGTTCAGCGCCGCGTTCACGTGCACGTGCAGCTGGGCCTCGCAGCCGCCGAGCGCGGTCAGCATGCCCAGGGTCACCAACTGGCGGTCGCGCGCGGCGAGTCCGGGGCGGTCGTAGATCTCGCCGAAGGCCCAGGCGACGACCTGGTGGCCGAGTTCCGGGCTGATGTCCGCGAGGGAGTCGAGGACCCGTCGGCCGGCCTCGCCGTCGACCCGGTTCAGGACCTCCAGGCCGTGGGCGAAGCGCTCGTCCCGGGTGGTGTGCTCGCTCATGTCCGGTCATCCGTTCCCGGCCGCACCACGGGGCGGCCGTGCAGAGGGGGCGGTCGTGTGGTCCGGCGCACGTGTTCCGCTACGGGGCCCCGGCCGGCGCGGCACGCCGCCCAGGCCGCGGGAGAGGTCGTCCGCCGGTCATGTGACCGACCGTAGAACCTGGAGCGCGCTCCAGGGCAAGCCGACCGTCGTACCGCTGTCCTTCACCTCTGATCCCTGAGTGAGTCAATTCCTGTTCCCCGGGTGTTCACCGTGGCCTTCGTTTGGCTCGTGGCCGATTTCGAAAGGACCCTCACCAATTCCCGTACACGGCACAACCATTCGTAATCCCAGCCCGTCTAAGGCGGCGAATCGGTAATTCGGGGGAGTGACACCCCTGGACGAGACGCCATGTGCGTCACTTCCCCTGGGAGCCTGCTGACAATGGAACGCCGGACTTTACTCACCGCCCTTTCGTGTGGCATTCCTCACAGGAACACGGGGCGTCGTCCGCACAGGAACACGGTGTGAAACCGACCGTCCGTCCGACGCCTGGGTCCACGCCCGCGCCGCCCTCCGATCCGCCGCCCGACCGGACTTCGGAGCGCCGCGGTCCGCCGTGGCCCCGCCGCCCGGCGGTCGGGCCGCGGCAGGCCGCCGCCCTGCTCGCGGCGGCGGTCGTGGCCCTCGTGTGCTGCGCCGCCGACACCGTGGCGCGCAGCTACCCGTTCGGGCCCCGCACCCGCAACGTGAGCGACCTGGGCAACCAGTACGTACCGTTCCACGCGCATCTGTGGGACCTGCTCCACGGGAGGGCCGAGGGCGGCCTGCTGGTGAACTGGCGATCGGGACTCGGCTCCAGCTTCCTGCCCGACTTCGGTACGTACCTGAGTAGCCCGTTCGCCCTGCTCGTGGGGGTGTTCCCGAGGGACGGGATCGACCTCGCGGTCTACGTGATCACCGTGCTCAAGACGGCGTGCGCCGGTGCGGCCATGGCCTGGCTGCTGCTCGTCCTGCGCCCCGGCCGCTGGTGGGCGGCGGGGCTGCTCGGCGCCTCCTACGCCCTGTGCGGCTGGAGCGTGCTGATGGCCGCGGTCAACCCCATGTGGCTCGACGGCCTCATCGCCCTGCCGCTGCTGTGCCTGGTCGGCGAGTGGGCGCTGACCGGACGGCGACCGGTTCTCGGCACGCTGATCGTGGCGGTCGCCTGGATCGCCAACTTCTACACCGCGTACATGGCCACCCTCGCCGCCGGTCTGGTGCTGCTGCTGCGCCTGTCGCTGTCCGGCCTCCCGGCGCGGCGGCGGCTCGCCGCGGCGGGCCGGGCGGGACTGAGCACCGTGCTCGGCATCGGCCTGGCCGCCCCGCTGGTCGTCGTCGTGTACTTCGGGACCAGGCACGCCCGTCCCGGCCGGGTCACGCAGTTCAGGCCGCTGGCGACCGAGTACCTGCTGGCCCACCTGCTGCCGACGTCGTACAGCTTCAGCAGCCCGGCCGTCTACGTGGGCATGGCGGCGCTGCTGCTCGCCCTCGCCCTGCCCTTCCACCGGGCGGTTCCCCGGCGGGTGCGCGCCGGGTGGACGCTGCTGGTGGTGGCGGTGACGCTGTCGATGCGGTGGGAACCGACCCATCTGGTCTGGCACGCCTTCGCCACCCCGCAGGGCAGCGCGTACCGGCAGACCTTCGTGCTGTGCGGGCTGCTGGTCATCTCCGCCTGGACCGCGCTGTCGTACGGCCCGCCGGACCCGCGCGCGCTGGGCGCGGCGGCCGGGCTCCTCGCACTGATCACGGCCGTCGCGGCCGGGAGCGCGCCGGTACGTCATTCCTTCACACTGCCGATCGCCCTGCTCGCCGCCCTGGCCGCGCTGGCCGGGCTGGCCCTGCTGGGCCGCGCGGACGGCGGGTGGGGCCTGGACGGCCGGGTCTGCACCGCGCTGGCCGCGGCCCTGCTGCTCGGCGGGCAGTTCGGCGAGGCCACGGCCACCTCCGCCGTGGCCACGAGGGCGCGCGTCACCCACATGGACGCCTACGTTCCCTGGGGTGCCCGCCAACTGACCCAGTCGGAGGCGGTCGCCGGGGCCGACGACTGGCCTCGGTACCGCACCGAACCGGGCCGGGAACAGACCGTGGGCAACGACCCGATGGAGGTCGGAGGCCAGGGCGCCCAGTACTACAGCAGCCTCACCTCCGACGTCCTCAGCCGCACGCTGACCGCCCTCGGGGACGGCTGGACCTCCCGGGGCCGCAACGTGCAGAGCCTGGACAACGCCGTGACGGACGCGCTCTTCTCCGTCGGCGCCCGGGTGCACTCCCCGCCGGATCCGCACCAGACGCGGTTCCCCCAGGACGGCAGCCGGACGACCGTGACCCGGCAGGAGGCGCCGCCCCTGGTCACGGTGCGGCCGGCCGGCGCCGGCGGGCACGGCCGTGCGGACGTCCGCGCCTTCGGCCCGTCGCCGTACCGCAACCAGGAGATGCTGCTGGGCACCCGCGTCTACACCGTGCCCCGCCTGACCGTGCGTACTGGCGACGGGACAGTACCGGCCCGTGGCGACGACTGGCGGCCGGGCCTGCGCCTGGAGGCCCTTCCGACGGCGACGGCCGCGCGGCAGCCGACGATCACGGCGCGCTGCCGGGCCGGCAGCGAGGTCTATCTGTGGGCGCCCTACTTCTCGGGCACCGCGCGCCTGGCCGACGCCTCGGCCCCCGGCCCGACCGGACGGTTCCGGTCCGACTATCCCGTCACCATGATCGCCTCCATGCAGCGGCTCGGCCGGGTGCCCGCCTCGGGGCGGCTGCGGATCGATCTGGCCCCGGACCGGCCGAGCCTCGTCCCGGACGGCGCGGTCGGCTGTCTGGACACCGCGCGGCTGCGCACCGCGGTCGACCGGCTCCAGGCCACCGGCGCCACCGAGGTGACCGTCTCCGGCGGCACCGTCCGGGCCCGGCTGCCGGCGGGCAGCACGGGCATCGCGGTCGTCGCGGCCCCGAGGATCGCCGGCTGGCGCTGCGCCACGGGCGATGCCGCCGCCGTACCCGCCCGGGACTACCACGGGCTGATCGCCGTGCCGCTCGACGGTTCCGCGACCAGCCTCACCTGCACGTTCCGCCCGCCAGGACTGCGGCTGGGCGCCGCGATCGGCGGCATGGCGCTCCTGGGCCTGGCCCTGCTGGGCGCCCTCACCGCCGTCCGCGGACGGCGGGCCGCGGCCCGCTCCACGACCACCCGTCCACCCGACCGCGTCGGCGCCCGACCCGCGCTCTGACACCACGCTTCAGGGGGAGAACCATGCTCATCTCGATCGTCGCACCCTGCTACAACGAGGAAGACGTCATCGAGCGTTTCCACGACCAGGTCCAGCGGGTCGCGGACGACCTGCTGCCACGCGGCCACGACATGGAGTTCGTCTACGTCGACGACGGCAGCCGCGACCGTACGCTCGCCGAGCTGAAACGGCTCGCGGACCGCGACTCGCGCGTGCGGTACGTCTCCTTCAGCCGCAACTTCGGCAAGGAGGCGGCGCTGCTGGCCGGCCTGCGCCACGCCTCGGGGGACTCCGTGATCGTCATGGACTCCGACCTCCAGCACCCGCCGGAACTGATCACGCGCATGGTGGAGCTGCACGAACAGGGCTTCGACCAGGTCATCGCCAAGCGCACCCGCGGCGGCGACCGGATGCTGCGCACCGTCACCGCCCGCCTGTACTACCGGCTCGTCAACCGTCTCGTCGACGTGGAACTCGTGGACGGGGCCGGTGACTTCCGGCTGCTGTCCCGCCGCGTGGTGGACGCGATCCTGGCGCTCACCGAGACCAACCGGTTCTCCAAGGGGCTGTTCGCCTGGGTGGGGTTCCCCGGCACCACCTTCGAGTACGAGAATGCCGTGCGTGAGCACGGCCGCAGCTCATGGAGCTTCCGGGGCCTGCTCAACTACGGGATCGACGGACTGCTCTCGTTCAACAACCGCCCGCTGCGGGCGGCCCTCTACCTTGGTATGACCCTGTTGCTGTGCGCCGGGCTGTACACGGCGTGGATCGTGGGCGCGGCGCTCGTCAACGGCGTGGAGACACCCGGCTATGTGACGGTCGTCACCGCCGTCACCGCCCTCGCGGGCGTCCAGATGACCATGCTGGGGGTCATCGGGGAGTACACGGGCCGGATCTACTACGAGGTGAAGGGACGTCCGCACTTCCTGGTGAAGGCGACCAACGTGGAACGAGTGAAGGACCTGATTCCCTGATGCGCACCGCGACCACGCGCCCCGTGACCGCGCGCCCCGCGAACCCGCACCCCGCGCGGCCGCGACCCGTGCGACGGCAGCTGCTCACCTTCGCCGCGATCGGTGTGATCAACACGGCCACGTACTACGGTCTTTACCTCTTGTTTCTCATCCCCTTGCCTTATCTCGGCGCCCATGTGCTTGCATTTCTTCTCAGCATGACCGGCTCCTTCTTTCTGAATGCGCGTTTCACCTATCGGACGCGGCCGACCTGGCGGAAATTCCTGCTGTTTCCGCTGACGAATGCGGCCAATTTCCTGATCACCACGGCAGGTGTGTACGTGATCGTCGGCGTCCTGCACCACGGGAGCCGCTTCGCCCCCCTCGTCGCGTCCATGGCGGCGATCCCGGTGACCTTCGTGGTCTCGCGCTGGGTCATGGACTCCGGGGCGGGCACCGCCCGAACGATTGCATAAACGTGCAGCGCGACGTATAGTCATGCCATCCAGGAGGAGGGTGACATGGCGGTACGAGCAGCGGTGGCCGGGGCGAGCGGATACGCGGGCGGAGAGGTCCTGCGGCTGCTCCTGGCACACCCCGAGATCGAGATCGGTGCCCTGACCGGCAACTCCAACGCCGGCCAGGAACTGGGCGCGCTCCAGCCGCACCTGCTGCCGCTGGCCGACCGGGTGCTCCAGGAGACCACCGCCGAGGTGCTCGCCGGGCACGACGTCGTCTTCCTCGCGCTGCCCCACGGGCAGTCCGCCGCCGTCGCCGAGCGGCTCGGCCCGGACGTCCTCGTCGTCGACATGGGCGCCGACTTCCGGCTCAAGGACGCGGCCGACTGGGAGCGTTTCTACGGCTCCGCGCACGCCGGGACCTGGCCCTACGGCCTCCCCGAACTGCCGGGCGGCCGCGCCGCGCTGGAGGGGTCCAAGCGCATCGCGGTGCCCGGTTGCTACCCGACGGCCGTCTCGCTCGCCCTCTTCCCGGCCTACGCGGCCGGTCTGGCCGAGACCGAGGCCGTGATCGTCGCCGCCTCCGGCACGTCCGGCGCGGGCAAGGCGCCCAAGGCGCATCTGCTCGGCAGCGAGGTCATGGGCTCCATGTCGCCGTACGGCGTCGGAGGCGTCCACCGGCACACCCCCGAGATGATCCAGAACCTCGCTGCGGCCGCCGGCGAACCGGTCACCGTCTCCTTCACGCCGACGCTCGCCCCGATGCCGCGCGGCATCCTCGCCACGTGCAGCGCCAAGGCCCGGCCCGGCGTCACCGCCGAGACCGTGCGCGCCGCCTACCAGAAGGCCTTCGCCGACGAGCCCTTCGTCCATCTGCTCCCCGAGGGCCGCTGGCCCGCCACGGCGTCCGTCCACGGTTCCAACGCCGTTCAGGTGCAGGTCGCATTCGACGAGGCGGCGGGCCGCATCATCGCGATCAGCGCCATCGACAACCTGACCAAGGGCACCGCGGGCGGTGCCGTCCAGAGCATGAACATCGCCCTCGGGCTCGACGAGACCACCGGGCTTTCCACGATCGGAGTCGCACCGTGAGCGTCACGGCAGCCAAGGGATTCACGGCGGCGGGCATCGCCGCCGGGATCAAGGCGAACGGCAACCCGGACCTGGCCCTCGTGGTCAACGACGGGCCCCGCCGCACCGCCGCCGGCGTCTTCACCTCCAACCGCGTGAAGGCCGCGCCGGTGCTGTGGTCCGAGCAGGTCCTCAAGAGCGGCCAGGTCTCCGCCGTCGTCCTCAACTCCGGCGGCGCCAACGCCTGTACCGGGCCGAAGGGCTTCCAGGACACGCACGCCACCGCGGAGAAGGTCGCGGCCACGCTCGGCCACAACGCCGCCGAGGTCGCGGTCGCCTCCACGGGACTCATCGGCGTCCTGCTGCCCATGGACAAGCTGCTGCCGGGCGTCGAGGCCGCGGCCGCCGCGCTGAGCGACCACGGCGGCGAGAAGGCCGCCATCGCCATCAAGACCACCGACACCGTCCACAAGACGTCCGTCGTCAGCCGGGACGGCTGGACCGTCGGCGGCATGGCCAAGGGCGCGGGCATGCTCGCCCCCGGCCTGGCCACCATGCTCGTCGTCCTCACCACCGACGCAGACCTCGACAGCGACGTACTGGACGGGGCGCTGCGGGCCGCGACCCGCACGACCTTCGACCGCGTCGACTCCGACGGCTGCATGTCCACCAACGACACCGTGCTGCTGCTGGCCTCGGGGGCCTCCGGCGTCACCCCCGGGTACGCGGAGTTCGCCGAGGCCGTCCGCGGCGTCTGCGACGACCTCGGTCAGCAGCTCATCCGGGACGCCGAGGGCGCCAGCAAGGACATCAAGGTCGAGGTGATCAACGCCGCGACCGAGGAGGACGCCGTCGAGGTGGGCCGCTCCATCGCCCGCAACAACCTCCTCAAGTGCGCCATCCACGGCGAGGACCCCAACTGGGGACGGGTGCTGTCCGCCATCGGCACCACCTCCGCCGCCTTCGAGCCCGACCAGCTCAACGTCGCCATCAACGGCGTCTGGGTCTGCAAGAGCGGCGGCGTCGGCGAGGACCGCGACAAGGTCGACATGCGCTACCGCGAGGTGCACATCGTCGCCGACCTCGCGGCCGGCCCCGAGACCGCCACCATCTGGACCAACGACCTCACCGCGGACTACGTCCACGAGAACAGCGCGTACTCGTCATGAGCGTCACACGCAGGCACACCGCGCTGCCCAAGGCCCAGATCCTCATCGAGGCGCTGCCCTGGCTGACCCGGCACAACGGCAAGACCGTGGTCGTCAAGTTCGGCGGCAACGCCATGATCGACGAGCAGCTGAAGGCCGCGTTCGCGCAGGACATCGTGTTCCTGCACCACGCCGGCCTCAAGCCCGTCGTCGTGCACGGCGGCGGCCCGCAGATCAGCGCGGCCCTCGACCGGCACGGCATCGTCAGCGAGTTCAAGGCGGGCCTGCGGGTCACCACCGAGGACGCCATGGACGTCGTGCGCATGGTGCTCGCCGGACAGGTCCAGCGCGAGCTGGTCGGGCTGCTCAACCAGCACGGCCCGCTCGCCGTCGGCCTCACCGGCGAGGACGCGCACACCATCACCGCGACCAAGCACCAGCCCGAGATCGACGGCGAACTGGTCGACATCGGACGGGTGGGCGAGATCACCTCGATCGACACGGGCGCGATCGAGGCCCTGCTCGCCGACGGCCGCATCCCGGTCGTCTCGTCGATCGCCCGTAGTCAGGACGACGGACATGTCTACAACGTCAATGCTGATACGGCGGCTGCGGCACTCGCTGCGGCACTGGGAGCCGAAACCCTCATGGTCCTCACGGACGTCGAGGGACTCTACGAGGACTGGCCGCACAGCGACGAGGTGATCAGCCGCCTCACCGCCTCCCAGCTGGAGAAGCTCCTGCCGGAGCTGTCCTCCGGCATGGTGCCGAAGATGGAGGGCTGTCTGCACGCCGTACGCAACGGCGTCAACACCGCCCGCGTCATCGACGGCCGGGTCCAGCACTCGATCCTGCTGGAGATCTTCACCGACGAAGGCATCGGCACGATGGTCGTGCCGGACGACGAGGGGGACGCATGACCGGCACCGCGACCAACGCGGAGCTCACCCAGCGGTGGCAGGGCGCTCTCATGAACAACTACGGCACCCCGCGACTGCCCCTCGTACGCGGCGAGGGCACCCGGCTGTGGGACGCCGACGGCAAGGAGTACGTCGACTTCGTCGGCGGTATCGCGGTCAACGCCCTCGGCCACGCGCACCCGGCGGTCGTCGAGGCCGTCGGCAGGCAGATCGCCTCCCTCGGCCATGTCTCCAACCTCTTCGTCGCCGAACCGCCCGTCGCCCTCGCCGAACGGCTGCTCCAGCACTTCGGCCGCGACGGCAGGGTCTACTTCTGCAACTCCGGCGCCGAGGCCAACGAGGGCGCCTTCAAGATCGGCCGGCTGACCGGGCGGACCCACATGGTCGCCACCGACGGCGGCTTCCACGGCCGCACGATGGGCGCCCTCGCCCTCACCGGCCAGCCCGGCAAGCGCGAACCGTTCCTGCCGCTGCCCGGCGAGGTCACGCACGTGCCCTACGGCGACGCGCAGGCGCTGGCCGCCGCGGTCACCGAGGAGACCGCGCTGGTGATCATCGAGCCCGTCCAGGGCGAGAACGGCGTCGTCGTCCCGCCGGCCGGCTATCTCAAGGCCGCCCGGGCGATCACCGCCGCCGCCGGCGCGCTGCTCGTCCTCGACGAGGTGCAGACCGGTGTGGGCCGTACCGGCCACTGGTTCGAGTACCAGGCCCACGAGGGCGTCCTGCCGGACGTCGTCACCCTCGCCAAGGGCCTCGGCGGCGGACTGCCGCTCGGCGCGACCGTCGCCTTCGGACGCGCCGCCGAACTGCTCCAGCCCGGCCACCACGGGACGACCTTCGGCGGCAACCCCGTCGCCTGCGCGGCCGGACTCGCCGTCCTCGACACCATCGAGAACGAGGGCCTCCTCGACAACGTCAAGAACCAGAGCGAGAAGCTGCGCGGCGGAATCGAGTCGCTCGGGCACCCGTTGATCGACCACGTCCGGGGCGCGGGCCTGCTCCTGGGTATCGTGCTCACGGAGCCGCTCGCGCAGAAGGCGCAGCAGGCGGCTCAGGACGCCGGCTTCCTCGTGAACGCGCCCGCACCCGATGTCGTACGGCTGATGCCGGCGCTGAATCTCGGCGACGACGACGTGGACGCGCTCCTCGGGGCGCTGCCCGGCGTGCTGGACGTGGCCAACGGGGACGGACGATCCGGGGAATGAGACGACGATGAGTCAGGCGCAGGACCACGAGCAGACCGGGGGACCCGCCCTGCCGCAGACGCGCACCGCCCGTCACCGGCGGATCGTGGACATCCTCAACCGGCAGCCGGTCCGTTCCCAGAGCCAGTTGGCGAAGCTCCTCGGCGACGACGGACTGACCGTCACCCAGGCGACGCTCTCCCGGGACCTCGACGAGCTGAACGCGGTGAAGATCCGCAACACGGACGGCGACCTCATCTACGCGGTCCCCAGCGAGGGCGGCTTCCGCACTCCCCGGGCCCCGCTGGGGGAGTCGGCGAAGGAGGAGCGGATGCGGCGCCTCTCGCAGGAGCTGCTGATCTCCGCGGAGGCCTCCGCCAACCTCGTGGTCCTGCGCACCCCTCCGGGGGCGGCGCAGTTCCTGGCCTCGGCGATCGACCAGGCCGAGCTGCACGACATCCTGGGCACGATCGCGGGCGACGACACGCTGATGCTGATCAGCCGGAACCCGACCGGCGGCCAGGCCCTGGCGGACCACCTGCTCCGCCTGGCCCAGAACGGCCACTGAGACACCTGGCGGCGCCCCGGAGTTCCGCTCCGCGGGCGCCGCGCGCGTTGGGGATGACGGGTGTCGCGTGCGCGGGCGGATCGGGTGATTGCCCCCGCTGAGGGGGCGTCAGGTTTCCTGGTGCTGTGAGGGATTGAGGGTGCTTGCCGTGCGGGCCGGGGTGGCTGCCGCTGCCTCGTCCTGCGGGGACGTCGGGCGCTTGGCGCCGAGGAAGGAGCAACTGCCCCGCCCCGCCGTGCGAGTGCCACCGGGGGAACCCGCCGTCCCGGGGGTCGTCCGGGGAGATCGGACGGGTGTCGTCGGGGGAGATCGGACGGGCGTGAGGAGCCGGGCCGGTCCCCGGTCGGCCGGGTCCCTGGCTTCGGCGGCGGGCCGGAGGGTGTGTATCCCGCTGAGGCCGGTCGCGGCCCGGTACGGCGTACTCGCGCTCGCGTGGGTCGGAGCTGCCCAGCCGGGCCCCGAGTCCCTCGGTGCACCGGCCCGTGACGGCCGCCGTGTACTTGCGCTCGCGTACGTGGGGCTCAGCCCAGCCGGGCCCCGAGCCCTCCGGTGCACCGGACCTCGTCGCCCGCCGTGATGAGTAGTGCCTCCACGTCCGGCAGGCCCTCCAGCCAGCCCAGCGCCTCCCGCGAACCCATCGCGAAGGCTGCCGTGGCCCAGCAGTCCGACCAGGTCAGCGACGGGCCGACCACGGTCACGGCCACCAGGTCGGTGACCGCCGAGCGCCCCGTACGCGGATCCACGATGTGCGCGCCCCGCTCGGCGGTGCCGGACGTCGCCACCGCCAGCCGGTCCGTCCCGGCCGCCGAGATCACCGCGGCCAGCCCGCCGGGCCGCAGCGGATCGGCCACGCCCACGCGCCAGGGCCGTTGCGTCCCCGGCGCACCGCACAGCTGCACGTCCCCGCCGCCGTTCACGCTCACGCCGGTCACCCCGGGTACGGCCGCCAGCAGTCCGGCGGCCCGTTCGGCGGCCCAGCCCTTGACGATCCCGGTCGGGTCGAGCCGCCCCTGGTACGACATGCTGAACCAGCCGTCGCTCACCCGTTCCGCCTCGGCGCCCAGTTCGAGCACCTCGGCCACCTCGGGGGCGCACTCCTCGACGGACAGCTCACCACGGGCCAGCCGGGAGACCTGGCTGTCGTCGCGGTAGGTGCTGAACACCTCGTCGGCCCGGTGCAGTGCGGCGACGGCCTCGTCGAGCGCGCCTCGTACGGCACCGGGTTCCCCGCCCCGGACGTCGAAGGAGAAGACGGTCCCCATGACCTCCTCCGCGTGACGGACCGGGGCGGGCGCCTCAGCGGACTCGGTCACCGACTCAGCCACCGGCCTGGTCCAGCGCCGACTGGAGGGACTGCTTGTAGCCGGTGCTGGTGTAGGTCGCCCCGGACACCGCGTCGATGTCCGAGCTGCCGGCCGCGACGGCCTCCTGGTTGAGCTTGGGCACGGACAGTTCGGTCTTCTGGGTGCTGGTGCCACCGCTGGGCGCCTGGAGCGCCTCCGCCTTGATGATTTTGCCGCCGCTGACCGTGATGCGGACCTGGACCGGACCGTACTGGGTCTGGGCCACGCGTCCGGTGACGATACGGGCCTGCGCGGCCGGAGCGGACGCGCCCCCGCCGCCGGTGGACGAGCCGCCGCCCCCGGCGGACGAGCCGCCGGCGGTCTTGGCCTTGTCCAGCGCGGACTGGAGGGACTGCTTGTAGCCGGTGCTGGTGTACGTGGCCCCGGAGACCGCGTCGATCTCGGCGCTCTGGGCGGCGACGGCCTCCTGGTTGAGCTTGGGCACGGCCAGTTCGGTCTTCTGGGTGCTGGTGCCACCGCTGGGCGCCTGGACGGCCTCGGCCTTGGTGATCCTGCCGCCGCTCATGGTGAGCCGCACCTGGACGGGGCCGTACTGGGTCTGGACCACGTTTCCGGTAACCGAGCCCGCTCCGGCGGCCTCGGCGCCGCCCTGGGCGGACTCCTGCGCGGCGGCCGTCTGCTGGGGGGCCGCGCCGCCGGCCGCCTGCGCGGCGCCCGGGTCGGACGCCGGCTTCAGCGACAGCAGCAGCACGATTCCGGACACGGTGGCGGCGGTGGCGAGCACGACACGCCGAAGGGGGTGGCTCTTCTTCATCGCTCCTGACTCCCGTCGCTCACATCTCGAACGACTCGTGATGGATGCGGCGGGCGGGGACCCCCGCGCCGCGCAGTGCCTCGTACACCTGCTGGGCGAAGCCGGGCGGCCCGCACATGAAGACGTCGTGGCGGTCGATGTCACCGATCTTCCGGCGCAGGCTCTCCGCCGAGATGTCGGGACGCTCCCCGTCGGGGCTGTTGACCGCGTACATCAGCCGCGCCCCCCGCTCACCGGCGATCTTCGACAGTTCGTCCCACAGCGCCAGATCCTGGGTGCTGTTGGCCCGGTAGAGCAGGGTGATGTCGCCGGCCGCGCCGGGCAGCGTCTCGAACAGCGCCCGCATCGGGGTGATGCCGACACCGCCCGCGACCAGCAGCACCTTGCCGCGGCTGCGCCGGGACGCGGTCAGCGCGCCGTACGGCCCCTCGGCCCACACCCGGGTGCCGGGGGTGAGCTCGCGCAGTCCGGCACTGTGGTCCCCGATCGCCTTGACGGTGATCCGGAGCATGTCCGGGCGGGGTGCCGCCGACAGCGAGTACGGGTGCGAGCTGAACCGCATGCCCGGTGCGAGGAACCGCCAGCGGAAGAACTGCCCGGCCTCCGCACCCATCCGGTGCAGCTTCTTCCCGCCGATCAGCACCGACACGATGCCCGGCGTCTCCTCGATGACCGCCTCGACCCGCATCCGGTGCCGCAGGTTCAGCCGGATCGGCGTGATGATCCGGTACCAGAGCACCAGCGCGGTGACCGAGCCGTACAGCACGTACCACGCGGTCTTCGCGACCGGCTCGACGGCGAAGTCGTTGCCGGTGCTGATCTGGTGCCAGAACGTCAGGAACACCGCCGCGTACGTCATCAGATGGATGTGGTACCAGGTGTCGTACGGCATCAGCTTGCGGATCCCGCCGACCGACACCAGCCCGATGAGGACCAGCAGACCGGTGCCGATGGCGGCCTTGCCCATGTCCGGCAGCTGGTTGACCGAGTCGATCGTCTGCTGGACGATGTCGCCGAGCGACTTGCCGGCCTGGAGCGCGTAGCCCCACATCGTGAGGAAGACGTGCGCGATGACCAGACTCAGCGTGTAGCGCCCGCTCATCGCGTGCCAGCGGGCCACCCGGTCGGAGCCCACCCGGCGCTCCAGCGCGGGGACGCGGGCCATCTGCAGGACGACGAGCGCCATCAGGTACCCGGCGAGCAGACCGGTGATCCGGCCCGCGTTGAGGATCCTGCTGCTGTTGTCGGCGATCGACGGTGTGTTGTGCCACCACAGCCACAGCACGCCCACCGCGCCCGCCCACACGGCGAGCAGCAGGGGGACGGCGGGGGAGCGGCGCGGACGGATGCGGCGCATCGTCTGGCGTCGGGCGGCACGGCCGCCCGCGAGCGTGGTGGTCACGGTTCCTCCGTGGGGACTTGACCCTTGGCCCACAGATACGTGCCGCGACCGCCGAGTGTTCAGCCTGCTGGAGAGTCGGATGCGAAGCCGAGTGACCGAAGGGGAGCGTCAGTACCGCGTGATCGCCGTCGGCCCGTCGTCGGTGCCGATCGCGATGTGCGGATGCCGCGCGGGGTCGGCCCAGCGCACCAGCGCGCGCATCGCGTCAGCCGGCACCGAGACGCAGCCGGCGGTCGCCCCGGCCCCGTTGACGTGCAGGAAGATTCCGGCGCCGCGTCCCCGTACGGGTGCGTGGTAGTTGAAGCCGATGACGAACGCGTACGCGTACTGCGTCCGGTACGAGATCAGGTGCTCGGACTCGACGGCCCGGCAGTCGGACGGGCGGGGCTCGGTCCAGCGGTTGTAGGACAGGGAGTCGTTGTCCTGGCACCACCAGGAGTCCTCCCGCACCGGCCGGTACTCGACCGTGGTGCCGTCCGGCGCCTTCTCGACGCCGAACGCGAACGGCAGGTCGTACAGCCCGGTCGGCGTCGTGTTCGTGCCCTGCTTCCGGGCGGCGCCGTCGACGAGTCCCTTCGCGCCGAACCTGGCCGGCGCGGAACCGGTCGCCACCCACTGCCCGTCGCGAAGGTCCCACCAGGTGAGCGTGCCGGACGTCGAGCCGGTGCCGGGCGCCTGAGCGGTGATCAGCTGGGTGCCGCCCCCGGTGTCCGCGGGCAGCGGCTGCCGGGCACCGGGCGTGGTGGCGCCCAGCACCAGAAGGGACAGGGAGACGAGACCGGCGACGGCACCAGAGCGCATGCTCAGACGCTAGACGGCGGCAGCGGCAACGGCAGCCCGGGTAGGCCATCCAGGCTGGTCGCCACGTGGTCCTTCCGCTGGAAGTAGTCGCTCAGCGAGTCGTCGTCCTCGCGGGCGAAGCGCCTGGCGTGCAGATCGCGGTCCTCGTCGTACGTCATGAAGGGCACCGCGTACCCACAGCTGTCGCGCACGAGTTCGGCCCGCACCACGATGATCGCGCGCAGGCCGTGCAGGGTCGGGTCGATGTCCGGGAAGCGGGCGAGGAGTTCCTTGAAGCGGGGATCGTCACGGAGGACCGGCTCCCCGCGGCCGTGGACGCGCACGATGTTCGGCGGCCCCTGGAAGGCGCACCACATCAGGGTGATCCGGCCGTTCTCGCGCAGGTGCGCGATGGTCTCGGCGTTGGATCCGGCGAAGTCGAGGTAGGCGACGGAGTGTTCGTCGAGGACGACGAACGAGCCCCGGAGGCCCTTGGGGGAGAGGTTGACCGTGCCGTCGCCGGACAGTGGAGCGGTCGCGGTGAAGAAGAGGGGCTGCTCCTCGATGAACGTACGGAGCCTGCCGTCGATGCGCTCGTAAGTCTTTCCCATGTCTAACGATTATCGTCGAACACCCTGGCGCCCGTCTCCAGGAACCGCCGGATCCGGCACGCTGGTCGTGGCCGACCCGACCCGCGTTCGTCGTGTCACGGCTCGTCGCGGCCGTCCCGCCCCGCTCGTGGCCGTCGCTTGCCGTGGCCGCCCCGGCCGGCGCTGAATCGGGGCGGCCACAGCTGCCTGTCA
This sequence comes from Streptomyces sp. NPDC002306, assembly GCF_053593435.1. NCBI lineage: Bacteria > Bacillati > Actinomycetota > Actinomycetes > Kitasatosporales > Streptomycetaceae > Streptomyces > Streptomyces sp. NPDC002306. The sequence goes on from NZ_JBSFCK010000009.1 coordinate 113,870, forward strand.
CCTCACTGTTCGAGGGTGCAGGCGGCCAGCGCGTCCAGTCCCTGGGGCTTGGCGGCGGTGCGGCCGATGGAGAGGGCGATCCGGTCGATGGTCGAGACGCGCTTGTCCTTGAGCGGGCCGAGGATGGCGTTCTGGACGAAGTTGGGTCCGCCCTGGCCGACGGTGTCGACGAGTCGCTTGTTCGCTTCGTCGATCTGGGTCTGGAGCAGGGTGAGGTTGCGGGCGACCTCGGCCTGGGCGGTGGCGGGGATCGCGGGCAGCTGCGAGGCGACGTCCGGGCAGGCGATCGTCCCGGCGGCGCCGGCGTTCCCCGTGTCCCCGGTCTCGTCCGTGCCGCCGGTGCCGCTCGCGTCGCCCGTGTTCCCACCGGGCTGTTCGGTCTGCGTCGCGCCCGGGGCGGCCGGCGCCGTGTTCGTCACGCCGCCCGCGCCGAGCGCGCACGGCGCGAGCGCGTCCAGCCCCGTGGGCTTGGCCGCCGTCCGTCCGATCGCCGTCGCGATGCGGTTGACCGTGGCGATCCGCTTGTCCTCGAGCGGGCCGAGGATGGCGTTCTGGACGAAGTTGGGTCCGCCCTGGCCGACGGTGTCGACGAGTCGCTTGTTCGCTTCGTCGATCTGGGTCTGGAGCAGGGTGAGGTTGCGGGCGACCTCGGCCTGTGCGGTGGCGGGGATCGCGGGCAGCCGCGAGGCGACGTCCGGACAGGTGATGGTGCCGGGGGCCGCCAGGGTCCGGGCGTTCGCGCTGTCGTTCCCGGACGACTCTCCGGCCAAGGCGGAACCGGCGATGACCGCGCCGGACAGCACCACGGCGGCGGCACCGCCGATGAACGCGACGCGGCGCTTGCTGTACTTCGGAAGAGCCCTGGACATGGGAATGCCTCACTCGGGTCGGGGGGTGGCTGTCGTTCCTCGGTCGACGCGGCGCCTGCGTCGGACAGGAATACGGGAAAGCGATTTCTCGTGTTCAAGCGATCGCGGAAATCTCCGCGCGGCCCCGCGGGCGGTCCACCCGGACGCCGTACCTTCCCTCCCTCCCTTCCGCCCGCCCGCCGGGAGCGCGCCACCCAGCCACGACCCTCCGCTTCGATTGACGAATCATGCAGAGTTCTGCATACTCATGCATAGAGCGGGCGCGGCCGGCCTGACGCGGACCTCGCACATCACCACCTTCGAGGAGCAAACCGAGTGAGCAGCAACAGCGGTGACGTACGGCTCTGGGGCGGCCGTTTCGCCGACGGACCCGCCGAGGCCCTGGCGAAGCTGTCCGCGTCCGTCCACTTCGACTGGCGCCTCGCGCCCTACGACATCGCGGGTTCACGTGCCCACGCGCGTGTGCTGCACAAGGCGGCGCTGCTCACGGACGACGAGCTGACCCGGATGCTGGCCGGCCTCGACCTCCTGGAGTCGGCCGTGGCGGACGGCTCCTTCGTCGGCACGGTCGCCGACGAGGACGTGCACACCGCCCTGGAGCGGGGTCTGCTGGAGCGCCTCGGTCCCGACCTCGGCGGCAAGCTGCGCGCGGGCCGGTCCCGCAACGACCAGGTCGCCACCCTCTTCCGGATGTACCTGCGCGACCACGCCCGGATCATCGGCGGCCTGATCGCCGACCTCCAGGACGCGCTGGTCGGCCTGGCGGAGGCTCACCCGGACGTGGCGATGCCCGGCCGCACCCACCTCCAGCACGCCCAGCCGGTGCTCTTCGCGCACCATGTGCTCGCCCATGTCCAGTCGCTGTCCCGGGACGCCGAACGCCTGCGCCAGTGGGACGAGCGGACGGCCGTGTCGCCGTACGGCGCGGGCGCGCTCGCGGGCAGCAGCCTCGGCCTGGATCCGGAGTCGGTGGCCGCGGACCTCGGCTTCGAGCGCGGCAGTGCCGGCAACTCCATCGACGGCACGGCCTCGCGTGACTTCGCCGCCGAGTTCGCGTTCGTCACCGCGATGATCGGGGTCAACCTCTCCCGGATCGCGGAGGAGATCATCATCTGGAACACGAAGGAGTTCTCCTTCGTGACCCTGCACGACGCGTTCTCCACGGGTTCGTCGATCATGCCGCAGAAGAAGAACCCCGACATCGCCGAGCTGGCGCGCGGCAAGTCGGGACGCCTGATCGGCAACCTGACCGGCCTCATGGCCACGCTCAAGGCCCTCCCGCTCGCGTACAACCGAGACCTCCAGGAGGACAAGGAGCCGGTCTTCGACTCCTGCGACCAGCTGGAGGTCCTGCTCCCGGCCTTCACCGGCATGATGGCCACCCTCACGGTGCACCGCGAGCGCATGGAGGAGCTGGCCCCGGCCGGCTTCTCCCTCGCGACCGACATCGCCGAATGGCTGGTCAAGCAGGGCGTGCCGTTCCGTGTGGCGCACGAGGTCGCCGGTGAGTGCGTGAAGGTCGCCGAGGCCGACGGCAAGGAACTCGACGGCCTCACGGACGAGCAGTTCGCGAAGATCTCCCCTCACCTCACCCCCGAGGTCCGCTCGGTCCTCAATGTCCCCGGCGCCCTCGCGTCGCGCGACGGCCGGGGCGGTACGGCTCCGGAGGCGGTCGCCGTACAGCTCGCCGAGGTGAAGGCGGACCTGGCGGTTCAGCACACGTGGGCCGACGCCCGCCGCTGAGCGGCCTCGCGGCCTCCTCCCGAAAGTCCGTGCCCGGCGCCACCCCGACAACTCGGGGTGGCGCCGGTGCGGTTGGCGGGGGCGGGGGCGGGGGCGGTGGCGGAGTGGAGTGGAGTGGGTGGCCGTGCGCCCGGCGCCGCGCCACCGGCCGCCACCGGGTGGGCGCGGGTTACGTTGGTCGTGAGCCGCAAGGAGCCACCGGAACGGAGCACGCGATGCCCTTCGCCCGCCTGAGCGCAGCGACGACTCCCACCGCCCACCTCGGTCTCGGCCTCGCCGCCGTCGGCCGTCCCGGTTACATCAACCTCGGCCGGGAACGCGACCTGCCACCGGACCGCAGCGTCGACGCGCTGCGCGAGCGCACCCATGAACTCCTCGACGCCGCCTACGCCCAGGGCGTCCGCTACTTCGACGTCGCCCGCTCCTACGGCCGTTCCGAGGAGTTCCTCGCCGACTGGCTGAACGCGCGTCCCGACCTCGACGGCGTCGTGGTCGGCAGCAAGTGGGGCTACACCTACACCGCGGGCTGGTCCACCGACGCCGAACGGCACGAGGTCAAGGACCACGGCGTGCGGACGTACGAGCGGCAGCACGCCGAGACCGCCGCCCTGCTCGGCGACCGGCTCGACCTCTATCAGATCCACTCGGTGACCCCGGACAGTCCCGCCCTCACCGACAAGGAGCTCCACGCCCGGCTCGCCGAGACCGCCGCGCAGGGCGTCACCATCGGCTTCTCCACCAGCGGCCCGGCCCAGGCCGACACCATCCGGGCCGCGCTCGCCGTGACGGTCGACGGCGAGCCCCTCTTCCGTACCGTCCAGTCGACGTACAACGTCCTCGAGACCTCGGCCGGACCCGCCCTCGCCGAGGCGCACGACGCGGGACTCGCCGTGATCGTCAAGGAGGGCATGGCCAACGGGCGGCTCGCGGGGCCGTACGCGCCGCAGGCGCTGCGCGAGGTGGCGGAGCGGACCTCCCTCGGCTGTGACGCCGTCGCCCTCGCCCTGGTCCTGCGCGAGCCCTGGGCCGGGGTGGTCCTCTCCGGCGCGGCGACCGCCGACCAGCTCGCCTCCAACCTGCACGCGGCCGTCGTCGACCTCGACGAGGACCAGCTCGCCCGGCTGGCCGCGCTCGTGGAGGAGCCGCACGCGTACTGGGAGCGGCGCGGGCAGCTGCCCTGGCACTGACGAGACACCCCCGCGCGGCCGGGCGTGCTCGTCCCCGCCGTGCCGCGCCCTGGCGGCCGTGAGGCACACATGCTCACGATGAGACAGAAGTGTCTCATCTGGCCTATCATTGTCTCATGGCTGTCGACCGTGACCACGTGCTGCGCAGCGCAGCCGCCCTGCTGACCCGTAAATCCACCGCGACCATGGACGAGGTCGCCAAGGCCGCCGGCATCAGCCGGGCCACGCTGCACCGCCAGTTCGCCGGGCGGGACGCGCTCGTCCGGGCGCTGGAGTCGCTCGGCATCGCCGAGTGCGAGGCCGCGCTGGACGCCGCCCGCCTGGACGAGGGCCCGGCCCGGGACGCCGTACACCGGCTGGTGCGCGAAATCGAACCCGCCGCCGGACTGCTCGCCTTCCTCTACACCGAGAACCAGTTGTTCGAGGGCGAGGAGCAGAACGCGGGCTGGACCCGGATCGACGACCGCATCGCGGCCCTGTTCCGCGAGGGCCAGGCGACCGGCGAGTTCCGTATCGACCTCACCCCGGCCTGGCTCACGGAGGCGCTGTACGGCCTGCTGGCCTCGGCCGCCTGGGCGGTCTCGGAAGGCCGGGTCGCCGCCAAGGACTTCACGCACATGACCGTCGAGCTGCTCCTGGGCGGCGCACTGCGACGGGACGAACCACGGAGAGAGGAATCATGACCAGCACCCTGCGGCCGGCGGCCACCACGGAGGCGGCACCGCGCCCGGGCCGATGGCTCGCGCTGTGCGTCCTCGTGCTCGCCGTGCTGCTGGTGGCCGTGGACGCGACCGTCCTCGGCCTCGCGACCCCCTACATCAGTGAGGACCTGGAGCCCACCGGCACCCAGCTCCTGTGGATCGGCGACGTCTACTCCTTCGTCATCGCCGGCCTGCTCGTCTCCATGGGCAGCCTCGGCGACCGCGTCGGCCGCAAGCGGATCCTGCTCGGCGGGGCCACGGCGTTCGGCGCGATATCCGTCCTGAACGCCTACGCGACCACGCCGGAGACGATGATCCTGGCCCGGGCGCTGCTCGGCGTCGCCGGTGCCACCCTGATGCCGGCCACGCTGGCCCTGATCCGCAATCTCTTCCACGACCCGCGCGAGCGCAGCCTGGCCATCGGCGTCTGGGGCGCCGCCGCCTCGGCGGGCACGGCGATCGGGCCGATCACCGGCGGTTTCCTGCTCGAACACTTCTGGTGGGGTTCCGTCTTTCTGATCAACCTGCCCGTGATGGTCGTCCTCGTCCTCGTCGGCATCAGGCTGCTGCCGGAGTCCCGCAACCCGAACCCCGGTCCCTGGGACCTCATCAGCGTGGTGCTGTCCCTGCTCGGCATGATCGGTGTCGTGTACGCGGTCAAGGAGGCCGCCACCCACGGACTCACCTGGGAGACATGCGCCGCGGGCCTGCTGGGCGCGTCCGCCCTGTACGGGTTCGTCCGACGTCAGCTCACCATGCCGACCCCGCTGCTCGACATGCGGCTGTTCCGCAGCCGGGGTTTCAGCGGCGCCGTCCTGGCCGACCTGCTGACCGTGCTGGGCCTCTCCGGCCTGGTGTTCTTCCTCTCCCAGTACCTGCAACTCGTCCAGGGCAGAGGCCCGTTCGAGGCGGGCCTGGCCGAGCTGCCGGCCGCGATCGGCGCGGTGGCGGCCGGACTGGTCGCGGGCCGCGCGGCCCGGCGCTTCTCGGTACGGGCCGTGGTCTCGGGCGGTCTGGCCGCCGTGGGTCTCGCGCTGGCCGCGCTCACCGTGCTGGACCGGTCGACCGGCTACCCGCTGCTCGGCACCGCCCTGCTCGTCGTCGGTGTCGGCGCCGGCTTCTCCTTCACCGTCACCGCCGACGTGATCCTCTCCAGCGTGCCCAAGGAACAGGCGGGCGCCGCGTCCGCGGTCTCCGAGACGGCCTACGAACTCGGTGCGGCCCTCGGCATCGCCGTACTCGGCTCCATCATGACGGGCGTCTACCGCGACTTCACGGGCCCGGCGGGCACCCCGGCCGCGGCCCACGAGTCCCTCGGCGGCGCGGTCGAGGCGGCGGCACACCTGCCCCCGGACACCGCCGAGCACCTTCTGAGCGCGGCCCGTGAGGCCTTCGTGCACGGCCTGAGCCTGGCGGCGGGCGCGGGCGCGGTGGTCCTGCTCGCGACGGCGGCAGCGGCCTGGTTCCTGCTGCGCGGCCAACGGTTGGACAGCGGCCACTGAGGGGCGCGGGGGCACCGACACGCGCCCCCGGTCAGGCGGGCGCGGGGCCGCGCTCGGGAGATGCGGGGCGGCGCGGACAGCTGTGGGGCCGCGCCCGGCAGGTGCCGGGCGGGCGCGGACCGCTGCGGAGTGCTACGCGGCCTTCGCCTTGGTCGCGTACATGTCCACGTACTCCTGCCCGGACAGCAGCATGACCTCGGTCATCACGGAGTCCGTCACGGCCCGCAGCACATAGCGGTCCCGGTCCATCCCCTCGTAGCGGGAGAACTCCATCGGCTCCCCGAACCGGACCGTGACCCGGCTCGGCCGGGGCATCCCGGACCCGCCCGGCTGGATCTTGTCCGTGCCGATCATGGCGAACGGGACGACGGGCGCCCCGGTCATCAGCGTCAGCCGCGCGATACCGGTACGCCCGCGGTAGAGGCGGCCGTCGGGTGAGCGCGTGCCCTCGGGGTAGATGCCGAAGACCCGGCCCTCGTCCAGGATCCGACGGCCGGTCATCAGCGCCGCGACCCCGCCCTTGCCGCCGTCCCGGTCGACCGGGACCATGCCGACGCCGGTGAAGAACCACGCCATCAGCCGGCCCTTGAGGCCCTTGCCGGTGACGTACTCGTCCTTGCCGATGAAGCAGACCTGACGGTCGCAGACGAGCGGCAGGATCATCGAGTCGATGAACGTGACGTGGTTGCCGGCCAGGATCACCGGGCCCTCACCGGGAATGTGCTCCACACCCTCCACCCGAGGGCGGAACATCAGGCGCATGACCGGTCCGAGCACTGCCTTGATGAGCGTGAAGCGGGACAACGGACCCTCCGGGTTCGAGAGACGGCCGAGCGACATGTGTGTCTCTGGGCAGGTGAGGACGATACTCGCGGCGCCAGGGTCGGCGCACATCGGGTTCACCGAGGTCTTACGCACTGTTGATGTACGTTTACCTGCGGTGCAGCTCCGCCACCCCCGCGTAACGTGACCGCGACGCTGTGAGCCATGTGGCGGACATCGCACCACCCGACCGCCGGATCGCCCGGGCGGACACTGTTCGCGTACCCCCGCCGTCCGAGCCGAATCCGACACCCCGTCACGGCCCGCCGACGACACGCCATCCGGTGTCATCCGCCTGTTCGGCACGGAGCCTCCCTTCGGTCACATCCACGCCCCTACGATCGGCGCGCACGGACGAGCCGACGGTAGGAGGACGCTCATGGGCACGCAGGGTTCACAGGAGCCGCAGGGGCCGAACGAGGAAACGACCGGGACCGGACGCCGGGCGCTGCTCGGCGCGGCGGTCCTCGGTGCGAGCGCGGCGGTCCTGGGCACCGCCGGCACGGCGAGAGCCGACGCGCGGCACGGGGGACGCGGCCTGCGGAGCCTGCCCGTACCGACCGTCATCGGCCACCGCGGCGCCAGCGGCTACCGCCCCGAGCACACCTTCGGCTCCTACCAGCTGGCCCTCGACCTGGGTGCCGACGTCGTCGAGGCCGGTGACCTGGTCCCGACCAAGGACGGTCACCTCGTCTGCCGGCACGAGCCGGAGATAGGCGGCACCACGGACGTCGCCGACCACCGGGAGTTCGCCGACCGCAAGACCACCAAGGTCCTCGACGGCGTCTCCACCACCGGCTGGTTCACCGAGGACTTCACGCTCGCCGAGCTGAAGACGCTGCGGGCCGTCGAGCGCATCCCGGCCAACCGTCCGCACAACACCCTCTACAACGGCCGCTGGGAGATCCCCACCTTCGAAGAGGTGCTCCGCTGGCAGGACGAGCAGACCCGCAAGCGCGGCAAGCAGGTCTGGATCTACCCGGAGACCAAGCACCCCACGTACTTCCGCAAGCTCGGTCTCGGCCTGGAGGAGCGGGTCGCCAAGCTGCTGCGCAAGTACAACAAGGACAAGTGGAACTCGCCGGTCATCCTCCAGTCCTTCGAGCCGACCAGCATCCAGCGCCTGAACCGGCTCGTCGACAACCCGCTCGTCGTGCTGCTGTCCACCGCGGCCAGCCGCCCCTGGGACTTCGTCGAGACGGGCGACCCGCGCACGGTCGCCGACCTCATCAGCCCCGCGGGGCTCCGGGAGATCGCCGGCTACGCGCAGGGCATCGGACCGACCCTGGACCTGGTCGTCCCGCGCGACGCGAGCGGCAACCTCGGCACGCCGACCACCCTGGTCAGGGACGCGCACGCGGTGGGTCTGATCCTGCACCCGTACACCATGCGCAACGAGAACCCCTTCCTGCCCGCGAACTTCCGCAAGGGCACCGACGCCGACGGCTACGGCGACGCCTTCGGCGCCTTCAAGGCCTACTTCGCCACCGGGATCGACGGTGTCTTCACCGACAACGCGGACACCGGCGTGCTGGCCCGCGCGGACTTCGTCAACGGCTGATTCCCCGTTGGAGTGACAACCGGCCGCCCGGGCAACCCGATGCCCGGGCGGCCGCGTCGTGCCGCACATGAAGCACGACATGCTCACCACCCTGCGCCCGCTGCTCGCCGCCGAGGCATCCGCCGAGGCGCACGCCTCGGGAACCGAGGCGGGTGATCTGGAACAGGCGGTCTGGCTCCGCCTCCTGGAGCGCCTCGCGGTCGACGCGCCGCCGCCCGACCCCCAGGGCTGGCTGCGCAGGGCCGTCCGCTCCGAGGCGCGCCGCACGCGCCGCCGGGCCCGCCATGAACGGCCCTACGCCACCGAGCCCGTCGCCGACGACAGCCGCGGCCCCGAGCAACTCGCCCTCAGCGCCGCCCGCCACCGCGCCCTGCGCGACGCGGTGCGCCGGCTGCCCGGCCGCTGCCCCCGTCTGCTGGAGGCGCTGCTGGCGCCGGAGGACCTCACCTACCGGGAGATCGCGGGGGAGTTGGGTATCTCACAGGGCAGTCTCGGACCGGAACGCTCCAAATGTCTCGGATGTCTACGGCGTTTGCTCGCGCCGGAGGTTGCGGCCCGCGGAGCACGGGGATAGGAGTGAGGGACAACAGGCGATCAGGTGAGCGGGAGGCGTGCGCACATGGGCATGAGCGTGACCATCTCGGTGGCGACCGAGCAGGACGTGGAGCAGATCTTCAGGCTGCAGTACCTGTGCTTCCAGAGCGAGGCGGCGCTGTACGGCAACTACCGCATCGACCCGCTGGTGCAGAGCCTCGACTCGGTCCGCGGGGAGGTCGACGCCGACTGCGTCTTCGTCGCACGCCTCGGCGAGGAGGTCGTCGGCACGGTGCGCGGCCGGATCACCGAGGACGGCGCGGCCTCCATCGGCAAGCTCTGCGTCCACCCCCGCCTCCAGGGTCACGGCATCGGCGCCCGCCTGCTGCGCGCGGCCGAGGCGGCGCTCGCCGAGGAGCGCGGCGCCAAGACCTTCCGCCTGTTCGCCGGCCACCGCAGCGAGGGCAGCCTGCGCCTGTACCGCCGGGTCGGCTACGAGACGGTGGGCACGTCGAAGGGTGACGACGGCGTACCGATGATCGTCCTGGAGAAGCCGGCCGGAGCCTACGCGACGACCGCGTAGCGCCGACCCGGCTCGACCCGGGTGTCGCCGTCGCCCGTCCCGGGTGCGCGCCTCAGTCGCGGGTGCGCGCCCCGCGGAGCCAGTACAGCGCCGACACGGGCAGCAGTACGGGGATGAAGACGTACCCCATGCCGTACTTCGACCACACCGTCGCGTCCGGGAACGCCGAGGGGTCGACCAGGGTCCAGGTACCGACGATCAGGACGCCCGCGAGCTCGGCGGCGCAGCACACCAGCGCCGCCCTGCGGGCCCGGTCCCCGCCGCGCACCAGCGAGTACGTGATGAATCCGTAGACCACGCCCGCCACCGCCGACAGCGTGTACGCCAGTGGCGCCCGGTCGAACTCGGTGGCGATCTGGTAGACGGACCGCGACACCGCGCCGACGACCATCACGCCGTACAGCCAGACCAGCAGAATGCCCGGCCCGCCGATGAGCCGTGCCGGCTTCTCGTTCACCGCGGTCATCTCAGCCTCCCCAGATGTCAAAGAGCCGCACTTCGAGGACGGCGAGGACGACACCGCCGGCCGCGACCGTCGCCGATCCCCACCGGGTCCGCTCGGCCAGCGACATGAAGCCCGCGGCCGGGACGCACGCGAACGCGCCCACCAGGTACGCCACGAAGATCGTCGTGCCCTGCTCCGCCTGCTCGCCCCGCGCCAACTGCACGATCCCGACCACCAGCTGGACCACGGCCAGCACCGAGACCACGGCCATCCCGATGAAGTGCCAGTCCTTCGTCGGCTGGTCACGATAGGCCGCCCAGCCGCACCAGGCGGCGAGGAGCAGCGCGGCGACACCGATCACCGGCGTCAGGGCATCAAGCATGCGGCGACCCTATTACGCCCCAAAAGCCCCGCCGCGTGCGCCCCCGCCCCTGGGCCCCACCCACGCCGAAGCCGACCGCACCGCGGGGAGGTCGGCGAGCGGTCCGCCGGGACGGTGGTGGCCGACCCCGGCGGGGCCGAGCAGCCGGTTCGGTGAGGGGGGCGTGGGCGGGCCCACAGGGCGGGTGTGGTGGCGCCGTAGGGTCTTGACCATGACGTTCCACGCACAAGCCCTCCTGTTCGACAACGACGGCACCCTCGTCTCCTCCCTCGCCTCCGTGCGGCGCTGCTGGACCCGGTGGGCCCGGGAGTACGGCATCACCGCCGAGGACTTCGCCGGGGTCCCGCTGCACGGCCGGCCGGCCGTGGAGATAGCCGCCGACCTGCTGCCCGCCGAGATCGTGCCGGAGGCCGTCGCGCGGATCGAGCTGCTGGAGGTGGAGGACGTACCGAACGGGGGCGTGCAACTGCTGCCCGGGACCAAGGACTTCCTCGACGCGCTGCCCGCCGACCGGTGGGCCGTCGTCACCTCCGCCACCCTGCGCCTCGCCCAGGCCCGGCTCGACGCCGTCGGCATCCTGCCGAAGACGCTGATCGCCGCCGACGACATCACGCGCGGCAAGCCCGACCCCGAGCCCTACCTGCTCGCCGCCCACCGCCTGGGCGTCGACCCGGCCCACTGCGTCGTCTTCGAGGACGCCCCCGCCGGGCTGGAGGCGGGGCGCGCCGCCGGCATGACGACCGTGGCCTTGGCCACAACCCACCAGGCCCACGAGCTCGACGCCGACCTGGTGGTGAGGGACCTGTCGGCCTTGTCGGCACTGGTCACCGAGGCCGGAGTGGAGATCTCCGTCCGCCGCTGACCCCCGTCCGCCGCTGTCCGGCATGTGGACAGCGGCGGAGGGTCAGGACCATACGTCTGGTTTACTGATCGCATGACCACGACGAGCAGCCGCACCCTTGCGACCGAGGCGACCATGACGCCCGGTGCTCGTTGTATGTGTCGAATGTGCGCCTTCTAGAGGGCCCCCGCACCACCCGGTCTCGCGCCCCGAAGCGAGACGCCGTGGCCTGTCCGCACGATGTAGGTCGTGCGTGACGGACGCCGCCCGCGCACATGTTCTCCCCGGTTCCATCGCCACCGCGAGAACCATGCCGCGTCCCTGAACGAACGCACCCGTGCCCGGGCACACCCACGCCCGCGCACTCGACAGTGACGGAATCTCCAGTGATCACCACCACGGGCCTGACCAAGGTCTACCGCTCCCGCGGCCGTGAGGTCACCGCCCTCGACGGCGTCGATCTGCACGTGCGCGAGGGAGAGGTGTACGGCGTCATCGGCCAGTCCGGCGCCGGCAAGTCCTCGCTCATCCGCTGCGTCAACCTCCTCGAACGCCCCACCGCGGGCACGGTCACCGTGGCGGGCCAGGACCTCACGGCCCTGGCCGGACGCGGACCCCGCGCCGGCAAGGAGCTCCGCCGGGCGCGCAGCCGGATCGGCATGGTCTTCCAGCACTTCAACCTGGTGTCCTCCCGGACCGTTCAGGACAACGTCGAGCTGCCGCTCGAAATCCTCGGGAAGTCGGGGAAGGAACGTTCCCGCAAGGCGCTGGAACTCCTCGACCTCGTCGGCCTCGCCGACAAGGCCAAGGCCTACCCGTCCCAGCTCTCCGGCGGCCAGAAGCAGCGCGTCGGCATCGCCCGCGCCCTGGCCGGCGACCCGAAGGTGCTGCTCTCCGACGAGGCCACCAGCGCCCTCGACCCGGAGACCACCCGGTCGATCCTCCAGCTGCTGCGCGACCTGAACCGGCAGCTGGGCCTGACCGTCCTGCTCATCACGCACGAGATGGACGTCGTGAAGTCGGTCTGCGACTCGGCGGCCCTGATGGAGAACGGCCGCATCGTCGAGTCCGGCACGGTCAGCGACCTGCTCGCCACCCCGGGCTCCGAACTGGCCGCCGCCCTGTTCCCCGTCGGCGGCGAGGCCACCGGCGCAGGCCGGACCGTCGTCGACGTCACCTTCCAGGGCGAGAGCGCCACCCAGCCGGTCATCTCCCAGCTCTCGCGTACCTACAACATCGACATATCGATCCTCGGCGCCGCCATCGACACCGTCGGCGGCCTCCAGGTCGGCCGGATGCGCATCGAACTGCCCGGCGGCTACGAGGACAACGTCGTGCCCATCGGCTTCCTGCGCGAGCAGGGGCTTCAGATCGACGTGGTCGACAACCGGGCGCAGACGCCCGCGCTGGTCGAGGAAGGTGCGAAGTGAGCTGGTCCCAGATGCAGCCCCTGCTGTCCCAGGCGTGTTGGGACACGCTCTACATGGTCGGCTGGTCCACCCTCATCGCCGTCGTCGGCGGCCTTCCGCTCGGCGTCCTGCTCGTCCTCACCGACCGGGGCGGACTCCTCCAGAACGTCCTGGCCAACAGAGTCATCGGGCAGGTCGTGAACGTCGCCCGCTCGATGCCCTTCATCATCCTCATGGTCGCGCTGATGAACTTCACCCGCTCGATCACGGGCACGACCATCGGCCGCGAGGCCGCCATCGTGCCGCTCGCCATCGGCGCGATCCCCTTCTTCGCCCGGCTGGTCGAGACGGCTGTCCGCGAAGTGGACGGCGGCCTCGTCGAGGCCGTGCAGGCGATGGGCGGCAACACCTGGACGGTCGTGCGCAAGGTCCTCGTACCGGAGTCGCTGCCCTCCCTCATCTCCAGCACCACCACCACGGTCGTCGCCCTCATCGGCTACTCCGCGATGGCCGGCACGGTCGGCGCCGGCGGCCTCGGCGACATCGCCATCCGCTACGGCTACCAGCGCTTCGAGACCCAGCTGATGTGGATCACCGTGGCGATCCTCGCCGTGGTCATCTCGCTCATCCAGTTCGCCGGCGACTACGCGGCCCGCTCGCTGCACCGCCGCGGCGGCGAGAGCGGCCCCGCGCCGAGGCTGCGGCTGCTGAAGGCCGCGACGGCGACCGGCAAGACCGTCTGACCCGCGCCGCACCTCTCGCGGCGCACCGCACCACCAGCACCACCGAGCACCATCCAGCACCACAGAGCACCACTTCGCACCACCCAGCACCACCCCTCAGGAAAGGCACTTTTCGTGCGTAACACCGCCAAGATCACCACCGCCGTCCTCGCCGCCGGAGCCCTCACCCTCGGACTCTCCGCCTGCGGCTCGGACAAGGACTCCGCCTCGTCATCCTCCGGCGCCGACTACAGCGGACCGCTGGTCGTCGCCGCGAGCCCGACGCCGCACGCCCAGATCCTCGACTTCGTCAAGGACAACCTGGCGAAGAAGGCCGGCCTCGACCTGGAGGTCAAGGAGTTCACCGACTACGTCACCCCGAACACGGCGACGGAGGACGGCTCCGTGGGGGCGAACTACTTCCAGAACCAGCCGTACCTCGACGACTTCAACAAGAAGAACGGCACCCACATCGTGCCCGTCGTCACGGTCCACCTGGAGCCGCTCGGCCTCTACTCCCACAAGTTCAAGAGCGCCGACGCCCTGAAGGACGGCGCGACCGTCGCCGTCCCGAACGACACCGTCAACGAGGCCCGGGCCCTCAAGCTGCTCGCGGCCAACGGGCTCATCACGCTCAAGGACGGCGTCGGCACCGAGGCGACCCCCGCCGACATCACCAAGAACCCCAAGCACCTCGAGTTCAAGGAGCTGGAGGCGGCCCAGACGCCCCGCTCCCTGGACGACGTGGACGCGGCGGTCATCAACGGCAACTACGCCATCGAGGCCGATCTGAAGCCCGCGAAGGACGCCCTGGTCCTCGAGGCCGCCACGAACAACCCCTACGGCAACTTCCTCGCCGTGAAGAAGGGCAACGAGAAGGACCCGCGCGTGCTCAAGCTCGCCAAGCTCCTCACCTCGCCCGAGGTCAAGAAGTTCATCCAGGACAAGTACGACGGCTCCGTCATCGCCTCGTTCTAGTACGGCTCACCGCACCACGGGGTCCACGTCCCGACGGGAGTGGACCCCGTGGTGCGGTCCGGTGCTTTCATGCTGCATGCTGGGCAGTTCAGCAGCACCTGACGACTCGACGGCTACGGAGCGGCGCATGACGAGCACCTTCCCCAACATCTCCATCAGCACGGAGCGGTTGGTGCTGCGTCCCCTCGACGAGGACGATGTCGAGGCCCTGGCCGAGATGATGAACGACGAGCAGATCGCGGCCTGGACGAGCGTGCCCCAGCCCTTCACCCAGGACGGCGCCCACGCCTGGGTCAGCACCTACGCGCCCACCGAGCGCGTCGCGGGACGCGGCCTCGACCTCGCCGTCACCGAGTTCCTCACCCAGCGCCTGGTCGGCATCATCCAGCTCGGCAAGACCAACTGGCAGGTCCGGTCCACCGAACTGTCGTACATCGTCGCCTCCTGGGCACGCGGCGAGGGCTACGCCTCCGAGGCGGCCCTCGCCACCGCCCAGTGGCTCTTCACGGACCAGAAGTTCGAGCGCATCGAACTGCGCACGGCGGCCGACAACACGGCCTCGCAGCAGGTCGCCCAGAAGATCGGCTGCATCAGCGAGGGCGTCCTGCGCAACGCCTGCATAGCGCGTACCCGCACCGAGGACGGCCGCTGGATCGACATGCGCACCGACTTCATCGTCTGGAGCCTGCTGCCGGAGGACCTGGAGGGCGCGGGGGAGCAGCTCTCCGACAGCGGCAGCTTCACGTCGTCCACCGCCTACACCGACTGGAACTGAACCCGCACCCGGCCACCAGGTACCCTCACGGAGCCCTTGCGGGCTGTCCCCCTGACGACCTGCGCGAGACCCCTGGAGTTTGAGGATGGCCGACCGGGTCACGGTGATCGGCTGGGACGGCTCGCCGCTGACCGCCACGGCACGCGCGGCCCTGGGCGCGGCCACGCTGGTCGCGGGTGCGGCCCACCACCTGGCACTGCCCGAGATCCCGCCCTCCGCCGAACGCATCCGGCTGGGCAGTGTCGAACTCGCCGCCCGTCGCATCGCCGGGCACCGCGGTACCGCGGTCGTGCTCGCCGACGGTGACCCCGGCTTCTTCGGCGTCGTACGGATGCTGCGCGCGCCCGACTTCGGCCTGGAGGTCGAGGTCGTCCCCGCCGTCTCCTCGGTGGCCACCGCGTTCGCCCGGGCCGGGATGCCCTGGGACGACGCCCAGGTGGTCGTCGCACACCGCCGTACGCTGCGCCGCGCGGTGAACGTGTGCCGGGCCCACACCAAGGTCGCGGTGCTGACCTCACCCGGCGCCGGGCCCGCGGAACTCGGCCTGCTCCTGGAGGGCGTCCACCGCACCTTCGTGATCTGCGAGGAACTCGGCACCGACCGTGAACAGGTCTCCGTCGTCACCTCCGACAAGGCCGCCGACCACACCTGGCGCGACCCGAACGTCGTCATCGTCATCGGCGGTCCGGCCGGCCGGGGCGCCGCGGGCGAGGGCGGCGGCTGGATCGCCGGCCGCGACCCGGCCGCCGCCCCACGGGGCTGGACACTGCCCCCCGAGGCCTACGACGGGCCGCTCGGCGAGGGCGAGACGGATCTGCTCCGCGCCGCCCAACTCGCCCGGCTCGGCCCCCGGGTCGGCGACCTCGTGTGGGACATCGGCAGCGGCAGCGGCGCCTTCGCCACCGAGGCGGCCCTGGCCGGCGCCGCCGTCATCGCCGTCGACCGCGACCCTCGGGCCTGCGCCCGCACGGACGCCGCCGGACGCCGGCACGGGGTCCAGCTCCAGGTCGTCCACGGCACCGCCCCGCACGCCCTGGAGCGGCTGCCCGAACCCGACGTGGTCCGCGTCGCCGGCGGGGGCGCCGCCGTGGTCTCCGCGGTCGCCGACCGCCGCCCGCGCCGCATCGTCGCGCACGCGGCCAACCGGGACGCGGCCGAGGTCATCGGCCGGGACCTCACGGAGCACGGCTACGACGTCGAGTGCGCCCTCCTCCAGTCGGTCGAACTGGACACCCGGGCCTGGACGGAGACCGAGCGGAGCGTCGCGTTCCTGCTCAGCGGTGTGCTGCCGGATCGCGCCCCGTGATCCTGTTGTCGTACTGCGCGCGGTAGGCTGGCCGATCGTTGTACCGCTCCCGGTGATCCGGAACTTCGTTCATCAATGTCCGGAAAACCCGCCCGTTTTGGGGTGAGTGTGGTACGGCGGAACCGGAGGACGCGCAACGTGGCGCAGTCCACAGCGAGCTGTCGCGGATCAACCTGTCGTGACGGCGGAACGGCCGGGACAATGCCACCTAATGGCTTTGTCGCCTTTTACGGTCGGCTCGTTCGTGCCGCTGGGCATGCACGCTCGTTCTTCACTGCGGGGGCGGTCGGTGCGCCGTTTCCGGTGAGCTGGTCGTAGAGGCACTAACCGATGGGCGAGGGGTACGCATGACCGACACCGGCCAGATCCCGGGCGAGGGGCTGCCGGAGAACTCAGGCATGGTGGAGCAGCCGGGCGTCCCCGCGCCGGGTGCGTACACCTACCTCTCCGAGACCACCGCCGAGGACGAAGACCTGTTGCTGCTGCCGGGCGCCCAGAGCGCCTGGGGCAACGAGGTGGCTCCGCCGGTGCCGGAACCGGTCGTCGAGGCCGTCCACGAGCCGAGCCCGCACGAGCTGGGCGGCCGGGACAGCGGCTCGGTCGACCTCAGCGGCGTTCGGCTGCCCGGCCCGACGCCTCCCGCGACGCCCGTCCAGCCCCGCAGGCCCCTGCACCTCGGTCCGCAGATCCCCGACGCCTCGGCCAGCCCGGTCCGCTCGCTCGCCGACCGTGGCCCCGCGGGCGCGCCCGTACGGCAGCCGGGCCCCGCGACCATCGGGCCCGAGTATCTCGACGTCCCGCAGCCGCGCGAGACGCCCCCGCGGGGCGTCTCGCCCTGGGGCGCCCAGGTCGTGGCACAGCCGTCGGCGGATCCCGGGGCGAACCCCGCGGAAACGGTTGTGCCGGTCAGGGAACAGCAGCCCGAACCGGTCGGCGCGGCCCAGGCCGTCATGGCCCGGATCGCCACGGAGGCGGTCGCGGTGACCGCCCCGTCGGAGCAGACGGACGTCGCGTTCCAGGAGGGCCAGGCCGGTCAGGCGGTCCCGGTCGCGGTGGACCAGGTGCCGCCGCGGTCGCAGGACGGCGGCCACGCGCACGCCGCGGCGCTCTCCGGTCCGGTCACCGCACCCGCGTCCGCCGCGGAGCCGTCGGAATCCGCGGGGTACGGGGAGCCCGTGGCGGGGCACTTCCCCGTGGCCGGCCCCGGCGGGGACGCCGGTCAGGTTCCCGAGCGCGACGGCCTCGCGCAGGCCGGCCCGTCCGCCGGCCCGGAGCCGGTCGCGGAGGCCGGTCAGGTTCCGGGACCCGAGGGTGCCGTGGCCGGCGGTCGGATCCCCGGCCCCGAATCGGTCGAGCCCATCGAGCCCATCGAGCCCTTCGAGTACGTCGAGCCTGCCGCTGCGGTCGCCGACGCGGGCCAGGTCCCGGGTGCGATCCCGGGCGTCGAGCCCGTGCCGGACGCCGTGGACGCCGTACAGGCCCCCGGCGCCGCCGTGGACGGCCAGGACGCGGACGCCATGGCGTCCTCCGTCACCGTCACCGCCGCCGACGCGGACCAGGCGCAGGACCGCGCACAGGACCACGCGGCCTCGCCGGCCCCGGACGCCGGGTACACCCCTGATGTCGCGGCCCCGGACGCCGGACAGACTCCCCAGGGCGTCGTGGTCATGGGCGCGGGGCGGGGTCCCGTGCCGCCCGCGGCGCCGGTTCACGATCAGACGCCGGAAGCCGTCGCCCCGGTGGCCGTCGCCCACTCGCCCGAGCCGGTGCCGGCCCCCGAGGCCGAGGTCGTGACGCCGGAGAGCCCGCAGAGCTTCGAAGCCCCGGCGGCCTCGCGGGCCGCCGAACCCAAGGCGGCCGAGTACGCGGCGCCCGAGGCCCCGCAGGTCCGGGAACCCGCCGCGTACGAGAGCGCGCCCGTGCCCGTCCCGGGTCCCGAAGCGGTCGAGCCCGTTCCCGCGCCGGAGGCCGTGGCGTTCGCGCCCCTGCCGTCGGCCCTGGACGCCCTTCAGACGCCGCACCCGGCCCACGAGACCCTCGCGCCCGCCGAGCCGGTGCCCGCGCACCCGGCCCCCGTGGCCGCCGACGCTCCGGGCGAGCCCCAGCCCGCGGACCCCTCGGCCGCGGACCTGCCCGGCGCGGTCGCGCCGGAGCACCGGCCGGACCGGACCCTGGGCCAGTTCGTCCCGGTGGACGGCATGGTGCCGACCACCCCGCACCTCGCCCCGACCCCGCCGCACCCCCTCGTGCTGCCCGTCGAGGAACTCCGGGCGACGGCACCGCAGGCGGTGGAACCACCGGCCGCGCGCCCCCCGGCTCCGGAACCCGTCGCCACGGTCCCGGCCCCGAGGGCGGCCGGACCCGACGCCGCCCAGCTCGCGGGGGACCCCGACCCCGACGTCGTACAGCAAGCGGAGGACCTGGACACCAGGGCCGCCGAACAGGAAGACCAGGAAGAAGAGAGCACGGCCGCAGTGGAAGAAGTACGAGAGTCCACCGGCCCCGCGGCCCCCGGCTACGCCGACGCCGAGCGCGAGGCGGTGCTGCGTGTGATGCGTGAGCGTCGCGACATCCGCAACGGCTTCCGCGGCGACCCGATCCCGCACGAGGTGCTGCTCAGGGTCCTGGAGGCCGCCCACACGGCCCCGTCCGTGGGGCACTCGCAGCCCTGGGACTTCGTGGTGATCCGTTCGGCCGAGACCCGCCGCACGATGCACGAACTGGCCATGCGCCAGCGCGAGGCCTACGCCAAGTCGCTGCCCAAGGGCCGGGCGAAGCAGTTCAAGGAACTGAAGATCGAGGCGATCCTCGACACCCCGGTGAACATCGTCGTCACCGCCGACCCGACCCGCGGCGGCCGGCACACCCTCGGCCGGCACACCCAGCCGCAGATGGCCCCGTACTCCTCCGCGCTCGCGGTGGAGAACCTCTGGCTCGCCGCCCGCGCCGAGGGTCTCGGCGTCGGCTGGGTCAGCTTCTTCGACGAGCGCGAGATGGTCCGCGCCCTCGGCCTGCCCGACCACCTGGAGGTCGTCGCCTACCTGTGCGTCGGGTACGTCGACGAGTTCCCGGACGAGCCCGAGCTGATGCAGGCCGGCTGGTCCAAGCGCCGCCCCCTGTCGTGGGTCGTGCACGAGGAGACGTACGGCCGTCGCGCGCTGCCCGGCGAGGACCCGCACGACCTGCTCGCCGAGACCGTCGCCGGGATCCGCCCGCTGGACGCCAAGGCGCTCGGCGAGGCCTGGGAGCGGCAGAAGCGCATGACCAAGCCGGCGGGCGCGCTCGGCATGCTGGAGATCATCTCCGCGCAGCTGTCCGGCCTGTCCCGGCAGTGCCCGCCGCCGATCCCGGAGCCCGCGGCCGTCGCGATCTTCGCGGGCGACCACGGCGTGCACGCCCAGGGCGTGACCCCCTGGCCGCAGGAGGTCACGGCCCAGATGGTGGCCAACTTCCTGGGCGGGGGAGCGGTCTGCAACGCGTTCGCCGCTCAGGTGGGCGCCGAGGTCTGCGTCGTCGACGTGGGCGTCGCCGCGGACCTTCCGGCCACCCCGGGTCTGCTGCCGCGCAAGGTCCGCGCGGGCACGTCCGACATGACCACCGGACCCGCGATGACCCGCGAGGAGGCCAAGCAGGCCGTCGAGGTGGGCATCGAGACCGCCCGCGACCTGGTGGCGGCCGGCAACAAGGCGCTGCTCACGGGCGAGATGGGCATCGCCAACACCACCGCGTCGGCCGCGCTCATCTCGGTCTTCACGGGCGTCGACCCCGCCGAGGTCACCGGCCGCGGCACCGGCATCAACGACGAGACCCTGGCCCGCAAGACCGACGTCGTGCGCCGTGCCCTGGAACTCCACCAGCCGGACCCGGCCGACCCCATCGGCGTCCTCGCGGCGATCGGCGGCTTCGAACACGCGGCGATGGTCGGCCTCCTGCTGGGCGGTGCCTCCCTGCGCACCCCGGTGATCCTGGACGGCGTGAGCGCGGGCGCCGCCGCCCTGGTCGCCCGGGCGATCGCCCCCGAGGTCCTCGCGGCCTGCATCGCGGGCCACCGCAGCGCCGAGCCGGGCCATGTGGCCGCGCTCAACAAGCTGGGCCTGCGCCCGCTGGTCGACCTCGACCTGCGCCTCGGCGAGGGCACGGGCGCGCTGCTCGCGCTCCCGCTGGTCCAGAGCACGGCGCGGGCGATGCACGAGGTGGCGACGTTCGACTCCGCGGGCGTCACCGAGAAGTAGCCCGCAGCGCGGGCGGGGGGTGGTGCGGCCGGGCGTTCCGCCGCCCGCCCCCACCCCCGCCGTACGCTGAAGACACGGCTAAAATCCGCACGTCAGGGCCGCTCCGGAGCTGTAGCGCCCATCGCCCCCGCCAGGACGAGGAGCCACCCTCATGGCCCAACACCCCGCCTACCCCGTAGGCCTCCGCCTCAGCGGCCGCCGCGTGGTCGTCCTCGGTGGCGGCCAGGTCGCCCAGCGCCGTCTCCCGGCGCTGATCGCGGCGGGCGCGGACATCGTCCTGGTGTCACCCGAGGCGACCCCCTCCGTCGAGGCCATGGCGGACGGGGGCGAGATCGCCTGGCGGCGACGCCCCTACGCCGACGGCGACCTCGCGGACGCCTGGTACGCGCTGATCGCCACCAGCGACCACGAGGCCAACACCCGGGCCTCCGCCGAGGCCGAGACGCGCCGCGTCTGGTGCGTCCGCTCCGACGACGCCGACGCGGCCACCGCCTGGACCCCGGCCACCGGGCACAGCGAAGGCGTCACGGTGGCCGTGCTCACCACGGACGCGCGCGGCCGCGACCCCCGCCACACCGCCGCCATCCGCGACGCCGTCGTCGAGGGCCTGCGCGACGGCACCCTCGTCGCCCCGCACCACCGCACCCGTACGCCGGGCGTCGCCCTCGTCGGCGGCGGCCCAGGCGACCCGGACCTGATCACGGTCCGCGGCCGCCGGCTGCTCGCCGAGGCGGACGTCGTCATCGCGGACCGCCTCGGCCCGCGCGACCTGCTGGCCGAACTCCCGCCGCACGTAGAGGTGATCGACGCGGCGAAGATCCCGTACGGGCGGTACATGGCCCAGGAGGCCATCAATGACGCGCTGATCGAGCACGCCAGGCGGGGCCGGTCCGTGGTCCGGCTGAAGGGTGGCGACCCGTACGTCTTCGGGCGCGGCATGGAGGAACTCCAGGCGCTCGCCGAGGCGGGCATCCCGTGCACGGTCGTCCCGGGCATCTCCAGTTCGATCTCGGTGCCGGGCGCGGCCGGCATCCCGGTCACCCACCGCGGTGTCGCACACGAGTTCACGGTGGTCAGCGGCCATGTCGCCCCTGACGACGAACGCTCGCTGGTCGACTGGGCCTCGCTCGCCAAGCTGACCGGTACCCTCGTCGTCCTCATGGGCGTCGACAAGATCGGGAAGATCGCGGAGACGCTCGTCGCGCACGGCAGGTCGCCGGACACCCCCGTCGCCCTCGTGCAGGAGGGCACGACACCCGCCCAGCGGCGCGTCGACGCGACCCTCGCGAGCGTCGCCGAGACCGTCCGTACCGAGGACGTGAAGCCCCCGGCCGTCATCGTCATCGGCGATGTCGTCGCCGTGGGTCTCCACACCTCCGCGTAACCCCGGGTAACACAACCCGTTCCGAGCCGTTGGCACCACACCCAGGACAAGGCAGTATCACCCTGTGGCCGATCTCATCACCGTTGAGGACCCCGACGACCCGCGCCTGCGCGACTACACGGGCCTGACCGACGTCGAGCTGCGCCGCAAGCGCGAGCCCGCCGAGGGCCTGTTCATCGCCGAGGGCGAGAAGGTCATCCGCCGGGCCAAGGACGCCGGGTACGAGATGCGCTCGATGCTGCTGTCCGCGAAGTGGGTCGACGTCATGCGCGACGTCATCGACGAACTCCCCGCCCCCGTCTACGCGGTCAGCCCGGAGCTCGCCGAACAGGTCACCGGCTACCACGTGCACCGCGGCGCGCTCGCCTCCATGCAGCGCAAACCACTGCCGACGGCGGCCGAACTCCTGCGCTCCGCCCACCGGGTGGCCGTCATGGAGTCGGTCAACGACCACACCAACATCGGTGCGATCTTCCGCTCGGCGGCCGCCCTCGGCATGGACGCGGTCCTGCTCTCCCCGGACTGCGCCGACCCCCTCTACCGCCGCTCCGTCAAGGTCTCGATGGGCGCGGTCTTCTCCGTCCCGTACGCCCGTCTCGACACCTGGCCCAAGGGACTCGACTCGGTCCGCGAGGCGGGCTTCACCCTGCTCGCCCTCACCCCCGACGAGAAGGCCAGGTCCCTCGACGAGGCCGCCCCGCACCGGATGGACCGGGTGGCCCTGATGCTGGGCGCGGAGGGCGACGGCCTGTCCACCCAGGCCCTGGTCGCCGCCGACGAATGGGTCCGCATCCCCATGGCCCACGGCGTCGACTCCCTCAACGTGGGCGCGGCGGCGGCGGTCGCCTTCTACGCGGTCGCGACGGGCCGCCCGCAGTCCTGACGGCGGTCCGGGGCCGGGTGCGGACGCGGTTACCTCGGGTCGTCCGCCCGGACCGTCGACTCGTACGGCCGCCTCATCAGCTCCGCGCTCGACGGCTCCGGCGACGGCGAGCGCGTGGTCGACCGGCGCACGACGTCGTCGCCGCCCAGTCCGCGGGCCGGCCCCTGGCAGCCCTGCACCACGGCGATGCCGACCGCGACGAGCAGCGTCACCACGACGAACACGAACAACCGCTGGCGCAGCAGGCGCGGATTGGCCGGCCGCCGGCCGGTCCCGGTGGTCCTCGGCGCCGGACGGCCCGTACCACTGCGCGGTGCCGTACGGCTGCCGCTGCCCGACCGGGTGTCGCGCGAGGCCGGGGTGGGCCGTGCCCCGGAACGGGACGGCGTGCCGCCGCCGCGTGACGAACTGCCCCCGCGTGAGGAACCGCCGCCGCGCGACGGGGTTCCGCCGCCCCGGACGGTCGGCGCCGGACCGCGCGCGGGCGTGGCACCCCGCGGGGGCGGAGTCCCCTGCGGGCCCGGCTGTCCCTGCGGCCGCCGCCCAGTGGTCCGCGAGTGCTCGGGGTAACTGGGCCCGGCGAGCCGCCCGGTGGGCCGGTCCGCCTCGGCGGTGCGCGGTCCGGGCGGACGTCCGTCGGCCAGGCCCTGGGCCTCGCGGGCCGCGATCTCCTTGAGCCGCAACGACAGTTCGAGCGTGCTGGGCCGCTCCTCGGGGTCCTTCGCGAGACAGGCGCGCACGAGGGGGGCCAGCGCGTCCGGCACGCCGTTCAGGTGTGCCTCCTCGTGCACCACGCGGTACAGCATCACCTCGGAACTGCCGTGCCCGAAGGGCGAGTCGGCGGTGGAGGCGTACGCGAGCGTGGCGCCCAGCGAGAACACGTCCGTCGCCGGGGTGACGGCGGCCCCGCGCACCTGCTCCGGGGCGAGGAAACCGGGGGAGCCGACCGCGGTGCCGACATGCGTCAGCGTGGAGGCACCGGTCGCCCAGGCGATACCGAAGTCGATGATCCGCGGCCCCTTCGGGGACAGCAGGATGTTGGACGGCTTCAGGTCCCGGTGCACCACCCCGGCCTCGTGCACGGCGACCAGCCCCTCCGACAGGGCGGCGCCGATCGCGGCGGCCTCGGCCGCGCTGAGCGGCCCGTCGTCGGCGACCTTGTCGTGCAGGGAGGGGCCGGGCACGTACTGCGTGGCGAACCAGGGACGCTCCGCGTCCAGGTCCGCCGCGACCAGCCGGGCCGTGCACCCGCCGCGGATCCGCCGCGCCGCCGAGACCTCGCGCGCGAACCGCGAGCGGAACTCCTGATCCTCCGCCAGATCGGGCCGGATCACCTTGAGCGCGACCCGCTGCCCCTTCTTGTCGGAGCCCAGATAGACGACACCCATCCCGCCCGCGCCCAGCCGTCTGTGAAGCCTGAACGAGCCGACGACGCGCGGGTCCTCGCGCCTCAGGCGCATCATCGCCATGTTCATCCCCGCTGCCCGGTCCGTGTGACGTGGCACAGCTTACGTTTCCACAGCCGCCCGCGCGCAGAGGCCGCGCCCTCTCGGCCCGACGGATTGTCAGTGCCCGGTGGGAGAATTGAAGTGTGGTCAGGGAGCGTGCGCACAGCGGGGCCTTGCGCTGTCCGCACCACCAACCACTCGTCACAGAAGGGGGATTGAACCCGTGAAGGGTGACCGCGTGGAGATAGTCGTGGACGCCGGTGACACGACTCGGACGTACGAGGTGGTGGCGAGCAGGGCGGGCCGCCGAGTGGAGACGGCGATACGCCGAGGGGTGGTGGAAGTGAGCGAAGTCACCCGAAACGGCTCGGTCGTCCGTACGGCCCGGTTCATGGCGAACCGGGTCCTGGCGCTCGTCGAGCAGCCGGTGCCCCGTGAGGACAGCTCGGAAAAGGCGGGGCACTCCGGACGCCCCCTCCGGGAAGACCCCGAGACCTAGGACCTCGTCTCCACCCAGGGGAGTACTTCCCAGGTCACCGCTCATCCTCCGGGAGGCCCGCCAATCGGTACGAGGGCATGACGCCCGGCGGGCGCCACACACCTAGATTTGAGGTCAAGCGGCGGGTGCAGCACTCGTCCCCCGAGGTCAGACACCCGCCGCTGTCAACGACAACCGAGAACGGTCAGGAGAGGGACCATGGCCTACACGGCACCGCGGGCGCTGATCCGCACCGAGGGGCGCACCACGCGCCCGCGCCGGACAGGCCGTCGCCACCCCTTGGTGGCGACGCTCATGGCCCTTCCCCTGGCAGCGCTGCTCCTCCTCGTCTTCGACGGCTGGGAGACAGTGGCGACACAGGCGTCGTCCGTGGGAGTGATGCTGGGGCGCTGAGCGGCGACCCCAGGCCCGGAAGAGCGGTTCGGGCGGGGACATCCACCCATGAAACCCCGTGGGGACGGGGGTGCGGCGGACGGCAAAAAATGCCGGCGCAGCTGGGGAGCTGCGCCGGCATTGCTTTTCCCGCGTACCGGGTACCTTCCGGCCCGCGGGACCCGATTGCGTACGCTCCCGGCCAGAACCGTACGACGCTGGGGGACCCGTGACCGCCGACCTGCTGCCCACCCTGACCGCGAAGGCCAGGACGGCGGCCCACCCGAACGGCACCCGCTGCGCGTGCGGCGCCCTCACGACCCTCGCCGACCGCCCCGACGCCACCGTCGTCCGGCACGCCGGCGTCGTCGCCAAGGCGCACGCCCCGGGCACCGACCCGGCCGAACTGGCCCTCCGCCTCGGTGTCGCCGCCGGTCTCCCGCACATCCTGCTGGCTCCGCTGGACCCGAGCCCGACGCCGCTCGACGGCCGGCTCGTGACCCTCTGGCCGTACGGCGCCCCGGTGGACCCGGACGATCCGGACGCGGCCCCCTGGGAGGCCGCCGCCACCCTCCTCGCCCACCTCCACCGAACCCCTGTCCCGACCGCGCCCGCTCCCACGGCCGGTGACCGGCCCACAGCCGCCGCTCCCGTGACACCGGCCTCGCCGCTCCCCGGCCCGGCGACCGCCCCCGTCTCCGGGGCGCCGGCGTCGACGGCCTCCGCCCCGACGGCCGCTGCCGCCGCTTCCCCGGCGCCCGCCTCGACGGCCTCCGACCCGGCCGTCGCCGCGTCGACCGCACCCGCCTCGACCGTCCCTGCCGCCGCCGCTGTCCCCGCCTTGATCGGTCCCGTCGCGCCCACGCTGCCCCCACCCTCCGCGCCCGCCCCGCCGCCCCAGATGCGCGGCCCCGTCAAGGCGGCCCGTGCCATCGCCCTGCTGCGCGCCCTGGGAGCCCCGCACCCCGCCGTCGCCCCGGTTCTCCGGGCCTGGGCCACCCTCCCGGCCTGGGCGCGCGCCGAGGCCCCCATGCCCGACCACGCCACCCTCTGCCACGGAGACCTCCACCTCGGCCAGCTGGTACGTCACCCGGCCCCGGACGGTCCCTGGAGACTGATCGACGTCGACGACCTCGGCGTGGGCGTCCCCGCCTGGGACCTGGCCCGCCCGGCGGCCTGGTACGCCTGCGGGCTGCTCGCGCCCGACGAGTGGACCCGCTTCCTGACCGCCTACCGCGCGGCGGGCGGTCCCGCCGTGCCCGTGGACGGCGATCCGTGGCCCGCCCTGGACGTCCCGGCCCGCGCTCTCACCGCGCAGAGCGCGGCCCGGGCCGTCGGCAAGGCGATCGCCGCCGACCGCCCGCTGGACGAGGTGGAGCTGTCCCTTGTCGACGCATGTGCCCGAATGAGTCCGATCCCCCCGGAGTTGGCCGGAGGCTCGGCCAAGTAATGTGCAACCGACCGCAGCCGGACAGAGTCTGTCCTGGCGAAACACGAAGCAGGATCGACCGGCGAGGAGTTGAGCCGACCATGCAGTGTCCGAAGTGCCATGCGCCGATGCACACGTACAACCGCAACGGTGTCCAGATAGAGCAGTGCAGCGGCTGCCGGGGCATCTTCCTCGACTACGGCGAGCTGGAGGCGCTGACCCGCGTGGAGTCCCAGTGGTCGCAGCCCGCCCCGCCGCCGTCCGCCCCGCAGGCGTACCCCGCCCAGCCGCAGGCGCCCGCCTGGGGCGCCCCGCACGGCGGCGGCCACCACGGCGGTGGGCACTACGGCGGCCACCACCGCCACAAGAGCTTCGGCCACATGCTGTTCTCGTCCTGAGACGACGAAGCCCCCGGCCGTTCGAGACGGCCGGGGGCTTCGGTGTGTGTGGACGATACTGGGATTGAACCAGTGACCTCTTCCGTGTCAGGGAAGCGCTCTCCCGCTGAGCTAATCGTCCTCGGGACCACGATGACTCCGAGGAGCCGGTCATGGGCACTGCGTGCGCGATACTGGGATTGAACCAGTGACCTCTTCCGTGTCAGGGAAGCGCTCTCCCGCTGAGCTAATCGCGCGGGGATCCTCGCGGATCGAGGCCCTCGCGGGCCAGTGGACGATACTGGGATTGAACCAGTGACCTCTTCCGTGTCAGGGAAGCGCTCTCCCGCTGAGCTAATCGTCCTTGGAGGTGGAGACGGGATTTGAACCCGTGTAGACGGCTTTGCAGGCCGTTGCCTCGCCTCTCGGCCACTCCACCAGGAGTGTAGGGGATCGGGAAAACCCCTGTTCCTTCGAGCGGACGACGAGGCTCGAACTCGCGACCTCAACCTTGGCAAGGTTGCGCTCTACCAACTGAGCTACGTCCGCCTGTCGTTTCGGTGCGCTTGCGCGTCCCGGCGACGTGTTGAACTCTAGCGGATTCCGGGGCCAGCACAAAAACGCGTTTGTGCAGCGTGCTGCCCTGCGTCCACCTGCGGACCTGCTCAGGCCCCCCGCCGGGACACGGCCGGGTCACCCGCAGGTCACCCGCCTAGACTCGACAGTGTGCTCGACCTCCCTCCCCTCGCCCGCTTCGGTGACCGCGTCGCCACCGGCCTGCTCGACGTCACCAGTGACCCCACGGCTCTCGAATCCTCCGGTTTCTGGGCCGTCTGCGCCGACTTCGAGGGCCGTCTGACCTGCGCGCGCTTCTCGGAGGTGCGGGAGGTGCCGGTTCCCGCGCCGGTGCCGGGCGCGTGGCGGGGTCCGGCGGTCGCCGACTGGACCTCCTCCCTCGACCGCGCCGCGTACACGGCCGCCGTCCGCCGAATCCGCGCGTACATCGCGGCCGGCGAGGTCTACCAGGCGAACCTCTGCCGCGTCCTGTCCGCGCCCGTCGCGCCGGACGCCGATGTGGCCGCCCTCACCGCACTGCTCGCCCGCGGCAACCCGGCGCCGTACGCGGGAACGATACGGCTGCCCCGGCACGGCGTGGAGATCGCCACCGCCTCGCCCGAACTGTTCCTGCGCCGCACCGGCCGCGCGGTCGAGTCCGGACCGATCAAGGGCACCGGCCGTACCGAGGCGGACCTGCTGGAGAAGGACTACGCCGAGAACGTGATGATCGTGGACCTGGTCCGCAACGACATCGGGCGCGTCTGCGCCACCGGCAGCGTCACCGTCCCCGACCTGTGCGCCCTGGAGAAACACCC
The DNA here is from genome assembly GCF_053593435.1 of Streptomyces sp. NPDC002306. Lineage (NCBI taxonomy): Bacteria > Bacillati > Actinomycetota > Actinomycetes > Kitasatosporales > Streptomycetaceae > Streptomyces > Streptomyces sp. NPDC002306. The sequence continues at coordinate 142,227 of NZ_JBSFCK010000009.1, forward strand.
CGGCCTCGTCCACCTCGTGTCCACGGTCCGCGGGGAGCTGCGCCCCGGCGCCGGCTGGCCGGAACTGCTCGCCGCTGCCTTCCCGCCCGGCTCGGTCACCGGCGCTCCCAAGTCGAGCGCCCTGCGGATCATCGCCGCCCTGGAGCCGGCACCGCGCGGCCCGTACTGCGGGGGCGTCGGCTGGGTCGACGCCGACCGGGGCGAGGGCGAGCTCGCCGTCGGCATCCGCACCTTCTGGATCGACCGGGCCGCGGGTGCCCTGCGGTTCGGCACCGGAGCCGGCATCACCTGGGGTTCCGACCCCGAGGGGGAGTGGCGGGAGACAGAACTGAAGGCGTCCCGGCTGCTCGCGGTAGCGTCGGGAGCGTACGAGGCAAGCGCAGATGGAGAGGCACTGAAGTGAAGATCTGGCTCGACGGTGGGCTGCAGGACACCGAGTCCGCCCGCGTCTCCGTCTTCGACCACGGACTCACCGTGGGCGACGGCATCTTCGAGACGGTGAAGGCGCTCGACGGAAGGCTGTTCGCGCTCACCCGGCACCTCGACCGGCTCACCCGCTCCGCGCGCGGTCTGGGCCTGCCCGACCCCGACCTCGACGAGGTCCGTCGCGCCTGCGCCGCGGTCATCGAGGCGAACCCGATGCCCCTCGGCCGACTGCGCATCACCTACACCGGTGGCCAGGGTCCCCTGGGCTCCGACCGCGGTGAGCACGGCCCGACCCTGGTCGTCGCCCTCGGCGAGACCACCCGCCGCCCCGACTCCACCGCCGTCGTCACGGTCCCCTGGACCCGCAACGAACGCGGCGCGCTCACCGGCCTGAAGACCACCTCGTACGCCGAGAACGTCGTCGCCCTGGCCCGCGCCCACCGGCACGACGCCTCCGAGGCCCTGTTCGCCAACACGGTCGGCCGGCTGTGCGAGGGCACCGGATCCAATGTCTTCGTGGTCCTGGACGGCGAGATCCACACCCCGCCGGTCGCCTCCGGCTGCCTCGCGGGCATCACCCGCGCGCTGGCGGTCGAGTGGACGGGCGCCAAGGAGACCGACCTGCCGCTGGACGTCCTGGAGCGGGCCGATGAGATCTTCCTGACCTCCACCCTGCGCGACGTCCAGGCCGTACACCGCGTCGACGAGCGCGAACTCCCGGGCGCACCCGGCCCGGTGACCGCCAAAGCCATGCGGATCTTCGACGAGCGGTCCGGGGACGACCTCGATCCGTGACGCGGAGGTACGGGCGCGGGAGGTGCGGGCGCGCGGCGCCGGCGCGGGAGATGCCGGGGATATTCGGCTGCCCCGGGGCGCGGCACCGGGTAGAACACCGGTGATGACCACGACCCTGCGGCCGACCGAGCCGCTCCAGCGCACCGCCGACGGACGGCGTTCACGCCGCTACCAGGTATGCGTGAACAGCCGTCCCGTGGGCACGATCCGCCTCGACACCTCCCCGGGTCTCGGTGACGCGGTGGCCCGCATCCTGGACCTGCGCATCGAGGAGCCGGACCGGCGGCGTGGCCGGGGCACGGTGGCCGCGCTTGCCGCGGAGGAGGTGGCGCGCGGCTGGGGCTGCCGACAGATCCAGGCGAGCGTCCCCGCCGACGCCCCGGCGGCGCTGCGGCTCGCCGAGATCCTGGGCTACGTCCCGCGCAACCGCGCCATGGACAAGCCGCTCGGCGACATCCCGCCCGCTCTGCCCGCCGGCAGCCGGGCGAGGTCCATGACGCAGCCCGAGTTCGAGGCCTGGCACACGCGTCAGACGCTGGAGTACGCGCGCGACTGGATCGAACGGGGCGTCCCCGAGGCCGAGGCCCACGCCAAGGTACGCCGCGACCACGAACAGCTGCTGCCGCGAGGACTCGCCACCCCCGGCACGACCCTGGACGTCCTGGAGCACGAGGGGACGAGGGTGGGCGTCCTGTGGCTGGCGCTGCGCGAGGACCACGCCTTCGTCTACGACGTCGAGACCGAGGCCGCCCACCGCGGACGCGGACACGGCCGTACGCTCATGCTGCTGGCGGAGATCCGGGCGATCGCCGCCGGCCGGAGCGTCCTCGGCCTCAACGTGTTCGCGGGGAACACCCCGGCCGAGCGGCTGTACGAGTCGCTCGGCTACGAGACGCGGGACCACGTCCTCTACAAGTCCCTGCTGTAGGACGCCCCGTCCGGCTCCGGCTTCGCTCGCGGCTACTCGGCCAGCAGCCGGTCAGCGATCTCCTCGATGCGCTCGCGCAGTCCCGTCTGGCTCTTGCCGCCGTCGAGGCGTTCGCCGCCGATGACGTAGGTGGGGGTGCCGGTCACGCCGATGGCCTTGCCCTCGGCCTGGTCGGCGTCGACGATCAGGATGTGGCGTCCGTCGACCAGCGCGGTGTCGAACTCCTCCGCGTCCAGGCCGAGTTCACCCGCCACCTGGACCAGGAAGGGCTCGCCCGCGCGGTCGAGTTCCTCGACCCGGCCCAGTACCGCCTCCACATAAGGCCATCCCTGCCCCTGCTCCACCGCCTCCTCGGCGGCCTGAGCCGCGGCGAAGGCGTGCCGGTGCTTCTCCAGCGGGAAGTGCCGCAGCCGCACGTCCAGCCGGTCGCCGTAGCGCTCGCGCAGGGCGCGGAGATCGACGAGGGCGCTGTGGCAGTCCGGGCACTGGAGTTCGCACCACACGTCGAGGACGACGGTGGCGGCGGCACGTTCGGGGGAGGAGTCACTCATACCCCCAGTCTCCCAGCCCCCACCGCCCACCCCGACCGGGACGACGGGCGACGACGAGCGATGACGGGCGATGACGGGACTACGGGGGGCTACGCGGGTCACCGGGGTTGCCGGAACCGCCGACGCTCAGCGTGCCCGCGGTGCCCGCGGTGCCCGCGGTGCCCGTAGGGGGGACGGGTGCCTCGGTGGTCGGGACCGGGACCTGTGGAGGAGCCGACCCGGAGATGTCCCTGATGTCGGGCCGGGACATGGCCCGACGGGGGCCGGGCGGTGCAGGATGGAGGGGACGAAGTGCCCTGTGCCCGACCGAGCCCTGCCTGGAGGACCGGATGATTGCCGAGACCGTCTGTTCCGCCGCCTCCGCGGCGGGTCTGGGCATCGCGGTGGTCACGGCCTACCGCAAGCGATTCCTCGCGGCCGCCCGTGTCGCCGCCTACTCGCTCGTCCCCATCGGCCTGGTGCTGACGGGAGTCGTCGGCTGGGCCGCCGACACCGCCTTCAGCCCCAGCGCCTGGGTGGGTTTCGGCGTGCTCGGCGGGGCCTGGGCACTGTTCGCGACGACCCGCGCGGTGGAGCGGCGCGGCGGCGGCAGCCGGAAGCAGCGCCGGGAGGCCCGCGCGGCGGCCCGGCGCGAGGCGGTGGAGCCGGCCGCCTCGACCGCATCGCCGGGACCGGCCACGCGCCCGGCGATCCGGCCCGCGGCGGCCCCCCGCAAGGGCTCCGCGGACGACTTCAGCGACATCGAGGCCATCCTCAAGAAGCACGGCATATGACCTGGCGGACGGCGGCGCGGACCAGGCCACGGGCGGACTGAAACGTCATAGAAGGTCCGCGCGGGTCCGAAAACGATCACACCCTGTCCACTCTGTGATCATGCCCTGACCTGGACGTCACGGAATCCAGCGAACTCCCGCTCTCTACGGGCGTGTTGATCGCGCGAGCGGGGTCCGCTGCGTCATCATCGCGGCGAGATGCTGGACACGACACAGAGCGATGCCGCGCCGCCGCAGGACGAGCCGCGCGGATGCCTCTTCGCCCTTTCCCAGCCACCGCTGATGATCTTCCTTGCGGTGATCGGGTGTCTGCTGCTCATGGCTTCGTTGCACGACCTGCTGATGCTGTGAGCCGTACCCGCGTTCCCCGGCGCCACCCGCCGGGGACCGCGTCGCATCCCTCGGGGCGCCGTTCGCGGGACCTCAGCCCGCCGCTTCCTTGCGTCGCGCCCGGTACGCGGCCACATGCAGGCGGTTGCCGCAGGTGCGGCTGTCGCAGTAGCGCCGGGAGCGGTTGCGGGACAGGTCGACGAAGGCGTGCCGGCAGTCCGGCGCCTCGCAGCGGCGCAGCCGCTCCTCCTCGCCGGCCACCACGAAGAACGCCAGTGCCATCCCGCAGTCGGCCGCGAGGTGGTCGGCGACGGACGCGCCCGGGGCGAAGTAGTGCACGTGCCAGTCGTAGCCGTCGTGGTCCGTCAGCCGGGGCGTGGTGCCCGCGGCGGCGACCAGGTCGTTGATCATTCCGGCCGCCGCCCGGGCGTCCGGGGCCGCGAAGATCGCGGCGAACCGCCCGCGGATGCGGCGCACCGCCGACAGGTCGAACTCCGACAGCATCCCGACATCGCTCATGTCGTGCTTTCGTACGAACTCCATGAGGGCCGGGACGTCCGCAAGCCCGTCCGGGGTCGTCTCGTCCTCCGGTGCGGTGTTGACCAGATCCACCACGGCGTCGAGGGCACACCGGGTGTCGTGGGTGATCAGCACGTTTCGCTCCCTGGCCTGAAGGTGGGCGGGCGCCCGCCGATGCTGGCCGATCGTAGTGGCTCGGAGAGCCGCCGAGGCCGCCCTGCGCCCGGCCCGCGCATGCCCGGGGAACGACTCCGGGCCGGCCGGTGTTCCCGGACCGGCCTGGGGGCCCGCGTCCGCGACGGCGGAAACGCTCCGTGACGGCCGACGGGCACGCCGACGCCGTCACCGTGGGGGTGTCGACCTCACGGTGACGGCGTCGATGCATACCGTATGCAGTTGTCGTTGCCCGAGCCGTCTCCCCGAGTGGACGGCGCCGGGCGGCTCTGTGGCGGCCTCGGCCTAGCTTTCCGCCAAAATGTGGGAGAGCTCCTGATCCAGATCGAAGTGCCGATGCTCGGTGCCGGGCGGCACCGCGGCATCAGTCCGCTTCAGGAACGACTCCAGGGCCCGCGCAGGGGCCTCGAGCAGGGCCTCGCCCTCCGGAGAGCTCAGGGCGATACACACGACGCCCTGACCGTGACTGCGGGACGGCCAGACACGGACGTCGCCGGTGCCGGTGGGACGGTGAAGTCCCTCGGCCAGGAGGTCGCGGGCGAACACCCACTCGACGGTTTCCTCGGCTCCGGTGTGGAAGGTGGCGTGCACGGCGTAGGGGTCGGCCGTGTCGTACCGCAGGCCTGCGGGGACAGGCAGGGATGACTCGCTCGACACAACGAGGCGCAGGTGCAGCTCGCAGCTGACCGTGGTGTTCATAAGCGCCAGGGCCTTTCGCTCAGTGTGCGCTCGGGGATTCGCACGTCGGCGAAATCGACATGCCACCTACGGTGCCGTTGTAAACCCCTCTGAGTGTTTTGCGTGCCTTTACGTAACTCTTCCGGCCGAGAACCGATTCGCGAACTACGACCATTCCGGTGACCGGTTTCCGTCGGGTAGTGTTTGGCCGTATGAACACGGGGAGTGACGAGCCGGCCGAGGTTGCCGTGGCGCCGGACGGGACGAAGTCGGGCGGACAGCCCAGCGGGACGAACGCGGACGGGGCGGGGCGCGGCGCCGACGAGGCGCAGGGCCTCGGCTCCAAGGCGCCGGAGTTCGTCAAGGCGCGCCGCATGCTGCATCTGAGCTGGCAGGTCGGCGTCTTCATCATCGGGCTGGCGGTCGTGGGCGCGGGCGTCGTCATGCTGCCGCTGCCCGGACCGGGCTGGGTCGTGATCTTCGGCGGCATGGCGATCTGGGCGACCGAGTTCGTCTGGGCCCAGCTGGTGCTGCGCTGGACCAAGCGCAAGGTCACCGAGGCGGCCCAGAAGGCGCTCGACCCGAAGGTGCGGCGCCGCAACATCACCCTGACGGCGATCGGGTTCGTGATCATCGCGGTCGTCGTCGGGATCTACGTCTGGAAGTTCGGCGTCGTGATGCCCTGGAAGATCAAGGACCAGTGACCCGGGACGCGGGCGCGGGCACCGGCCGGCGTCGCCCGACGCGGTCACAGGCACCCCCTGACATGGGGTAATGTTCTTCCTGCGCCCGGGCGATTAGCTCAGTGGGAGAGCGCTTCGTTCACACCGAAGAGGTCACTGGTTCGAACCCAGTATCGCCCACCCGGAAACAGCGGCCCATCTGCGAATACGCGGATGGGCCGCTGTTCGTTGTACGCGTGACACCCCTGGGGCGCGAGCCCGAACCCCACGCCGCCGCCGCTCTCCCGAGCCGATGGCTCACCGTCGACTTTCAGCCGCCCACCCCCGCCCCGGGGGTTCCGCCTCGGCGCACGCGCACCCCACCGCTCGTCCGCACCTCGTGCCGGAAAGCGCCTCTTTGAATCGATTCATGGCGCGACGGCCGACGAGACGGTGACGATCCGTTACTCATGGTGAGGTGGCGACGAACGGCGCGGAGGATCAATCAATCCCTCGCGCTCTTCGAGAAGAAGTACCCGGAGATCAGGGTGAAGGCGGACTTCCAGGACCACGTCGCTTTCCGGGAGGAGTTCCAGACACGGGCCGCCGGTGGAAATCCGCCGGACGTATTCCGGAACGCCGTTGGATTTCTTCGGAAGTACGACAAGCGTGGCATCCTGCCGGACCTCAAGTCCCCGATCGACGCTGAAATCTGAGTCGGGACAACCTCCGCGAGGGTGTCGTCACCGCGGTCGGTGAGGCCGACGGGGAGCAGTTCGCGATCCCCGTCGGTTCCCGCACCGTGGCTTCTTCGACGTGCTGCTGGAGACCACCCACTCGCTCCAGGTCTTCGTCGAGCCGCCCTAGTCCATCCTCCCCAGGACCTCCCGCACCTTGCGGACGTCCCGCAGCCGTTGTTCGTACGTCGCCCCGACCCCGAGCAGCAGCAGTCCGGCGAGGGCGGGCGGCAGCCAGCGCGGCAGCAGGCCGGCCATCTCGACGAGATAGGGGGCGAGTTCGTGCAGCGTGTCCAGGACCAGCACCGAACCACCCAGCACCAGGGGTGCCCGGATGCGGTACCGGGCGCCCAGCAGGGTGAGCGTCAGCGCCGCCGCGCCCAGCAGCGCGGGACGGGTGGACTCGACGTCCGTCCAGGCCGCGGCGAGACTCGGCAGGAGCGTGGTCGCGAGCGCGGGGCCGTACGCCGTCCAGGACGAGGCGTGCGGGTCGCGGCGCCGGCGCAGGGCTCCGACGAGCAGCGCCGGGACCGTGACCGGCAGGGTGTACGCCTCCGGGACGCCGATCCGCCAGGCCGCCAGCCGTACCCACGCGGCCGTCACGAACAGGGCGACGGCCGCGTAGCCGACGTGGCGCCGATCCGGTCGCAGGGCCGTGCCCGCCGCGATCACCGCGCACAGCGACAGGACCAGCGCCAGCGTCGGCGGGTCGGCGACCGCGAGCCCGATGGCGACGAGGCCCGCGACGGCGCCCGGCACCTCCAGCGTCAAGGGGGCGGCGACGGGCGGTGCGAGCAGCGCCGCCGCCAGGGGAACCGCCAGGACCAGCAGAGCGATGTGCTCCGGCCGCCAGTGCGCGGCGGCGCCCGTGGCACAGGCCAGCGCGGCGGCGTAGGACAGGGCCGCCGGAGCGGTCACGGCGGCCGCCTCCCGGCGCCACGAGACCGCCGCGAACAGTGGGATCAGGGCGGACAGCACGGTCAGGGTCGCGGCCTCGGAGGCGAGGGCCGAGAAGGCGAGACTGAACGAACCCACCAGGGCCGCCGCCGTCGCCGTGCGCCGCGGGAGCGGGGAGAGGCGACCGGACGCGACCGCCGCGAGGAGGGCCGTCGTCGTGACGCCCTGCGCCCACAGGCCGGCGGAGTAGGGGAGTGCGAGCACCGCGGGCAGGGCGAAGGCGGTGGCCCACCCCAGCACCAGCGCCCCGGACAGGGCACGCTGCCGCCAGGCCTCGGCTCGCACCAGCAGGACCAGCACGGCGGCCACGACCAGCGGGGCGATCAGCGACTGTGCCGCGTGCGCGGGCCACGGGACACCCACCGTCACCGCGGCACGGGCGTCGGCCGGACCGCCCCACCACGGCCGCCCCACGTGGCCGACTGGACCGAGCAGCGTGACGGCGGCGAGCGGCAGCGCGGCGGCCAGCGCCGCCAACTGCACGACACCGGAGGCCCGGACGAGGCCGCGGCGCACGGGCTCGGGGAGCGGGCCGCGCGGCGCCGCCGACAACGCCACACCGCACGCCAGATACGCGGGCACCGTCCAGCCGTCGGGCAGCGCCGCCCGCAGCGGGCCGCCGGCCGCCGCGACCAGCAGCAGACCGCCGGCCGCCGCGGTGACGGCGGCGACCAGCGGCTGCCGCGCGCGCCAGGCGGCCCCCAGCGCGATCCCCGCGGCGAGGGTGAGGAGCGCCGCCGCACGGGCGGCGGCGCTCGGACCGGTGGCCGTCCACGACAGCCAACCGGCCGCCGACACGCCCCAGGCACCCAGGCCGCACGCGCCGACGGCGGCGACGTACCGTACGGCCCGGGCGGGCGCCCGGAGCGCCACGACCGTGTCCCCTGCGGCCGTCACCAGGAGCGCGGCCGTGACGCCGTACGGCACCGCGTCGGCGGCGATCGCGGCCAGGAGCAGTGGGAGCTGGGCCGCGGTCAGCGCGGCGGGCCGCGGCAGGCGCAGCGCCGCGGGCAGCGGCAGACGCAGCCTGTCCAGGGCGAGCCCGTACGCCGTCCAGAGCCCGGCCAGTACCGCCGACGCGACCGCCGCGTACACCGTGCCGTCCGTCCCCGCGAAGCCGGCCTCGTACAGCGCGTACGTGTCGAGCACCGTCAGCGCCAGCCCGAGGCCCACCACCGACTCGGCCGTCGAGCGCAGACCGCGCCGCAGCAGCGGCACCGGCGTCGCGAGCACGGCCAGCGTGACCGCGCCGAGCACCAGACTCCGCCCGACGATGCCCAGCTGTCCCCAACTGACCAGCGTGAACACCATCGCCGCGAGGGTGAGCAGCACACCGCCGAGCAGCAGGAGGACGTTCTGTACGCGGGGCGCGGTGGCCTCCGGCCGGGGCGGAGCCACCGGGTGCACCGGCGCCACCGGCTGTTGCCGGGGCGGTGGCAGGGCGGTGAGCAGCCAGGCGCGGCGGGCCAGCAACTGGGCCCGCCGGGCGTCCAGTCGCCACAGCTCGGCGTCGAGGATCCGCAACTCCTCGGCCGGGGGCGGAACATGTGTCATGTCCCGGAGTGTGGTCCGCGTCACCCCCCGCGGCATGAGCGTGGGTACTCAGGACGTACTCAGATCCTGGGAGAAGCCGCCCGGCGCGGGCAGACTCTGCCCATGGACTGGACCCGATACCGCTTCCTCAGCCGGTGGTCCCTGCTCGCGGCGCCCGCGACCGTGTACCAGGCGCTGGAGCGGGCCGAGCACTATCCCCGCTGGTGGCCCCAGGTCCGCGAGGTGACCCGGCTCGACGACAGCACCGGCGTCATCCGGATCCGCTCCCTGCTGCCGTACGACATGACCTTCACGGCGCGCGAGACGCGGCGCGATCCGGCGGCCGGGGTGCTGGAGGTCGCGATGTCCGGCGACATCGACGGCTGGGCGCGCTGGACGCTCACCGCGGACGGCGACGGCACCCTCGCGCGCTACGAACAGGTGGTCGACGTGAACAAGCCGCTGCTCAGGCGGTTCGCGGTGCCGGGGCGGCCGGTCTTCCGGGCCAACCACCGGCTGATGATGCGTGCCGGGCGGCGCGGTCTCGCCGCGTACCTGCAAGCGGTTTGAACGAAGCGTGCGGGGCCCTGTATTGTTCAGTGCGTTCCCGGGCGATTAGCTCAGTGGGAGAGCGCTTCGTTCACACCGAAGAGGTCACTGGTTCGAACCCAGTATCGCCCACCGGGAAAGGGCCGGTCCGTGCAGACGGACCGGCCTTTTTGTGTGCCGTCGCGCGAGGTGGGGACGGTCCGGTCAAGCCGCCGCCTCCATCTCCGGGCGCAGCGGCCATGACTGGTCCACCTGCTCCTCCGTGCCGCTGCGCGCGAACCACGCCTGCAGGCCGCGCGCCTGGGCCGCGTGCCATCCGGTCTGCAAGGCGTGCAGGTCCGCGGGGGAGAGACGTTCCAGCCGGGTCGCGAAGCGACGGCCCAGCGCCCGGACGACCTCCAGCGAGGCCAGCGCGTCCTCGGCCGCGTCGTGCGCGCCGTCGAGCGCGACGCCGTAGTGCGCGCACAGGTCGGTGAGAGTGCGGCGGCCCTTGCGGTAACGGTCCAGGTGCTTGTCCAGCACCCGTGGGTCCAGCACCCGCAACGGCGCCGAGTCGAACCAGCGGTCCAGCGACGAGGCCCGGTGCCGGCGCAGTTCCCGGTCCAGGAGGGTCAGGTCGAACGGCGCGTTCATCACCACCAGGGGGCGGCCCGCCGCGGCCTGTTCGGCCAGGTCCTCCGCTATCTCGTACATCACCGGCGCGGGCCAGCGGCCGTTGCGCTGGAGATGATCCTCCGTCAGCCCGTGCACCGCCGTCGCGCCGGCGGGCACCCGCACGCCCGGGTTCACCAGCCAGCGCCGTACGCGCGGCCGGGCACCCGGGGCGTCCTGGACGACGAGGGCGGCCGACACTATGCGGTCGCTCTCCACGTCCACGCCCGTGGTCTCGGTGTCGAACCCGGCCAGGGGTCCCTCGTACCAGTACGTCATACGAACACAACTCCTCGTTCACCCACGGCAGGTGACGCACCGTCTTCTGCCTGTTTGGTGATACCCGGGCTGTTTGCGCCGTACGCCGGAAGGACACAACAGGAGTACGGGTCTTTGCAGTTCAGCGGCCCACAGCGGAAAAACACTCGGCTTGGAAGGCTGTTGGCCATGGTGATAGCGCAGCCCGAGCGGGGCGGGCTGCTGCCCGAACGGACGGCACCCCATCGCGGCACTCTCGCCACCACCGCCTGCATGGAGACACTGCAGGTGGGGTATCTGCACGCGGTCGCCGCGGCCGCGGGATGCTCGTTGTCACAGCCGTTTCCGGACAACGGCATCGACTGGCACGTCAGTCACGGCTCGCCCGGACACACGGTCGACGACGAGGTCACCATCAAGGTGCAGCTGAAGTGCACCTACCAGATCCGGCCCCACCCGCCGGGCCGGTTCTTCTCCTTCACCCTCGACAACGACCACCTGGCGAAACTCGCCCGCACGCCGGTCTCGGTGCACAAGATCCTGGTCGTGATGCTCGTCCCCAGATCCCAGGACGACTGGCTGCGCGCCAGCCACGACCGTCTCGACCTGCGGCACTGCTGCTACTGGGTCAACCTGGCCGGACAGCCCATCACCGGCCGGCACCGGACCACCGTGCGCATACCGACCTCACGCATCTTCGACGACCGGGCGCTGTGCGAGATCATGACGCGGGTCGGGACGGGAGGCAGACCATGAGGCACCGCCCGCTCGACGAGGCGCTGCGCCCGGTCAGGGCGCACCCCGACGTCCCCTGGGACCGGCCGCCCGCACCCGACGAGGTCGACCCCGCCGTCCTCGGCGCCCTGCTGCGCCGGCACGGCTGGCAGCGGCGCGGCGGCGCCGCCGGACGCTACGGCCGCTGGACCCCGCCCGGCCCGGGCGGCGGCGGGACGAGCCTGCTGGTGCCCGAGAGCCGCGCCTTCCCCGACAGCGACGACCTGCTCGGCGAGGCGCTGCTCGCGCTGTCCCGCAGCGGGACCCCGTCCGCGCGCGAGGTGCTGGTCGGGCTCTCCGTGCCCAGCGACGAGATCCGCTGGTGGCGGGACGTGCCCAGCGGGCCCGCCGGAGCGGCGTCCTGGACCGTGGAGGAACAGCTGCGCGGCGCCGCCCGGCTGATGCTGCTCGCCGGCGCGCTCGCCACCCGCGCGCGTGCCGGCTACTACGGCGCCCGGCACCGCCGCCCGGCCGCCGGACTGCTGGAGAGCGTCCTCGTCGGCTCCGCGGCCGGCGGCCGCGACCTGACCGCCTTCGTGCCCGTCGGCACCGCCCGGCCGCTCGCCGTCCGCCTCCACCAGGCCCTGTACGCCGTCCGTGAGGCCATCGACTACCAGCGGGCCACCGGCGGCATGGACGCCTTCGACGGAGCCGTCGAGGCGGGCGTCAGCCGTGAGCTCACCGAGGCGCTGATCGCCCTGGTGCGCGGCGCCGAGGGGGCCCGTATCGCCGTCGAGTGGGCGCCCGCCGCCGGCGTGCCCGAGGACTGCGCGGCCGGCGTCGAGCCCGTCGAGTTCTCGCCCGGCGATCTGCCGGTGCTGCGCGCGGCCGGCGCGCGCTATCTGCGCGAGGAGCCGTCGGTACCGGTCCGGATCACCGGCACGGTGGAACGGATGCGCAGGTCGGGGCCGCGCGGCGAGGGAGCCGTACGGCTGCGGGTGATCGCCGGCGCCGAGGTCCCGCACGTCCGGCTGACGCTGGACGAGGAGGACTACCGCATCGCGGGACAGGCCCACCTGGTCGGGCTGCCGGTGCGGGTGCACGGGCGGCTGGAGAGCCGGGGCGGCTTCCGCCGGCTCACCGGCGCGGGCGGGGTCGTACCGGTGCAGGTCGACGAGGCGGAGCGGGACCGGCTGATGAAGTCGCTCCAGGAGAACCTGGACTTCTTCGAGGAGGCGTGCACGGGGGAGGACTGACGGTAACCGTTTCGCGGTCGGCGGGCCCGGGTCGGTACGATCCCCCTCATGCGCGCGCTCCTGGTATGGCGCCGCACCCCCCTTCAGTCAGGAGAGACCGGTGTCAGACGTCCGTGTGATCATCCAGCGCGATTCCGAGCGGGAAGAACGCGTGGTGACGACGGGCACTACGGCCGCCGACCTCTTCGCCGGCGAGCGCTCGATCATCGCCGCGCGCGTGGGGGACGAGCTCAAGGACCTCACCTACGTGGTGCGCGACGGCGAGACCGTCGAGGGTGTGGAGATCTCCTCCGAGGACGGTCTGGGCATCCTGCGCCACTCCACCGCCCACGTGCTGGCCCAGGCCGTGCAGGAGCTCTTCCCCGAGGCCAAGCTGGGCATCGGCCCGCCGGTCAAGGACGGCTTCTACTACGACTTCGACGTCGAGAAGCCGTTCACGCCCGAGGATCTCAAGGCCGTCGAGAAGAAGATGCAGGAGATCCAGAAGCGCGGCCAGCGCTTCTCCCGCCGTGTCGTCACCGACGAGGCCGCCCGTGAGGAACTCGCGAACGAGCCCTACAAGCTGGAACTGATCGGCCTCAAGGGTTCGGCGTCGCACGACGACGGCGCGGACGTCGAGGTCGGCGCCGGCGAGCTGACCATCTACGACAACCTCGACGCCAAGACCGGCGAGCTGTGCTGGAAGGACCTCTGCCGCGGTCCGCACCTGCCGTCCACCCGGCTCATCCCGGCGTTCAAGCTGATGCGCAACGCGGCCGCCTACTGGCGCGGCAGCGAGAAGAACCCGATGCTCCAGCGCATCTACGGCACCGCCTGGCCGTCCAAGGACGAGCTGAAGGCGTACCTCGACTTCCTCGTCGAGGCCGAGAAGCGCGACCACCGCAAGCTGGGCAGCGAACTCGACCTGTTCTCCATCCCGGAGCAGATCGGCTCCGGCCTGGCCGTCTTCCACCCCAAGGGCGGCATCGTCCGCCGCGTGATGGAGGACTACTCGCGCCGCCGCCACGAGGAGGAGGGCTACGAGTTCGTCTACACCCCGCACGCGACGAAGGGGAAGCTCTTCGAGACCTCGGGCCACCTGGACTGGTACGCCGACGGCATGTACCCGCCCATGCAGCTCGACGAGGGCGTGGACTACTACCTCAAGCCCATGAACTGCCCGATGCACAACCTGATCTTCGACGCGCGCGGCCGCTCCTACCGCGAACTGCCGCTGCGCCTGTTCGAGTTCGGCACCGTGTACCGGTACGAGAAGTCGGGCGTCGTGCACGGCCTGACCCGCGCCCGCGGCTTCACCCAGGACGACGCGCACATCTACTGCACCCGTGAGCAGATGGCGGAGGAGCTCGACAAGACGCTCACCTTCGTGCTCGGACTGCTGCGCGACTACGGTCTGACCGACTTCTACCTGGAGCTGTCCACCAAGGACCCGGAGAAGTTCGTCGGCTCCGACGAGGTCTGGGAGGAGGCGACCGAGACGCTGCGCCAGGTCGCCGAGAAGCAGGGCCTGCCGCTGGTGCCCGACCCGGGCGGCGCCGCCTTCTACGGCCCGAAGATCTCCGTCCAGACCAAGGACGCGATCGGCCGCACCTGGCAGATGTCGACGGTCCAGCTGGACTTCAACCTGCCGGAGCGCTTCGACCTGGAGTACACCGGCCCCGACGGCGCCAAGCAGCGCCCCGTCATGATCCACCGGGCCCTGTTCGGCTCGATCGAGCGGTTCTTCGCGGTGCTCCTCGAGCACTACGCGGGTGCCTTCCCGGCATGGCTCGCCCCCGTCCAGGCGGTCGGCATCCCGATCGGCGACGCGCACGTCGAGTACCTGGAGAAGTTCGCGGCGGCGGCCAAGAAGAAGGGCCTGCGCGTCGAGGTGGACTCCTCCTCGGACCGGATGCAGAAGAAGATCCGCAACGCCCAGAAGCAGAAGGTGCCCTTCATGGTCATCGCGGGCGACGAGGATATGACGGCCGGCTCGGTGTCCTTCCGCTACCGCGACGGCTCCCAGGAGAACGGCATCCCGTTCGACGAGGCCATCGCGAAGATCGCGCAGGTCGTCGAGGAGCGCGCACAGGTCTGATCCCGGACCGCGGGGCCCCGGGGAGATCACCTCCCCGGGGGCCCCTGCTCGTTCTCCCGGCTCGCGAACACCTGCAACAGCCAGGACGAGAACGACCCGGTCACCGCGCCGAGCAGCGCCAGACCGCAGGCCATCAGGCCCGCCGCGATCAGCCGCCCGGCGGGCGTCACCGGAGCCACGTCCCCGTAGCCGACGGTCGACAGGGTGGAGCAGGCCCACCAGACCGAGTCGCCGAACGTCTTGATCGTGGCGTGCGGCGCCCCGCGTTCCTGCTGGTACACCGCGAGCGCCCCCGCGAAGCCGAGCAGCCCCGCCGACAGGCTCGCGTACGACATCACCCGCAGGTACAGCGGGAGGCGCGGCTGGCCGCGGCGGTGCTGCACGGCGTCGTACGTCTTGACGATGCACAGAGGCCGCAGCAGGGGCAGGATCACGACGACCGTGTCCAGCGGATGCCGGCGCGCGAAACCCGGTCCCTCCCCGCTGAGCCGCCAGCACACCACGTAGTCGACGACGAACAGCGCCCAGGCCCCCACGGTGACCGCCAGACACACGCCACGCCAGGAGTCCGGCAGGCCGGTCCCGAGCACCTGGGCCGCGTACGAGCCCAGGAAGAGCAGCGATGCCAGCGCCAGCGGGATCTCGGCACGGCGCTCCCAGGAGAGCCGCCGGCTGTCGCCGGCCTTCGGGTCCTTCGGGTCCATCGCTCCAGCTTGGCCGGGGCGCATTTCCCGCAACCCCGCCGACACGCCGCGAACGGGCGAAGCAATATGCTGCCTTGCATGACGAGTGAGCCGGAGCAGCAGATCGGAGTGGGGACGCAGGACGCGTTCCAGCGCCTGTGGACGCCCCACCGGATGGCCTACATCCAGGGTGAGAACAAGCCGACCGGTCCGGGGGCCGAGGACGGCTGTCCCTTCTGCGCGATCCCGGCCAAGTCCGACGAGGACGGGCTGATCGTCAGGCGCGGTGAACACGTGTACGCGGTGCTCAATCTCTACCCGTACAACGGCGGCCACCTGATGACCGTGCCCTACCGTCATGTCGCCGACTACACCGATCTCACCGGGGCGGAGACCGTCGAGCTCGCCGAGCTGACCAAGCAGGCGATGACGGCCCTGCGCACCGCCTCCGGCGCGCACGGCTTCAACATCGGCATGAACCAGGGCTCGGTGGCGGGCGCGGGCATCGCCGCCCACCTTCACCAGCACATCGTGCCCCGCTGGGGCGGCGACACGAACTTCATGCCGGTCGTCGGCCACACGAGAGTGCTGCCGCAGTTGCTCGCGGACACCCGCAAGATGCTGGCGGAGGCCTGGCCGAAGGCCTGATCTCCCTCGGGCCGATGTGCGGACGGGAGCGGTGTCGGTTCTCGGCCGCCGGAGGCCTACGCGTCGTAGAGGTCCGCCTTGCGGGGCGAGAGATCCTGCGCCGACGTGCTGAGGAACGCCGACCGCGAACCGAACTTCTCGATGTTCACGCCGTTCTCCTCCAGGACCCGCAGCGCGGCGGAGTGGACCACCCGCAGCACCGGTGCGGCCGCGCGCAGCGCGTCGTCGGCCATGAAGCGGTGCCGCCACGGCTGGTCCGCCCACGCGTGCCGCAGACCGAACGGCTCGGGTAGTCCCACGGTCCCCCCGAGCCACTTCAGCATCGGCGGATACCAGGTGAGCGGAGCCCGCACCGCGAGCCGCACCACCTCGTTGGTGGTGACCAGCGGCAGTTTCACCGTGCGGGTCTCCCAGGGCTTGAGGGACTTCGTGACCTGCTTGCTCGGTGCCTCCGGCTTGGTGGTGAACAGCGGGTTCACCGGGCCGAGCGCATGGCCGGTCACCTCGATGCGCAGGGTGGAGTGCAGCACGGTCACCGTGATCAGCATGGTGATCACCAGCTGCCCGTCCCACAGCGTCCACTGCACTCCGAGGTAGTGCCGGTCACCGGCGCCGAACTGCTGCTTGTTGCAGATCTCCTGTATCGCGTGCGGCTTGACCTGGTAGGCCTCCACGTCCGTGCCCTCCGGCCGGGACACCGCCTTCGCGTTCTCGCCGATCGGCGTGACGACCCAGTGTCGTATGGACGCCTTCGGGAAGCCGCCGGTGTTCAGCGGGCCGCGCTCCAGCATGCGCAGCTGGTCGTGGATGGAGCGGATCACGTCCCAGCTGCGGAACGGGTGGATCTCCCGGCCGGCGTCGGCCGGCTGGAGGTCCTCGGCCAGCTGCCAGGCACCCCAGCGGGTGCCCATGCCGAGGATGCCCTTGGGGCCGGCGTAGAAGACGGAGTTCGACTGCTGCTCGGCGCTCAGCTTGGCCAGCGACTGGCGCAGCCCCTCGGCCGCGGTCTCACGGGGGCTGCTGGGCACCGCTTCGGGGACCTTGGCGCCGACGCTGCTGCCCGACAGCAGGCCGTCCCAGCGCTCGCGCAGGTCCTTGGCGGTGCTCTCGCAGACCCGGCGGGCCAGCACCCAGCCGACCACCGGCATGACGGTCGCCGCCCGGGCGTACCACGCCCAGAAGCCCGTGAACGGCATACGGATCAGGAAGATGACGGCGAGGGCGCCGATCGCGACGAGCAGGGTGGTGCCCAGGGCCGATGCCCTCTTGTCGTCGCGCCGGTCGATGTTGGTCCGGATGACGAAGACCAGCAGCCAGACCAGGAGCCCCGGCAGGAAGAGCAGGCCGCACAGCACCATGATCGCGCTCAGCCGGTTGTCCCGGTCCCGGCGGATGTTGTTGGCGGCCAGACAGTGCTCGACGACGACCTGCGGCTCGGTGCCGAAGGACTGGATGAGCGGCTTGCGGCCGCTGCCCAGCATGCGGTCCACCACCGCCCGGGAGAAGGCCTCGCCGAGGTTGGGCCGGAACAGCGAGACCTTCCCCGCGTTCACGGTCGACTGGTGCCAGTCGTTGTCGGCCTTGGTTATCTCCTCGACCGGGTTGTCCCGGTAGGCCGCCGAGGCCAGCGCGAAGGTGGCCGTCTGACCCTCGTCGCCCGTACGCGGCACCTGTGGTCCGAAGATGTCGCCGTAACCGCTGCCAACGGTCATACCCGTCCCCCCAACGCCGCCCGTGCCCGCACCTGCGGCCTTCCCGACTTCCCGGCCCCGCACACCTGTTGATCAGGTCATCAGCGTATCCGCAGGCAGCGGCGTTCGTCGGCGGACCGCGGAAGCGGTCCGCCGACCCGGAGGGGAGCATTCCAGCGCGCCCGGTCGCACGACGGCGTACTGCCCTCGTGCGCACGCCGGTTGGGCGCTCTCGCGCGCCGACTACGAGACCCGCTCCGCCTGTTCGCGCACCCGCTCCGCGACCTGCGGCGGCATCGGCTCGTGCCGCGCGTACGTGCGGTTGAAGCGCGCGGTGCCGTGCGACAGCGACCGCAGGTCGACGGCGTACCGGCCGATCTCGATCTCGGGCACCTCCGCCCGGACGAGAGTGCGCCCGGTGCTCACCTGCTCGGTGCCGAGCACCCGGCCGCGCCGCCCGGACAGATCGCTCATCACCGCGCCCACGTAGTCGTCGCCGACCAGGACGGTCACCTCGGCCACCGGCTCCAGCAGGTGGATCCTCGCGTCGGACGCGGCTTCCCGCAGCGCCAGCGCGCCCGCCGTCTGGAACGCGGCGTCGGAGGAGTCCACCGAGTGCGCCTTGCCGTCGCGCAGCGTGACCCGGATGTCGACGAGCGGGTGGCCCGCCGCGATGCCCCGGGCGGCCTGGGCCCGCACGCCCTTCTCGACCGACGGGATGAACTGCCGGGGGACGGCACCGCCGATCACCTTGTCGACGAACTCGATGCCGGAGCCGCCCGGCAGCGGTTCGATCTCGATCTCGCAGATGGCGAACTGCCCGTGCCCGCCGGACTGCTTCACATGCCGGCCGCGCCCGGCGGACCGGGCGGCGAACGTCTCGCGCAGGGAGACCTTGTACGGCACGACGTCGACCTGGACGCCGTAGCGGCTGCGCAGCCGTTCCAGGGCCACGTCCGCGTGGGCCTCCCCGAGGCACCACAGGACCACCTGGTGGGTGTCCTGGTTCTGTTCCAGGCGCATCGTCGGGTCCTCGGCCACCAGCCGCCCCAGGCCCTGCGAGAGCTTGTCCTCGTCGGCCTTGCTGTGCGCCTCGATGGCCAGCGGCAGCAGCGGGTCGGGCATCTGCCACGGTTCCATCAGCAGCGGGTCGTCCTTGGCCGAGAGCGTGTCGCCGGTCTCCGCCCGGCTCAGCTTCGCCACGCACGCGAGGTCGCCCGCGATGCACTGCGACAGCACCCGCTGCTGTTTGCCGAACGGCGCCGACAGGGCGCCGATCCGTTCGTCGACGTCGTGGTCCTCGTGGCCGCGGTCCGCCAGCCCGTGCCCGGAGACGTGGATCGTCTCGTCCGGACGCAGGGTGCCGGAGAAGACGCGGACCAGGGAGACCCGGCCGACGTACGGGTCGGACGCCGTCTTCACCACCTCCGCGACGAGCGGCCCGCCGGGATCGCACGGTGTCAGCGCGCGCTCCCGGCCGTCGATGGTGGTGACCCGCGGCGCCGCGCGCTCCAGGGGCGTCGGGAAGCCCCGCGTGATCAGTTCGAGCAGTTCGACCGTCCCGATGCCCTGCCGGGCGCCCTCGGCCGCGGGGGCGGCGGCCAGCACGGGGAAGAACGTCCCGCGCGCGACGGCCCGCTCCAGGTCCTCCACCAGCGTCTTGACGTCGATCCCCGCGCCGCCGAGGTAGCGGTCCATGAGGGTCTCGTCCTCGCTCTCCGCGATGATCCCCTCGATCAGCCGGTTACGGGCCTCCTCGAGCCCGGGCAGGTCCTGCGGCCCCGGCTCGGACTCCTTGCGCTCCCCGGACGAGTAGTCGAAGAGCTTCTGCGACAGCAGCCCGGTCAGCCCGGTCACGGGCGCGTGCCCGTCGGGCGCCGCCGGGCCGTGCAGCGGCAGGTACAGCGGCAGCACGGCGTCGGGGTCGTCCCCGCCGAACGCCTCCGCGCAGATCCGTGTCATCTCGACGAAGTCGGCCCGGGCCGACTCCAGGTGCGTGACGACGATCGCGCGCGGCATGCCGACGGCCGCGCACTCCTCCCACACCATGCGGGTCGAGCCGTCCACCCCGTCCGAGGCCGAGACGACGAAGAGGGCCGCGTCCGCTGCACGCAGACCGGCCCTGAGTTCACCGACGAAGTCGGCGTATCCGGGGGTGTCCAGGAGATTTATCTTGATGCCGTCCCATTCGACGGGCACCAGGGACAGCTGTACCGAGCGCTGCTGCCGGTGTTCGATGTCGTCGTAGTCGGAGACGGTGCCGCCGTCCTCCACACGGCCCGCCCGGTTCACCGCTCCCGCGGTCAGCGCGAGAGCCTCCACCAGAGTCGTCTTGCCCGATCCGCAGTGGCCGACCAGCACCACATTCCGTACGGACGCGGGGTGGTCGGCCGCCGTAGCCCTGCCGGCGGCTCCGGGGTGTGCGTTCGCCTTGTCGCCCATGATCCTGCCTCCCGTGCACGGTGAGGTCACTGTGGGCGCGGGCATCCCGGATCCGCGTGTGGTGGCGGCTCCGATGGCGCCCGCGGTCCTTCGAGCTTTCCACTCCTGTCACGGTGCGTCCATACGGCGGACGCGATCCCGCCACCCGGCCGGGGCGGCGGATCCGCGACCCGGCCGTGACCCGTATGCCGTCAGGACGTGACACGGCCCATGGGTGCCCGCCCGTCGCACGTGAGCGCGCGTGGCTACGATGGGCCAGCCGGTGGCCAGCAGGGGCCGCTCGGCCACACCGACCCTCGGGAAGGCCATGCTGAACAAGTACGCGCGTGCATTCTTCACGCGTGTCCTCACACCGTTCGCCGCGTTTCTCATCCGGCGGGGCGTGAGCCCCGACACGGTCACGCTGATCGGCACCGCCGGCGTGATGGCGGGCGCGCTGGTCTTCTACCCGCGGGGCGAGTTCTTCTGGGGCACGATCGTCATCACCCTCTTCGTGTTCTCCGACCTCGTCGACGGCAACATGGCCCGCCAGCTCGGGCGCACCAGCCGCTGGGGCGCCTTCCTGGACTCCACGCTCGACCGGGTGGCCGACGGCGCCATCTTCGGCGGCTTCGCCCTCTGGTACGCGGGCAACGGCGACGACAACGTCCTGTGCGCCGTCTCCATTTTCTGCCTGGCCAGCGGCCAGGTGGTGTCGTACACCAAGGCGCGCGGCGAGTCGATCGGCCTTCCGGTCGCCGTCAACGGGCTCGTGGAGCGCGCCGAGCGGCTGGTGGTCTCGCTGGTCGCGGCCGGGCTCGCGGGCCTGCACGAGTTCGGCGTGCCCGGCATCCAGTACCTGCTGCCCGTCGCGCTGTGGATCGTCGCCGTCGGCAGCCTCGTCACGCTGATCCAGCGCGTCGTCACGGTCCGCCGGGAGTCCGCGGAGGCGGAGGCCGAGGCCGAGGCCGCCGCGGCCGGGCAGGGGAACACCTCACGGGGGAGCGGGGCCGCGAAGTGAGCGCCCGGGAGCGGCTGACGGACGCGCTCTACGGCCTCGGCTGGGGCACGGTCAAGAAGCTGCCCGAACCGGCCGCCGTACGGCTCGGCCGGACCGTCGCCGACCTCGCCTGGAAGCGGCGAGGCAAGGGCGTCCAGCGGCTGGAGAGCAACTACGCGCGCGTGGTGCCCGACGCGAGCCCGCAGCGCCTCGCCGAGCTCTCGCGCGCGGGGATGCGCTCGTACCTGCGCTACTGGATGGAGTCGTTCAGGCTGCCGACCTGGAGCGCCGACCGGATAAGGAACGGCTTCGACCCCGAGGACGTGCACCACCTGACCGACGGACTCGCCTCAGACCGGGGCGTGATCCTCGCGCTGCCGCACATGGCGAACTGGGACCTGGCCGGCGCCTGGGTCACCACCCGGCTGGAGACGCCCTTCACGACGGTCGCCGAGCGCCTGAAGCCGGAGACGCTGTACGACCGTTTCGTCGCCTACCGCGAGGGCCTCGGCATGGAGGTCCTGCCGCACAGCGGCGGCACCGCCTTCGGCACGCTCGCGCGACGGCTGCGCGACGGCGGCCTGATCTGCCTGGTCGCCGAGCGCGACCTGTCCGCCTCCGGCGTCGAGGTCAAGTTCTTCGGCGACACGGCCCGGATGCCCGCCGGCCCGGCCCTGCTCGCCCAGCAGACGGGCGCGCTGCTGCTGCCCGTCACGCTCTGGTACGACGACTCACCGGTCATGCGCGGCCGGGTCCATCCCCCGATCGAGGTGCCCGAGACAGGCACGCGGGCCGAGAAGACGTCTGTGATGACACAGGCGCTGGCCGATGCCTTCGCCACCGGGATCGCCGACCATCCGGAGGACTGGCACATGCTGCAACGGCTGTGGCTCGCGGATCTCGATCCCGGGAAGGGGCCCTCGTGAGGATCGGGATCGTCTGCCCGTACTCGTGGGACGTGCCGGGCGGCGTCCAGTTCCACATCCGCGACCTCGCCGCCTACTTCATCCGCCTCGGCCACGAGGTGTCCGTCCTCGCGCCCGCCGACGACGACACCCCACTGCCGCCGTACGTCGTCTCGGCGGGCCGCGCGGTCCCGGTGCCCTACAACGGTTCGGTGGCCCGGCTGAACTTCGGCTTCCTGAGCGCCGCGCGGGTACGCCGCTGGCTGCACGACGGCGAGTTCGACGTGATCCACATCCACGAGCCGACGTCGCCGTCGCTGGGCCTGCTGGCCTGCTGGGCGGCGCAGGGCCCGATCGTGGCCACCTTCCACACGTCCAACCCGCGCTCCAGGGCCATGATCGCCGCCTACTCGATCCTCCAGGCAGCGCTGGAGAAGATCAGCGCCCGGATCGCCGTGAGCGAGTACGCCCGCCGCACCCTCGTCGAGCACCTCGGCGGGGACGCGGTGGTGATCCCCAACGGCGTCGACGTCGACTTCTTCGCCGACGCCGAGCCCAAGGCCGAGTGGCAGGGCGACACGATCGGCTTCATAGGGCGCATCGACGAGCCCCGCAAGGGCCTGCCGGTCCTGATGCGGGCCCTGCCGAAGATCCTCGCCGCCCGCCCGCGGACCAGGCTCCTGATCGCCGGACGGGGCGACGAGGAGGAGGCCGTGGAGATCCTGCCGAAGGAGCTGCGCTCCCGGGTGGAGTTCCTCGGCATGATCAGCGACGAGGACAAGGCGCGCTTCCTGCGCAGCGTCGACCTGTACGTGGCGCCCAACACCGGCGGTGAGAGCTTCGGCATCATCCTCGTCGAGGCGATGTCGGCGGGCGCCCCGGTCCTCGCCTCCGACCTGGACGCCTTCGCGCAGGTCCTCGACCAGGGGGCGGCGGGCGAGATGTTCGCCAACGAGGACGCCGACGCGCTGGCCGAGGCGGCGGTGCGCCTCCTCGGCGACCCGGACCGCCGCGCCGAACTGCGCGAGCGGGGCAGCGCCCATGTCCGGCGCTTCGACTGGTCGACGGTCGGCGCGGACATCATGTCCGTCTACGAGACGGTCACGGCGGGCGCGGCGGCCGTCGCGGCGGCGGACGACCGAAGCCCGGGTCTGCGAGCACGCCTGGGCCTGGCACGGGACTGAGCGGGCGGGACGACGGCACGACGGGTCGCGGGTCGCCGTCTGCCGACGGGTGGGGGCGGAATCGGGCTGCCGTCCACGACGGCCTTCTCCGCGCTTGCTCAACTGTTCGGCGGCCGGTTCAGGGCGCACGGGGGGTCTGGGGGTCCCCGGTGGGGGCCCGGGCGAAGTCGGCTCCATGGCGGGTGCTCGGGCGGGGCGGGACGCGTGGCCGGAACCCGAGCGGAGTCGGCCCGGCTGCCGTCGCCCTCGGGCGGTCCCTCCACCCTGGGTGATCGGGGTTGCCCCCGGTAGCCTTGCCGCCCGTGACCGCAACCCTGATCTGGATCCTCGTCGCCCTCGCGGCGATCGGCCTGTACCTCAGCTGGACCGCGGGCCGGCTCGACCGGCTGCACGCGCGGATCGACGCGGCCCGCGCCGCGCTCGACGCCCAGTTGCTGCGCCGGGCCTCCGTGGCCCAGGAACTGGCGACCTCCGGGGTGCTCGACCCGGCCGCGTCCATCGTGCTGTACGAGGCCGCGCACGCGGCCCGGCAGGCGGAGGAGGAACATCGCGAGGTCGCCGAGAGCGAGCTGAGCCAGGCGCTGCGCGCCGTCTTCGCGGTCCCGCAGCAGGTGGAGGCCGTGCGCGAGGCGCCCGGGGGAGAGGCGGCGGCGCGCGAACTCACGGAGGCCGTACGGCGGGTGCCGATGGCCCGGCGCTTCCACAACGACGCCGTGGGAGCGGCCCGCAGACTCCGGCAGCACCGCAAGGTGCGCTGGTTCCGGCTCGCCGGACACGCCCCGTTCCCCATGGCCTTCGAGATGGACGACGAGCCGCCGAGCGCCCTGACCGACCGCGCGGTCTGAGACCGACTGCCCGGTCTGAGACCGTCCGGCCTGTCGCGCCAGGGTCCTCCGGCCGGTCGCCTCAGGGTCCGTCCGGCCGGTCGCGCCAGGGTCCTCCGGCCGGTCGCCTCAGGGTCCGTCCGACCGGTCGCGCCAGGGTCCTCCGACCGGTCGCCTCACGGTCCGTCCGACCGGTCGCGCCCGAGGTTCACCGGCGTCGGCCGAGGTCCGCCGGGCCAAAAGGATCCACCGCCTTCGCATTGGCCCTTGCTGTGGCCTGGTCCAATCCCGTTTCTTTAGTGCTGCACAAATCCTCTTCACCGAGTGAGGTCACCCCGTGTCCAGCACGATCCCCACCCCCGCCCAGGCCCCCGAGACCGGCACCGCCCGCGTGAAGCGCGGCATGGCCGAGCAGCTCAAGGGCGGCGTGATCATGGACGTCGTCACGCCCGAGCAGGCCAAGATCGCCGAGGACGCGGGAGCCGTCGCCGTCATGGCCCTGGAGCGGGTCCCGGCCGACATCCGCAAGGACGGCGGCGTGGCCCGGATGTCCGACCCGGACATGATCGAGGGCATCATCGACGCCGTCTCGATCCCGGTCATGGCCAAGTCCCGCATCGGCCACTTCGTCGAGGCCCAGGTCCTCCAGTCGCTCGGCGTCGACTACATCGACGAGTCCGAGGTCCTTACCCCGGCCGACGAGGTCAACCACTCCGACAAGTGGGCGTTCACCACCCCCTTCGTCTGTGGCGCCACCAACCTCGGTGAGGCCCTGCGCCGCATCGCCGAGGGTGCCGCGATGATCCGTTCCAAGGGCGAGGCCGGCACCGGCAACGTCGTCGAGGCCGTCCGCCACCTGCGCCAGATCAAGAACGAGATCGCCAGGCTGCGCGGCTTCGACAACAACGAGCTGTACGCCGCCGCCAAGGACCTGCGCGCCCCGTACGAGATCGTCAAGGAGGTCGCCGAACTCGGCAAGCTCCCGGTCGTGCTGTTCTCCGCCGGTGGTGTCGCCACCCCGGCCGACGCCGCCCTGATGCGTCAGCTCGGCGCCGAGGGCGTCTTCGTCGGCTCCGGCATCTTCAAGTCCGGCGACCCGGCCAAGCGCGCCGCCGCCATCGTGAAGGCCACCACCTTCTACGACGACCCGAAGATCATCGCGGACGCGTCCCGCAACCTGGGCGAGGCCATGGTCGGCATCAACTGCGACACCCTCCCCGAGGCCGAGCGCTACGCCAACCGTGGCTGGTAAGCACTGATGAACACCCCTGTCATCGGCGTCCTGGCCCTTCAGGGCGACGTGCGGGAGCACCTGATCGCCCTGGCCGCGGCTGACGCCGTGGCCAGGCCGGTCCGGCGTCCCGAGGAGCTCGACGCCGTGGACGGCCTGGTCATCCCCGGTGGCGAGTCCACCACCATCTCCAAGCTGGCCGTCCTCTTCGGCGTGATGGAGCCCCTTCGCGCGCGCGTGCGCGGCGGCATGCCCGTCTACGGCACCTGCGCGGGCATGATCATGCTCGCCGACAAGATCCTGGACCCGCGTTCGGGCCAGGAGACCGTCGGCGGCATCGACATGATCGTGCGGCGCAACGCCTTCGGGCGCCAGAACGAGTCCTTCGAGGCGGCGGTCGACGTCGACGGCGTCGAGGGCGATCCTGTAGAGGGCGTCTTCATCCGTGCCCCCTGGGTCGAGTCCGTGGGCGCCGAGGTCGAGGTGCTCGCCGAGCACGGCGGCCACGTCGTCGCCGTACGCCAGGGCAACGCGCTCGCCACGTCGTTCCACCCGGAACTCACCGGCGACCACCGCGTGCACGCTCTGTTCGTCGACATGGTGCGCGCGAACCGGACACCGGAGTCCTTGTAGGATCTCTGGGGTTCGTACAGAGTTGGGTAACGCGAAGGAGACAGGCAGATGTCCGGCCACTCTAAATGGGCTACGACGAAGCACAAGAAGGCCGTGATCGACGCCAAGCGCGGCAAGCTCTTCGCGAAGATGATCAAGAACATCGAAGTCGCGGCCCGTACCGGTGGCGCCGACGTGTCCGGCAACCCGACGCTGTTCGATGCCATCCAGAAGGCCAAGAAGAGCTCGGTCCCGAACAAGAACATCGACTCCGCGGTCAAGCGCGGCGCCGGTCTCGAGGCCGGCGGCGCCGACTACGAGACGATCATGTACGAGGGTTACGGTCCCAACGGTGTCGCCGTGCTCATCGAGTGCCTCACCGACAACCGCAACCGCGCGGCCTCCGACGTGCGCGTCGCCATGACGCGCAACGGCGGCAACATGGCCGACCCGGGCTCCGTCTCGTACCTCTTCAACCGCAAGGGCGTCGTGATCGTCCCCAAGGGCGAGCTGACCGAGGACGACGTCCTGGGTGCCGTGCTCGACGCGGGCGCCGAAGAGGTCAACGACCTCGGCGAGTCCTTCGAGGTCCTCTCCGAGGCCACCGACCTGGTCGCGGTGCGCACCGCGCTCCAGGAGGCCGGCATCGACTACGACTCCGCCGACGCCAACTTCGTCCCGACCATGCAGGTCGAGCTGGACGAGGAGGGCGCCCGGAAGATCTTCAAGCTGATCGACGCCCTGGAGGACAGCGACGACGTGCAGAACGTCTTCGCCAACTTCGACGTCAGCGACGAGGTCATGGCGAAGGTCGACGCCTGATCGCACCGGACAGACGGAACGGCCCGCCGAAGTCTCCTTCGGCGGGCCGTTCGTCATACGGCGTGCGGCGCCGGATCAGCCGTCGATGCTCTTCACGCTGCCGGCGTGCTTGATGTGGCCCTTGCCGTCGGCCGCGACGGTGGCGGCGCGCATGACGTCGACCCGGCCGTCCTTCCACCAGATGTTGATGGTGGCCTTCTTGTCGCAGATGTTGTGGAAGTAGACGGTCGTCGTCGAGACGCCGTCGGCCCACGACCAGTTGAAGCAGCCGCTGCGGCCGGTGTGCTTGGAGTCGGCCGCCGCCTGTGCGGGAGTCGCGACAGCCAGGCCGGCCAGCAGGACGGACGCGGTCACGGCAACCTTCGCTATGGAGCGCATGGATTCCCCGGTTTCTTGTGTGATGTGGTCGAAGCGAACGTCAGTTCGCTCGAATGCGCACAGTGGTCAGCTGCGCACGTCGCCCCGGAAGCTATAAGTGATCAAGGGCGCGAAGCAATCGAAAAAGCCCGCCGCGGCCCGCGTTTCTGATGACTTGTCGGATATGGGGGATCATCTGAAGATGATCTTTTACCTTCCCTTTGGGGATCTCGCGCGGCCGCTCCGGTGTCCTGGACCAAGCCCCCCGGCCCCGGCGGCCTCGCGTTGTCGGTGCCGCCGGATAGCCTGGCGCGGCAGGACGGACAGGGGCGAGGAGGAGAAGGAGCGCGGTGCGCGTACTCGGTGTGGATCCAGGACTGACCCGATGTGGTGTCGGAGTCGTCGAGGGCGTCGCGGGACGGCCGTTGACGATGTGCGGCGTCGGTGTCGTGCGTACGCCCGCGGACGCGGACCTGGGGCACCGGCTCGTGGCCGTCGAGCAGGGCATCGAGCGGTGGCTGGACGAGTACCGGCCCGAAGTCGTCGCCGTGGAGCGGGTGTTCAGCCAGCACAACGTCCGGACGGTGATGGGCACCGCCCAGGCCAGCGCGGTCGCCATGCTCTGCGCGGCCCGACGCGGCATTCCCGTCGCCCTGCACACCCCCAGCGAGGTCAAGGCCGCCGTCACCGGCAGCGGCCGAGCCGACAAGGCACAGGTCGGCGCCATGGTGACCCGTCTGCTGCGGCTCGACGCACCACCCAAGCCCGCCGACGCGGCCGACGCCCTCGCCCTCGCCATCTGCCACATCTGGCGGGCCCCCGCGCAGAACCGACTCCAGCAGGCCGTGGCCCTGCACGCATCGAAAGGCCGTACGGCATGATCGCCTTCGTGAGCGGCACGGTCGCCGCCCTCGCCCCCGACACCGCGGTGATCGAGGTGGGCGGAGTCGGCATGGCCGTCCAGTGCGCGCCGAACACGCTCTCGACGCTGCGCCTCGGCCAGCCCGCCAGACTCGCCACCTCCCTCGTCGTCCGGGAGGACTCGCTGACGCTGTACGGCTTCGTGGACGACGACGAGCGCCAGGTGTTCGTGCTGCTGCAGACGGCGAGCGGCGTCGGCCCGCGCCTCGCGCAGGCGATGCTCGCCGTGCACACCCCGGACGCGCTGCGCCGGGCCGTCGCCACGGACGACGAGAAGGCCCTCACCGCCGTCCCCGGCATCGGCAAGAAGGGCGCCCAGAAACTCCTGCTGGAACTGAAGGACCGGCTGGGCGCGCCGACCGGCGCGCCCGCCGTGGGCGCGCCGGTCACCAGCGGCTGGCGCGACCAGCTGCACGCCGCTCTCATCGGCCTCGGCTACGCGACCCGGGAGGCGGACGAGGCCGTGTCCGCCGTCGCCCCCGAGGCCGAGGCCGCAGGGGAGACCCCCCAGGTGGGCCGGCTCCTGCGGTCGGCGCTGCAGACGCTGAACCGAGCCCGCTGACCCACCGCGACGCACCCCGCCGAGCGACCGCGCCCCGCACACCCCACGCGGGCCGGTCCCGGGCCGCCGCACCGCGGCGGGCCGGCCCCACCGAGTCACCGCGCATCCACGAGACCCCGAGGCACACTCCATGAACTGGGACGACCCGACCGACGACACCGCCGCCGAGCGGCTGGTGGGCCCTGTCGCCGACCGCGACGACCAGGCCGTCGAGGCCGCCCTGCGCCCCAAGGACCTCGGCGAGTTCATCGGCCAGGAGAAGGTCCGCGAACAGCTCGACCTGGTGCTGCGCGCCGCACGGGCGCGCGGCGCCACCGCCGACCACGTGCTGCTCTCCGGCGCCCCCGGCCTCGGCAAGACCACCCTCTCCATGATCATCGCGGCCGAGATGGGCGCCCCCATCCGCATCACCAGCGGCCCCGCCATCCAGCACGCCGGCGACCTCGCCGCGATCCTGTCCTCGCTCCAGGAGGGCGAGGTCCTCTTCCTCGACGAGATCCACCGCATGTCCCGGCCCGCCGAGGAGATGCTCTACATGGCCATGGAGGACTTCCGCGTCGACGTCATCGTCGGCAAGGGCCCCGGCGCCACCGCCATCCCCCTCGAACTGCCCCCCTTCACCCTGGTCGGCGCCACCACGCGCGCGGGCCTGCTGCCGCCCCCCCTGCGCGACCGCTTCGGCTTCACCGCGCACATGGAGTTCTACGAGCCCGCCGAGCTGGAGCGCGTCATCCACCGCTCCGCGAACCTGCTCGACGTCGAGATCGACACCGCGGGCGCCGCCGAGATCGCCGGCCGCTCCCGGGGAACGCCCCGCATCGCCAACCGCCTGCTGCGCCGGGTCCGGGACTACGCGCAGGTCAAGGCCGACGGTTTCATCACGACGGAGATCGCCGCGGCGGCCCTGGCGGTCTACGAGGTCGACGCCCGCGGCCTGGACCGCCTGGACCGGGGCGTCCTGGAGGCGCTGCTGAAGCTGTTCGGCGGCGGCCCGGTCGGACTGTCCACGCTGGCGGTCGCGGTCGGCGAGGAACGTGAGACCGTGGAGGAGGTCGCCGAACCGTTCCTCGTGCGGGAGGGGCTGCTGGCCCGTACCCCCCGCGGACGGGTGGCCACGCCCGCCGCCTGGGCGCACCTCGGCCTCACTCCGCCCCGCTCCGCCACCGCGGGAAACGGACAAGGGGACCTGTTCGGGGCGTGACGGCGGGGGACAGTGGCCGGGCCTGGAACCCAGGTGCCATGCTGAGCGTTGTTCCATGCATGCGGACTCGCTTAGACTCCGCCGATGCCGCCACTGACAGGCGGTACACATACCCCCAACCATCAGGCCGCTCACCACTCGCGGTCATGTGAAGGAAGTTCCGACCCGTGAGTCTCGTGACCCTCCTCCCGTTCATCGTGCTCATCGGGGCCATGTTCCTGATGACCCGGTCGGCCAAGAAGAAGCAGCAGACGGCCGCGCAGATGCGCAACGACATGCAGCCCGGCAGCGGCATCCGCACCATCGGGGGCATGTACGCGACGGTCAAGGAGGTCAACGAGGACACGGTCCTCGTCGACGCCGGCCCGGGTGTGGATCTGCTCTTCGCGAAGAACGCCATCGGTGCGGTACTGACCGACGACGAGTACAACCGCATCGTCCACGGCGTCGAGCACGACCTGAAGTCCGACGCCACGGTCGTCCCGGACAACGCCTCCTCCCTCACCGAGGCCGACGAGCCCGCCGACGAAGCTGCCGCCGTCTCCGGCGACAAGTCCGTCGACCTCGGCAAGAAGGACGCGACCGAGGAGCCGTCCGACGAGGCCGAGGCCGAGGCCGTCGACGCCGACGCCGCCGCGGCCAAGACGGACGAAGAGCCGAAGAAGACCGACGGCGACTCCGACGCGAAGTAGGCGCCACCCGGGACACGCGCGGGACTCGTCCGCGCGCCCCGGGTTCGCGCATCTCGCAGCGGGTCCCGACACCATGTCATGGCCACTGCCGCGCTGACCCGGCGCGGAGCGGCCCGAGAGGGAGTACGAGAAGGTGGCAGCACCTAAGAAGGGCCGGAGCGGGAGCGCCCAGAGCAGGCCGGGGCGTTCGCTGGCCCTGATCCTGATCGCCATCGCGGCGCTCACCGGGGGGATGTTCGCCTCCGGGCACACGACTCCGCGTCTCGGCATCGACCTGGCCGGCGGCACGAGCATCACGCTCCAGGCCGTTCCGGAGCCGGGCCAGGAGTCCGCGATCAACAAGACCAACATGGACACCGCGGTCGACATCATGAACCGCCGTGTCAATGGTCTTGGCGTCTCGGAGACCGAGGTCCAGACGCAGGGCACGCGGAACATCATCGTCAACATCCCCAAGGGCACGAACTCCGAGGAGGCCCGCCAGCAGGTCGGCACCACGGCCAAGCTCTACTTCCGGCCGGTCATCGCGACGGAGGCCTCCGGCGCGGCCGCGCCGGCCAGCCCGTCGCCGAGCGCCTCCGGCAGCCCTTCGGGCAAGGCGACGGACAAGGCGACCTCGTCCGCGTCCCCCTCCGGCTCCTCGACCCCGTCGGCGACCGCCACCTCGCAGGGACGCGCGGTCACCGACGCCCTGAAGGCCGACTCCACGCCGTCGCCGAGCACCTCGGCCTCCGGCAGCGCCGCCACCCCGTCGCCCAGCGGCTCCGTCGACGCGGCCACCGCCAAGCTCCAGGCGCAGTACGCCGCGCTGGACTGCACGAAGGCGACGGACCGGGCCGACGCCGGCAAGGGTTCCAAGCCCGAGGACACGACCCTCGCGTGCGGCAAGAACTCGCAGGGCCAGTGGCAGAAGTACGTGCTCGGCCCGGCCGAGGTCGACGGTACGGACGTGAAGAAGGCCCAGGCCATCTTCAACACCCAGACCGCCGCGGGCTGGACCGTCACCATGGACTTCACGTCCAAGGGCGCCAAGAAGTTCGCGGACATCACCGGTGAGCTGGCCAAGCAGCAGTCCCCGCAGAACCAGTTCGCGATCGTCCTCGACGGGAACGTCGTCTCCGACCCGTACGTCAACCAGGCGCTGACCGGCGGCAACGCGGAGATCTCCGGCAGCTTCGACCAGGAGGAGGCCCAGAGCCTCTCCAACATGCTGTCGTACGGCGCGCTCCCGCTGACCTTCAAGGAGCAGAGCGTCACCACGGTGACCGCCGCCCTCGGTGGCGACCAGCTGCACGCCGGTCTGATCGCCGGCGCCATCGGCCTCGGGCTGGTCGTGATCTACCTGGTGTTCTACTACCGCGGTCTGTCGCTCATCGCGATCGCCTCGCTGCTGGTCTCCGCCGTGCTCACCTACGTGATCATGGCGCTGCTCGGCCCGACCATCCACTTCGCGCTGAACCTGCCGGCGGTCTGCGGTGCGATCGTCGCGATCGGTATCACCGCGGACTCGTTCATCGTGTTCTTCGAACGCATAAGGGACGAGATCCGCGAGGGGCGCAGCCTGCGCCCCGCCGTCGAGCGGGCCTGGCCGCGCGCCCGGCGCACCATCCTGGTCTCCGACTTCGTGTCGTTCCTCGCCGCGGCGGTGCTCTTCATCGTCACCGTCGGCAAGGTCCAGGGATTCGCGTTCACCCTCGGTCTGACCACCGTGCTGGACGTGGTCGTGGTCTTCCTCTTCACCAAGCCGCTGATGACGATCATGGCCCGCAGGAAGTTCTTCTCGGACGGCCACAGCTGGTCCGGCCTCGACCCGAAGCGACTGGGTGCCAAGCCGCCGTTGCGCGGCACCCGCCGACCCTCCGCCCCCGCCGAGACGAAGGAGGCGTGAGCATGTCGAAACTCGGCAACCTCGGCGCCCGACTGCACCGCGGCGAGGTCGGTTACGACTTCGTCGGCAACCGCAAGATCTGGTACGGCATCTCGATCCTGATCACCATCACGGCCATCCTCGGCCTGACGGTGCGCGGCCTGAACATGGGCATCGAGTTCGAGGGCGGTGCCGTCTTCACCACCCCGAAGACCAGCGTCTCCGTCTCACAGGCGCAGACGTACGCGGAGGAGGCGTCCGGCCACCAGGCGGTCGTGCAGAAGCTCGGCGGCGGCGAGCTGCGCATCCAGATCTCCGGCGTGGACACCAGCAAGTCCGACGCGATCAAGACCTCCCTGTCCAAGGACCTGAAGGTCCCCTCGGAGGACATCGCCGCGGACCTGGTCGGGCCCAGCTGGGGTGACCAGATCGCCGACAAGGCCTGGCAGGGCCTGGTGATCTTCATGATCCTGGTCGTGATCTACCTGGCGATCGCCTTCGAGTGGCGCATGGCCATCGCCGCCCTGGTCGCGCTGATCCACGACATCACCATCACGGTCGGCATCTACGCCCTGGTCGGCTTCGAGGTGACGCCCGGTACGGTCATCGGTCTGCTGACGATCCTCGGTTACTCGCTCTACGACACGGTCGTCGTCTTCGACAGCCTCAAGGAGCAGACGAAGGACATCACCAAGCAGACCCGCTGGACGTACAGCGACATCGCCAACCGCTCGATCAACAGCACCCTGGTCCGCTCCATCAACACCACGGTGGTCGCGCTGCTGCCGGTCGCGGGTCTGCTGTTCATCGGTGGCGGTGTGCTCGGCGCGGGCACGCTCAACGACATCTCGCTGTCGCTCTTCGTCGGCCTCGCGGCCGGTGCGTACTCCTCGATCTTCATCGCCACGCCGCTCGTCGCCGACCTCAAGGAGCGCGAGCCGCAGATGAAGGCCCTCAGGAAGCGGGTCATGGCCAAGCGCGCCCAGGCCGCCACCGAGGAGGAGTACACCGGGACCCGGTCCGTCGACCTGGACCCGGACGACGACGACGCCGCCGCGGTCGTCGGCCCGCGCAGTCAGCCCGCGTCCCGCAACCGGGGCCGTGGCCGACCGTCGGGGAAGCGCCGATGACGGAGCTCACCGACATCACGGACCTGCTGCTCAGCAGGATCCGTGACGTCCCGGACCATCCGGAGCCGGGGGTGATGTTCAAGGACATCACCCCGCTGCTGGCGGACCCGGTGGCGTTCACCGCGCTCACCGACGCCTTCGCGGGCGTCGCGGAGCGCACCGGCGCCACGAAGATCGTCGGCCTGGAGGCCCGGGGCTTCATCCTCGGCGCCCCCGTCGCCGTCCGGGCGGGCCTCGGCTTCATCCCCGTACGCAAGGCGGGCAAGCTCCCCGGAGCCACCCTCAGCCAGGCCTACGACCTGGAGTACGGCTCCGCCGAGATCGAGGTGCACGCCGAGGACCTCAGCGCACAGGACCGCGTGCTGATCGTCGACGACGTGCTCGCCACCGGCGGCACCGCCGAGGCCTCGATCCAGCTGATCCGCCGCGCGGGCGCCGAGGTCGTGGGCGCAGCCGTGCTGATGGAACTCGGTTTCCTCGCCGGCCGCCCCCGCCTGGAGGCGGCCCTGGACGGGGCTCCGCTGGAGGCACTGCTCACCGTCTGACCGGCGCCGCGAGGCAGCGAGGCGGGCCCCGGAGGAATCCGGGGCCCGCCTCTCGCGTTTCACCTGGGGAAGGCCCTCACATCGGGCTGAAGGCGATCCCGCGGCCGAGGATCGCTACGATGGGTGCTCCGGAGCCTGACCGGGGGACCCGGACCGCGCACGAGGAGTCCTCTTGGCAGACGAGGCCCAGCACCTGACCGCCGCCAAGCCCGAGCCCGCCCCGGGCCCCGCGGCGACGCCCGCGCCGCACGCGAAGAACGACGCCCGCGGGCCGGTCGAGCACGACCGCTCGGCGCCCGCCGACAAGCCGGCCGAGGCCCCGCGGCCCAAGCCGGCGACGCCCGAGCGCGCCGCGAGCGCCTCCGCCGTGCGCCCGACGTCCGCCCAGCCCGGTCGCTCCGGCTCCTCCAACCGCGTCCGTGCCCGCCTCGCCCGCCTCGGCGTCCAGCGCGCCAACCCGTACAACCCGGTCCTGGAACCGCTGCTGCGCATAGTGCGCAGCAACGACCCCAAGATCGAGACCTCGACGCTGCGGCAGATCGAGAAGGCCTACCAGGTCGCCGAGCGCTGGCACCGCGGGCAGAAGCGCAAGAGCGGCGACCCGTACATCACCCACCCGCTCGCCGTGACCACCATCCTCGCGGAGCTGGGCATGGACCCGGCCACGCTGATGGCCGGTCTGCTGCACGACACCGTCGAGGACACCGAGTACGGCCTGGAACAGCTGCGCCGTGACTTCGGCGACACGGTGGCCCTGCTCGTCGACGGCGTCACCAAGCTGGACAAGGTCAAGTTCGGCGAGGCCGCCCAGGCCGAGACCGTACGCAAGATGGTCGTCGCGATGGCCAAGGACCCGCGCGTCCTGGTCATCAAGCTCGCGGACCGCCTGCACAACATGCGCACCATGCGTTACCTCAAGCGCGAGAAGCAGGAGAAGAAGGCGCGCGAGACGCTCGAGATCTACGCGCCGCTGGCTCATCGCCTGGGAATGAACACCATCAAGTGGGAGCTGGAGGACCTCGCCTTCGCGATTCTCTACCCCAAGATGTACGACGAGATCGTACGGCTGGTGGCCGAGAGGGCACCGAAGCGTGACGAGTATCTGGCCATAGTGACCGACGAGGTCCAGTCCGATCTGCGCGCCGCCCGCATCAAGGCGACCGTCACCGGCCGGCCGAAGCACTACTACAGCGTCTACCAGAAGATGATCGTCCGCGGCCGTGACTTCGCGGAGATCTACGACCTGGTGGGCATTCGCGTCCTCGTGGACACCGTCCGCGACTGCTACGCGGCGCTCGGCACCGTGCACGCGCGATGGAACCCGGTCCCCGGCCGGTTCAAGGACTACATCGCGATGCCCAAGTTCAACATGTACCAGTCGCTGCACACGACGGTCATCGGCCCCAACGGCAAGCCGGTCGAACTCCAGATCCGCACCTTCGACATGCACCGCCGCGCCGAGTACGGCATCGCCGCGCACTGGAAGTACAAGCAGGAGGCCGTCGCCGGCGCCTCCAAGGTGCGCTCGGACGCGCCCAAGAGCACCGGCAAGGACGACCACCTCAACGACATGGCGTGGCTGCGGCAGCTGCTCGACTGGCAGAAGGAGACCGAGGACCCGGGCGAGTTCCTGGAGTCGCTGCGCTTCGACCTGTCGCGCAACGAGGTCTTCGTCTTCACGCCCAAGGGCGACGTGATAGCGCTGCCGGCCGGCGCCACCCCCGTGGACTTCTCGTACGCGGTGCACACCGAGGTGGGCCACCGCACCATAGGGGCCCGCGTCAACGGACGCCTCGTACCGCTGGAATCGACCCTGGACAACGGCGACCTGGTGGAGGTCTTCACCTCCAAGGCGGCCGGTGCCGGACCGTCCAGGGACTGGCTGAACTTCGTCAAGTCGCCCCGGGCCCGCAACAAGATCCGGGCGTGGTTCTCCAAGGAGCGCCGCGACGAGGCGATCGAGCAGGGCAAGGACGCCATCGCACGCGCGATGCGCAAACAGAACCTGCCGATCCAGCGGATCCTGACCGGCGACTCGCTCGTCACGCTCGCGCACGAGATGCGCTACCCCGACATCTCGTCGCTGTACGCGGCGATCGGCGAGGGTCATGTCGCCGCGCAGAACGTCGTGCAGAAGCTCGTCCAGGCACTCGGCGGTGAGGAGGCCGCCACCGAGGAGATCGACGAGAGCGTGCCGCCGGCGCGCGGCCGAGGCCGCAAGCGCCGCTCCAACGCCGACCCGGGCGTGGTGGTCAAGGGCGTCGACGACGTGTGGGTCAAGCTGGCCCGCTGCTGTACGCCGGTGCCCGGCGACCCGATCATCGGGTTCGTGACGCGCGGTAGCGGCGTATCGGTTCACCGCAGCGACTGCGTCAACGTCGAGTCACTGTCGCGCGAACCGGAGCGCATCCTCGAGGTCGAGTGGGCGCCCACGCAGTCCTCCGTCTTCCTGGTCGCCATCCAGGTCGAGGCGCTGGACCGCTCCCGGCTCCTCTCGGACGTCACGCGGGTGCTGTCGGACCAGCACGTCAACATCCTCTCCGCGGCCGTCCAGACCTCCCGCGACCGCGTCGCCACCTCCCGCTTCACCTTCGAGATGGGCGACCCGAAGCACCTCGGGCACGTCCTGAAGGCGGTCAGGGGCGTGGAGGGCGTCTACGACGTCTACCGCGTCACCTCGGCCCGCCGGCCCTAGCGACGGCCCGACGCACGCGAGAGGCCCCCGTACGTGGTGTACGGGGGCCTCTCGCGTGCGTCGCGGCGGGCAGGGTCAGCCGCCGAACTCGTGCAGACCCTTCAGCGCCTGGTCCAGAAGCGACTGACGGCCCTCCAGCTCCCGCCCGAGCTTCTCCGCCCTGGCGGTGTTGCCCTGGGAGTTCGCCTGGTCGATCTGACCGCGCAGCTTGTCGACGGCGGCCTGGAGCTGGCCGGTCAGCCCCTCGGCACGCGCGCGTGCCTCCGGGTTGGTCCGGCGCCACTCCGACTCCTCGGCCTCCTGGATCGCCCGCTCGACAGCGTGCATCCGGCCCTCGACCTTCGGCCGGGCGTCCCGCGGGACGTGACCGATGGCCTCCCAGCGCTCGTTGATCGAGCGGAAGCCGGCCCGCGCCGCCTTCAGGTCCGTGACCGGCAGGAGCTTCTCGGCGTCCTCGGCGAGATCCTCCTTGAGCTTCAGGTTCTCCGTCTGCTCGGCGTCCCGCTCGGCGAAGACCCCGCTGCGGGCGGCGAAGAACACGTCCTGGGCGCCGCGGAAGCGGTTCCACAGGTCGTCCTCGTGCTCGCGCTGGGCACGGCCCGCGGCCTTCCACTCCGACATCAGATCGCGGTAACGCGCCGCCGTCGGACCCCAGTCGGTCGACGCGGACAGCGCCTCGGCCTCGGCGACCAGCCGCTCCTTGGTCCGGCGGGCCTCCTCGCGCTGGGCGTCCAGCTGCGCGAAGTGCGCCTTGCGGCGCTTGGAGAACGCCGACCGCGCGTGCGAGAAGCGGTGCCACAGCTCGTCGTCCGACTTGCGGTCGAGCCGCGGCAGTCCCTTCCAGGTGTCCACCAGGGAGCGCAGCCGCTCACCCGCGGCCCGCCACTGGTCGGACTGCGCGAGCTCCTCCGCCTCGACGACCAGCGCCTCCTTGGAGTGCCGTGCCTCGTCGGACTGCTTGGCCCGCTGCTGCTTGCGCTCCTCGCGCCGCGACTCGACCGTCGCCACCAGCTTGTCCAGCCGGCCCCGCAACGACTCCAGGTCACCGACCGCGTGGTGCGCGTCGATCTGCTCGCGCAGATGGCCGATGGCCGTCTGGGCGTCCTTGGCCGACAGGTCGGTGGTCTGGACTCGCTTCTCGAGGAGGCCGATCTCGACAACCAGGCCTTCGTACTTGCGCTCGAAGTAGGCCAGCGCCTCGTCAGGAGAGCCGGCCTGCCAGGAACCGACGACCTGCTCGCCGTCGGCCGTACGCACGTACACGGTCCCCGTCTCGTCGACGCGGCCCCACGGGTCGCTGCTCACAGCGCCTCCTCCACATGATGCCTGCGGGGGCCTCGGCTCCCCCGGCATCGTCCACAGTTTCGTCACGGCCAACATAGGCGACCAGCGGGTTGCCTGTCCGCATCCAGCGCGACCGAAATTTCGGAGCTGGCCGTGCTGGTCATCAGGATTTCGCTACGGTCGCCTTGTCGATGACGACGGTCGCGTTGGGGGCCCCGTCACCGCCCCCCGTGCTCTCGCCCGCGGAGGCGATCTTCTTCAGCACCTCCATGCCCGAATCGGAAACGGTGCCGAACGGTGTGTAGCTGGGCGGGAGCTGACTGTCCTGGTAGACGAGGAAGAACTGGCTGCCGCCGGTGTGCGCCTGCCCGGTGTTCGCCATCGCGATGGTGCCCGCGGGGTAGACGTTGTTCTTGAGGCTGGTGTCCTTCAGGTTCTCGTCCGGGATCGTGTAGCCCGGACCACCGCTGCCGCTGCCCGTCGGGTCGCCGCACTGCAGCACGTAGATGCCGTTGGTGGTGAGCCGGTGGCACTTGGTGTGGTCGAAGTAGCCCTTGCCCGCGAGGAAGTCGAACGAGTTCACCGTGTGCGGGGCCGCCGACGCCTTCAGCGCGATGTCTATGTCACCGCACGTGGTGGCGAGCTTCATGGTGTACTTCGCCGACTTGTCGATCGTGACCGCCGGTTCCTTCTTCCAGGTCTCGGTCTTGGCCTTGCCCTCGGCCGGCTTCTCGCACGGGTCCTTCGCCACGCTCGGGCTGGGCGACGCGCTCGACTTCGCGCTCGCGTTCGTCTTGTCGTCGTCCCCCTTGAGGACGCCGGTGGTGTACAGCGCGAGGCTGCCGATGACGATCACGCCGAGCACGGACGCGATCACCGAGTTGCGTACGCGCGACTTGCGCCTGGCAGCGGTACGCCGCTGCTGCTGCCGCAAGAACTTCTCCCGGGCGAGCTGGCGCCGCCGCTGTTCCTGGGTGACCACGGGTTTTTCTCCTCATGCGTCTCGTACGTCGTCAGGGACGCGTGCGTCTGGTGTGCCGACCGCCTGCGTGTGCCCCGTACCGTATATGGGTTCGCTGAGGAATCGGCAGCGCCGGTAGGCTTCTGACCACTGCCGTAGCCGCCCGTATCGACACAACGAAGGACGATCGTGCTCATTGCAGGGTTCCCAGCCGGGGCTTGGGGGACGAACTGTTATCTGGTCGCCCCGGCCGCGGGCGAGGAGTGCGTGATCATCGACCCGGGCCACCAGGCGGCCGCCGGAGTCGAGGAAGCGCTCAGGAAGCACCGGCTCAAGCCGGTCGCCGTCGTCCTCACGCACGGCCACATCGACCACGTGGCCTCGGTCGTCCCGGTGTGCGGCGCGCACGACGTACCGGCCTGGATCCACCCCGCGGACCGCTACATGATGAGCGACCCGGAGACGGCCCTCGGCCGTTCCATCGGGATGCCGTTGATGGGCGAGCTGACCGTGGGGGAGCCGGACGACGTCAAGGAACTGACCGACGGCGCGCGGCTGGAACTGGCGGGCCTGGAACTGTCCGTCGCGCACGCGCCCGGCCATACCAAGGGGTCGGTGACCTTCCGGATGCCCGAGACCGCCGACATCCCGTCGGTCTTCTTCTCCGGGGATCTGCTGTTCGCCGGCTCCATCGGACGCACCGACCTGCCCGGCGGTGACATGGCCGAGATGCTCGACTCGCTGGCCCGCGTGTGCCTGCCGCTCGACGACTCGACCGTGGTGCTGTCCGGCCACGGGTCCCAGACGACCATCGGCCAGGAGCGCGCCACCAACCCGTATCTGCGGCAGGTGGCGGCCGGCCCGGGAGCGCGCGCCGACGCTCCCCGACGAGGAATGTGACGAGAGACTTCCGTGAGCACCTTCAAGGCCCCCAAGGGCACCTACGACCTGATCCCGCCGGACTCCGCCACGTACCTGGCGGTCCGCGAGGCGATCGCCGCCCCGCTGCGCAACTCCGGCTACGGCTACATCGAGACGCCCGGCTTCGAGAACGTGGAACTGTTCGCGCGCGGTGTCGGTGAGTCCACCGACATCGTGACCAAGGAGATGTACGCCTTCGAGACCAAGGGCGGCGACCGGCTCGCCCTGCGCCCCGAGGGCACCGCGTCCGTGCTCCGCGCCGCCCTGGAGGCCAGCCTCCACAAGAGCGGCAACCTCCCCGTCAAGCTCTGGTACTCCGGCTCGTACTACCGCTACGAGCGCCCCCAGAAGGGCCGTTACCGCCACTTCTCGCAGGTCGGCGCCGAGGCGATCGGTGCCGAGGACCCGGCCCTGGACGCCGAACTGATCATCCTGGCCGACCAGGCGTACCGCTCGCTGGGCCTGCGCGAGTTCCGGATCCTCCTCAACAGCCTGGGCGACAAGGAGTGCCGCCCGGTGTACCGGGAAGCCCTCCAGACCTTCCTGCGGGGCCTGGACCTGGACGAGGAGACCCTGCGCCGCGCGGACATCAACCCGCTGCGCGTCCTGGACGACAAGCGCCCGGACGTCCAGGAGCAGCTGACCGGGGCCCCGCTGCTGCGGGACTACCTGTGCGACGCCTGCAAGGCGTACCACGAGGAGGTCCGCGAGCTGATCACGGCGGCGGGCGTCGCCTTCGAGGACGACCCCAGACTGGTGCGCGGCCTGGACTACTACACCCGCACGACCTTCGAGTTCGTCCACGACGGTCTGGGCTCCCAGTCCGCGGTGGGCGGCGGCGGCCGCTACGACGGCCTGTCCGAGATGATCGGCGGCCCCGCGCTGCCCTCCGTCGGCTGGGCCCTCGGCGTCGACCGCACGGTCCTGGCCCTGGAGGCGGAGGGCGTCGAACTCGCCCTGCCCGCGTCCACCAGCGTGTTCGCGGTCCCGCTGGGCGAGGAGGCCCGGCGGATCCTGTTCGCCAAGGTCACCGAGCTGCGCAAGGTCGGCATCGCGGCCGACTTCTCCTACGGCCACAAGGGCCTCAAGGGCGCCATGAAGAACGCCAACCGCAGCGGCGCCCGCTACACGCTCGTCGCCGGCGAGCGCGACCTCGCCGAGGGCGTCGTCCAGCTCAAGGACATGGAGTCCGGCGAGCAGTCGGCGATCGGCGTGAACGAGATCGTGGCCGAGCTGGAGTCACGGCTCGGCTGAGGACCTGGGGCGGTCATTCGTACGGGTGGAAGGGGCGCCGGGGGCCGCAGTGGCCGCCGGCGCCCTCACCGCAGGCGCACGCTGTCCGGAACCAGCCGTTCGGGGCCGCCCGCACGCACTTCCTTATCCGGAGCGAACGGTGCGCGCACGTACCCGTGCGGCACAATGGCCCCAGCCCGCAGAAGGTCCTCCTCTCAAGTGACGGAATCGGCGTGATGAGCAAGACGACAGTCAAAGACGTCTCCACCGAGCCCGAGCCGGAGCGCTCCGCGCCCGCCGCGCGCACGGTGGGCGGCAGCCGCGCCTTCGGCGTCCTGCTGCTGATCACCGGCGCGGCGGGACTGCTGGCCGCGTGGGTCATCACGATCGACAAGTTCAAGCTGCTCGAGGCCAAGGTCGCCGGCACCACCTTCACGCCCGGGTGCAGCCTGAACCCGGTGGTCTCCTGCGGCAGCGTGATGGAGAGCAAGCAGGCCGCCGCCTTCGGCTTCCCGAACCCGATGCTCGGTCTGGTCTGCTACGGCATCGTGATCTGTGTCGGCATGAGCCTGCTCGGCCGCGCCCGCTTCCCGCGCTGGTACTGGCTCACCTTCAACTTCGGCACCCTCTTCGGCGTGGCCTTCTGCACCTGGCTCCAGTTCCAGTCCCTGTACCGGATCAACGCGCTGTGCCTGTGGTGCTCCCTGGCCTGGGTCGCCACGATCGTCATGTTCTGGTACGTGACCTCGTTCAACATCCGCAACGACCTGCTGCCCGCCCCGCGCTGGCTGAAGAGCTTCTTCGGCGAGTTCACCTGGGTCGTGCCCGTGCTGCACATCGGCATCATCGGCATGCTGGTGCTGACCCGCTGGTGGGAGTTCTGGACCAGCTGACGGGCCCGGCGGGATTGTCAGTGCGGTGATTTAGGGTTTCCAGGGTGGAGCCCGATCTGTTCACCGCCGCCGCCGAAGACCGCCAGGAGAAGGACCCCGCGGGGAGTCCCCTGGCGGTCCGGATGCGCCCCCGCACCCTCGACGAGGTCGTGGGCCAGCAGCATCTGCTCAAGCCGGGCTCGCCCCTGCGCCGCCTCGTCGGAGCGGGCGACGGCGGCCCGGCGGGGCCGTCCTCGGTGATCCTCTGGGGCCCGCCCGGCACCGGCAAGACAACCCTGGCGTACGTCGTCTCCAAGGCCACCGACAAGCGGTTCGTCGAGCTGTCGGCGATCACCGCCGGCGTCAAGGAGGTCCGTGCGGTCATCGACGGCGCCCGCCGCGCCACCGGGGGGTACGGCAAGGAGACCGTCCTCTTCCTCGACGAGATCCACCGTTTCAGCAAGGCCCAGCAGGACTCGCTGCTCCCGGCGGTCGAGAACCGCTGGGTCACCCTGATCGCCGCGACCACCGAGAACCCCTACTTCTCCGTGATCTCGCCCCTGCTGTCCCGCTCTCTCCTCCTCACCCTCGAACCCCTCACCGACGACGACCTGCGCGGCCTGGTCCGCAGGGCCCTGGGCGACGCACGCGGACTCAAGGACGCCGTCACCCTGCCCGAGGACACCGAGGACCATCTCCTGCGCATCGCCGGCGGGGACGCCCGCCGCGCCCTGACCGCCCTGGAGGCCGCCGCCGGCGCCGCCCTCGACCAGGGTGAGCGGGAGATCGCGCTGACGACGCTGGAGGAGACCGTCGACCGCGCCGCCGTGAAGTACGACCGCGACGGCGACCAGCACTACGACGTGGCCAGCGCCCTCATCAAGTCCATCCGCGGCTCCGACGTCGACGCCGCCCTGCACTACCTGGCCCGGATGATCGAGGCCGGCGAGGACCCCCGCTTCATCGCCCGCCGGCTGATGATCTCCGCCAGCGAGGACATCGGCCTGGCCGACCCCAACGCCCTGCCGATCGCGGTCGCCGCCGCTCAGGCCGTGGCCATGATCGGCTTCCCGGAGGCCGCCCTCACCCTCAGCCACGCCACCATCGCGCTGGCCCTCGCCCCCAAGTCCAACGCCGCG
Source organism: Streptomyces sp. NPDC002306 (assembly GCF_053593435.1). Taxonomy (NCBI): domain Bacteria; kingdom Bacillati; phylum Actinomycetota; class Actinomycetes; order Kitasatosporales; family Streptomycetaceae; genus Streptomyces; species Streptomyces sp. NPDC002306. The sequence goes on from NZ_JBSFCK010000009.1 coordinate 185,196, forward strand.
ACCACGGCGATCGGCGCCGCCCTGGAGGACGTACGCAAGGGACTGGCGGGACCCGTCCCGCCGCATCTGCGGGACGGGCACTACAAGGGCGCCGCCAAGCTGGGGCACGCGCAGGGCTATGTGTACCCGCACGACCTGCCCGAGGGCATCGCGGCCCAGCAGTACGCGCCGGACGCCATCAAGGACCGCGCGTACTACACCCCGACCCGCCACGGTGGCGAGGCGCGCTACGCGGACGCGGTCGAGTGGACGAGAAAGCACCTCGGTCGCAAGGGGTCCTGAGCACCCTGTAGAATCCCTCGGAGCGCTGAGTCCCGTGTCCGGCCCGTCGCAAGAGGGAGCCGGCACCACCAGAACGGGACATCCAGCCGGAATCCCGGCCCGTACGGCGGGGATTCCAGGAGCGTCGCGCACCGTCGAAGGTGTCGCGGGCAGCCCACCACCATCCGGATTCCCGGAACAGGTCGGTGGGCCACTCGCGTGCTGCACGTATGTGCCCAGACCAGGGAGCGGCTGCCCGGCTCGTCCGCAGGGACGTGGCGGGTTTCCCCGGCTGCGGATGCGACCTCCCTTAACTCTGGTGAGCCGAAATCCAGGAAAGAGACACACAGTGGCGAATCAGTCCCGCCCCAAGGTCAAGAAGTCGCGTGCCCTCGGCATCGCGCTGACCCCGAAGGCCGTCAAGTACTTCGAGGCCCGCCCCTACCCGCCGGGCGAGCACGGCCGCGGCCGTAAGCAGAACTCGGACTACAAGGTCCGTCTGCTCGAGAAGCAGCGTCTGCGCGCGCAGTACGACGTGTCCGAGCGTCAGCTCGTCCGCGCCTACGAGCGTGCCTCCAAGGTCCAGGGCAAGACCGGTGAGGCCCTGATCATCGAGCTCGAGCGCCGTCTCGACGCGCTGGTCCTGCGTTCGGGCATCGCCCGCACGATCTACCAGGCCCGCCAGATGGTCGTGCACGGCCACATCGAGGTCAACGGCCAGAAGGTCGACAAGCCCTCGTTCCGCGTCCGTCCCGACGACGTCGTGATGGTCCGCGAGCGCAGCCGCAGCAAGACCCTGTTCGAGGTCTCGCGCGCGGGTGGCTTCGCCCCCGACGGCGAGACCCCGCGCTACCTCCAGGTGAACCTCCCGGCCCTGGCCTTCCGCCTGGACCGTGAGCCGAACCGCAAGGAGATCCCGGTGATCTGCGACGAGCAGCTCGTCGTCGAGTACTACGCCCGCTGATCACCAGCCGGGTGTAGCACCTCAGCCCGCCGTCTCCCCGCCCTTCCGGGTGGGCGAGGCGGCGGGTTCGCGCGTTTGTGCGGCACCGCGCGCGTGCCGGCCCGGCCCGCGCGGCCCGGGCACGCCCTCCGGCGACCGCGTCCGGGACCGTCCCAGCGCCCGCGCCACCGCCGTCTCCCGCCCCAGCCCCGCCCCCTGCCGTACGCACTCCTCGTACCGCTCGTCGCCCAGGCGCTCGCGGGCCGTCGCCTCGCACAGTTCGTGCGGGGCGTTGTAGTACGCCGAGCCGAACAGCGGCAGCCCCACCGAGGGCCACATGTCCGCCGCGGCCCCCTGGAGCACCGCGGCCTCCGCCGCGTCGCCCTCCGCGGCCGTGACCAGGGCCAGCAGTTCCATCACCAGCACCGAGCCGAGCAGGTCGTGGAAGGTGTGCGCGCAGGCCAGACTGTCCGTCAGCAGCGCGCGGGCGGTGGACAGATCGCCCTCCCGCCAGGCCGCGTAGGCCAGGACGTACAGCGCGTACGAACGCGTCCACCGCTCCCCGTGGTCCTCGCACACCTGCCGGACGTCCTCGCAGAGCGTCACCGCGTCCCGCAGATCGCCCTGGAAGGCCCGGGCCATGGCCAGCTCGACCTGACTCATCAGGACGTTGCTGTTGAGCTCCCCGATCGCCCGATAGCGCGCGAGCGCCGAACGCAGCAGGGTCTCCGCGCGCGCCATGTCGTCCGTGACCAGGGCCAGACAGCCGGCGCGATGCTCCGCGTAGGCCAGCGCCGTCGGGCTGGCGACGCGCTCCGCCTCCTCCCGGCACTCCTGGAGCGCCGCCAGCGCGGGCACCGAGTCGCCCTGGAGGATCGCGACATAGCCGAGCACCCACAGGGCCTTCAGCCGCGACCGCCGGCCGGCCGTCCGCAGCACCGGGCCGCGGGTCCGCTCGACGCTCCGCTCCAGCCAGCGTCGCCCCTCCGAGAGCCGGCCGCAGCCGGCCCAGTAGAACCACAGGGAGCCCGCCAGATACTGGCCCAGATGCGCCTCGTCCGGCTCGGTCAGGCAGTACTCCAGGGCGCGGCGCAGATTCGGCAGCTCCGTCTCGACCCGGGCGGCCACCTCGTTCTGCCGGGGCGAGAACCAGTCCAGCTCGCACCAGGTCGCCAGGCCCATGTACCAGTCGCGGTGCAGGCGGCGCAGCCGGGTCGCGTCACCCATCGCCTCCAGCCAGTCGGCGCCGTACGCCCGCAGCGTGGCCAGCATCCGGTAGCGCACGCCCGCCGGGGTGTCCTCCCGGGCCACCACGGACTGGGCGAGGAGTTCGGACAGGACGTCGAGGACGTCGTCGGCGTCCAGGCCGTTCCCGCTGCACACGTACTCGGCGGCCGCCAGGTCGAACGGTCCGGCGAACACCGACAGCCGCGCCCACAGCAGCCGTTCCCCGGGCGTGCACAGCTCATGGCTCCAGCCGATCGCCGTACGCAGCGCCTGATGGCGGGGGAGGGCGTCGCGCGCGCCGCCCGTCAGCAGCCGGAACCGGTCGTCGAACCGGTCCAGCAGCTGACCGGGGGACAGCGCCCGCAGCCGGCCCGCCGCCAGCTCGACCGCCAGCGGGATGCCGTCCAGGCGCCGGCACAGCTCCCGTACCTCCCCGTCGTCGGCGACCGTCAGCCCCTGCCGGGCGGCCCGCTCGACGAACAGCTCCACCGCCGCGTCCTCGTCCAGCGGTGCCAGGGGGAAGAGGTGCTCGCCCGCCACCCCGAGCGGTCTGCGGCCCGCGGCGAGCACCGTCAGGCCCGGCAACCGCCGCAGCAGGTCGCCCACCAGCGCGGCACAGGCCTCCACGAGATGCTCGAACCCGTCCAGGACCAGCAGGAGTTGACGCCCGGCGAGCCGGGCGAGCAGCGTCTCGTGCGGGTGCCGTGTGGTGTGGTCGGTCAGCCCGAGGGCCTCCACGACCGCGTACGCCACGAACTCCGGGTCGCGCAGCGGTGCCAGCTCCACCCGCCACACCCCGTCGTCCGGCGCGCGCCGCGCCGCCGCCCGGGCCACGAGGCGCGACTTGCCGACGCCGCCGGCCCCCGTCACCGTCACCAGCCGCGCGGCGTCGAGCGCCCCGGCCAGTCCGGCGAGTTCGCCGGCCCGTCCCACGAACGTGTCGGTCTCCAGGGGAAGGTTGCCGTCCGGCCGGCGGTCCTCACGCTGCTGATCTCGCATGGCACACGGAGCGTACTGAGTCGTGTTCATTCCGTACAATCGCCCTGCGCGACTCCGGTGGGCACGGGCGGTAATCCGGTACGGAGCGGCACGCCCGGCGCGATAGGCTCGGTGCACGACTTTTTCGATGTAGAGGCATGTTTCAGGGAGCGGGTGCGCAGTGTCCGGTGGAGAGGTGGCCGGGATCCTGGTGGCCGTCTTCTGGGCGATCCTGGTCTCCTTCCTCGCCGTGGCACTCGCGAGGCTGGCCCAGACGCTCAGGGCGACCACCAAGCTCGTGGCGGACGTGACCGAGCAGGCCGTCCCGGCTGGCGGACGCCTCCTCGGCGGTGCGCTCGGCGCAGACCCAGATCGACCGGGTCGACTCGATCGCCTCGGACGTCCAGGAGGTGACGTCGAACGCGTCGGCGCTGTCGACGACGGTCGCGTCCACCTTCGGCGGCCCCCTCGTGAAGGTCGCCGCCTTCGGTTACGGCGTCCGCCGGGCCCTCGGCGGCCGACGCGACGACGACGTGCCCGCCAAGGCGCCCCGGCGTACCGTGATCGTGGGCCGCACCGTCCCGGCCGCGCGGCGCGCGAGGCGCAACGCCCGCGGAAAGAAGGACTGACCGAGCGATGTTCCGCCGTACGTTCTGGTTCACCACGGGTGTCGCCGCCGGTGTGTGGGCCACCACCAAGGTCAACCGCAAGCTGAAGCAGCTGACCCCCGAGAGCCTCGCCGCGGCCGCGGCGAACAAGGCGGTCGAGGCCGGTCACCGGCTCAAGGACCGCGCGGTGGACTTCGCACTCGATGTCCGCGACAACATGGCGCGGCGGGAGGCGGAACTGGGAGAGGCGCTGGGGATCCACGAGAACCCCGAACTCGCCGCTCCCCGGAGCGTCGTCGCCATCGAGAACCGCAACAACCCGAAGTACGTCGAGAGGTCGACGTACTCGTACAACCGGAATGAGGACCACTGATGGAGTCGGCTGAGATCCGCCGCCGCTGGCTGAGCTTCTTCGAGGAGCGCGGGCACACCGTCGTCCCTTCGGCGTCGCTCATCGCGGACGACCCGACTCTGCTCCTGGTCCCGGCCGGCATGGTGCCCTTCAAGCCCTACTTCCTGGGTGAGGTCAAGCCGCCGTTCGCGCGCGCCACCAGCGTGCAGAAGTGTGTGCGCACGCCCGACATCGAAGAGGTCGGCAAGACCACCCGCCACGGCACGTTCTTCCAGATGTGCGGCAACTTCTCCTTCGGCGACTACTTCAAGGAAGGCGCCATCAAGCACGCCTGGGAGCTGCTCACCAGCCCCCAGGACAAGGGTGGTTACGCCCTGGAGCCGGAGAAGCTCTGGATCACCGTCTACCAGGACGACGACGAGGCCGAGCAGATCTGGCGCGACGTCGTCGGCGTGCCCGCCGAGCGCATCCAGCGTCTGGGCATGAAGGACAACTTCTGGTCCATGGGCGTGCCCGGCCCGTGCGGCCCCTGTTCCGAGATCAACTACGACCGCGGCCCCGAGTTCGGTGTCGAGGGCGGCCCCGCCGTCAACGACGAGCGGTACGTGGAGATCTGGAACCTCGTCTTCATGCAGTTCGAGCGGGGCGAGGGCATCGGCAAGGACAACTTCGAGATCCTCGGGGACCTGCCGAGCAAGAACATCGACACGGGCCTCGGCCTGGAACGCCTCGCCATGATTCTGCAGGGCGTGCAGAACATGTACGAGATCGACACCTCGATGGCCGTCATCAGGAAGGCCACCGAGCTGACCGGTGTCGAGTACGGCGCCTCGCACGACTCCGACGTCTCGCTGCGCGTGGTCACCGACCACATGCGGACGTCCGTGATGCTGATCGGCGACGGCGTGACCCCCGGCAACGAGGGCCGTGGGTACGTGCTGCGCCGCATCATGCGCCGTGCCATCCGCAACATGCGGCTGCTGGGCGCCACCGGCCTGGTCGTGCGGGAGCTCATCGACACGGTGATCGCCATGATGGGGCAGCAGTACCCGGAGCTGGTCACCGACCGCGAGCGCATCGAGAAGGTCGCCATCGCCGAGGAGAACGCCTTCCTCAAGACGCTGAAGGCCGGCACCAACATCCTCGACACGGCCGTCACGGAGACGAAGCAGGCCGGCGGTACGGTCCTCGCCGGCGACAAGGCCTTCCTGCTCCACGACACCTGGGGCTTCCCGATCGACCTCACCCTGGAGATGGCCGCCGAGCAGGGGCTGGCCGTGGACGAGGACGGCTTCCGCCGTCTGATGAAGGAGCAGCGGGAGCGCGCCAAGGCCGACGCCCAGGCCAAGAAGACCGGCCACGCCAGTCTCGGCGCCTACCGCGAGATCGCCGACGCCGCCGGTGCCACCGACTTCATCGGCTACTCCGACACCGAGACCGAGTCGACGATCGTCGGCATCCTCGTCGACGGCGCCTCCTCCCCGGCCGCCACGGAGGGCGACGAGGTCGAGATCGTCCTCGACCGCACCCCGTTCTACGCCGAGGGCGGCGGCCAGATCGGCGACACCGGCCGCATCAAGGTCGACTCCGGCGCCGTCATCGAGATCCGCGACACCCAGAAGCCGGTCCCGGGCGTGTACGTGCACAAGGGCGTCGTCCAGGTCGGCGAGGTGACCGTCGGATCCCGGGTCCACGCCTCGATCGACGGCCGCCGCCGCAAGGCCATCGCCCGTGCCCACTCGGCCACGCACCTCACCCACCAGGCCCTGCGCGACGCGCTCGGCCCGACGGCCGCCCAGGCCGGTTCCGAGAACCAGCCCGGCCGCTTCCGCTTCGACTTCGGTTCGCCGTCCGCCGTCCCGACGGCCGTGATGACCGACGTCGAGCAGAAGATCAACGAGGTGCTGGCCCGCGATCTCGACGTGCACGCCGAGGTCATGGGCATCGACGAGGCCAAGAAGCAGGGCGCCATCGCCGAGTTCGGCGAGAAGTACGGCGAGCGGGTCCGCGTGGTGACCATCGGCGACTTCTCCAAGGAGCTGTGCGGCGGCACGCACGTGCACAACACCGCCCAGCTGGGCCTGGTGAAGCTGCTCGGCGAGTCCTCGATCGGCTCGGGTGTGCGTCGTATCGAGGCCCTCGTCGGCGTGGACGCCTACAACTTCCTGGCCCGTGAGCACACGGTCGTCGCCCAGCTCCAGGAGCTGGTCAAGGGGCGTCCCGAGGAGCTCCCGGAGAAGGTCTCCGCCATGCTCGGCAAGCTGAAGGACGCCGAGAAGGAGATCGAGAAGTTCCGCGCCGAGAAGGTGCTCCAGGCCGCCGCCGGGCTCGCCGAGTCCGCCAAGGACGTCCACGGTGTGGCGGTCGTCACCGGTCAGGTGCCGGACGGCACGACCCCGGACGACCTGCGCAGGCTGGTGCTCGACGTGCGGGGCCGCATCCAGGGTGGCCGGGCCGTGGTCGTGGCCCTGTTCACCGTCAACAACGGCAAGCCGCTGACGGTCATCGCCACCAACGACGCCGCCCGCGAGCGTGGTCTGAAGGCCGGTGAGCTGGTGCGCACGGCCGCCAAGACCCTCGGCGGCGGCGGTGGCGGCAAGCCGGACGTCGCCCAGGGCGGCGGCCAGAACCCGGCCGCCCTCGGTGAGGCGGTCGAGGCCGTCGAGCGGCTGGTCGCCGAGACCGCCAAGTAAGAGACGGTCAAGAGGATGAGAAGAGGACGCCGGCTCGCGATCGACGTCGGGGACGCCCGGATCGGGGTCGCCTCGTGCGACCCCGACGGGATCCTCGCCACGCCGGTGGAGACCGTCCCCGGCCGGGACGTGCCGGCGGCTCAGCGCAGGCTGAGGCAGCTCGTCGAGGAGTACGAACCGATCGAGGTCGTGGTCGGGCTCCCTCGCTCCCTCAAGGGGGGCGAGGGCCCGGCCGCGGTCAAGGTCCGCGGCTTCGTCCAGGAACTCGCCCGGGGGATCGCTCCGGTCGAGGTGCGGCTCGTCGACGAGAGAATGACCACGGTGACGGCGAGCCAGGGACTGCGGGCCTCGGGTGTGAAGTCCAAGAAGGGCCGGTCGGTCATCGATCAGGCCGCCGCCGTGATCATCCTTCAGCAGGCGCTGGAATCCGAACGGGTGTCAGGTAAACCACCCGGCGAGGGCGTCGAAGTGGTCATCTGATCGCGATACGGTAACGTTCCGCGCGATGCGGCGGTGTTCGAACAGTCGCCGCACAGCAAAAGAGGCGAACGTCGACCGGCCCGCAAACCGCATGATCGCCGCCTCGCGGCTCTAGGGGATCGATGACTGAGTATGGCCGGGGCCCAGGCTCCGAACCGTGGCATCCCGAGGACCCGTTGTACGGGGACGGCGGATGGGAAGGGCAGCAGGCCCAAGCGGGTCTTCAGTCTGCCTACGGCGGCCAGCAGCAGCACTATCCGCAGCAGCCGCAGCAGCAGGAGTACGGCGACTGGGGCAACGGTCACCAGCAGGTCGCCTACGGCCAGGCGCAGCAGTACGACCAGCAGCAGCATCAGCAATACCCGGACCCGTCGCAGCAGCAGTACCAGCAGTACGACCAGCAGCAGCAACAACAGCAGCAACAACAGCAGCAACAGCAGTACCAGCAGGGCGGTGGCTGGGACGGCACCGGCACGCACGCGCAGGTCCCCTACGCCGCCGACCCGGGTGACCCCTACGGTCAGCAGGCCGTGGCCTACGGCGCCGAGCCGCCCGACTACTACGGCACCCCCGAGGCGTACCCCCCGCCCGAGCCGCCCAGCCGTAGGCGCCCCGAGCCGGAACCCAAGGTCGACTGGGATCCCGGCCCCGACCAGGGCGAACACGCCTTCTTCGCGGGCGGTGGCGACGACGATGACGGCGACGGTGACGACGAGGCGGACAGCCGGCGTGGCCGTGGCGACAAGCGGGGCAAAGGCGGTGGCACAGGCAAGAAGCGCCGTAACGGCTGTGCCTGCCTGGTGGTCGTGCTGGTGTTCGGCGGCGGTCTCGCCGGGGTCGGCTATTTCGGCTACCAGTTCTACCAAAATCGTTTCGGCACGGCGCCGGACTACGCGGGCGACGGTATCGCCGAGACGGTCAGCGTCGAGATTCCCAAAGGCGCCGGCGGCTACGACATCGGGCGCAAGCTGAAGGACGCGGGCGTCGTGAAGAGCGTCGACGCCTTCGTGTCCGCGCAGCAGCAGAATCCCAAGGGGAACGCCATTCAGGCGGGCGCGTACATCCTGAAGAAGGAGATGTCCGCGGAAAGCGCTGTCGCGATGATGCTCGACCCGAAGAGCCAGGCCAACATCATTGTTCGCCCCGGCGAGCGGAACGTGGGTGTCTACAAGGACATCGACACCAAACTCGGGCTTTCCGCCGGCGCCACCAGAAAGGTCGCCGAGAAGGAATACAAGAGTCTCGGACTGCCGAAGTGGGCGAACACCGACACCAAGATCAAGGACCCGCTGGAGGGCTTCCTCTTCCCGGGCACCTATCCCGCGGCCAAGGGCATGAAGCCCGAGGCGGTCCTGAAGCAGATGGTCGCGCAGGCCAACGAGGTGTACCTGAAGTACAACCTCTCGGCCAAGGCCAAGGAATTCGACCTGGAGAACCCGCTGCAGGTCGTCACGGTCGCCAGCCTCGTCCAGGCCGAGGGCAAGACGCACGACGACTTCCGGAAGATGGCCGAGGTGATCTACAACCGCCTCAAGCCGACGAACACCGAGACCAACCGCCTGCTTCAGTTCGACTCGACCTTCAACTACCTGAAGAACGAGAGCAACATCCACATCAGCGAGTCCGAGATCAACAGCAACAAGGACCCGTACAACACCTATACCAACAAGGGTCTGCCGCCCGGTCCCATCGGCAACCCGGGCGAGGACGCGCTGAAGGCGGCGCTGAATCCGACCGAAGAGGGCTGGATCTACTTCGTGGCGACCGACGGTCAGAGCAATACCGAATTCGCGAAGAACTACGACGAATTCCAGCGACTCAAGGAAAAGTTCGATGCCAGTACGGGCAACTGACGCCCGCCGGGCCGCCGTACTCGGTTCGCCCATCGCCCACTCCCTCTCGCCGGTGCTGCACCGCGCCGCGTACGCGGAGCTGGGGCTCGTCGACCGGACGTACGACCGGTTCGACGTCGACGAGGCCGCTCTGCCCGGGTTCTTCGCCGAGCTCGGGCCGGAGTGGGCGGGGCTGTCGCTGACCATGCCGCTGAAGCGGGCGGTCATCCCGCTGCTCGACGAGATCAGCGAGACGGCGGCCTCGGTCGAGGCCGTCAACACGGTCGTGTTCACCGGCGACGGCCGTCGCGTCGGTGACAACACCGACATTCCCGGCATGGTCGCCGCCCTGCGCGAGCGAGGCGTCGACCAGGTCGACAGCGCGGCGGTGCTCGGCGCCGGCGCCACCGCCTCCTCGGCGCTGGCCGCGCTGGCCCGCGTCTGCACCGGCGAGGTCGTCGCCTACGTCCGCAGCGCGGAGCGGGCCGCCGAGATGCGGCGGTGGGGCGAGCGGCTCGAGGTGGACGTCCGTATCGCGGACTGGGCGGACGCGGCCGAGGCGCTGCACTTCCCGCTGGTCGTCGCCACCACGCCGGCCGGCACCACCGACGCCCTCGCCGCGGCCGTCCCCGAGCGGCCCACCACCCTCTTCGACGTCCTGTACGACCCCTGGCCCACCACGCTGGCGGCCCGCTGGTCGATGTACGGCGGGGCCGTCGTCAGCGGCCTGGACCTGCTGGTCCACCAGGCGGTGCTCCAGGTGGAGCGGATGACGGGCCGCGCCCCGGCGCCCGTGGAGGCCATGCGCAAGGCGGGCGAGCACGCCCTGGCGGCCCGCTGAGCCGTCGGGCGCGTAGCCGGGCGGGCCGTCCGATGCTCTCCTCGGCACTTCGCCGCGACCCGGAAACCCGCCGGAGGACCGTCCGTCGCCGGTCGGGCGGCTCCCCGCGCCCCTGAGGGGAGCGGGTATCGCGGCGGCCTTCGGCGGTCCGCCTGATGGACCGGCTGCCGGGTTCGCCTCGCGGACGTGGGAGGATCGGAGGTGGCGGGCCGGGGCCGCGCACCTGGTCGCGCCGTCGCCGTACGCGAGGACACGCGTACGCAGGGCAGTACGAGGGCGCGAGACTGAGGAGCACCTTTGAGCAGGCTGCGTTGGCTGACCGCGGGGGAGTCCCACGGTCCCGCACTCGTCGCGACGCTGGAGGGCCTTCCCGCCGGCGTCCCGATCACCACCGACATGGTGGCGGACCATCTGGCGAGGCGGCGGCTGGGCTATGGCCGCGGTGCGCGGATGAAGTTCGAGCGGGACGAGGTCACCTTCCTCGGCGGCGTCCGGCACGGCCTCACCATGGGCTCCCCGGTCGCGGTCATGGTGGGCAACACCGAGTGGCCCAAGTGGGACAAGGTCATGGCGGCCGACCCGGTGGACCCGGCGGAGCTCGCCGAACTCGCCCGCAACGCGCCGCTGACCCGGCCGCGCCCCGGCCACGCCGACCTGGCCGGCATGCAGAAGTACGGCTTCGACGAGGCCCGGCCGATCCTGGAACGGGCCTCCGCCCGGGAGACCGCAGCCCGCGTCGCGCTCGGCGCCGTCGCCCGGTCGTACCTGAAGGAGACGGCCGGCATCGAGATCGTCTCGCACGTCGTGGAACTGGCCGGTGCCACGGCGCCCTACGGCGTCGTCCCCGTCCCCGCCGACGTCGAGAAGCTCGACGCCGACCCGGTGCGCTGCCTGGACGCCGACGCGTCGAAGGCGATGGTCGCGGAGATCGACCAGGCCCACAAGGACGGCGACACCCTCGGCGGTGTGGTCGAGGTGCTCGCCTACGGCGTGCCGGTGGGCCTCGGCTCGCACGTGCACTGGGACCGGCGCCTGGACGCGCGGCTGGCCGCCGCCCTGATGGGCATCCAGGCGATCAAGGGCGTCGAGGTCGGCGACGGCTTCGAGCTGGCCCGGGTGCCCGGCTCGAAGGCGCACGACGAGATCCTCGCCGGCGGCGACGGCATCAAGCGGGCCACCGGCCGCTCCGGCGGCACCGAGGGCGGCCTCACCACCGGTGAGCTGCTGCGGGTGCGCGCCGCCATGAAGCCCATCGCGACCGTGCCGCGCGCCCTGCAGACCGTGGACGTCGCCACCGGCGAGGCCGCCCAGGCGCACCACCAGCGCTCCGACGTGTGCGCGGTCCCCGCGGCCGGCATCGTCGCCGAGGCGATGGTGGCGCTGGTGCTGGCGGACGCGGTGGCGGAGAAGTTCGGCGGCGACAGCGTCGCCGAGACCCGTCGCAACGTGCGGTCGTACCTCGACCACCTGCACATCCGATGAGCGGGCCGCTGGTCGTCCTGGTCGGGCCGATGGGGGTGGGCAAGTCCACCGTCGGGCGGCTGCTCGCCGAGCGGCTCGGCGTCGCCTACCGCGACAGCGACGACGACATCGTCGAGGCCCAGGGGCGGAGCGTCGCCGAGATCTTCGTCGACGAGGGCGAGACCGCCTTCCGGGAGATCGAGAAGGAGTCCGTGCGGCGGGCGCTGGCCGCGCACGACGGCGTCCTGGCGCTGGGCGGCGGCGCGGTGCTCGACGCCGGCACGCGCGGGCTGCTGGCCGGACTGCGCGTGGTCTATCTCTCGATGGACGTCGAGGAAGCAGTCAAGCGCACCGGCCTCAACACGGCCCGCCCGCTGCTCGCGGTCAACCCGCGCAAGCAGTGGCGCGAGCTCATGGAGGCCCGCCGCCACCTGTACGAGGAGATCGCCACGGCCGTCGTGGCGACGGACGGCCGTACCCCCGAAGAGGTCACCCGGGCCGCCCTGGACGCACTGGAGTTGAAGGAAGCATGAGCGAGTCTGTGACGCGGATCCAGGTCGGCGGCAGCGCGGGCTCCGCGCCGTACGAGGTCCTGGTCGGGCGTCAACTGCTGGGCGAGCTCGGCGGCCTGATCGGCGACAAGGCCGCCCGGGTCGCGGTCATCCACCCCGAGGCGCTGGCCGACACCGGTGACGCGCTGCGGGCCGACCTGGCCGAGCAGGGCTTCGAGGCCGTCGCGATCCAGGTGCCCAACGCGGAGGAGGCCAAGACCGCCGAGGTCGCCGCCTACTGCTGGAAGGCGCTCGGTCAGTCCGGCTTCACCCGCACCGACGTCGTCGTGGGCGTCGGCGGCGGTGCCACCACGGACCTCGCGGGCTTCGTCGCCGCGACCTGGCTGCGCGGGGTGCGCTGGATCGCCGTCCCCACCACCGTGCTCGCCATGGTGGACGCGGCGGTCGGCGGCAAGACCGGTATCAACACCGCCGAGGGCAAGAACCTGGTCGGCGCCTTCCACCCGCCGGCCGGCGTGCTGTGCGACCTGGCGGCGCTGGACTCGCTCCCGGTCAACGACTACGTCTCCGGGCTCGCCGAGATCATCAAGGCCGGTTTCATCGCCGACCCGGTGATCCTGGAGCTCATCGAGTCCGACCCCGAGGCCGCCCGCACCCCGGCGGGCCCGCACACCGCCGAGCTCATCGAGCGCTCCATCAAGGTCAAGGCCGACGTCGTGTCGTCCGACCTGAGGGAGTCGGGACTGCGCGAGGTCCTCAACTACGGGCACACCCTCGCGCACGCCATCGAGAAGAACGAGCGCTACAAGTGGCGCCACGGCGCGGCCGTCTCGGTCGGCATGCACTTCGCCGCCGAACTGGGCCGCCTGGCCGGCCGCCTCGACGACGCGACCGCCGACCGGCACCGCGCGATCCTGGAGTCGGTGGGCCTGCCGCTGCACTACCGCTACGACCAGTGGCCCAAGCTGCTGGAGGCCATGAAGGTCGACAAGAAGTCCCGGGGCAACCTGCTGCGCTTCATCGTCCTCGACGGACTGGCCAAGCCGACCGTCCTGGAGGGACCCGACCCGGCGGTCCTGCTCGCCGCGTACGGCGAAGTGGGCGAGTAGGTCCCGCATCGCCCCCTCCGCCCGATTCGCTTGGCGGGCCGGGCACTTCGGACCGCCCCCGGCCGTTCACCAAACGGCAGCCGGGGGCGGTACCGTTCGGACGGGGGTACCCCCCACGCCCTTTAGGCTGTGGGGGAGAGCGGGGTTTGCACCCCTTGCCATCGGCTATTGCCTGTACGAGACGGAGTGGCACCGGATGCAGCACGCAGTGGGTTCTCCGCTGCCGCCGCCCCACCAGCCGGGGCACGGTCCGGCGGCCGGCTGGTCGCCGGCCGCGCAGCACCAGGGGCCGCATCAACCGGGCGTGCACCAGGGGCCCGCCCCGGTGCCACCGCCGCCTCCCGCACCGGGATTCGCCGGCGGGCCCGCGTCGGGGCCGGTCCCACCCGTCCCGCCCGCGCCGCCGCACGTCGTGCCGCAGCATTCCCCGGCCCCGCCGGCCCCGGACACCACCGGCCACGTCCCGCTGCCGCCCGGCGGCCCGGTCGCCATGCCCAGCGTGCCGCCCACCGCCGCGACCGCCCCCGACCCGACGGTCACCACGCTCGCGGTGCTGCTCATCGGTCCCGCGGGCGCGGGCAAGACCAGCGTCGCCAAGTACTGGGCCTCCCACCGCCGCGTGCCCACCGCGCACATCAGCCTCGACGACGTCCGCGAATGGGTCCGCTCCGGCTTCGCCGACCCGCAGTCGGGGTGGAACGACAACTCCGAGGCGCAGTACCGCCTGGCCCGCCGCACCTGCGGCTTCGCCGCGCGCAACTTCCTCGCCAACGGCATCTCGTGCATCCTCGACGACGCCGTCTTCCCCGACCGGCCGGTCGTCGGACTCGGCGGCTGGAAGCGGCACGTGGGGCCCGGCCTGCTCCCGGTGGTCCTCCTGCCCGGCCTGGACATCGTCCTGGAGCGCAACGCGGAGCGCAGCGGCAACCGCCGCCTCACCGACGAGGAGGTCGCCCGCATCCACGGCCGCATGGCCGGCTGGTACGGCTCGGGCCTCCCGATCATCGACAACTCCCAGCTGGACGTGCCCGCGACGGCACGGGTCCTGGACGACGTCCTGGCCCGCTCGATCGCCAGCCCACCGCAGTGGTGAGCGGAGCGCCCAGGATCCGCTAGGGCGGGGGGTGCCGCGGATCCGGTGGCGTGGGAGCCCTTCGGCTTCGGCAGGGCAGGGAGTGGCCGGCCCGGATCCGGTGGGCGCGAGGAGTGCCCCAGGATCCGGTGGCGCGCGGTGTCCCCCGATCGGCGCCCGCCCGGTCGGCCCTCCCGACCGGCGGGATCCCGCCTCCGCTCGTAGGCTCGGCTCATGTCAGAGGTGTACGCGGCCCGCCGGACGCGGCTTCGGGAGCGTTGCGACGCGAGTGGCAGCGCGGCGGCGCTGGTCTCCCGAGCCGCCAATGTGCGCTACCTCGCGGGCGCCGCGCCGCAGGGTGCCGTCCTGCTGCTGGGAAAGCGCGAGGACCTGCTGGTCTGCACCGCCCCGCCGGACGAACGGCCTTCCGAGGGCCGGCCCGACGAGGCGCTGCGGGTGCATGTCCTGTCCGGGCCCGGTGCGGATCCGGCCGTCGCCGCCGCCGATCTCGTCACGGCCCAGGACGCCGACTCCCTCGCCGTCGAGGAACACCACCTCACCGTGGCCCGGCACCGGGCCATCCGCTCCGTCGCCCCCCGGCTCCGCCTCGCCGACCTCGGCGGCGCGGTCGAACAGCTCAGGGTGGTCAAGGACGAGGAGGAGATCTCCTGTCTGCGGATCGGCGCGGAGATCGCCGACCAGGCCCTCGGCGAGCTGCTGGAGTCCATCCTCGTCGGGCGCACCGAACGCCACCTCGCCCTCGAACTGGAGCGGCGGCTCGTCGACCACGGTGCCGACGGCCCCGCCTTCGCGACCTCCGTCGCCACCGGCCCGAACTCCGGTCGGCGCACCCACGCGCCCACCGACCGCAGGGTCGAGGAGGGCGACTTCCTGTCGGTGTGCCTGGGTGCCACGTACCACGGGTACCGCTGCGAGATCGGCCGGACCTTCGTCATCGGCACCTCGCCCGCCGAATGGCAGATCGAGCTGTACGACCTCGTCTTCGCCGCCCAGCGGGCCGGACGGGAGTCCCTGGTGCCGGGCGTGGCCTACCGTGACGTGGACCGCGCCGCCCGCCATGTACTGGGCTCCGCGGGGTACCGCGAGGGCCTGTCACCGCTCACCGGGCACGGCGTCGGACTCGAAATCGACGAGGACCCGCAGCTGGCCCCCGCGGCCATGGGTAAACTGGACGCTTGCGTGCCGGTCACCGTCGAACCGGGGGTCCACCTCCCGGGCCGGGGCGGAGTCCGGATCGATGACACGCTCGTCGTGCGCCCCGAGGCGGACGGCGGACCCGAGCTACTCACCATCACGACCAAGGAGCTGCTCGCGCTCTAGCGATCCCGGGGAAGCACGCACTTCCCGGGTGCCGCTGGGGCACGGGCCCCCGGGGTCGTCCACGTCAGTCCAGGAGATTCCGCAACCGTGGCTTCCACGAACGACCTCAAGAACGGCCTGGTGCTCAAGCTCGAAGGCGGCCAGCTCTGGTCCGTCGTCGAGTTCCAGCACGTCAAGCCCGGCAAGGGCCCGGCCTTCGTGCGCACCAAGCTGAAGAACGTGCTCTCCGGCAAGGTCGTCGACAAGACGTTCAACGCCGGTGTCAAGGTCGAGACGGCCACTGTCGACAAGCGCGACATGCAGTTCTCGTACATGGACGGCGAGTACTTCGTCTTCATGGACATGGACACCTACGACCAGCTGATGATCGACCGCAAGACGGTCGGCGACGCGGCCAACTTCCTCATCGAGGGCTTCTCGGCCACCGTCGCGCAGCACGAGGGCGAGGTGCTCTTCGTCGACCTGCCGGCCGCCGTCGAGCTGACCATCCAGGAGACCGAGCCGGGCGTCCAGGGCGACCGCTCCACCGGTGGGACCAAGCCCGCCACGCTGGAGACCGGCCACCAGATCCAGGTCCCGCTCTTCATCACCACCGGTGAGAAGATCAAGGTCGACACCCGTACGAGCGACTACCTCGGCCGGGTGAACAGCTAACCGTGGCTGCCCGCAACACGGCCCGCAAGCGCGCCTTCCAGATCCTCTTCGAGGGCGACCAGCGCGGCGCGGACGTCCTGACGGTCCTCGCCGACTGGGTCCGGCTCTCCCGGGCCGACACTCGGCAGCCACCGGTGAGCGAGTACACGATGGAGCTGGTCGAGGGCTACGCGGAGCACGCGCGGCGCATCGACGAGCTGATCGCCCAGTACTCGGTCGGCTGGACGCTCGACCGGATGCCGGTCGTCGACCGCAACATCCTGCGCCTCGGCGCCTACGAGCTGATCTGGGTCGACGCGACTCCGGACGCCGTGGTGCTGGACGAGATGGTGCAGCTGGCGAAGGAGTTCTCCACGGACGAGTCGCCCTCGTTCGTCAACGGCCTGCTCGGCCGTCTGAAGGAGCTGAAGCCCTCGCTGCGTCGCGACGAGGCGTAAGAGGTACCGGAAGGCCGGAGCTCTGAGCATGCCGGAGGGCCCGCAGCGTCGCGCTGCGGGCCCTCCGGCATGCTCAGAGCTCCCTGGTGCCCGTGTGGCCCCTGAGGCCCGCAGAACGCCGCCGGGGCGGCCGGAACGATGAGGTTCCGGCCACCCCGGCGGCACGTTTCTGCTGAGGCGGTGCCTCGCTCAGTTGTCCTCGTGGGAGACCGCGCGGCGCGCGTCCGCGTCCAGGACGCCCCAGCTGATCAGCTGCTCGGTGAGCACCGAGGGCGACTGGTCGTAGATGACGGCGAGGGTGCGCAGGTCGTCCTGGCGGATCGACAGCACCTTGCCGTTGTAGTCACCGCGCTGCGACTGGATCGTGGCCGCGTACCGCTGGAGGGGGCCCGCCTTCTCGACCGGAACGTGGGCGAGGCGCTCCAGGTCGAGCACCAGCTTCGGGGGCGGCTCGGCGGCGCCGCCAGGGGTGGTGCCCGGCAGCAGCTCCTGGACGGGAACGCCGTAGAAATCCGCCAGCTCGGCAAGACGCTGTACGGTCACGGCACGGTCACCGCGCTCGTACGAACCGACCACGACCGCCTTCCATCGGCCCTGGGACTTCTCCTCGACACCGTGGAGGGAAAGGCCCTGCTGGGTGCGGATGGCCCGGAGCTTGGCCCCGAGCTGTTTGGCGTATTCGCTGGACATATAGCTCCCCGGCATGGGTCGACGCGGCCGGCTTTGGTTCCTGGCCACGCAGTTGGTAACTCACTGTGAGGTTACGCAGCGTGATTCTTCTGCGTCAAGCCGAATGGTCCACACCGACGCTTCCGTGGTAGCGACGATCGACTAGGCCAAGGGGGTGATCAGGGGGGTCGCCCCGGCCTGCTACCGTGGATGGCGCAATCCCGACGTCCTTTAAGGTCCGTCCCGTGAGGCGGAGAAGGAGGTCCGTTTTCATATGGACACATCATCATCCGATGCGCGGCCCGTACTCGAAGGCCCCGACATCGCGCGGGTACTGACCCGCATCGCCCACGAGATCGTCGAGCGCGCCAAGGGTGCCGACGACGTGGTGCTGCTCGGCATCCCGACCCGCGGCGTGTTCCTCGGCCGCCGGCTCGCCGCCAAGCTGGAGGAGATCACCGACCGCAAGATCCCGGTCGGCTCCCTCGACATCACGATGTACCGCGACGACCTGCGCATGCATCCACCGCGCGCGCTGGCCCGCACCGAGATCCCCGGTGACGGCATCGACGGCCGCCTCGTCGTCCTCGTCGACGACGTGCTCTTCTCCGGCCGCACGATCCGCGCCGCCCTCGACGCCCTGAACGACATCGGGCGCCCCCGCGCGGTCCAGCTCGCGGTCCTCGTCGACCGCGGCCACCGCGAACTGCCCATCCGCGCCGACTACGTCGGCAAGAACCTCCCCACGTCGCTGCGGGAGACGGTCAAGGTCCAGCTCGCCGAGGAGGACGGTCGCGACACCGTGCTGCTCGGTGCGAAGCGGACCTCCCCGGGCGAGCGGCAGCACTAGCCCCGCGGCGTACGACACGTTCGTGCGCCGCGCGGCCGCGCCCTCGCGTGCCCGGAATCTCCCCAAACCTGAACTGCCTTACGGAGCCTGACAGATGCAGCGTCATCTCATCTCGGCCGCCGACCTCACCCGCGACGACGCCGTCCTGATCCTCGACACCGCCGAGGAGATGGCCCGGGTGGCCGACCGGCCGATCAAGAAACTGCCGACCCTGCGCGGCCGCACGGTCGTGAACCTCTTCTTCGAGGACTCGACCCGTACCCGGATCTCCTTCGAGGCCGCCGAGAAGCGCCTCTCGGCGGACGTCATCAACTTCACCGCCAAGGGGTCGAGCGTCTCCAAGGGCGAGTCCCTGAAGGACACCGCCCAGACCCTGGAGGCCATGGGCGTCGACGCCGTGGTCATCCGGCACGGCGCGTCCGGCGCCCCCTACCGCCTGGCCACCTCCGGCTGGATCGACGCCGCCGTGATCAACGCGGGCGACGGCACCCACCAGCACCCCACGCAGGCCCTGCTCGACGCCTTCACCATGCGCCGCCGGCTCGTCGGCCGCGACGCCGGGATCGGCCAGGACCTCGACGGCAAGCGGATCACCATCGTCGGCGACATCCTGCACAGCCGGGTCGCCCGCTCCAACGTCGACCTGCTGCACACGCTCGGCGCCGAGGTCACCCTCGTCGCCCCGCCCACCCTGGTGCCGGTCGGCGTCGAGACCTGGCCCTGCGAGGTCGCCTACGACCTCGACGGCACGCTCCCCAAGTCCGACGCCGTGATGATGCTGCGCGTCCAGCGCGAGCGCATGAACGCCGCCTTCTTCCCGACCGAGCGCGAGTACTCGCGGCGCTACGGCCTCGACGGCGAGCGCATGGCGAAGATGCCCGAGCACGCCATCGTGATGCACCCCGGCCCGATGGTCCGCGGCATGGAGATCACCGCCGAGGTCGCCGACTCCGATCGCTGCACCGTCGTCGAGCAGGTCGCCAACGGCGTCTCCATCCGCATGGCCGTCCTCTATCTGCTGCTCGGCGGCAACGAACCCGCCGTCGCCCACGCCCGTACCACCGAGGAGAAGTAACGACGATGAGCAAGATCCTGATCCGTGGTGCGAAGGTGCTCGGCGGCGAGCCGCAGGACGTGCTGATCGACGGCGCGACGATCGCCGAGGTCGGCACCGGGCTCGACGCCGAGGGCGCCGAGGTCGTCGAGGCCGACGGCAAGGTGCTGCTGCCGGGCCTGGTCGACCTGCACACCCATCTGCGCGAGCCGGGCCGCGAGGACTCCGAGACCGTCCTGACCGGCACCCGGGCCGCCGCCTCCGGCGGCTACACCGCCGTGTTCGCCATGGCCAACACCTTCCCGGTGGCCGACACCGCCGGTGTCGTCGAGCAGGTCTACCGGCTCGGCCAGGAGCACGGCTACTGCGACGTCCAGCCGATCGGGGCCGTCACGGTCGGCCTGGAGGGCCGCAAGCTCGCCGAGCTCGGTGCCATGCACGAGTCGGCCGCCGGTGTCACCGTCTTCTCCGACGACGGCAAGTGCGTCGACGACGCCGTGATCATGCGCCGCGCGCTGGAGTACGTGAAGGCCTTCGGCGGGGTCGTCGCCCAGCACGCGCAGGAGCCGCGGCTGACCGAGGGCGCCCAGATGAACGAGGGCGTCGTCTCCGCCGAGCTGGGACTCGGCGGCTGGCCGGCGGTGGCCGAGGAGTCGATCATCGCCCGGGACGTCCTGCTCGCCGAGCACGTCGGCTCCCGCGTCCACATCTGCCATCTGTCGACGGCCGGCTCCGTCGAGATCGTCCGCTGGGCCAAGTCCCGCGGCATCGACGTCACCGCCGAGGTCACCCCGCACCACCTGCTCCTCACGGACGAACTGGTGCGCTCGTACGACCCGGTCTACAAGGTCAACCCGCCGCTGCGCACCGAGCGGGACGTGCTCGCGCTGCGCGAGGCGCTCGCCGACGGCACGATCGACATCGTCGCCACCGACCACGCCCCGCACCCGCACGAGGACAAGGACTGTGAGTGGGCCGCGGCCGCCATGGGCATGGTGGGCCTGGAGACCGCGCTGTCGGTGGTCCAGGAGACGATGGTCGACACCGGACTGCTCGACTGGGCGGGCGTCGCCGACCGCATGTCCGTCAAGCCGGCCCGGATCGGACGGGCCACCGGTCATGGACGACCCGTCTCGGCAGGCGAGCCCGCGAACCTCGTCCTGGTCGACACGGAATACCGTGGGCAGGTGGACCCCGCGGGCTTCGCCTCGCGCAGCCGCAACACTCCCTACGAGGGCCGTGAGCTGCCGGGCCGTGTCACCCACACCTGGCTCCGGGGCAAGGCCACCCTCGTCGACGGGAAGCTCACGTGACATCTGTAATCCTGCTGGCCGCCGAGAAGAAGTCGGCCGAGGTCACCGACTGGGCCGCCCGCGTCGGCTGGCTCGTCGGCCTCGCCCTCTTCGTCGCGCTCGTCTACTGGCTGATGCGCGAGGGCTGGAAGTGGCGCGGCACGCTCCAGGGCGACCTGCCCGAGCTGCCCACCCGCCCGTCGCTCGCCACCACCCGCGACGGAGACGACCGGCCGCCACGGTCCGGAATGCCGGAAGAGCCGGGCCCGGTGACACTGGGCATGAGCGGCCGCTACCACGGCTCCACCACCGCAGGACAGTGGCTGGACCGCATCGTCGCGCACGGCCTGGGCACCCGCAGCCGCGTCGAGCTCACGCTGACCGACGCGGGCCTGGACGTCGTACGCCCCGGGGCGACCGACTTCTTCGTCCCGCGCGCGGCCCTGCGGGAGGCCCGGCTCGACAAGGGCATCGCGGGCAAGGTGCTGACCGAGGGCGGCCTGCTCGTCGTGACCTGGGCGCACGGCGACCGGCTGATCGACTCCGGGTTCCGCTCCGACCGCGCGGCCGAACACAACGAGTGGGTCGACACCATCAACGCGATGATCAACAAGACGGAAACAACGGAAGGCGCACGATGACCACCTCCACGAAGGGGAACGCCTCGCAGAGGAAAGGGGCGCTTCCCGCGGTACTCGTCCTGGAGGACGGCCGGGTGTTCCGCGGCCGTGCCTACGGGGCCGTGGGGGAGACCTTCGGCGAAGCGGTGTTCTCGACCGGCATGACCGGCTACCAGGAGACCCTCACCGACCCGTCGTACGACCGGCAGATCGTCGTCGCGACCGCACCGCAGATCGGCAACACCGGCTGGAACGACGAGGACGACGAGTCCAGCCGCATCTGGGTCTCCGGCTACGTGGTCCGCGACCCCGCGCGCGTGCCCTCCAACTGGCGCGCCAACCGCTCACTCGACGACGCACTGGTCGAGCAGGGCGTGGTCGGCATCTCCGGCATCGACACCCGGGCCCTGACCCGCCACCTGCGCGAAGGCGGCTCGATGCGGGCCGGCATCTTCTCCGGCGACGCGGTCGCCCCGCAGGCTGAGCTCCTCGCGCGCGTGCAGGCCCAGCCGCACATGAAGGGCGCGAGCCTGTACGAGGAGGTCGCCACCAAGGAGGCCTACGTCGTGCCCGCGGTCGGCGAGAAGAAGTTCACCGTCGCCGCCATCGACCTCGGCATCAAGGGCATGACCCCGCAGCGCATGGCCGAGCGGGGCATCGAGGTGCACGTCCTGCCCGCGACCGCGACCGAGGACGACGTCTACGCCGTCGCACCCGACGGTGTCTTCTTCTCCAACGGCCCCGGCGACCCGGCGACCGCCGACGGCCCCGTCGCCCTGATGAGCGCCGTCCTGAAGCGCCGGACGCCCCTGTTCGGCATCTGCTTCGGCAACCAGATCCTCGGGCGGGCCCTGGGCTTCGGCACCTACAAGCTGAAGTACGGCCACCGCGGCATCAACCAGCCGGTCCAGGACCGTACGACCGGCAAGGTCGAGGTCACCGCGCACAACCACGGCTTCGCCGTGGACGCCCCGCTGGGCCAGGTCAGCGAGACGCCCTTCGGCCGCGCCGAGGTGTCCCACGTCTGCCTCAACGACGACGTCGTGGAGGGGCTGCACCTGCTCGACCAGCCGGCCTTCTCCGTCCAGTACCACCCCGAAGCGGCAGCGGGACCCCATGACGCCGCCTACCTGTTCGACCGCTTCGTATCCCTGATGGAGGGCCAGCGTGCCTAAGCGCACCGATATCCAGTCCGTCCTGGTCATCGGCTCCGGCCCGATCGTCATCGGCCAGGCCGCCGAGTTCGACTACTCGGGCACGCAGGCGTGCCGCGTCCTGCGCGCCGAGGGCCTGCGGGTCATCCTGGTCAACTCCAACCCGGCGACGATCATGACCGACCCGGAGATCGCCGACGCGACCTATGTCGAGCCGATCACCCCGGAGTTCGTCGAGAAGATCATCGCCAAGGAGCGCCCCGACACGCTGCTGCCCACCCTGGGCGGCCAGACGGCGCTGAACACCGCGATCTCGCTGCACGAGAACGGCGTCCTGGAGAAGTACGGCGTCGAGCTGATCGGCGCCAACGTCGAGGCGATCCACAAGGGCGAGGACCGCGACCTGTTCAAGGGCGTCGTGGAGGCGGTCCGGGCGAAGATCGGCCACGGCGAGTCCGCCCGGTCCGTGATCTGCCACACCATGGATGACGTGCTCGCGGGTCTCGACGAGCTCGGCGGTTACCCGGTCGTCGTGCGCCCGTCGTTCACCATGGGCGGCGCCGGCTCCGGCTTCGCCCACGACGAGGAGGAGCTGCGCCGCATCGCCGGCCAGGGCCTCACGCTCTCCCCGACCACCGAGGTGCTCCTGGAGGAGTCCATCCTCGGCTGGAAGGAGTACGAGCTGGAGCTGATGCGCGACAAGCACGACAACGTCGTGGTCGTCTGCTCCATCGAGAACTTCGACCCGATGGGCGTGCACACCGGTGACTCGATCACCGTGGCGCCCTCGATGACGCTCACCGACCGCGAGTACCAGATCCTGCGTGACATCGGCATCGCCGTGATCCGCGAGGTCGGCGTCGACACCGGCGGCTGCAACATCCAGTTCGCGGTGAACCCGGCCGACGGCAGGGTCATCGTCATCGAGATGAACCCGCGTGTGTCCCGCTCCTCGGCGCTCGCCTCCAAGGCGACCGGCTTCCCGATCGCCAAGATCGCCGCCAAGCTCGCCGTCGGCTACACCCTCGACGAGATCCCGAACGACATCACGCGGGAGACCCCGGCCTCCTTCGAGCCCACGCTCGACTACGTGGTCGTGAAGGCCCCGCGGTTCGCCTTCGAGAAGTTCCCGTCGGCCGACTCGACCCTCACCACCACCATGAAGTCGGTCGGCGAGGCCATGGCCATCGGCCGCAACTTCACCGAGGCGTTCCAGAAGGCACTGCGCTCGCTGGAGAAGAAGGGCAGCCAGTTCACGTTCGTCGGCGAGACCGGCGACAAGACCGCGCTGCTGGCGGAGGCCGTCCGGCCCACCGACGGCCGGATCAACACGGTCATGCAGGCCATCCGCGCGGGTGCCACGCCCGAGGAGGTGTTCGAGGCCACGAAGATCGACCCGTGGTTCGTCGACCAGCTCTTCCTCATCAAGGAGATCGCGGACGACCTGGCCGCCGCCGAGCGGCTGGACGTCGACCTGCTGGCCGAGGCCAAGCGGCACGGCTTCTCCGACCACCAGATCGGCGAGATCCGCGGCCTGCGCGAGGACGTGGTGCGCGAGGTGCGGCACGCGCTGGGCGTCCGCCCGGTGTACAAGACCGTCGACACCTGCGCCGCCGAGTTCGCGGCGAAGACGCCGTACTTCTACTCGTCCTACGACGAGGAGAGCGAGGTCGCGCCCCGCGACAAGCCGGCCGTGATCATCCTGGGCTCCGGCCCGAACCGCATCGGCCAGGGCATCGAGTTCGACTACTCGTGCGTCCACGCCTCCTTCGCGCTGTCCAACGCCGGGTACGAGACCGTGATGGTCAACTGCAACCCGGAGACCGTCTCCACGGACTACGACACCTCCGACCGCCTGTACTTCGAGCCGCTGACGCTGGAGGACGTGCTGGAGATCGTCCACGCCGAGTCGCTGGCCGGACCGATCGCGGGCGTCGTGGTCCAGCTCGGCGGCCAGACCCCGCTGGGCCTGGCGCAGGCGCTCAAGGACAACGGCGTGCCGGTGGTGGGCACCCCTCCCGAGGCCATCCACGCGGCCGAGGACCGGGGCGCCTTCGGGCGGGTGCTGGCCGAGGCCGGCCTGCCGGCCCCGAAGCACGGCACCGCCACCACCTTCGCGGAGGCGAAGGGCATCGCGGACGAGATCGGCTACCCGGTCCTGGTGCGTCCCTCGTACGTCCTCGGCGGACGCGGCATGGAGATCGTCTACGACGAGACCCGGCTGGCCTCCTACATCGCCGAGTCGACCGAGATCAGCCCCACCCGTCCGGTCCTGGTCGACCGCTTCCTCGACGACGCGATCGAGATCGACGTCGACGCCCTCTACGACGGCCACGAGCTCTACCTCGGCGGTGTCATGGAGCACATCGAGGAGGCCGGCATCCACTCCGGCGACTCGGCGTGCGCCCTGCCGCCGATCACGCTGGGCGGCTTCGACATCAAGCGCCTGCGTGCCTCGACCGAGGCCATCGCGCGCGGGGTGGGCGTCCGCGGACTGATCAACATCCAGTTCGCGATGGCGGGCGACATCCTGTACGTCCTGGAGGCCAACCCGCGTGCCTCGCGCACCGTCCCCTTCACCTCGAAGGCGACCGCGGTGCCGCTGGCCAAGGCCGCCGCCCGGATCTCGCTGGGCGCGACCGTCGCCGAACTGCGCGCCGAGGGACTGCTCCCGGCGACCGGCGACGGCGGCGAGCTCCCGCTCGACGCACCGATCTCCGTCAAGGAGGCCGTGCTGCCCTGGACCCGCTTCCGGGACACCTCCGGGCGCGGTGTGGACACCATCCTCGGCCCGGAGATGCGCTCCACCGGCGAGGTCATGGGCATCGACTCGGTCTTCGGCACCGCGTACGCCAAGTCGCAGGCCGGCGCCTACGGCCCGCTGCCGACCAAGGGCCGCGCCTTCATCTCGGTCGCCAACCGCGACAAGCGCTCGATGATCTTCCCGGCGCGTGAACTGGTCGCCCACGGCTTCGAACTGCTCGCCACGTCGGGCACGGCCGAGGTCCTCAGGCGCAACGGCCTCAACGCCACGGTGGTCCGCAAGCAGTCCGAGGGCACCGGGCCGAACGGCGAGAAGACCATCGTCCAGCTCATCCACGACGGCGAGGTCGACCTGATCGTCAACACCCCGTACGGCACCGGCGGCCGCCTCGACGGCTACGACATCCGTACGGCGGCCGTGGCGCGGTCCGTGCCCTGCCTGACCACGGTCCAGGCGCTCGCCGCCGCCGTCCAGGGCATCGACGCCCTCAACCACGGCGGTGTGGGCGTCCGTTCGCTCCAGGAACACGCCCGGCATCTGACCGCGGCCCGCGACTAGCAGCCGACGAGGGGGACACCGGAAACGGTGTCCCCCTTCTCGTGAGGACACAGTGATGTACAAGCTCTTCTTCCGTCTGGTCTTCACCCGGATGGACCCCGAACAGGCACACCACCTGGCCTTCCGCTGGATCCGCCGGGCCGTCCGGGTGCCCGTGCTGCGCACCTTCCTGGCGGCCGCCCTCGCGCCCCGGCACAAGGAACTGCGCACCGAGGCCTTCGGGCTGCGCATGCACGGCCCCTTCGGGCTCGCCGCGGGCTTCGACAAGAACGCGGTCGCGATCGACGGCATGTCGATGCTGGGCTTCGACCACGTCGAGATCGGCACGGTCACCGGGGAGGCGCAGCCGGGCAACCCCAAGAAGCGGCTGTTCCGTCTCGTCGCGGACCGGGCGCTGATCAACCGCATGGGCTTCAACAACGACGGCTCGCTCGTGGTCGCGGCCCGCCTGGCCGCGCGCACGCCGGTCTTCAGGACCGTCGTGGGCGTCAACATCGGCAAGACCAAGGTCGTCCCGGAGACGGAGGCCGTCGCCGACTACGTGAAGTCGGCCGAGCGGCTCGCGCCGTACGCCGACTACCTGGTGGTCAACGTCTCCTCCCCGAACACCCCCGGCCTGCGCGACCTCCAGGCCACCGAGGCGCTGCGTCCGCTGCTCGCCGCCGTGCGCGAGGCGGCCGACCGCGCGGTGACCGGCCGCCGGGTCCCGCTGCTGGTGAAGATCGCCCCGGACCTCGCCGACGAGGACGTCGACGCCGTCGCCGACCTGGCCGTCGAGCTCGGCCTGGACGGGATCATCGCCACGAACACCACCATCGCGCGCGAGGGGCTCGGTCTGGCCTCCGACCCCGCGCTGGTCAAGGAGACCGGCGGGTTGTCCGGGGCGCCCCTGAAGGCGCGCTCCCTCGAGGTGCTGCGGCGCCTCTACGCGCGCGTGGGCGACCGGATCACCCTCGTGGGCGTCGGCGGCGTCGAGAACGCCGAGGACGCCTGGCAGCGCATCCTGGCCGGCGCCACGCTCGTCCAGGGATACAGCGCCTTCGTCTACGAGGGGCCCTTCTGGACCCGGGCCCTGCACAAGGGGCTCGCCGCGCGGCTGCGCACGAGCCCGTACGCCACCCTCGCCGACGCGGTCGGCGCCGACGTGAGGAAGGCCGCATGAGCTCCCTGGAACCCTTCGGTGCCCGGCTGCGCCGCGCGATGGACGAGCGCGGTCCGCTGTGCGTCGGCATCGACCCGCACGCCTCCCTGCTCGCCGAGTGGGGCCTGAACGACGACGTGGCGGGCCTGGAGCGGTTCAGCCGCACGGTCGTCGAGGCGACGGCCGACCGGGTCGCCGTGCTGAAGCCGCAGAGCGCCTTCTTCGAGCGCTTCGGCTCGCGTGGCGTCGCCGTCCTGGAGAGGACGGTCGAGGCGGCACGGACGGCCGGCGCGCTGGTCGTGATGGACGCCAAGCGCGGCGACATCGGCTCCACCATGGCCGCGTACGCGGAGTCCTTCCTGCACAAGGACGCTCCGCTGTTCTCGGACGCGCTGACCGTCTCGCCGTACCTCGGCTACGGGTCGCTGAGCCCGGCCGTCGCGCTGGCGCGCGAGAGCGGCGCCGGTCTTTTCGTCCTCGCCCTGACCTCCAACCCGGAGGGCGGCGAGGTCCAGCACGCGATGCGCGCGGACGGGCGCGACGTCGGCGCGACGATGCTGGCGCACCTGGCCGCGGAGAACCTGGGGGAGGAGCCCCTGGGATCCTTCGGAGCGGTCGTCGGGGCCACGCTCGGCGACCTGTCGACGTACGACCTCGACATCAACGGCCCGCTCCTCGCGCCCGGCATCGGCGCCCAGGGGGCGACTCCGGCGGACCTTCCCCGGGTCTTCGGCGCCGCGGTGCGCAACGTCGTGCCGAACGTCAGCCGGGGTCTGCTGCGCCGCGGTCCCGACGTCGGGGCGCTGCGGGCGGCCGCGGACCGCTTCTCGGACGAGATCCGGACGGCGCTCGCGTCCGCGTGACGATCTTCGGAAGGCTCCGACGAGGGCCTTCAGGACGACTTGAGGCTGGATACATTCTCAAATCCGGGGCAGTATGTCTGAAATATCCTGTCCTGACTGAGGCTGACCAGGACTTTTCCTCTGTTCTCGCTGACTCTGGCGGAGTTGGCCGCTAGTCTCCGACGAGTGGGGGCACCTCCCACGCTTTAAATGCAGTGGGGGGCAACGGGCAAGCGTGTTGCTCGTAGCTCCCCAGGTGTGGGGCGACTAGGTTCCTCACCGGTCCGTATCCGACAGTTCGACATCCGAGGTGACGTAGGCGTGGCTCTTCCGCCCCTTACCCCCGAACAGCGCGCAGCCGCGCTCGAAAAGGCCGCCGCGGCTCGCCGGGAGCGGGCCGAGGTCAAGAATCGACTCAAGCACTCCGGCGCCTCCCTTCACGAGGTCATCAAGCAGGGCCAGGAAAACGACGTCATCGGCAAGATGAAGGTTTCCGCCCTGCTGGAGTCCCTGCCGGGCGTGGGCAAGGTCCGCGCCAAGCAGATCATGGAGCGACTCGGTATCTCCGAGAGCCGCCGCGTGCGTGGTCTCGGCTCCAACCAGATCGCCTCCCTGGAGCGCGAGTTCGGCAGCACCGGCTCCTGAGTACCGGGCAGTCCGGGACCGGCGTCCCGGGCAGCCCGGGATTGCTGGAATAATCGCTGCATGGCTGCAACATTCCGGGGGACGACCCCCGAGCCCCCGGACGTACGTCCGCGGCTGACCGTGCTCTCCGGCCCCTCCGGGGTCGGCAAGAGCACGGTCGTCGCTCATATGCGCAAGGCTCACCCCGAGGTGTGGCTCTCGGTGTCGGCGACGACCCGCAGGCCCCGCCCCGGCGAGAAGCACGGTGTCCACTATTTCTTCGTCACCGACGAGGAGATGGACAAGCTGATCGCCAACGGAGAGCTGCTGGAGTGGGCCGAGTTCGCCGGCAACCGCTACGGCACACCCCGAGCGGCCGTGCTGGAGCACCTGGAGTCCGGTGTGCCGGTCCTGCTGGAGATCGACCTCCAGGGCGCCCGGCAGGTCCGCGACTCCATGGCCGAGGCCCACCTGGTGTTCCTGGCCCCTCCGTCCTGGGAGGAACTGGTGCGCAGGCTCACCGGCCGGGGCACCGAGTCGCCCGCGGTGATCGAACGCCGCCTGGAGGCGGCGAAGATCGAACTGGCGGCCGAGCCGGAGTTCGATGTGACCCTGGTCAACACCTCCGTCGAGGACGTGGCGCGCGAGCTGCTAGCCTTGATGGATGTTGTGTGATCACGAACATGTGATCATGACCGATCTTTTCCCATCCATCGGAAGGTAGAGCGTGTCCTCTTCCATCTCCGCGCCCGAGGGCATCATCAACCCGCCGATCGACGAGCTCCTCGAGGCCACCGACTCGAAGTACAGCCTCGTGATCTACGCGGCCAAGCGGGCCCGCCAGATCAACGCGTACTACTCGCAGCTCGGCGAGGGCCTCCTCGAATACGTCGGTCCACTCGTGGACACCCACGTCCACGAGAAGCCCCTCTCGATCTCCCTGCGTGAGATCAACGCGGGACTGCTGACGTCCGAGGCCATCGAGGGCCCGGCGCAGTAGTATTTCCAGCTTGCAGTTGGTTTTTCCACAGGCCCGGCAGCGCGACTGCCGGGCCTGTGGTGTGTGATGGAGTCGTGCGCCGGCCACCGGCGCACGCGAGCCGAGTCCGGGGAGAGACGGTGGACAAGCCGAAGGTCGTGCTGGGGGTCAGCGGCGGCATCGCCGCGTACAAGGCCTGCGAACTGCTGAGACGACTGTCGGAGTCGGGGCACGACGTCCGGGTCGTGCCCACCGCCTCGGCGCTGCACTTCGTCGGTGCCGCGACCTGGTCCGCGCTCTCCGGCCACCCCGTCTCGACCGAGGTCTGGGACGACGTCCACGAGGTCCCGCACGTCCGTATCGGCCAGCACGCCGACCTGGTCGTGGTCGCCCCGGCCACGGCCGACATGCTCGCGAAGGCGGCCCACGGGCTGGCGGACGACCTGCTCACCAACACGCTCCTCACCGCGCGCTGCCCCGTCGTCTTCGCCCCCGCCATGCACACCGAGATGTGGGAGCACCCGGCCACCCAGGAGAACGTGGCCACGCTGCGCCGCCGCGGCGCGGTCGTCATCGAGCCCGCCGTGGGCCGTCTCACCGGCGTCGACACCGGCAAGGGCCGACTGCCCGACCCGGCCGAGATCTTCGAGGTCTGCCGCCGCGTGCTGGCCCGGGGTGTCCGCGAGCCGGACCTCGTGGGCCGCCATGTCGTCGTCAGCGCCGGCGGCACCCGCGAGCCGCTCGACCCGGTGCGCTTCCTCGGCAACCGCTCCTCGGGCAAACAGGGCTACGCCCTCGCCCGTACGGCCGCGGCGCGCGGCGCCCGGGTCACCCTGATCGCCGCGAACACCGGTCTGCCCGACCCGGCGGGCGTGGACGTGGTCCAGGTCGGCACCGCGGTCCAGCTGCGCGAAGCGGTGGTCAAGGCGGCCCCGGACGCCGACGCGGTCGTGATGGCCGCCGCCGTCGCCGACTTCCGCCCGGCGGCGTACGCGGCCGGGAAGATCAAGAAGCAGGACGGGCAGGAGCCGGAACCTCTCGTTCTCGTGCGGAATCCGGACATCCTCGCGGAGATCTCCGCCGATCGGGCGCGCCCCGGACAGGTGATTGTCGGCTTCGCCGCCGAGACCGACGAGGTCCTCGCCAACGGCCGCGCGAAGCTGCGGCGCAAGGGCTGCGACCTGCTCGTGGTGAACGAGGTGGGGGAACGCAAGACCTTCGGCGCCGACGAGAACGAGGCCGTGGTGCTGGGCGCCGACGGCGCCGAAATCCCCGTACCGCACGGCCCGAAGGAGGCTCTGGCCGAAACCGTGTGGGACCTGGTGGCGCGACGCCTCAGCTGAATGTTTCCTTCAGCACAAGGATCGCTTCCGTCCCGCACATTCGGGCGCGGTGACTCTGGTCAAGGCCGCTCGGCTTTGGGCAGAATGCCCGTGCCGCAGGTCACAGCGCTTCCGAGTGGCGAGACAGGTGGGGCCGTGGCCGAGTGCGACCGATAAGCTGTTATCGGACGACGCCAGGCGCAGCCCTGTCCCGTCCGCCAATGATCAGCCAGCAGCCGCTGCAACCCCAGGGAGCGTTGTGTCCCGTCGCCTGTTCACTTCGGAGTCTGTGACCGAGGGTCACCCCGACAAGATCGCTGACCAGATCAGCGACACCATTCTCGACGCGCTTCTGCGCGAGGACCCGACGTCCCGGGTCGCCGTCGAAACCCTCATCACCACCGGTCTGGTGCACGTGGCCGGAGAGGTCACCACCAAGGCCTACGCGCCGATCCCGCAGCTCGTGCGCGACAAGATCCTGGAGATCGGCTACGACTCCTCGAAGAAGGGCTTCGACGGCGCCTCCTGCGGCGTCTCGGTGTCGATCGGTTCGCAGTCCCCGGACATCGCGCAGGGCGTCGACACGGCGTACGAGTCCCGGGTCGAGGGCGACGACGACGAACTCGACAAGCAGGGCGCCGGCGACCAGGGCCTGATGTTCGGCTACGCCAGCGACGAGACGCCGACCCTGATGCCGCTGCCGATCTTCCTGGCGCACCGCCTGTCGAAGCGGCTGTCGGACGTCCGCAAGAACGGGACCATCCCCTACCTGCGCCCCGACGGCAAGACGCAGGTCACCATCGAGTACGACGGCGACAAGGCGGTCCGCCTGGACACGGTCGTCGTCTCCTCCCAGCACGCCAGTGACATCGATCTGGAGTCGCTGCTCGCTCCCGACATCCGCGAGTTCGTCGTGGAGCCGGAGCTGAAGGCCCTCCTCGAGGACGGCATCAAGCTGGACACCGAGGGCTACCGCCTGCTGGTCAACCCCACCGGCCGCTTCGAGATCGGCGGCCCGATGGGCGACGCCGGCCTCACCGGCCGCAAGATCATTATCGACACGTACGGCGGCTTCGCCCGCCACGGCGGCGGCGCCTTCTCCGGCAAGGACCCGTCCAAGGTCGACCGCTCGGCGGCGTACGCCATGCGCTGGGTCGCGAAGAACGTCGTCGCCGCCGGTCTGGCCTCGCGCTGCGAGGTCCAGGTCGCCTACGCGATCGGCAAGGCCGAGCCCGTCGGTCTCTTCGTCGAGACCTTCGGCACCGCCAAGGTCGACGCCGAGAAGATCGAGAAGGCGATCGACGAGGTCTTCGACCTCCGGCCGGCCGCGATCATCCGCGACCTCGACCTGCTCCGTCCGATCTACGCCCAGACCGCCGCCTACGGCCACTTCGGCCGTGAGCTCCCCGACTTCACGTGGGAGCGCACGGACCGCGTGGAGGCGCTGCGGGAGGCCGCGGGGCTGTAGTCCCGCCGCTCCCTGTGTGTCCGGGCCCGGTTCTCCCGCTGCGGGAGGACCGGGCCCGTCCCGTGCGCGGGCGTCCGTCGGGAACGGTGTCGCCGCCGCGGAACCGACCGCGGGAGGCGGGCGGCGTCGGTTGTCAGTCCCGTTTGGTAAGAATGCAAGCGTGAGCAGCGAGAACGGGACGGGGACGGGCGACGCCGAAGGGGCGCCGCCCGAGCAGCTCGCGTTCATCCGGGAGAGCGTGCGCAACGCCAAGGTGCCGCGGGCCAAGCCGCGGACCTGGCGGGGGGCCGCGCTGGCGAAGGAACTGCCCGTCGCGCGGGTCCTCGTCGACAAGGGCGTACTGCATCTCGACCGGTACTTCGACTACGCCGTTCCCGAGGAGCTCGACGCGGACGCGCAGCCGGGCGTGCGGGTGCGGGTCCGGTTCGGGGCCGGGCGGCACCGGGTGCGGGAGGGCCGCCGCGAGGGCGGGGGGCTCATCGACGGGTTCCTCGTGGAGCGGCTCGCCGAGTCCGACTACTCGGGGCCGCTGGCCGCGCTCGCCCAGGTGGTGTCGCCCGAGCCCGTGCTCAGCGAGGAGTTGCTGGGACTGGCCCGCGCGGTGGCCGACCGGTACGCCGGAAGTCTCGCGGACGTGCTCCAGCTCGCCGTGCCGCCCCGCAGCGCGCGGGCCGAGCAGCGGCCTTCCCCCGAGCCGCTGCCGGTGCCCGCGGCGCCGGAGGCGGGCTCCTGGGTCCGGTACGAGCAGGGGACGGCGTTCCTGGCCGCCCTGGCCTCGGGAGGCGCGCCGCGCGCCGTGTGGAACGCCCTGCCGGGGCCCGAGTGGAGCGAGGAGCTGGCGCGCGCCGTCGCCGCCACGCTCGCCTCAGGACGCGGGGCGCTCGTCGTCGTGCCCGACGGGCGGGTCGCCGCGCGTGTCGACGCCGCGCTGACGGCGCTGCTGGGCGAGGGGCGGCACGCGCTGCTCACCGCCG
Source organism: Streptomyces sp. NPDC002306 (assembly GCF_053593435.1). Classification (NCBI taxonomy): domain Bacteria; kingdom Bacillati; phylum Actinomycetota; class Actinomycetes; order Kitasatosporales; family Streptomycetaceae; genus Streptomyces; species Streptomyces sp. NPDC002306. The sequence goes on from NZ_JBSFCK010000009.1 coordinate 218,308, forward strand.
ACGCAGGGCCCGAGAAGCGGTACCGGGAATGGCTCGCGGTGCGGCGCGGGTCGGTACGGGCGGTGGTCGGCACCCGGGCCGCCATGTTCGCCCCCGTACGGGATCTCGGGCTGGTCGCCCTCTGGGACGACGGGGACGACAGCCACAGCGAGCAGCACGCGCCGCAGCCGCACGCGCGCGAGGTGCTGCTGCTGCGCGCCGCCCTGGACAAGTGTGGCTTCCTGCTCGGCGGTTGGGGCTGCACCGTGGAGGCCGCGCAGCTCGTCGAGAGCGGCTGGGCGCGGCCGCTCGTCGCCGGACGGGAGCAGGTGCGCCGCGCCGCCCCGCTGGTGCGGACCGTCGGTGACGTGGATCTGGCACGGGACGAGGCCGCGCGCGCCGCCCGGCTGCCGAGTCTCGCCTGGCAGGTGGCCCGGGAAGGGCTGCGGCACGGGCCGGTGCTCGTCCAGGTGCCCCGGCGCGGGTACGTACCGCGGATGGCCTGCGCGCAGTGCCGGGCGCCCGCCCGGTGCCGGCACTGCGCCGGGCCGTTGGAGGCGCGGGACGGCGGGGCGTTGTGGTGCGGGTGGTGCGGGCGTGAGGAAGCCGCCTGGCACTGCCCGGAGTGCGGGTCGTTCCGGTTGCGGGCCCAGGTCGTGGGGGCGCGGCGTACGGCGGAGGAGCTGGGGCGGGCGTTCCCGGCGGTCCCGGTGCGGACCTCCGGCCGCGAGCACGTGCTCGACACCGTGCCCGGCACGCCCGCGCTGGTGGTGAGCACACCGGGCGCCGAGCCCGTCGCCGAGGGCGGTTACGCGGCGGCCCTGCTGCTCGACGGCTGGGCCATGCTCGGGCGCCCCGATCTGCGGGCCGGCGAGGACGCCCTGCGCCGGTGGATCGCCGCGTCCGCGCTGGTCCGGCCGCAGGGCGCGGGCGGGACCGTGGCCGTCGTCGCCGAACCGAGCCTGCGGCCCGTGCAGGCGCTCGTGCGGTGGGACCCCGTCGGCCACGCGGTGCGGGAACTCGCCGAGCGGGCGGAACTGGGCTTCCCCCCGGTGTCGCGGATGGCGGCCGTGTCGGGCCGGGCGGCGGCGGTCGCCGGGTTCCTCGGTTCGGTCGAACTGCCCGGGGACGCGGAGGTGTTGGGGCCGGTACCCGTGCCCGACACCACCCCTGGGCGCCCGCGCCGGCCGGGGGCGCCGCCCCCGGGCGAGCACTGGGAACGCGCGTTGATCCGGGTACCGCCGGGCAGCGGCGGCGCGCTGGCGTCCGCCCTGAAGGCGGCGCAGGCCGCACGGATGGCCCGGGGCACGGGCGGCGGCGGGGGAGCGGCGAGCGAGCCCGTCTGGGTGCGGATCGATCCGGCTGACATCGGGTGAGGACGGAGCCGGTGACCTCGGCGGCCGTGTGCCGCGGCGGTGCGCGCGGGGACGGTGCGGTGTCGCGTCTCTTCGGAGGGCGGTGGGCCGGGGTGCCTCGGTGGGCTGCGCGGGCCGGCGGCGCCGGTGGTCGTGCGCTGGGACTGTCGGCGAGGCGTGGCGCCGCGTGTGGGGACGTAGCTCTCGGCGGTCGCGCGTGGTTGGGGGGCTGGCCTGGTTGTGCCGGGGCTGTCCGTGCGGGCCCGTACAGCGGGATGGTGGTGCGCGGTTCGTGGAGTGGCCAGGCCGTGGGGGAGGGCACGGCATGCGGTTGCCCTCCCGGGGGCTCGCCGGGAGGGCGGGATGAAGGTGCGTCAGCCGTTGCGGGGGGCGGGGAAGACCGTCGGTCTGACGTCCTCGCGCAGGGCCGGGCTGCCGGCCGTCGGCTGGGTGGGCATCGAGCGGGCCGCGGGGACCGTCGGTACCGGTACCGCGGGGATGCCGGTGCCCACGTTGACCGTGTGGTTGGCCGACGTCTCCGTGCTCCGCTCGGCCTCGGCGGCCGCCTGGGCTGCGGCGCGGCGGGCGCCGTAACGGCGGTGCACCGCCTGCTTGGTGACGCCGAGCGCGGATCCCACCGCGTCCCACGAGAAGCCGAGCGAGCGGTCGAAGTCGACCGCCGCCGTGACCAGGGTCTCGACGCTGTCCCGCAGTTCCTGGGCGAGACGGACCGTCGGCGCGGGAGCGCGTCCGTACACGACGAAGCCCGTGGAGGGGCCGGAGCGCCGCGGGCGGTAGACGTTGCCCAGCTGCGCGGTGAGCGTACGGAGGGCGTCCACCTGGCGGCGGACCCGCTCGATGTCCCGCACCAGCAAGTGCAGGCTGGCCCGGGCCTGGGCGTCGTGGGTTGCGTGGTCGGCCATGAACAAGCCTCTCGAACCGGCGTGAAAGGAAGTGGGCCGCCAGGGCGGCCCGTTGCGGTCAACTCCTTCTTGACCAACGCGTGTGCGCTCCGCTGGTCACGCTGTGGGGGCGTAGGGGCATATGCGTACGCCCCCGGCGTGGATGTGCGCTGCGCGCCTCCGCCTCCGCCTTGGCCGCACGTCAGCGTCCCCGGCCCGCGCGGGAGTGCGACGCCGTCTCCGCGCGGAGTATCACGCCGTCGCCGCGTCACACCTCGTGGTCATAGACTTGTGCGCTGCCGCTGCCCACCCCGCCCGAGAGGCCCGATCCCACCCATGAAGCTCGTCTTCGCCGGTACCCCCGAGGTCGCCGTTCCCGCCCTGGACGCCCTGATCGCCTCCGGGCGGCACGAGGTGGCCGCCGTCGTCACGCGGCCGGACGCGCCGGCCGGGCGTGGGCGCAGGCTGGTCGCGTCCCCCGTGGCCCAGCGGGCGGAGGAGGCCGGGATCGAGGTGCTGAAGCCCGGGAAGCCGCGCGATCCGGAGTTCCTGGAGCGGCTGCGGGAGATCGCCCCCGACTGCTGCCCCGTCGTCGCCTACGGCGCCCTGCTGCCCAAGGTCGCCCTGGACATCCCGGTCCACGGCTGGGTCAACCTGCACTTCTCGCTGCTGCCCGCCTGGCGCGGGGCCGCCCCCGTGCAGCACTCCGTCATGGCCGGGGACGAGATCACCGGGGCCTCCACCTTCCTCATCGAGGAGGGGCTCGACTCCGGGCCCGTCTACGGCACCGTCACCGAGGTGGTCCGGCCCACCGACACCAGCGGCGACCTGCTGACCCGGCTCGCCTTCGCGGGCGCCGGGCTGCTGGCCGCGACCATGGACGGCGTCGAGGACGGCAGCCTGAAGGCCGTACCGCAGCCGGGCGACGGCATCACCGTGGCGCCGAAGATCACCGTCGAGGACGCCCAGGTCGACTGGTCCACCCCGGCGCTGCGGGTCGACCGGGTCGTCCGCGGCTGCACGCCCGCGCCGGGCGCGTGGACCTCCTTCCGCGGCGAGCGGCTCAAGCTCATCCAGGTCACGCCCCGGCCGGAGCGGACCGACCTCGCCCCGGGCGCCCTGGAGGTCGGCAAGAACCACGTCCACGTCGGCACCGGTTCGTACGCCGTCGAGCTGCTCTGGGTGCAGGCCCAGGGCAAGAAGCCGATGCAGGCGGCGGACTGGGCGCGGGGCGTGCGGATCGGCGCGGCGGAGAGCCTGGGGGAGTAGCGGAAAGCCTGGGGGAGTAGGAGACGGCTCTCGGGGATCGGAAGCGGCTGCCCGGGACGGCGGTCGGCCGTGGCCGGAGCACCGCGGCGGAGCGCCGGGACCGGTGCGACGTACGCTTGGGGGGTATTTCCATCTGACATCCGGAGCACCTTTTTCGTGAGTGACACCTCCCGTGGGCCCAGCAAGCCCGGCAAGCCCTACCGACGGCCCCAGAAGGACCCCGTCCGCATCCTCGCCTTCGAGGCACTGCGGGCCGTGGACGAGCGGGACGCGTACGCCAACCTCGTACTGCCCCCGCTGCTGCGCAAGGCCCGGGAGAAGGGCGACTTCGACGGGCGGGACGCGGCCCTGGCCACCGAGCTGGTGTACGGCACGCTGCGGCGGCAGGGGACCTACGACGCGATCATCGCCGCCTGCGTCGACCGGCCGCTGCGGGAGGTCGACCCGCCGGTGCTCGACGTGCTGAGCCTCGGCGCGCACCAGCTGCTCGGGACCCGGATCCCGACCCACGCGGCCGTCTCCGCCTCCGTCGAGCTCGCGCGGGTGGTGCTCGGTGACGGGCGGGCCAAGTTCGTCAACGCCGTGCTCCGGAAGATCGCGCAGCACGACCTCGACGGGTGGCTGGAACAGATCACCCCGCCGTACGACGACGATCCCGAGGAGCATCTCGCCGTCGTGCACTCCCACCCGCGCTGGGTCGTCTCCGCGCTGTGGGACTCGCTGGGCGGCGGCCGGGCCGGGATCGAGGACCTGCTGGAGGCCGACAACGAGCGGCCCGAGGTGACCCTGGTCGCCCGGCCGGGCCGGTCCTCCACGGACGAGCTGCTGCGGGAGGAGGCCGCCGTACCGGGGCGCTGGTCGCCGCACGCCGTGCGGCTCACCGAGGGCGGCGAGCCTGGTGCGATCGAGGCCGTGAAGGACGGCCGGGCGGGTGTGCAGGACGAGGGCAGCCAGCTCGTCGCGCTCGCCCTCGCCAACGCGCCGGTCGAGGGGACGGACACGAAGTGGCTCGACGGGTGCGCCGGGCCGGGTGGCAAGGCCGCGCTGCTGGCCGCCCTCGCCGCCGAGCGCGGCGCGCTGCTGCTCGCCTCCGAGAAGCAGCCGCACCGGGCCGGACTGGTGGCGAAGGCCCTGGCCGGCAACCCCGGGCCCTACCAGGTCATCACCGCCGACGGGACCCGGCCGCCGTGGCGGCCCGGCTCCTTCGACCGGGTCCTGATGGACGTGCCGTGCACCGGACTGGGCGCCCTGCGACGGCGGCCCGAGGCGCGGTGGCGGCGCCGGCCGGAGGACCTGGACAACTTCGCGCCGCTCCAGCGCGATCTGCTGCGTACGGCGCTGGAGTCGGTACGGGTCGGCGGTGTAGTCGGCTACGCCACCTGCTCACCGCACCTCGCCGAGACCCGGGCCGTCGTCGCCGACGTGCTCAAGCAGTTCCCGGACGCCGAGCTGATCGACGCCCGGCCGCTGCTGCCCGGCGTACCGGCGCTGGGCGACGGCCCCGACGTACAGCTGTGGCCGCATCTGCACGGGACGGACGCGATGTACCTGGCGCTCCTGCGCCGCACCGCCTGACCGTGCGCAAGGGCGGCGCGGCGGAGCCGGCCGGGACGCCGGGCGGGTGCCGTGAGCCCCTCGCCCGGTGATCCGGGACGACCGTCCGACGAACATCTGAACGTCCCAGGTCTGTACCGGCGCGAACAACCGGGCTCCGGCATGGCAGGCTTGGGGCATGGCCGCACAGATCAACCCCAGCATCCTCTCCGCAGACTTCGCCCGCCTCGCGGACGAGGCGAAGGCGGTGGAGGGAGCCGACTGGCTCCACGTCGACGTCATGGACAACCATTTCGTCCCGAACCTCACGCTCGGTGTGCCGGTCGTAGAGTCGTTGGCCCGGGCGACGGACACGCCGCTGGACTGCCATCTGATGATCGAGGACCCCGATCGGTGGGCCCCCCGGTACGTGGAAGCGGGGGCCTCCTCGGTCACCTTCCACGTGGAGGCGGCCGCCGCGCCGGTCCGGCTGGCCCGGGAGATCCGCGCCAAGGGGGCCCGCGCCTCCATGGCGCTCAAGCCCGCGACGCCGATCGAGCCGTACGAGGACCTGCTGCCCGAGCTCGACATGCTGTTGATCATGACGGTGGAGCCGGGCTTCGGTGGTCAGGCGTTCCTCGACATCATGCTGCCGAAGATCCGCCGCACCCGTGAGCTCATCAGCAAGCACGGACTTCAGATGTGGCTCCAGGTCGACGGCGGCGTGTCGGCCGAGACGATCGAGCGGTGCGCCGACGCCGGAGCGGACGTCTTCGTCGCCGGCTCGGCGGTGTACGGGGCGTCGGACCCGGCCGAAGCGGTCCGTGCGCTGCGCGCCCGTGCGGACGCGGTCACGGCCCAGGCGTCATGGGCGTGCAGCCACTGAACGAAGGGAACGTGAACGGCGGCCGGCAGGGCCGATCAAGTGCGCCGGATCTGCAAGGATGAACGGCGAATCCAGAGTGTGAACAGCAGTGAGGAGATCGCCGTGTCGGGTATGTCGGCGGGCCGGTCAGCCATGCGGATGGGACCCGCTGAGCTGGTGCAGGCGGCGGCCATGGCCCGCCGCTTCTACCTCGAGGGCAAGTCCAAGATCCAGATCGCGGAGGAGTTCGGCGTCAGCCGCTTCAAGGTGGCCCGGGTCCTGGAGACGGCCCTCGAACGGGATCTCGTACGCATCGAGATCCGCGTGCCGGCCGAACTGGACGCCGAGCGCTCCGACGCGCTCCGTGCCCGGTACGGCCTCAGGCACGCCGTCGTGGTCGAGTCCCCGGCCGATGCCGAGGAGACACCCGATCCCGAGAACCTGGGGGAAGTGGCAGCCGACCTGCTCGGTGAGCTCCTCAACGAAGGGGACGTGCTGGGTCTGGCCTGGGGTCGGTCCACGATCCACATGGCGGCCGCCCTCGACCGGCTGCCGCCGTGCACGGTGGTGCAGTTGACCGGGGTGTACGACGCGGGGACCGCCGAGCGCGGTTCGGTGGAGGCCGTGCGGCGCGCCGCACAGGTGTCGGGCGGCGACGCCCATCCGATCTACGCGCCGATGCTGCTGCCGGACGCGGCCACCGCGGCCGCGCTGCGCAACCAGACCGGCATCGCCCGCGCCTTCGAGTACTTCGACAAGGTCACGGTCGCCTGTGTCTCCATCGGCTCCTGGGAGCCGGGCATCTCGACGGTGCACGACATGCTCAGCGACGAGGAGCGGGCGCACTACGCCTCGCTCGGTGTCGCCGCCGAGATGTCCGCGCACCTCTTCGACACCGAGGGCCGCCGGGTCGGCCGGGACCTGGGCGAGCGGTGCATCACCGTGAAGGCGGACCAGCTCCGCCGGATCCCCGAGGTCGTCGCCATCGCGGGCGGCCAGCGCAAGGCGTCCGCGATCGACGCGGTGCTGCGGTCCGGCCTCGTCACCAGCCTGGTGACGGACACGTCCGCCGCGGACTATCTGCTGACGGCGGGACCGATGCCGAGGCCCGCGCTCAACCGGGCGGACCCCGACGGACCCTGACGGCCACGGTCAGGCACGGTCGAGTACGGCGGACGGGGCACGGCGGGCACGGCGGGTACGGCGCTCAGGCGCGGTCGAGCGCGGCGGACGGGCGCGGTCGCGTAGGGCGGGCGGGCACGGACGGCTGCGGCGGACAGGGCGCGACGGGCCGGGCCGGACGGGTCACGGGGAGTACGGACGGACGGGCCCGGAAGGGCGCGGACGACAGGTCATGACGGGGACGGCCGTGACAGCATCGGGGCATGCTGCTGCGGTTCGTCCCCCGCGTGTTCGCGGGGGCACTGGTCTGTCTCACCGTCCTGCTGGCGGGCTGCGCCTCGACGCAGGCCCCGGCCGGTGGCGCGGCCCACGCCACCGCCACCCCCACGTGGGCCGGCTCCCTGGACACCGTCCAGGCGTCCCGGCTCCCGGTCGAGGCCCGGCAAACGCTCGACCTCATCGACCGGGGCGGCCCCTTCCCGTACGCCAAGGACGGTGCGGTCTTCGGGAACTTCGAAGGACTGCTGCCCTCGCACCAGCGGGGCTACTACCACGAATACACCGTCCGGACGCCGGGCTCGCGCGACCGCGGTGCCCGGCGCATCGTCACCGGACAGGGCGACGAGTTCTACTACACCGACGATCACTACGACTCGTTCCGGGCGGTGCTGAGATGACCGACGACCTGACCGGCCGGCATGTCGTCCTGCTGGATCTCGACGGCGTCACCGACAAGGCGGACCTGATGGACCGCTGCGCCCGCGCGCTCGACCTGCCCGACTGGTTCGGGCGCAACTGGGACGCGCTCGCCGACAGCCTCTCCGACCCCTCCGTCTGGCCCGAGGCCGCCAGGGAGAAGGGGCTCCTGGTCGTCGTCCGGGGCTGGCAGGCGTACGCGAGGACCCGCCCGCGGGAGTGGCGGACGGCCCAGGAGGTCTTCGCCCAGGCGGTGGACGCACTCCCGGCGCTCTGCGTGGCGCTGGCTCTTGGAGGATCCTCCTAAGGCGCCTCTGACCAGCCTGGATGTTCTGTCGGGGGATGAGAGGGCCGACGGCATGGGAGAATGAAGTACGTGCTCTTTCCCCCTGGCTGACCTGTCCGGGGGCCACCTCTGATCGACTGGGATGTGCAGCACGTGCGTTTCCTCAACGACATCAAGCCCCCGTACGACCTGACGTACGACGACGTCTTCATGGTGCCGAACCGCAGCGCCGTCGGCTCGCGACAGGGCGTGGACCTCAGCTCCCCGGACGGCACGGGCACGACGATCCCGCTGGTCGTCGCCAACATGACCGCCATCGCCGGCCGCCGCATGGCCGAGACGGTGGCCCGGCGCGGCGGACTCGTGGTCATCCCGCAGGACATCCCGATCGACGTCATCACCGAGGTCGTCTCCTGGGTGAAGAGCCGCCACCTGGTCCTCGACACCCCGATCGTGCTGAGCCCGCACCAGACCGTCGCCGACGCGCTCGCCCTGCTGCCCAAGCGCGCGCACAACGCGGGCGTCGTCGTGGACGAGGACACCCGCCCGGTCGGCGTCGTCACCGACACGGACCTCACCGGCGTGGACCGCTTCACGCAGCTCGGTGAGGTCATGTCCCGTGACCTGCTGCTGCTCGACGCGGACATCGACCCGCGCGAGGCCTTCAACCGCCTCGACGCGGCCAACCGGCGCTACGCTCCGGCCGTCGACGAGGACGGCAGGCTGGCCGGCATCCTGACCCGCAAGGGCGCCCTGCGGGCCACGCTGTACACGCCCGCCGTCGACGCGAACGGCAGGCTGCGCGTCGCCGCCGCCGTCGGCATCAACGGCGACGTCGCGGGCAAGGCCAAGCAGCTGCTGGACGCGGGCGTCGACACGCTCGTCATCGACACCGCGCACGGCCACCAGGAGTCGATGCTCAGCGCGATCAGGACGGTCCGCGCGCTCGACCCGCAGGTCCCGATCGCCGCCGGCAACATCGTCGCCGCCGAGGGGGTGCGGGACCTGATCGAGGCCGGCGCGGACATCATCAAGGTCGGTGTCGGCCCCGGCGCCATGTGCACCACCCGGATGATGACCGGCGTGGGCCGGCCGCAGTTCTCGGCCGTCCTGGAGTGCGCGGCCGAGGCGAAGAAGTACGGCAAGCATGTGTGGGCCGACGGCGGTGTCCGCCACCCGCGTGACGTGGCGATGGCTCTCGCGGCCGGCGCGTCCAACGTGATGATCGGCTCGTGGTTCGCGGGTACGTACGAGTCCCCGGGCGACCTCCAGCAGGACGCCGGCGGCCGCCTCTACAAGGAGTCGTTCGGCATGGCGTCCGCGCGCGCCGTGCGCAACCGTACGTCGGACGAGTCGGCGTACGACCGCGCCCGCAAGGCGCTGTTCGAGGAGGGCATCTCGACCTCCCGGATGTTCCTCGACCCGGCCCGTCCGGGCGTCGAGGACCTGATCGACTCGATCATCGCGGGCGTCCGTTCCTCCTGCACCTACGCCGGCGCGGGCTCGCTGGAGGAGTTCGCCGAGAAGTCCGTCGTCGGCATCCAGAGCGCCGCGGGCTACGCCGAGGGCAAGCCGCTGCACGCCAGCTGGAGCTGACCGGGGCCAAGCCCCCTGCCCGCGCGGGGCGGCGCTCACCTGCATGGTCTTCGGAGTCCGGACGGCGGCCGGGCTCGTGTTCTACTTCGTGTACGGCCCTCGCCGTTCCCGACTCGCGACTCCGGAGAAGTGAACCACCCGCAGTGCTGAACGATCTCGACGAACGCATCGTGCACGCCCTTGCCGAGGACGCGCGCCGCTCCTACGCGGACATCGGGCAGCTGGTCGGCCTGTCCGCGCCCGCGGTGAAGCGGCGCGTGGACCGGCTGCGTGCCACCGGCGCCATCACCGGCTTCACCGTCCGGGTGGACCCGGCCGCGCTCGGCTGGGAGACCGAGGGGTTCGTCGAGGTCTACTGCCGGAGCAACACCTCGCCGGAGACCATCCAGCGGGGTCTGGAGCGGTACCAGGAGGTCGTGGCCGCGTCCACCGTCACCGGGGACGCGGACGCGATCGTCCAGGTGTTCGCCTCCGACATGCGCCACTTCGAGCGGGTGCTGGAGCGGATCGCGGGGGAGCCGTTCGTGGAGCGGACGAAGTCCGTGCTCGTGCTGTCGCCCCTGCTGCGACGGTTCTCCTCGGGTTCCCCGACGTGACGTGACGGGACACGACGTCACCTGAGCCGACCCGCCCCTGACCTGCGCTGAGCCGGCCCGTCGACCGTCCCTGACCTGCCCTGAGCCGCCCCGTCGACCGTCCCTGGAACGGCTCAGCCGGCCGTCTTGCGGGCCAGCGCGTTGTTCCCTATCGAGTTGTGCACGCTGAAGCTCACCGCGTCCGAGCGGTAGCGGTCGTCCGACCACTCCACCGGACGCCCGTCCCGGGTGGTCGTCACCCGGCGGACCCGGAGCAGCGGGCTCGTCCGGCGGATGCCGAGCAGCTCCGCGTCCTGGGCGCCCGCGGCCACCGCGTCGATGACGTGCTCGCCGTAGGCGAAGACCAGACCCGTGTCGTCGAAGAGGCGCTGGGTGACGGACGGGCAGTCCGGCTCCACGGCCTCGACCGCAGGGGAGATCCAGTCCGCGTACACCGTCCGCTCCAGCAGCACCGGCTCGCCGTCCAGCCCGCGCACCCGTAGGACGTGCAACACCGGGGCCGACTCGCGCAGTTGGAGGCGTACCGCGTCCTCCTTGGTGGCCGGACGGTACTCCTGCGCGACCACCTGTCCACTCGCGACGCGGCCCATCGCGCGCGCCCACTGGGCGAAGGAGCGCAGCTCCTCGAAGCTCTGGCTGCGGCGGCTGGCGAGGACCACCCGGCGGGCGCCCTGACGTGATCCGATGAGGCCTTCGGCGGTGAGGGCCGCGACGGCCTGGCGGACCGTGCCGCGCGAGACGCCGTAGTGGGCCGCGAGCTCCGTCTCCGCGGGCAGCAGGCTGCCGACGGTGTACTCCTCGCGGTCGATCGCCTGCCGCAGTTCCTCGGCGATCTCCTCGTGTCGTGCCGCCATACGTCCCCTCTGAATCAACCCCTGTGCACAGCGTGAGCAGCCTAATCGACTTATTGCCCGGCCGGTCGCACGGCACGAACGTGCAGGAGATCGGGGCCCAGGGTTTCGGCACTGTTTACCGTCACGACACCGGCAGCGGGCGTACTGAGGCCAACTTGTTCAGACAAGTTCGTCGGACGAGTTGCTGCTCGACTGTTCGTCCTCCTGAACCCTCGTGCGTCCCCTGGAGAAGCTGTGACCGTGTCCCTGTCGAGAACCACCGCCCTCGGCGGTGCCCTCGCCGTCGTCGCCGTGCTCGCCCTGAGCGCCTGCGGCGCCGCTCCCGACAACGCGTCGACCACCACCGACGGCAAGAACGCCGCCACCGCCACCTCCGCCGCCGACTTCGGCGGCATGTCCCAGCTCGTCGCCGCCGCGAAGAAGGAGGGCACGCTCCACGCCATCGCGATTCCCCGCGACTGGGCCAACTACGGTGCCCTCATCGACGGCTTCCAGAAGAAGTACGGCATCAAGATCGAGGTCGAGAACCCGGACGGTTCCAGCCAGGACGAGATCACCGCGGTGACCTCGCGCAAGGGCCAGGACCGCGCGCCGGACGTGCTCGACGTGGGCAGCTCCTTCGCCCTCAGCGCCGCCCAGCAGGGGCTGCTCGCGCCGTACAAGGTGGCCTCCTACGCCGACATCCCGGCCGAGCAGAAGGACGCCCAGGCCCGCTGGTACAACGACTACGGCGGCTACATCTCCATCGGCTGCGACGCCAAGCGGGTCAAGACCTGCCCGACCACCTTCGCCGACCTGCTCAAGCCGCAGTACAAGGGCCAGGTCGCCCTCAACGGCAACCCCACCAAGTCGGGTTCGGCGTTCGGCGGCGTGTACGCGGCCGCGGTCGCGGGCGGCGGCTCCTTCGACGACATCCAGCCCGGCCTGGACTTCTTCGCCAAGCTCAAGAAGAACGGCAACTACACGCCCGTCGAGTCGACCCCGGCGACCGTCGAGAAGGGCGAGACGCCGATCAGCATCGACTGGGACTACCTCAACGCCGGCTACGCCGACGAGTTCAAGTCCAAGGGCGTGGACTGGAAGGTCTCGGTGCCCAGCGACGGCCAGTTCTCGCAGTACTACTCCCAGGCCATCAACAAGGACGCCCCGCACCCGGCGGCCGCCCGCCTGTGGGAGGAGTACCTCTACAGCGCCGAGGGCCAGAACCTGTGGCTCAAGGGGTACGCCCGCCCGACCCTGATGCCCGCCATGGACAAGGCCGGCACGCTCGACACGGCCGCCGCCGCCAAGCTCCCGAAGGTCACCGGCACCCCGTCCTTCCCGAGCGAGGCCCAGCAGAGCAAGGCCAAGACGGTCCTCGCGCAGGGCTGGGCGAAGGCCGTCTCCGGATGACCGCCACTCTCACGAGGGCGGACGTGGCGCCCGCCGCTTCCTCACCGAAGCGGCGGCGCCGCGCCCCCGGCTGGCTCGCGGTGGTCCCGCTGCTGGTCTTCACCGCGATCGCCTTCGGGATCCCCGCCCTGGCGATGCTGAACGGCGCCTTCACGGTCAAGGACCAGACGACGGGCGCCACGTCGTACACCGCGGCGAACCTGAGCACCTCCGTGCGGGGGGCCTATCTCACCGCGCTCCTCGGCAGCGTCAAGCTGTCGGCCCTGGCCGCGGGCATCGCGACCGTCCTCGGACTGCCGCTCGCCCAGGCCGTGGTGACCTCCCGCTCCCGTGCGCTGCGCGAGGCCGTGCTCACCGCCTCCGGTGTCCTCGCCAACTTCGGCGGGGTCCCGCTCGCGTTCGCGTTCGTCGCCACCCTCGGCAACGCTGGTGTGCTGACCACCCACCTGGGCCTGAAGGACAAGGGCTGGGACCTGTACAGCTTCTGGGGACTCGTTCTCGTCTACCTGTACTTCCTGATCCCGCTGATGGTCCTCACCATCACGCCGGCCCTGGAGGGCCTGCGCTCCCAGTGGCGCGAGGCGGCGCAGAACAACGGCGCCACCGGCGTCCAGTACTGGCGGCACATCGCCCTCCCGGTCCTCGCGCCGTCCCTGCTCGGCGGCTTCGTCCTGCTCTTCGGCAGCGCGTTCGCCGCGTACGCCACCGCCGCGGCCATGGTGGGCAGTTCGGTGCCGCTGGTCACCCTCCAGATCGCCGACGCCATCTCCGGCAACGTGCTGGTCGGCCAGGAGAACGTGGCGCTCGCCCTCAGCCTCGACATGGTCCTCATCGCGGGCCTCGTCATGGCGGTGTACCTGCCCCTGCAACGACGGAGCGCGCGATGGCTCGCCTGAATCTGTGGCGCTGGGTCGTCCTCGCCCTCGCCGCCGTCTACTTCCTGGTGCCGCTCGGCGCGTCCCTGGTCTTCACGGTCGACGTGCCGGGCGGGATCAGCTTCGACGCCTACAGCCAGATCGTCTCCACCGACGGCTTCGTCTCCAGCCTGGTGCTCTCCCTGGAACTGGCCGCCGCCACCATCGCCCTGGTGCTGCTGCTGATGGTGCCCGCCATGGTCGCGCTGCGGCTCGGCGCGCCCCGGCTGCGGCCGGTGGTCGAGGTGGTCTGCTCGCTGCCCCTGGTCGTCCCGCCGATCGCGTTCGTGGCGGGCATCGCCACGGTCCTGAAGTGGGGGCCCGACCACCTTTCGCGCACCCCGCTGTTCCAGACGTTCGTGGCCATCCAGAACCCCGACTTCCCGTTCGTGCTCGTCCTCGCCTACGTGGTGATGGCGCTGCCGTTCGTGTACCGGGCCCTGGACTCCGGGCTGCGCGCCATCGACGTCCGTACCCTCGTCGAGGCCGCCCGCAGTTGTGGGGCGAGCTGGCCGCAGGCCCTGGTGCGGGCCGTGCTGCCCAATCTGCGCGGGGCGCTGCTGAACGCGGGCTTCCTCACGCTGGCGCTGGTGCTCGGCGAGTTCACCGTGGCCCAGCTGCTGGGCTTCCGGCCGTTCGCCGTGTGGATCTACAGCGTCGGCGGCTCGCAGGCCCAGCTCTCCGTCGCCGTGTCCGTGCTCAGCCTGCTCGTCACATGGGCCCTGCTCCTCGCGCTCGCCGGAGTCGGCGGCCGCTCCCGTACCGCTTCCCAGGGATGACTCATGACCGCCACCACACGTGAGAAGACCACGTCGGAGAAGGCCGCCACCGTCGAGTTCCGCGGCCTGCGCCGGGAGTTCGGCGCGACCGTCGCCCTCGACGGGCTCGACCTGACCGTCCGGCCCGGGGAGTTCCTCGCGCTGCTCGGCCCGTCAGGCTGCGGCAAGACCACCGCGCTGCGCATGCTCGCCGGCTTCGAGCACCCGGACTCGGGCGAGGTCCTGGTGGACGGCCGGGACGTCACCGGTGTCCCGGCGCACCGCCGCGACGCCGGGATGGTCTTCCAGTCGTACAGCCTCTTCCCGCACCTCAGCGCCCTCGACAACGTGGCCTTCGGGATGCGGATGCGCAAGGTGCGTACGGCCGAACGGCGCGCACAGGCGGCCGAGTTGCTGGACCTGGTCGGGCTCGGCGACAAGGCCGAGCGCTACCCGCACCAGCTCTCCGGCGGCCAGCAGCAGCGCGTCGCGCTCGCCCGCGCGCTCGCCCTGCGGCCCCGCGTCCTGCTCCTCGACGAGCCGCTGTCGGCGCTCGACGCCAAGGTGCGCCTCAGCCTGCGCGAGGAGATCCGGCGGCTCCAGCTGGAACTGGGCATCACCACCCTCTTCGTCACGCACGACCAGGAGGAGGCGCTGTCCATGGCCGACCGGGTCGCGGTGATGCGGGCCGGGAGGCTCGAACAGTGCGCCGAGCCCGCCGAGTTGTACGGGCGCCCCGCCACCGCGTTCGTCGCCGAGTTCGTCGGCACGATGAACCGGATACCGGGGACGCTCAAGGGCGCCTCGGTGGAGGTGCTCGGCCGGTCGCTGCCGGTCGACGGGGAGGCGCCGGCCGGACCCGACGTGGACGTACTGGTGCGGCCCGAGGCGCTGTCGGTGCGCGCCGACGAGTCGGGCGACGCGCGGGTGGTCGCCGGGGCCTTCCTCGGCGCGGTCGTCCGGCTCACCGTCCGGCTCGGCGACGGCACCGAGCTGAAGGCCGACCTGCCCGCCCACGAGGCCGGACCGCTCGGCGCCGGAACCGCCGTGAGCGTGTCGCTTCCGGAGCGGCCGATGCTGGTGGCGGAACGCACCGAACGGTGACGGCACAGCACGACGCGTAGCACTTTGACGAAAGAGAGAAACGTGACCCCCCACCTCCGACTCCCGCTCCAGGCCGTCCTGTTCGACATGGACGGCACGCTCGTCGACACCGAGCGACTGTGGTGGGACGCGGTGTCACAGGTCGCCGGCCGGCCCCTGACCGCGGCGGACCAGACGGAGGTGCTCGGCCGTCCCGTCGAGCACACCGCCGCCTGGCTGAGCGCCGCCACGGGCACGCCGGCCGCGGCTGTCGCCGACGTCCTGCACCGTGAGTTCGCCGACCGCGTCCGGGCCGGCATCGAACCGCGCCCCGGCGCGCTCGACCTGCTGGACGCGCTGGCCCGCGAAGGCGTCCCCACCGCCCTCGTCACGGCGTCCCCCCGAGCCGTCGCCGACATCGTGCTGGAAGCGCTCGGCGCGCACCGTTTCGCGGTGTCCGTCACCGCCGACGACACCGAGCGCACCAAGCCCGCCCCCGACCCCTATCTCGCCGCCTGCCGTGCCCTCGGCGTGGACCCGGCGGCCTGCGTGGCCGTCGAGGACACCGAGACCGGCGTCGCCTCCGCCGAGGCGGCCGGGTGCGCGGTGCTCGCCGTGCCCTCGCTCGCGCCGATCGAGGCGGCCCCCGGCCGGACCCTGCGCACCACCCTCGCCGGGATCACCCCGGAGGAACTGCGCGGCCTGGTCGCGTACGGACTGTGCGTCATGAGCTGGAACCTCTGGCTCGGCGGCAGCCTGGTCGACGACCACCGGGCCAAGCAGCTCAAGACGGTCCTGGAGAGCGGGGCGGACGTCGTCGGTCTCCAGGAGACGGGCGGCACCGCGGCCCAGGAGCTGGCCGACGCCCTCGGCTGGCACCACCACCGGGCCGGTGAGAACCTCGGCATCATCAGCCGCCACCCGATCACGGCCCGCCACGGCGACCCCGACGTCGGCTTCTACGGCGCGGCCGGGGTCCGGATCGAGCTCGGCGCGGGCCGGCAGGTCGACGTGTGGACGGCCCACCTCCACTACACGCCGTACGGTCCCTACGAGTCGGTCTTCGACGGGCTCGCCGAGGCCGAGCTGATCGCCCACGAGCAGGTGCGGCTCACGCAGCTGCGGGACGCCCTGCGGCGGATCGACGAGGCGGCGTCCGACGGGGTGCCGGTCGTCCTCGTCGGCGACTTCAACTGCCCCTCCCACCTGGACCGGCCGGAGGTCGCGTGGCCGGTGACGATGGCGGCGCAGGAGGCGGGCCTGCGCGACTCCTACCGGGAGGCCCACCCGGATCCGGTGGCCGACCCCGGTCACACCTGGTCGCCGGTCCACCCGGTGCACGAGGACGGCAGCGGGCGGCCCGAACCGCAGGACCGCATCGACTACGTCCTGCACCGCGGTCTGAGCGTGCTCGGCTCGCGCACGCTCGTCGCCGGGACCCCGAGCCCGTGGCCGGACGTGGCGGGCAACGACTGGCCCTCCGACCACGCGGCGGTGGTCACCGAGTTCGCCGTGCCGCGACCCCGGTGACGCTGAGTTACCTCAGGTAACCATTGCGGTCGCGGTGGCTGATCCCGTAGGTTGAGCGCCGCTCGCTACCCGCGGGTAACCCCCACGGGTGTCCGATCGTCGCCCAGCCGCCCGACCGTACCGCCGTCCTGGGGAGACCATGCGCTGGTCCTTCGGCCGTCCCACCACCGTACGCGCGCGGATCGTGGCCCTCGCGCTCGCTCCGGTGCTCGCCCTGATGACGCTGTGGACCTTCGCCATGGTGTCCGTCACCGGCGAGCTGCGCGCCCTGATCAGACTCCAGGGGGTCTACGAGGAGTTCGGCACGCCCGTCGACACGGCGGTCGGGCAGATCCAGATCGAGCGCCGGCTCTCCGCCGCCTACCTGGGCGCGGACCACCGTACGGTGGCCGCCCTGGACCTGATGGCGCAGCAACGACGCACCGACCGCGCGGTCGACGCGATGCGCGAGGCCGTCGAGAACGGCGACCGCGACCTGCTCTCCGTCCGGCAGCGGCAGGTACTGGACGCCGTGGTCGCCTCCGTCGGCCGGCTCGACGGGCTGCGCGAGCGCGTGCTGACCCGCGCCGTCTCGTGGGACCGGGCCGTGCGCGACTACAGCGCACTCGTGGAGCCCGGCTTCGACGTCCCGTCCGCGCTCACCGCGCTCCAGGCGGGGCAGTTGGCGCGCGAGGCCCAGGTCGTCGTCGAGCTCGTCCGGGTCCGGGAGTTCGTCTCGCGCGAGGACGCCCTGGTCGCCGGGGCGCGGGCCGCGGGCACGCTGACCGACACCCAGTACGACACGCTGACGGCGACGATCGAGGACCGCCGGGTCTTCGAGCGGACCTACGTGCCCGATCTGCCGTCCGACTCGCGGTCGCTGTTCGAGGAGTTCCAGCGCGGCGACCTGCACCGGCGGCTGACGACGAGCGAGGACGCGCTGCTGCGGGCGGGGGCGGGCGGGGCGGCCGAGGCCGTCGCGGCCGACTCCTGGCGCACCACCACGGACCGGGCGGTCAAGCGCTACATGCAGTTGTGCACGCGCGCCGCGCAGAACTCGGCGGTGCGCGGGCGGGCGTTCGCCTACCACGAGCTGACCAAGGCCGCCGTCGTAGCGGTGCTGGGGCTCGCCGCGGTGGCGCTGTCGCTGTGGTTCGCGGTGCGCGGCGCCCGCCGCATCTCGCGCCGGCTGGAGACGCTGCGGGACGCCGCCGACCTGCTCACCACCCACCAGCTTCCCTCCGTCATACGGAGGTTGAGCGCCGGGGACGACGTGGACGCGGCCGCCGAGGCGCCGCCGCTGGCGGACGGGGAGGTCGGCGCCGACGAGATCGGAGACGTCGGCCGGTCCTTCAACGCCGCCCGGCTCGCGGCCGTCGAGGCGGCCGTCCAGCAGGCCACCCTGCGGCGCGGGCTGTTCGCGGTACTGCTCAACATCGCGCGCCGCAACCAGGCGCTGGTGCACCGGCAGTTGAAGCTCGTGGACACGCTGGAGCGGCGGACCGACGATCCGGACGTCCTCCAGGAGCTGTTCCGCATCGACCACCTCACCACCCGGATGCGGCGGCACGCGGAGAGCCTGATCATCCTGTCCGGAGCGGCCCCAGGCCGCAGATGGCGGCGCCCGGTACCGGTCGCCGACGTCGTCTCCGCCGCGGTCAGCGAGATCGAGGACTACGCGCGCGTGGTCGTCCCGCCGATGGAACCGGTCGGTGTCACCGCGGACGCCGTCGCGGACGTGGTCCATCTGATCGCCGAACTCCTGGAGAACGCGACCGTGTTCTCCCCGCCCCGCACCCAGGTGACACTGCGCACCGGGCGGGCCCGCGGCGGCTTCGTCCTGGAGATCGACGACCGGGGCCTCGGCCTCGCCCCGGAACAGCTGGCGGAGGCCCACCGCACCCTCACCCGCCCCGACGACTTCGACCCGACCCGCCACGACCGCCTCGGCCTGTACGTGGTGAGCCGCCTCGCCGCCCGCCAGGGCATCGAGGTCACCCTGTGCCGCTCCCCGTACGGGGGCACCACGGCGGTGGTGCTGCTGCCGGAGACGGTGCTGGCGGAGACGGTGTCGGCGGAGGCGCGGCCGACGGAGGCGGACAGGGCGGAAGGGGAGCCCGCGGTGCCGGCCGGTGCGCTGTCGGGAGGCGTCCCGGCGGGCGCGCTGTCGGTGAGGCCGGCCGGGACCGGCGCGGTGTCGGTGAGGTCGGCCGGGACCGGCGCGGCCCGGCCCGCCTCGGCCGCCGTACGGCCCGGTTCCGGTGAGCCGGCCGCCGGAGAGCCCGACGGCGCCGAGGCCGCACCCCCCGCCTCAGCTCTCCCCACCCGGGTACGCCAGGCCGCCCTGGCCGCCGAACTGCGCCGCGAAGCGCCCTCGGCGCCCGGCGGCGCCCCGGAGCGCGAGGTGAGCCCCGAGGACATGCGGGCGATCTTCGGTGCCTTCCAGCGCGGGCTGGACCGCGGGCGCCGAGGAGCCGAGTCCGGCACCGGGCACCCCGGCACCCCCACCGACACCCCCACTGAGCCGACCGGCACCGACGAAGGGAGGGGTGCCGACGATGCGCCCTGACAAGACCTCCGAACAGCCCGGGACGGACCTCGGCTGGCTGCTCGACGACCTCGTGGCCAGGACCGACCACGTGCGTCAGGCCGTACTGCTCACCGCGGACGGGCTGCCGCTGTGCTGCTCGGAGGGGATCCGCAGACGGGACATCGAACACCTGGCCGCCGTCTGTTCCGGCTTCCACAGCCTGGCCCACGCGGCGGGGGAGCGGTTCGAGGTGGGGAGGGTGCGGCAGACCATGGTCATGCTCGATGACGCCTACCTCTTCATCACCCCGGCGGGCAACGGCAGCCGCCTGGCCGTGCTGAGCGAGGCGGAGACCGACGTCGGCCAGCTCGCCCACGAGATGGAACTGCTCGTCCGCCGGGTCGGCCGGCACCTGGACGCCGCCGTGCGTGAGGCCGCCGCCCCCGCCGGTCCGGCCGGCGCCTGATCCTCCGGTGGCCGACGACCACTGGTACGAGGACGAGAGCGGGCCGATGGTCCGCCCGTACGCCGTGACACACGGCCGGACCCGGCCCTGCGCCGGACCCGTCATCGATCTGATGTCCCAGGTCACCGCCCTGGACCTGGCGGACGGCGGCCCGGCCCTGGACCATGCCCGGACCTCTCTGCTCGACCTGGTGCGCCGCGGGCCGCGACCGGTCGTGGAGCTCGCCGCGGACGCCGACCTGCCGCTGACCGTCGTCCGCGTCCTGCTCGGCGACCTGGCCGCGGCCGGGGTGGTGCGGGTGGACGCGGCACGGCAGGTCGTGGCGGGCCCGGCCACCGACCCCGAGCTGCTGCGCGAGATCGTGGCGCGGCTGCGCGAGCTCTGACCAGGGCGAGCCCGGCCCGAGCGCAGGCGCGAACGCGCCCACGCAACGAATCGCCGCCCGCCCCGCGCACCACGCAACGAACCGCTCACCCGCGCGCAACGGCTCCTTCTTGTCCGGCCCGCTCGGCCGCCCGTACCGTCTACCTGGCCCCCCGAACCCCTCGTACCGGTGAGGAACACGCATGCGCACCGCCCTGCTCCAGAGCTCCGGCCGCCCCGGCTCCGTCGTCGAGAACCTCAAGGTCCTCGACGAGGCCTCGGGCCGGGCCGCCGCCGCTGGAGCCGCGCTGCTGGCCGCGCCGGAGATGTTCCTCACCGGGTACGCGATCGGCGACGACATCGCCGGCCTGGCCGAGCCCGCCGACGGCGACTCCGCGGACGCGATCGCCGAGATCGCCACCCGGCACGGCCTCGCGATCGCCTACGGATACCCCGAGCGCGACGGCGACGCCGTCTTCAACTCCGCCCAGCTGATCTCCGCCGACGGCGCCCGCCTCGCCAACTACCGCAAGACCCACCTCTTCGGCTGCTTCGAGCGCGACCACTTCACGCCGGGCGGGACGCCGGTCGTCCAGGCCGACCTGGACGGACTGCGCGTCGGCATCATGATCTGCTACGACGTCGAGTTCCCGGAGAACGTCCGCGCCCACGCCCTGGCCGGCACGGACTTCCTGGTGGTGCCGACGGCGCAGATGCACCCCTTCCAGTTCGTCGCCGAGTCCGTCGTACCGGTGCGCGCCTTCGAGAACCAGATGTACGTCGCCTACGTCAACCGGGTGGGCCAGGAAGGGGAGTTCGAGTTCGTCGGACTCTCCACCCTCGCGGGTCCCGACGGAGTCGCCCGTACCCGCGCCGGCCGCGCCGACGAGCTCCTCCTCGCCGATGTCGACCCCGACTTCCTCGCCGCCGCCCGCGCGGCGAACCCGTATCTGAAGGACCGCCGCCCCGGCCTCTACGGGTCCCTCGTCTGAAGCCCGCCCCGCCCCGCCGCTCTCCCCCCGCCTCCCCGGGTCTTCGCGCAAGGAGTCCGTACCCCATGACGTCCACCGTGCCCAACGCCGTCGAGCACGCAGACGAGCACCAGCCGCCGATCACCATGTTCGGCCCGGACTTCCCGTACGCGTACGACGACTTCCTCGCCCACCCCGCGGGCCTCGGCCAGATACCCGCGACCGGGCACGGCACCGAGGTCGCGGTCATCGGCGGCGGCCTGTCCGGCATCGTGGCCGCGTACGAGCTGATGAAGATGGGCCTCAGGCCCGTCGTCTACGAGGCGGACCAGATCGGCGGCCGGCTGCGGACCGTCGGCTTCGACGGCTGCGACCCCGCGCTCACCGCCGAGATGGGCGCGATGCGCTTCCCGCCGTCGTCCACCGCGCTCCAGCACTACATCGACCTGGTGGGACTGGAGACCCGGCCCTTCCCCAACCCCCTCGCCGAGACGACCCCCTCGACCGTCGTCGACCTCAAGGGCGAGTCGCACTACGCGACCAGCGTCGACGACCTGCCGCAGGTCTACCGCGACGTGATGAACGCCTGGAACGCCTGTCTGGAGGACGGCGCCGACTTCTCCGACATGAACCGGGCCATGCGCGAGCGGGACGTGCCGCGCATCCGCGAGATCTGGTCCCGGCTCGTCGAGAAGCTCGACAACCAGACGTTCTACGGGTTTCTGTGCGACTCCGAGTCCTTCAAGTCGTTCCGGCACCGCGAGATCTTCGGCCAGGTCGGCTTCGGGACCGGCGGCTGGGACACCGACTTCCCCAACTCCATCCTGGAGATCCTGCGGGTCGTCTACACCGAGGCCGACGACCACCACCGCGGCATCGTCGGCGGCTCCCAGCAGCTGCCGCTGCGCCTGTGGGAGCGTGAGCCGGAGAAGATCGTCCACTGGCCGTACGGGACCTCGCTGAAGTCCCTGCACGCGGGCGGCGAACCGCGCCCGGCGGTGACCCGGCTGCACCGCACCGCCGGAAACCAGATCACCGTGACGGACGCGAACGGCGACATCCGCACCTACCAGGCGGCGATCTTCACCGCCCAGTCCTGGATGCTGCTGTCGAAGATCGACTGCGACGACTCGCTCTTCCCGATCGACCACTGGACCGCGATCGAGCGCACCCACTACATGGAGTCCTCGAAGCTGTTCGTGCCGGTCGACCGGCCCTTCTGGCTGGACCCGGCCGTCGACGACGAGGGGAACCCGACCGGCCGTGACGTCATGTCGATGACGCTCACCGACCGGATGACGCGTGGCACCTACCTGCTGGACGACGGCCCGGACAAGCCCGCCGTCATCTGCCTGTCGTACACCTGGTGCGACGACAGCCTGAAGTGGCTGCCGCTGTCCGCGAACGAGCGGATGGAGGTCATGCTGAAGTCGCTCGGCGAGATCTATCCCAAGGTCGACATCAGGAAGCACATCATCGGCAACCCGGTGACGGTCTCCTGGGAGAACGAGCCCTACTTCATGGGCGCGTTCAAGGCCAACCTGCCCGGCCACTACCGCTACCAGCGGCGCCTGTTCACGCACTTCATGCAGGACCGGCTGCCCGTGGACAAGCGGGGCATCTTCCTCGCCGGCGACGACATCTCCTGGACGGCCGGCTGGGCCGAGGGCGCGATCCAGACCGCGCTGAACGCGGTCTGGGGCGTCATGCACCACTTCGACGGAGCGACCGACGCGACCAACCCGGGCCCGGGCGACGTCTACGACGAGATCGCCCCGGTGGAACTCCCGGAGGACTGACCTCCCACGGCGCGCGCCGCCGGGCTCAGATGCCGGCCGCGCGCGCCTTCTCGTACACCTCCGCGGCGACGTCCTCGAGTTCCCGCGCGTCCCGCGTGCCGCTCTGGAGGTCGACGAGGATCTCGTCGAGCCCGACCTCGGCGTGCGCGGCCAGGTCCGCGACGATCTGGTCGACACTGCCCTCGAAGGGGCCCCGGCGGGGCCCGGTGTGCCCCTTGGCCAGGTAGCGGGCGTTGGTGCGCAGCACCGTCTGGATGGGTGCCGCGCGCCCGCGCTCGGCGGCCAGTTCCCGCAGCGCGCGCCACTGGGCGGCGAGCGCCTCGGCGCCCATGCCGACCGGCAGCCAGCCGTCGGCGTGATCGACCAGACGGCGCTGGGCCCGCCCGGCGCCCGCGGCCAGCAGGAGGGGGATCGGCCGGGCGGGCTTCGGGCCGACGACCGCCGGGGCGATCTTCGTGACCCGCCCGTCGTACGACACCGGGTCCGGGCCCCAGACCGCGCGGCACACGCCGATCAGCTCGTCCAGGGCCGCGCCGCGCTCCGCGAACGGGCGCACCGACGCGGCCGCGTACTCGTCGTGCGACCAGCCCGTGCCGAAGCCCGCGATCACCCGGCCGCCGCTCGCCGCGTCCAGCGTGGCCAGGGCCTTGGCGAGCTGGACGGGTACGTGCAGCGGTGCGACCAGCACGCTGCTGCCCAGCCGGACCCGTTCGGTGGCCGCCGCGGCGAGCGTCAGCGTGACCAGCGGCTCGGCGACCCCGCGGTACTCGTCCGGCCAGGGGAGGCCCTCGATGCCGTACAGCCCCTGCGTGGCCGGGTCGGGGACGAGGAGCCGCTCGTACACCCAGAGGCTGTCGTAACCGACGGCCTCGGCGGCGCGCGCCACGTCGGGGACGTCCCGGCCGAGGTCGTAGCGCCTGCTCTGAGGGAGGCCGAGTCCGAGCCTTGTCGCCATGCCCACTGCTCCTTCGACACCAGGTGCGGTTCTGTCGAACGTACAACGCCGGTCCGGCGGTGCCCGGGGACGACGGCGCGAACCGGCCACCGGCGTGGCGCGTCAGTCCGGCAGCGGTGTCAGCAGCATGCGGCCCGCGAAGCCGACCGCCGCGTCCAGGCGTCCGGCGAACTCCTCGGCCACGTCCGGCAGTCGGCGCAGCGCCCACAGCGCCCGCGCCGCCGACCAGGTGGCCTCCCGGGCGCGCTCCAGGCTCCAGGCGCCGAGCAGGTGCGTGAGCGGGTCGGCGATCTGGAAGAGGTCGGGACCCGGCATCAGATCCTCGCGGATGCGCTCCTCCAGCGAGATGAGGAGATCGCCCACGCGGTCGAACTCGTCCTCCAGCTCGGCGGGTTCGCAGTCGAGCGTACGACAGGCGTCCACGACGGCGAGCGCGAGATCGTGGCCGATGTGCGCGTTGATGCCCGCGAGCGCGAACTGAAGCGGTCGTACTCCGGGATGACGGCGGAACTGGAACAGCGGGCGCCAGCAGGCCGGTGGGCGCCGCTCGTCGGCCACCGCGTCGACCGCCGCCAGATAGCGCTCCGCGAACCGCACATCCAGCGTGATCGCGGCTCGCGCGTCGGTGAACTCCCCGGTGTCGATGCGCCGGTCGACCGCCTCGGTCACCGCGAGGTAGACGCGGTTGAAGACCGCGATCCCGTCCCGCGCCGGCAGGGCCCTGTCCAGGGCGCGCAGGCGGGCGACCACCGCGTCCACGGGAGTGGTGAACTGTTCCAATTGCGCCATGGGGGCAGGGTCCCAGTCCTAGGCTTTCCCGGGTGTCGGCGGGCCGACGCTTCCCCGGAACGGGGGAACGGTCTCGTCACACGGGAGGGGGAACAGCACAGTGGCAGGTTTACGTGCCCGGCGCCTGGCCGTACGCAGGGCCCGGCGCAGGCGGGCCGTCGGGCGTGGCGCGATGGTCGCGGCCGCCGCCCTGGTGGTCGCCGTCGGCACCGTGACCGGGATGCTGTCCGCGCTGGACGACGGCCGGGGGGCCGACGAGGCCCGGCCCGACGTGAGCGGTTCGCCGCGCCTCGCGGCACTGCCCGTCGTGCCCTCGGTCCCGCCCTCGGCGAGCGCGACGACGTCCGCCTCGCCGTCCCCGAAGGAGAAGGCCGGCGGCACCTCCGCGCCGCGCAGGTCCGAGCGGAGCCGGGAGACCGCCGCCGTGTCACCCCGGCTGTACCACCACCCCGACTCCCAGGTGACCGAGTGGGTGCGCGACCACCCCGCGGATCCCCGCGCGGCCGTCATCGAGACCCGTATCGCCGAACAGCCGGCGGCGGTGTGGTTCACCGACGCCGACTCCACGGCCACCGCGTCCCGGGTCCGGGCGGTCACGGCCTCCGCCGCCGCGCAGGGCCGGGTGCCGGCCGTCGTCGTGTACGCGATCCCGGGCCGTGACTGCGGCGGGGCCTCCGAGGGCGGGGCGGCCGACCTCGACACGTACGACCGCTGGATCGACGACTTCGCCGGCGGGCTGGGCACCCGCGAGGTCATGGTGATCCTGGAGCCGGACTCCGTCGCGCAGGCCGACTGCCTCTCCGCCACCGACCGCGCGGACCGCTTCGCCGCGCTGGCCCGCGCGGGCCGGGTCCTGAAGACGGCGAACCCACGGGCCCGCGTGTACTACGACGCGGGGCACTCCGCCTGGAACCCGGCGGCGAAGCAGGCGGCCCTGCTGAAGGAGGCGGGCGCCGCGTCCGCCGCCTCCTCCGACGGCGTCTTCAGCAACGTCTCCAACTTCCACCGCACGGCCGACGAGATCGCCTACGACCGGGAGGTCCTGGACGCCCTCGGCGGTCCGGCGGACCTCGGCGCGGTCATCGACACCAGCCGCAACGGCAACGGCGCCCCGCCCGACGGGCAGTGGTGCGACCCGGCCGGACGGAAGATCGGCCGGGCCCCCACGCTGGACACCGGCGAGGCACGTGTCGACGCCTACCTGTGGGTGAAGCTGCCGGGGGAGTCGGACGGCTGCAAGGGAGAGCCGGGGATGTTCACCGCGTCGTACGCCTACGACCTGGCGCGCTGACCGCCGTCGCCCTCGTCGTAGGACGACGTGCCCTCGTCCAGCAGCGCGTCCTGCGTCTTGAGGTGGGCCGGGGCGAACGCGCGCAGCGCGTGGTAACCGGTGATCACCACCAGGGTGCCCAGGGCGATACCGCTCAGCGAGAAGTTGTCGCCGAACTTCATGGTGACGTTGCCGACGCCGATGATGATGCCCGCCGCGGCGGGCACCAGGTTGAGCGGATTGCGCAGGTCGACCCTGGCGTTCAGCCAGATCTGGGCACCGAGCAGGCCGATCATGCCGTAGAGGATGACGGTGATGCCGCCGAGCACGCCGCCCGGGATGCCCGCCACGACCGCGCCGAACTTCGGGCACAGACCGAACAGCAGCGCGAAGCAGGCGGCGGCCCAGTAGGCGGCGGTCGAGTAGACCCGGGTCGCGGCCATCACGCCGATGTTCTCGGAGTACGTGGTGTTGGGCGGGCCGCCCACCGCGGTCGACAGCATGGAGCCGACGCCGTCCGCCGAGATCGCCGTGCCGAGCTTGTCGTCGAGCGGGTCGCCGGTCATCTCGCCGACCGCCTTGACGTGCCCGGCGTTCTCCGCGACCAGCGCGATGACGACCGGCAGCGCGACCAGGATCGCCGACCACTGGAACGACGGCACGTGGAAGGACGGCAGTCCGACCCAGTCGGCCTCGCCCACGGCGGAGAGGTCCAGGCGCCGGTGGTCGGTGAGCCTGCCGCTCGCGTCCACCGAGTGGATTTTCCCGAAGACCAGGTCGAAGACCCAGGAGATGCCGTACCCGAAGACCAGGCCCAGGAAGATCGCGATCCGGGACCAGAAACCACGCAGACAGACGACCGCCATCCCGGTGAACAGCATGACCAGCACGGCGGTCCACTGGTCCTGCGGCCAGTAGGTGGAGGCGGTGACCGGGGCGAGGTTGAAGCCGATCAGCATCACGACCGCGCCCGTCACGATCGGCGGCATCGCGGCGTGGATGATCCGCGCGCCGAAGCGCTGCACGGCGAGACCGACCAGGAACAGGGCGGCACCGACGACGAAGACCGCGCCGGTCACCGTGGCGCTCGTCCCGCCCTGGGCGCGGATCACCGCGGCGACCCCGACGAAGGACAGCGAACAGCCCAGGTAGCTGGGCACCCGGCCGCGGGTCGCGAGCAGGAAGATCACGGTGGCGACGCCCGACATCATGATGGCGAGGTTCGGGTCCAGGCCCATCAGGACCGGGGCCACGAACGACGCTCCGAACATCGCCACCACGTGCTGGGCGCCGAGCCCGACCGTGCGCGGCCAGGAGAGCCGCTCGTCGGGCCGGACCACCGCTCCCGGGGCCGGGGTGCGTCCGTCGCCGTGCAGTTTCCAGCGGACGCCGAGATCCATGGTGCGGTTTCGCTTTCGTCGTGCGTGCGGGTGTCGGCACCATTGTCGGGGACAGGGCTGGTCAGGGCCTTCCCGGAGCCGGGCCGGACCGGGCCGACCGGCGGGGTCGCCTGAGCGTCCGCTTAGGATGGCGGTGAGCGTCTCATCAGTGTCAAGGGACGCGTGCGTCGCCACGGGGTCCGGTCTCCACGGTGTCCGCGGACGCGCGCGTCTCATCAGTGTCAGGAGCACCACCCGTGACCGCCGAAGCCCCGATGGCCCCCGTCCTGTCGTCCTCCGGCCGGCTGATCCCCGTCACCGTCCACTTCGACGATCTCGACGCCCTCGGACTGCTGCACAACGCCCGC
Organism: Streptomyces sp. NPDC002306; assembly: GCF_053593435.1. Classification (NCBI taxonomy): domain Bacteria; kingdom Bacillati; phylum Actinomycetota; class Actinomycetes; order Kitasatosporales; family Streptomycetaceae; genus Streptomyces; species Streptomyces sp. NPDC002306. The sequence continues at coordinate 245,907 of NZ_JBSFCK010000009.1, forward strand.
TACCCCCTGCTGGTCGAGCGGGCCTGGACCGAACTGTGGCAGGAGCGCGGGATCCGCTTCGACGGCGACTGGGCGGCGGCCGGCGACGCGTGCAACGCGGTCAAGGAACTCCGGATCACCTACGAGGCCCCGGTCACCCGCCCCGGCGCGTACGCCGTCCACCTCTGGCTGGAACGGCTCGGCACCACCGGGCTGACGTACGGCTTCCGGTTCTGCTCGGCCGACGCGGCGGTGACGTACGCGCGGGGCGCCCGGGTGCTGGTCCGGCTCGACGCGGGGACACTGCGACCGGCGCCGTGGAGCGAGGCGTTCAGGGCCGCGGGTCGGGAACTGCTGCGGCCGGCGGACTGACCTTCGGCCGGTCGCGCTCACCGGTGCGCAGCACGCCCGCGAACACCGCGAGCCCGCCGGACAGCGCGCTCACCACGCAGAACGACACCATCAGACTGGTCGCCTGGGCCACCCCGCCGATCAGGCTCGGCGCGATCAGCCCCGAGGTGTACGTGATCGTCGCGACGCCCGCGATGGCCTGGCTGGGGTTCGGGCCGCTGTGGCCCGCCGCCGCGAAGCACAGCGGTACGACCACGGCGATGCCGAGGCCCATCAGGGCGAAGCCGCCCATCGCCACGGCCGGGTGACCGGCGACCACGACGAGCAGCCCGCCGACCGCGGCGAGGACACCGCCCAGCCGGACCGTGCGGACCGCGCCGAATCGGTCCACCACCGCGTCACCGGCGATCCGGGCCACCGCCATGGTCAGCATGAACCCGGTCGTCGTGGCCGCCGCGAGACCGGCCGACGCCTCCAGCCGGTCACGCAGGTAGACCGCCGACCAGTCCAGGCTGGCACCCTCCGCGAACACCGCGCAGAAACCGACCGCGCCGATCAGCAGCGCCGACCGCGGCGGCAGCGCGAACCGGGGCGGCGGCTCCTCGTCCTCGGCCGGCTGGAGGTCGAGCACCCAGCGGCAGGCGAGCACGCCGAGCAGGGTGAGGGTCACGGCCGCCAGCGCGAAGTGCAGGCGCGCGTCCGATCCGAGGTGCGCGGCGAGCGTGCCGCCCGCCGAGCCGAGCAGGGCCCCCGCGCTCCACATGCCGTGCAGCCCGGACATGATCGACTTGTCGAGCAGCCGCTCGACCTCGACGCCCAGCGCGTTCATCGCGACGTCCGCCATGCCCGCGCTCGCCCCGTAGACGAACATCGCCAGGCACAACGTGTACAGGTTCGGCGCCAGCGCGGGCAGGACCAGGGACGCCGTCCACAGCGCGATCAGCCCGCGCAGGGCGTTACGGCTGCCGAAGGTGTGACTGATCCGGCCGGCCAGCGGCATGGAACAGGAGGCGCCGAACGCCGTGAAGGCCAGGGCCAGCCCGAGCTGGCCGGTGCTGAGCGAGGCGTGGTCCTGGATCCACGGCACCCGGGTCGCGAACGACCCGGTGACGGCGCCGTGCACGGCGAACACGGCCGCCACGGCGTACCGGGCGCGCCGTACCTCCGACGCCTCGTAGGCCAGTTCACTCATTCTCGGGGCCCCTCCCGGACGTGTTTTTCCCCGCAGCGCTGCCGTAAACTATCAGGAACCCTGCCTGATAGATAGGGGATATGAGGGCACACGGTGCGAGGGGGCGCAGGTCACCCGCCGTGCCGGTCCCGCCGATCTGGGAGGATTCCCGGCATGCCCGCATCCCCGAGCACCGCCCGGGCCATCAACGACCGGCTCGCCCTGCGGCTGTTGCAGGAAGGTCCTTTGACGGCAGGGCAGTTGAAGCAGCTCACCGGCCTGTCCCGGCCGACCGTGGCCGACCTCGTCGAACGCCTCACGGCATCCGGTCTGATCGCGGTGGTGGGGGAGTCCGGGGAGCAACGACGGGGCCCCAACGCGCGGTTGTACGGAATCGTCGCCGGTCTCGCCCAGCTCGCGGCCCTCGACGTCCGCACGGAGGGCGTCGCCGTGGTCGTGTCCGATCTGCTCGGCGAGGTCCTCGCCGAGGCGTCGGTGCCGATCGGCGGAGACACGGGCACCGGACCGGCGCTGGAGCGGGCGGTCGCGCTGGTCGAGCGGGCGGCGAAGGAGGCGGGCGCCGACCGGCTGCACACCGTCGGCATCGGCGCGCCCGGCCTCATCACCCCGGCCACCGGCGAACTGCGTGACTCCACCGGCCTGCCCGAATGGCACCGCCGTCTGGTGGCCGTGCTCCAGGAACGGCTCCCGGACGCCCGTGTCCTCGTCGAGAACGAGACCAACCTCGCCGCCCTGGCCGAGCAGCGCGACGGCGCGGCCCACGACCGTGACACCTTCGTCCTGCTCTGGCTCGGCCACGGCGCCGGCGCGGCCGTGGTACTGGACGGAGTTCTGCGCCGCGGCGCCTCCGGCGGCACCGGGGAGATCGGCTTCCTGCCGGTGCCGGGCACGGACGGCCTGCCGTCGGCCACCGGGTGCGAGGGCGGCTTCCACTCCCTGGCGGGGTCCGCGGCGATCACCGAACTGGCCCGGGAGTACGGCTTCCAGGCCCCGCCGGCGGATCACGAACCGCCGGCCGCGGGCATCGTGCGCGAGGCCGTGGCGGCGCGCGGCCCGGCCGCCGACCGCTTCCTGGACGCCCTCGCCGACCGCGTCGCCGTCGGTGTCGCCTCGGTCGTCGCCGTACTGGACCCCGGCTGTGTGGTCCTCGGCGGCGAGGTCGGACAGGCCGGCGGCGAGGTGCTCGCCGCACGGGTCGAGCAACGGGTCGGCCGGATGTCACCGCTGCCCACGGAGGTACGCCCCGGCGTACTGGGGGGCGCGGCGGTGCTGCGAGGGGCGCTGTTGACGGCGCGGGAGTCGGCCCAGCGGGAGTTGTTCGGGGCGTAGGGGCAGGCGGACGAAGCCTGTTGTCGCTACGGCTCGGCTACGACCGCGGCTCCGGCTATGACCGCGGCTCCGGCTATGACCGCGGCTCCGGCCATGACCGTGGTTCCGGCTACGGCTGTCCGAGCTGGCGCCGTACGAAGTCCAGCTTGTCCGGGTTCATCACGGCCCGCAGTCGCGTGATCAGCTCATAGCGCAGCTCGAACGTGACCACGCCGACCAGGCGGTCGCCCGCCCAGGCGGCCAGCCCGTTCGCGCCGTTGATCTCGGCCACCGTGAAGTCGAGGCCCTCCGTGGCCCTTCGGGCCCCGCCGACCAGGAACCGGACGACCTTCTCGCGCCCCTCCACCGGCCGCCGGGCGCCCGGGATCCTGCCGCCGGCGTCGCCCCACCAGATCACGTCGGCGGCGAGCAGCTTCTCCAGGCAGGACGGGTCGCCGCTCCGGGCCGCCGTGACGAACGAGGTGACCAGCTCCGCCTGCCGCTCGGGGTCGGGCTCGAGCCGCCCCCGCGGCGCCGCCACGCGCTGCACCGCCCGCCGGTGCAGCTGACGGCAGTCGGCCTCCGTCAGGTCCAGCAGCCCGGCGATCTCCCGGTGGCCGTGGCCGAACGCCTCCCGCAGGACGTACACGGCCCGTTCGCTCGGCGTGAGCCGCTCCAGCAGCACCAGCAGGGTCATGGACACCGCGTCGCGCTGCTCGGCCGACTCCAGCGGGCCGAGCGTGCCGTCGGAGGTGAGCACGGGCTCCGGCAGCCAGGCCCCGACGTACTGCTCGCGCCGGAACCGGGCGGTCGTGAGCCGGCTCAGGCAGACGCCGACGACGACCTTGGCGAGCCAGGGACCGGTGTGTTCGATGCGGGCCCGGTCGGCGCGGCCGAAGCGCAGAGAGGCGTCCTGGACGGTGTCCTCGGCCTCGTCGGCGGAGCCGAGCATGCGGTACGCCAGACCGAACAGCCGGGCACGGTGCCGCTCGAACTCCTCGGCGGTCGCGGTCGTCATGCGTTCACCCTGCCAGAACGCGAGGGAGTGAGGCGGGTGGGAGGAGCGGAAGCGGGAGAGCGCGGTGACAGGGGCGAGGGGGACCGGCGGACGAGAGCGGATGGAGAGCGGATGGAGAGCCCGACGGCGGGCAAGGGCCGTCGTCACCGCCGCCGGGCGTGGGCAGACCCTAAAGAGGACTAGACCACTCCGTCAATAGGTACGGACCATCTCAAGGCGCCCCAGGTCAGCCGCAGTTGGATTCCTGACGACTCGTCCGGAAAGACCGGCGGCGCGCCCTGTGAGCGAGCCCACACGGTTCGCCCGCATGGACGCCGACCGGGCGTGGCACACTGGCCCTGTACCTAAAGCAGCGCACTCCGGGGTCGGTGAAAGTCCGAACCGGCGGTTATAGTCCGCGACCCGGTCGCTTCCAGCGGCCGGTTGACCAGGTGAAATTCCTGGACCGACGGTTAAAGTCCGGATGGGAGGCAGTGCGCGGCGGGCGGGCATTCGTGCGCGTCGCCGTATTTTCTCGTCCGAGTGGACGAGTCTGTCCGGCGTCGCCCCCGGTGTCGTAGTCCGTACTCTCTGTCGTCATCGACAGGCCCCGGAGTCCGTGCCCCTATGTGGCAGGAGGACCCGGGAAGTGTTCACCGGAATCGTCGAAGAGCTGGGCGAGATCACCGCCGTCGAGAACCTCGGCGACGCCTCACGCTTCCGGCTGCGCGGCCCCGTCGTGACCGAGGGCGCGAAGCACGGCGACTCCATCGCCGTGAACGGCGTCTGCCTCACCGTCGTCGAGCACGAGGGTGACGAGTTCACCGCCGACGTCATGGCCGAGACGCTCGACCGCTCCAGCCTCGGTGCCCTGAGCGCCGGCTCCCGCGTCAACCTCGAACGTCCCACCGCCGTCGGCGCCCGTCTGGGCGGCCACATCGTGCAGGGACACGTCGACGGCACCGGCCGGGTACTGGAGCGCAGGCCGTCCGAGCACTGGGAGATCGTGAAGGTCTCGCTCCCCGCGGACCTCGCCCGCTACGTCGTCGAGAAGGGCTCCATCACGGTCGACGGCATCAGCCTCACCGTCGTCGAGGCCGGCTCCGACCACTTCACCGTCAGCCTCATCCCCACCACGCTCGCCGTGACCACGCTCGGCCTGAAGCAGCCCGGCGACCCGGTCAACCTCGAGGTGGACATCGTCGCCAAGTACGTCGAGCGCCTGCTCGCGGCCGGTCAGGGGGCCGGGAAGTGACCTGGCTGAATTCCGAGGCCTTCGTCCTGTTCGACCAGCACATCAAGTGGTCGGACATGATCGGCAACGTGATCGGCCTGATCGCTCTCGCCTTCGGCTGGCGGCGCTCCATCTGGAGCTGGCCCGCCCAGTTCGTCTCCGGCCTCATCCTCTTCGCGGCCTTCGCCGACGCCCACCTCTCCGGCAGCGCCGGCAAGCAGGTCGTCGTGATGGTCGTCGCCGGATACGGCTGGTGGCAGTGGAACCGCGGCCGGGGCCAGGGCGAGGACGGCCACATCGCCGTCCGCTTCGCCACCTGGCGCGAGCGCGGGGCGCTGGTCGCGGCCGCCGCCGTCGGCACGGTCGCGGTGGCCGTGCTCTTCAAGGCCTACCCGTCCCTGTCCTGGGACCCGTGGCCGGACGCGTACATCTTCGTCGGCACCGTCGTCGCCATGTACGCACAGGCCCGCGGCATGGTCGAGTTCTGGTTCGCCTGGCTGCTGGTCGACGTCGTCGGCGTCCCCCTGAACTTCGCCAACGGCTTCGCCTTCTCCGGCTTCGTCTACGTCATCTACGGCGCGCTCGTCCTGTGGGGCGCGCGCGACTGGTGGCTGCGGTCCCGCAAGGGGCCCCAGCCCGCTCTGGAAGGAGCGCCGGCATGAGCGCGGCACCGATCCTGTACAGCACCGACGGCGTCGAGGACCTCGCGCTCGACCCGATCGAGCAGGCCATCGCGGACATCGCGGCCGGCCGGCCGATCGTGGTCGTCGACGACGAGGACCGCGAGAACGAGGGCGACCTCGTCATCGCCGCCGAGAAGGCCACCCCCGAGATCATCGCCTTCATGATGAGCGAGTGCCGCGGCCTGATCTGCGCCCCCATGGAGGGCGCCGAACTGGACCGGCTCCAGCTCCCGCAGATGGTCGAGGACAACACCGAGTCCATGAAGACGGCGTTCACCGTCTCCGTGGACGCCTCCGCCGCCCACGGCGTGAGCACCGGCATCTCGGCCTCCGACCGCGCCGCCACGCTGCGCGTCCTCGCGAGCGGCACGGCGGAGCCGACCGACCTGGTCCGCCCCGGCCACGTCTTCCCGCTGCGCGCCAGGTCCGGAGGCGTCCTGGTCCGCAACGGCCACACCGAGGCCGCCGTCGACCTCGCCCGTCTCGCGGGCCTGCGCCCGGCCGGCGCGATCGTCGAGATCGCCGGCGAGGACGGCCGTATGCTGCGCCTGCCCGAGCTGATCCCGTTCGCCCGCAAGCACGGACTGACGATCATCTCCATCGAGGACCTGATCGCCTACCGCCGCTCCGCCGAGCCCACCGTCCGGCGCGAGGCCCAGGTCCGCCTGCCCACCGTCCACGGCGCGTTCACGGCGTACGGCTACCGCTCGACCGTCGACGGCGTCGAGCACGTCGCCCTGGTCCACGGCGAGATCGGCGACGGCGAGGACGTCCTGGTCCGCGTCCACTCCGAGTGCCTCACCGGCGACGTCTTCGGCTCCCAGCGCTGCGACTGCGGCCCCCAGCTGGACGCCTCCCTGGAACGCATCCAGAGCGAGGGCCGGGGCGTGGTGGTCTACCTGCGCGGACACGAGGGCCGCGGCATCGGCCTGCTGTCCAAGCTGCGCGCGTACGAGCTCCAGGAGCGCGGCCACGACACCCTCGACGCCAACCTCGAACTCGGCCTGCCCGCCGACGCCCGCGACTACGGCGCCGGCGCGCAGATCCTCGAGGACCTCGGCGTGCGCAGCGTGCGGCTGATGACCAACAACCCCGACAAGACCGACGCGATGGTGCGCCACGGCCTCAGGGTCACCGGCCGCGAGCCGATGCCCGTACAGGCGGGTGAGCACAATCTCCGCTACCTGCGCACCAAGCGGGACCGGATGGGTCACGACCTGCCCTGGCTGGACGCGCCCACCGCGTCCACCTGCGGCAACCAGTAAAACCAGCAAGACCAGCAAGACCAGCAAGAACAGAGCACTGAGGAGAGACGTGAGCGGCAAGGGCGCACCGGAACTGTCCGTACGCAATGTGGGTGACCTGCGGGTCGCCGTCATCGCGGCACAGTGGCACGAGAAGGTGATGGACGGTCTGGTGGACGGCGCGCTGCGCGCCCTGCACGACCTGGGCATCGACGAGCCGACCCTGCTCAGGGTCCCCGGCAGCTGGGAGCTCCCGGTGGCCGCCAAGGTCCTCGCGGGCCGCGGCTACGACGCCGTCGTGGCGCTGGGTGTCGTCATCCGCGGAGGCACACCCCACTTCGAGTACGTGTGCCAGGGCGTCACCCAGGGCCTCACCCAGGTCTCCGTCGAGACCGGCGTCCCCGTCGGCTTCGGCGTGCTGACCTGCGACACCGAGGAGCAGGCACTGGACCGGGCGGGCATCGAGGGGTCCAGCGAGGACAAGGGACACGAGGCGGTGACCGCGGCGGTGGCGACCGCGGCCACCCTGCGCTCGGTATCCGAACCCTGGCACTGAGGCACCGCGCGGACCGCGTAGGGTGAGGACCACCATGTCCAAGAAGACTTTCGAGGAGCTCTTCACCGAGCTCCAGCACAAGGCAGCCAACGGCGATCCCGCCACTTCCCGTACCGCGGAACTGGTCGGCAAGGGGGTTCATGCCATCGGCAAGAAGGTCGTCGAGGAGGCCGCCGAGGTCTGGATGGCCGCCGAGTACGAGGGCAAGGAGGCGGCGGCCGAGGAGATCTCGCAGCTGCTGTACCACGTCCAGGTGATGATGGTCGCCCGCGGGATCTCGCTGGACGACGTCTACGCCCATCTCTGAGCCGTACGCGCGCCCTCACCCCGTTCCGCCCCGCTCCACCCCGTTCGAAACAAGCAAAGGAAGCCGTCCTCATGCTGCGCATCGCCGTCCCGAACAAGGGTTCCCTGTCCGGACCTGCGGCGGACATGCTGCATGAGGCCGGCTACCAGCAGCGCCGCGAGTCCAAGGAACTGCGGGTCGTCGACCCGGTCAACGAGGTCGAGTTCTTCTACCTCCGCCCGCGCGACATCGCGATCTACGTCTCCTCCGGCCGCCTCGACATCGGCATCACCGGCCGCGACCTGCTGGTCGACTCCGCGGCCAAGGCCGAGGTGATCCTGCCGCTCGGCTTCGCCCGCTCCACCTTCCGCTTCGCCACCAAGCCCGGCACCGTGAACAGCGTGGCGGACCTGAAGGGCAGGACGGTCGCCACCTCCTACGAGGGCATCGTCGCGGCCTACCTCGACGACCAGGGCATCGAGGCCTCCGTGGTCCACCTCGACGGCGCCGTCGAGACCGCGATCGAACTCGGCGTCGCCGAGGTCATCGCGGACGTGGTCGAGACCGGTACCTCGCTGCGCAACGCGGGCCTGGAGGTCTTCGGGGACCCCATCATGAAGTCCGAGGCCGTCGTCATCCGCCGTTCCGGCGCGGATGTCGAGGAGCCCAAGGTCGAGCAGTTCCTGCGCCGCCTCCAGGGCGTCCTGGTGGCCCGCACCTACGTGATGATGGACTACGACTGCCGGGTCGAGCAGCTGGAGAAGGCCGTCGCGCTGACTCCGGGCCTGGAGTCCCCGACCGTCTCCCCGCTGCACAACGAGGGCTGGGTCGCCGTCCGCGCGATGGTCCCCGCCAAGGAAGCCCAGCGGATCATGGACGACCTCTACGACATCGGCGCCCGGGCCATCCTGACCACGGCCATCCACGCCTGCCGCCTCTGAGCCCGGGGAACCGCACAGCGATGTCCGACCAGCCCACCAGCCTTCCCGTCACCTTCCGGCCGGGCCGCACCCGCGCGGTGCTGCTCGGCGCCGGTGTCGCGATCTTCGTGGTCCTCACCGCGGTCCCGCTGCTCCTGGAGCAGCTCGGCCCGGGGGACCGGATCACCTTCATCGTCACCGGAGCCCTCATCTTCTGGGTGCTGGCCCAGCTCGCCCGGGTGAAGGTCGTCGCCGACGAGTCCGGCGTCACCGTCGTGAACATCGCCGGCAAGCGGCGCCTGGCCTGGGCGGAGATCCTCCGGGTGAACCTGCGCGCCGGAGATCCCTGGGTGTTCCTCGACCTCAGCGACGGCACCAGCCTGCCCGCGCTCGGCATCCAGCCGGGCATCGCGAAGCAGCGTGCCATCGCCGACGCGCGCGCCCTGCGGGCGCTCGTCGAGGCCCGTTCCAGCCACGATCCCGAGCGACATCAGGACTGACTCGGGGACGTCCACCCTGCCGCACATGCCGGTGTCTTGATTAATCTGGTGGCGGAGGCGTTTTTCGCTGCGCCTCCGCCCCTGTGGTGCCACCCCGGCGCACAGGGGTTCCTGCAACCCGAGGAGTGACCCTCTCCGGCGATGGACGGATCGTCCTGTAGTACCTGCGCCGCCCCCTCCCGACATAGCGCGGACCACGTCCGCGGCATTGCGGAGGCGGCGGCATCATGACCATCCCCCTGCTGCTCCTCGGAGCGGCGTTCCTGCTCATTCTCGCCAACGGATTCTTCGTGGCGGCGGAGTTCGGCCTGGTGACGGTCGAGCGCCCGGAGGCCGAGAAGGCGGCCGCCGAGGGCGACCGACGGGCCCGCACGGTCGTCGAGTCGCTCAAGGAGCTCTCCTTCCAGCTCTCCGGCACCCAGCTCGGCATCACCATCACCTCGCTCGTCGTGGGCATGCTCGCCGAACCGGCGCTCGCCCGGCTGCTGCACGGCCCGTTCACCGCGGTGGGCGTGCCCGAGGGCGCGGCCTCCGGTGTCGCCGTGGTCGCCGGCATGCTGCTGGCGGCGGCCGTGCAGATGGTGATCGGCGAACTCGTGCCGAAGAACTGGGCGATCTCCAAGCCCCTGCAGGTCGCCCGCTTCGTCGCGGGCCCGCAGCATCTCTTCGCCCGCCTGTTCAGGCCGGTGATCTCCGCTCTCAACGCCGTCGCCAACCGGCTCGTGCGAGCCCTCGGCATCGAGCCCGCCGAGGAGCTGGCCTCCGCCCGCACCCCCGGTGAGCTCGTCTCGCTCGCCCGGCACTCGGCCAGGGCCGGCGCCCTGGAGCAGGACACGGCCGACCTGTTCGTGCGGACGCTGTCGCTGGCCGAGCTCACCGCGCAGCACGTCATGACGCCCCGCGTCAGGGTGAGCGCGCTCCAGTCGTCGGCGACCGCCGAGGACGTGGTCAACCTCACCCGGGCCACCGGCCTGTCCCGTTTCCCGGTCTACCGGGAGAAGATCGACGAGATCGTCGGCATGGTCCACCTCAAGGACGCGCTGGCGATCACCGCGCACGACCGGCTGCGTACCCCGGTCGGCCGAATCGCCCGCCACGCGTTGCTCGTCCCCGAGACGCTGCCGGTGCAGCCGCTGCTCGCGAGGCTGCGCAGCGAGCAGCCCATCGCGGTCGTCGTCGACGAGTACGGCGGCACGGCAGGCGTGGTCACCCTGGAGGACATCGTCGAGGAACTCGTCGGCGAGGTCCGCGACGAGCACGACCGCCAGGACGTGCCCGAACTGGCCGCCGCCCCGCCCGAGGACGGCAAGCCCGCCTGGGACGTCGACGGCAGCTGCCGGGTCGACGTCCTGCGGCGCATAGGTCTCGACGCGCCCGACGGCCCGTACGAGACCGTCGCCGGGCTCGTGGCCGACCTCCTGGGCCGTATCCCGGCCCCCGGCGACCGGACGGAGCTGCCGGGCTGGCGGCTGTCCGTGCGCCGGGTCGGCCACTATCGCGCGGAGCGGGTCCGGCTGGTCAGGACCGCGGTCGTGCGGGAGGCCGTCCGATGAGCGTGCTGCAACTGTTCTTCGCCGCGCTGCTCGTGCTCGCCAACGGTTTCTTCGTCGGCGCCGAGTTCGCGCTCGTGTCCGTCCGCCGCAGCCAGATCGAGCCGTTGGGCACCGCCCGGGCCCGCCAGGTGCTCTACGGCCTGGAGCGGCTGCCGCAGATGATGGCCGCCACCCAGTTCGGCATCACCGTCTGCTCGCTGACCCTGGGCGCGGTCGCCGAACCGACGGTCGCCCACCTGCTGGAACCGCTGTTCGAAGCGGTCCATCTGCCGCAGGGGGTGATCCACCCTCTGGGCTACGTCATCGCGCTCGCGGCCGTGGTCTTCTTCCACCTCGTGATCGGCGAGATGGTCCCGAAGAACCTGGCCATGGCGGACCCGGAGAAGGCCGCGCTGTGGCTCGGCCCCGGCCTGGTCGCCTTCGCCCGGATGTGCCGGCCGATCACGGTGGCCCTCGGCGCCTGCGCCCAGGGCATCCTCAGGCTCTTCCGCGTCGATCTCAAGGACGAGGTCGAGGCCGTCTTCACCAGTGAGCAGCTGAACCGGCTGGTGGAGGACTCCGGCCAGGCCGGGCTGCTCGCCCCGGAGGAGCGGGAGCGGCTGGGGGACGCCCTCGAACTGGGCTCCCGCCCGGTCATGGACGTGCTGCTGCCGCGCGCTTCCCTGGTGACGGTCAGCCCGTCGGTCACCCCGGGGCAGATCGTGGAGCTCACCGGCCGCACCGGCTACTCCCGCTTCCCGATCGCGGCCGAGACCGGCGCCTTCATGGGCTACCTGCACGTCAAGGACGTCCTCGACCTGGAGGAGTCCCAGCGGGCCGTGCCGCAGCACATCTGGCGGCCGATGACGACCCTGCGGTGCGAACTGCCGCTGGACGACGCGTTGACGGTCATGCGCCGGGCGGCGACGCACCTGGCGCAGGTCGCCGACGGCGCGGGGAAGGTGCTCGGCCTGGTCGCGCTGGAGGACGTGCTGGAGCTGCTGGTCGGCGAGGTACGGGACCCGGCGCACCGGGAGCTCCCGGAGGTCAGGGTGACCGAGCCCCGGGTGAGCGCCGTGCCGGTGCCGGCCGCGCTGGAGCAGGCGGGACCCGCCTCACCGGAGGGGGCCCTGGCGAGCTGACCCGGAGCCGGGGCCGCGGGGTCCGTCACATCGCCGACGGATCCTGCGGCCCCCGCCCCGACAGCACCTCGCCGTACGCCTGCATCAGGTCGGGCAGCCGCAGCGTCGACAGGTCGTCCCGCGACAGGCTCCCCGGATACATCGACAGTCGCAGATCGCGGTAGGCGCAGCTCTTCTCGTACAGCGTCCGCAGGAACCGCCCGTTGCCCAGCTCGTCGATCCACCCCTGGTCGACCACGTGCCCGGCGATGGAGCGCAGCTCGTCGAGCGCCTCCTCGTCCCACACGTCACCGTTCTCGGTGGCCAGCACCTCGCCGATGGAGGTCAGTTCCAGGGGACGGTACGAGGGGAAGTCGACGCGGGTCGTGAAGCGGGACGACAGCCCGGGGTTCGCGGCGAGCAGACGGTCCATGCCCTCGGGGTAGCCGGCCAGGATGACCACCAGGTGGTCCCGGTTGTCCTCCGCCCGCTTCAGCAGGACCTGCAAGGCCTCGTCGCCGTACGCGTCGCCCTTGCCGTACCCCGAGTTGGACAGCGAGTAGGCCTCGTCGACGAAGAGGACGCCACCGAGGGCCGAGTCGATCAGTTCGTTGGCCTTCACGGCCGTCTGGCCGAGGTACTCGCCGACCAGGTCGGCCCGCTGGGCCTCCACGAGATGGTCGCCGCCGAGCAGACCGAGGGCGTAGAAGACCCGGCCGAGGATGCGGGCCACCGTGGTCTTGCCGGTGCCGGAGGGGCCGGAGAAGACGAAGTGCCGCTTGGGCGGCTGCACCGGCAGACCCTGCCCGGTCCGCAGCCGGGCCATGTTCAGCTGTGCCGATAGCGCCTTGACCTGCCGTTTCACCGGCTCCAGGCCCACCATGCGCTCGAGCTCGGCGAGCGCCTCCTCGAGTAATCCGGGGTCGGTGGGGCCGGCCGGCAGCGAGGCAGAGGGGACCGCGGACTTCTCCCGCACCGCCGGGTCGGTCGCCGACGGCAGGGGGCCGGCCGGCGGCAGGTCGGCGCCGGGGAACTTCAGGTCACGGCCCTCGCCGCCGAAGAGCGGGTCGAGGACGTCCGGGCCGTCCACGGTGTCCTGCCCGGTGCCGGTCAGGGTGATCGCCGCGAGGTCGGTGTGGTCGTCGTAGCCGTCGCCCTCGGAGATGGCGGCCAGCCGGGCCGAGGTGTCCATGAAGGCCGGGTCGACGCGGTGCACCGCCCGGTAGAGGGGCAGCGCGGCCGCCGACCGGCCCGTGCCCTCGTGGGCCCGTGCCAGCCAGTACCGCAGCTCCTTGCGCTGCGGCTGCTCGCTGCGGCAGCGCATCAGGGCCGAGGACAGCAGCGGTTCGGCCTGTCCGTACATCTCCAGGCGGACCCGGGCCATGCCGCCGAACAGGCCGGCCTCGATGCCCAGCATGGCGTCGTCGATCAGCGGGTCGGTGTGCCGGACGAGCTGCTCCCAGTCCTTGACCAGGTAGGCGCGGCAGGCGTGCAGGAAGCGGACCTGGGGATCGGCGTCGACGGGCGGAAGCCCGGCGAGCGCCCGGTCCAGCTCCGGGACATGGCGGCCGTCGAGCCAGTGGGAGGCGTGCGCGAGCAGCAGGTCGCGCGGGCTCTCCAGTACCGGCTGCACCCACCAGCCGAGCCAGTACCAGGAGTTGAGGGTGCGCCGGTGCCGGGTGCGCTGTTCGCCGAAGCGCTCGCGGTGCCGGAACATCCGCAGCAGCGCGGTCGTGGTGTCGATGCGCAGCGCGTGCAGGCCGAGCCAGCCGTCGGCCATCCCGGGATCGATCCGCACCGCGGCGCGGAACTCCTCCTCCGCCTGGGGGTAGGCCCCCATCGTGTAGGCGTCCACGCCTCGCAGCCAGGCGAGGTCGGCCGGGGCCTTTGGGCCCTGCGTGCCGAAGTCCATCACGTCACGTCCCCCACAAACCGTGCCCCCGTCGGTATGCCGCCGGGCCGTCGCCCGTCGGTGCCCTGGTCGAACCGCTGTGCCGCGGACCGGAGTTGCCCGGTGCGCGAAGCAGTCGTCCGCAGGTCGCACCGAGGGCATCGTACCTGCGGGGGCGTCACCCATCGAAGGGTGCGGGAGCGGCCGTTTGGCGAGGTGGGAGCGGACGGGCGCGCGCCGACGGTGGTGACCGAGGGTGAGCGGATCGCGCCTCGCGGCAGCCGGAACGAGCCCGGAAAACGGTCTGAGGACAGAACGAAGCCCCCGATCACGGGGGAACAACCGGGGGCTTCGCGTCTCTGAGGCGGCTTCGCATGCCGCACATTCAGAACGTAAGTCCTGTACGGGCCCTCGGTCAAGCCGAGTTGAAGCACTCTCGGAAGTTCGCACACGACGGTCTTCACAGGTTCACCACACTGCGGGTGGTCCGTCACCGTGCGTGATTTTCTGGTCCGGTCCAACGGTTGCGGCAGGCCCCGCCAGCACCTCGTATCCCTTCCGTCCCTGACGCACCAGGAGGTCGGCGAACGAACGGGAGGGGTCGTCGGCGAAGTGCCGGCGTTCCGCCCCGACCCACCCGTCCCAGAAGTCCCGCTGCTCCTCGCCGTCCCGCGAGCGTCCACGCGCCCAGGACTCCTCCCGCGGCAACTCCATCCACAGCAGGCACGCCAGCCACGGGCGCAGTGCGCGGCGGCCCGCGCCGACGCCCTCGACGAGGATCACGGGGGCCGGCGGCAGCGCGCGCGGCGGACCGAAGCGCCGGGTCCGCCAGTCGTAGGGGGCGTAGCGCGCCGTCTCGCCCCGGCCGAGCGGCTCGATCACCTGGGTCGCCAGCCGTCCGGTCCAGGCGAACAACGCGTCGTGGCAGGCGATGTCGTCGAGGTGCAGCACCGGTGCGCCGCCGAGGGCGTCGGCCAACTGCCCGGCGAACGTGGACTTTCCGGAGCCGGCGTGCCCGTCGATCCCGATCAGACGGACCGGACCGCAGGACGGGGCGAGGCGGCGGAGCCGGGAGGCGAGGTGCTGGATGGCCGTTCCTGGGGGTGCGGGTGCGGGTTCGCCGCAGGAGTCTAGCCGCCGTCCCGCGTGGTGCCGCGTACCCCCGCCGTATCAGCTCGTCGCAGGTCATGCCAGTGGTCGAGACCAATATTGGTGGGCGCGGCATGGGTCGAAGTGCTGGCAGGAGCATGCCGCCTGCGGCCATAGTGGGCGCACTGCCGTGCAGTGATCCAACCCGACTCGGACACCTGGGAGTCTTCCGCCCATGAGCAGAGCCGAACACCCGTCCCGGAGAACCGTCCTGGCCGCCGCGGTCGCCGCCGCCGTGGTGGGCGGCGCGGGACCGGCGACCGCCGACACCGCATCCTCCCGCGCCGCCGAAGGAGCTCCGGCCCGCTTGGTCGACAACCACGCCTGGACCACGTACAGCGACTGGCGCCGCGGCGCCTCCCACGGCACCCGGGCCGTCGCGGGCGTCCGGCCGGGCCTCGTGATCGGCACCGCCGCGGGCACCGCCGACTACACGGACCCGCACACCGGCACCACCGCCGCCTGGGAGTACGGGACCTGGACCTCCCCGGTCCACCGGCTCACCGTGCCCGCCACCGAGGTCATCGCCTCCTGGAACGCCCACACCCCGGCCGGCACCTGGCTCCAGATCGAGCTCCAGGGCACGTACTCGGACGGCACGGCCACTCCCTGGTACGTGATGGGGCGCTGGGCCGCCGGCGACCAGGACATCAAGCGGACCTCCGTCGACGACCAGACCGACGGCAAGAGCACCATCTGGACCGACACCTTCTCCATCGACGACGCGGCGTCGGGTCTGCGCCTGGTCTCGTACCGGCTGCGGCTGACCCTCCACCGCAAGCCCGGCACCAAGCTCACGCCCACCGTCTGGCGGCTCGGCGCCATGGGCTCCGACATCCCCGACCGCTTCACGGTCCCCGCCTCCACGCCGGGCCTCGCCAGGGAACTGGCCGTCCCGCGCTACTCGCAGGAGATCCACGCGGGCCAGTACCCCGAGTTCGACAACGGCGGCGAGGCCTGGTGCAGCCCGACCTCCTCGCAGATGATCGTCGAGTACTGGGGCGGCCGGCTCACCCCCGAGCAGCTGGCCTGGATCGACCCCTCGTACGCCGACCCGCAGGTGTGCCACGCGGCGCGGTACACCTACGACCACCAGTACCGCGGCTGCGGCAACTGGCCGTTCAACGCGGCCTACGCGGCCACCTTCAAGGACCTCCAGGGCGTGGTCACCCGGCTCGGCTCCCTCACCGACCTGGAGACGCTGATCGCCGCGGGCATCCCGGCCATCACGTCCCAGTCGTTTCTGAAGACCGAGCTGACGGGGGCCGGCTACGGCACCTCCGGGCATCTCATGACGGTGATCGGCTTCACCGCCGACGGCGATGTGATCGCCAACGACCCGGCCTCGCCGGACGACCAGGCGGTGCGCCGCGTCTACAAGCGGTCCGAGTGGGAGAACATCTGGCTCAGGACCAAGCGGTACAACGCCAGTGGGAACGTCGCCTCGGGCACCGGTGGCGTCTGCTACCTCTACTTCCCGGCGCACCCGACCTCGCGTCAGCGCAAGGCCCTCGAAGCGGTCGGCGTCATCTGCTGACCTCGGGCCGCGCCCCGGGCCGCACGCGGCCCCGGCGGCCGTCGACGGCCCCCGGCGACCCCGGGGGCCGTCGACGGCTGTGACCAAGCTCTCCGCCGCACACGTGCCTCACGGTGGCAAGGTGGACATACCGGTCGGGGAGCGGAGAAGGGCCGGTGGGGGAGTTCGTCGCAGACCTCCGAGAGCAGTGAGAAGCCATGACCGCACAGTCAGCCACCACCGCCCGCGCCCGCACCGGCGGCCCCCGGGAAGACGGCCCGAAGATCCTCGAACACGTCGTGGGCTGGGCCCTCGTCGTGGTGATCGCGATGCTCGTCACCCAGCTCGGACTGCTGTGACCTGAGGCATATTCGACCTGCCATACTGCGGATGTCCCGCCGCCCGTTGGAGACCAGGGTCGATATTGAATATCAGTCAACAGCCCGATGCCGCCGCCCGTCCCCGGGCACGCGGCACCGAGCGTTCGGTGGCGCGCCGCGCCGAACTCATCGCCATCGGGCGGAGACTGTTCGCCGACACGTCGTACGACGCCCTCTCGATGGACGACATCGCCCGGCAGGCGCACGTGGCCAAGGGGCTGATCTACTACTACTTCCAGTCCAAGCGCGGCTACTACCTGGCGATCATCCAGGACTCCGTCGCCGACCTGGTCTCCTACGCGGCGAGCGGTCTCGAACTGGCCCAGGTCGACCGGGTCCACCGCACCATCGACAGCTATCTGCGCTACGCCGAGCACCACCAGGCCGCCTACCGCACGATCGTCAGCGGCGGTGTCGGCTTCGACGCCGAGGTGCACGCCATCCGGGACGGGGTGCGTGAGGCGATCGTGGCGACCATCGCCGACGGCGCGTACGGCCGCGGCGACATCGGGCCGCTGGCCCGGATGGGCCTGGTCGCCTGGGTGTGCAGCGTCGAGGGCGCCACCCTCGACTGGATCGACCGTCCCGTGCTGTCCCGTACGGCCATGGGTGAGCTCCTGGTCAAGACGCTCGGCGGCACCCTGCGCGCCATCGAGGAACTCGACCCCTCCTGCCCCGCGCCGCCGCCCGCCCGCCGCAACGGCTGACCGCCCGAGGTCCGGGGTCCGTGGTCCCCTACGGGCAGGGACTGGACCAGTGGGGTCACGGTTCCGGCCGATTTCGCGACATTCGATCAAGGTATGAAATTCTTGAAGTAAGCGGTCGTTAACTGGTGACTGGATGTCCCCAATCGGGCATACTCACTGCGCACAGCCGCTGGTCAGCCGCTTCCGCGACCCGGGAGCCAGGCCGTGGCCGGACCGAAACAGACCTGGCGGAGCCGCCTCCACCCAAGGCGCACTCCGCCGAGGTGCCCGACAGGGAGGAGAGCGTCGTCATGTCTGAGCGCCCCCCGCAGCCGGTGGAACGGCAACTGCCCACGGACGAGGCCCGGGATCTGATCTCGCTCGTCCGCGACATCGCGCAGCGCGAGATCGCGCCGAAGGCGGCCGAGGAGGAGGACGCCGGACGCTTCCCGCGCGAGGTCTTCACCCTGCTCTCCGAAGCGGGCCTGCTCGGCCTGCCCTACGACTCCGAGTACGACGGCGGCGACCAGTCCTACGAGGTCTACCTCCAGGTCCTGGAGGAACTCGCCGCGGCCCGGCTGACCGTCGGTCTCGGCGTCAGCGTGCACACCCTCGCCTCCTACGCCCTCGCGGCCTACGGCACGAAGGAACAGCAGGTCGAGCACCTGCCGGCGATGCTGGGCGGCGGCCTGCTGGGCGCGTACTGCCTCTCCGAGCCCTCGTCCGGTTCGGACGCCGCGTCCCTGCGCACCCGGGCGGTGCGCGACGGCGACGACTGGGTGATCACCGGGACCAAGGCCTGGATCACCCATGGCGGGGTCGCCGACTTCTACACGGTCATGGCCCGCACCGGCGAGGACGGCCCGCGCGGGATCACCGCGTTCCTGGTGCCCGCCGGCGCCGAGGGACTCGGCGCCGGCGCGCCGGAGAAGAAGATGGGCATGAAGGGCTCGCCCACCGCGCAGGTCAACTTCGACGGCGTCCGCGTCAGCGACGCCCGGCGGATCGGCGAGGAGGGCCAGGGCTTCGCCATCGCCCTGTCCGCCCTCGACTCCGGCCGGCTCGGCATCGCGGCTTGCGCGATCGGCGTGGCCCAGGCGGCGCTCGACGAGGCGGTCGCGTACGCCACCGGGCGGCAGCAGTTCGGGCGGCCCATCGCCGACTTCCAGGGGCTGCGCTTCATGCTGGCCGACATGGCGACGCAGATCGAGGCGGGCCGGGCCCTGTACCTGGCGGCGGCGCGGCTGCGGGACGCCGGACGGCCGTTCGCCAAGCAGGCGGCCATGGCGAAGCTGCACTGCACCGACACCGCGATGAAGGTCACCATCGACGCCGTCCAGGTCCTCGGCGGGTACGGCTACACCGCGGACTTCCCGGCCGAGCGGTACCTGCGCGAGGCCAAGGTCCTCCAGATCGTCGAGGGCACCAACCAGATCCAGCGGATGGTCATCGCCCGTCACCTCGCGGGTCCGGAGACCCGCTGAACTGACCGGGCCGCACCTGCGGGGCCGCCAGCCTGGCCCACTCCGGGTCGTGGCGGCCCGGCAGGGTGCGGCCCCGGTCCGCCCAGGTGCGCAGCAGGGCGCGGTAGATGGGCGGGTCCTGGGGCTGTGGGGGCGGCAGCGGAACCGATTCCGCCGGGGCGGGGACGAACACACGACGGATGCGTCCGGGCGCCTGCTCGGTGGGGGTCATACCAGGGCAACGCGGCGGTGGGTTGACAGGTCACCTGCCCGCGTAATCGACCGTGAGTTCGCTCCGTGACCCCGGGTTCGGGGCCGTCCTGTGTCTGGCCGGCCACGCCTGTCTGACGTACCGTCAACTCCCTTGCGTCCAGGGAGGTGGGCCATGGCCGACGACCGTCCGGTGCCGCTCGACGAGTACCCCGTGCATCAGGTGCCCCTGTCGATGAGGCACGTCGCGACCGGGGACCGCAACGCCTACGACCGCTGCATCTTCCACGTCCTCGACCATCAGGGGCGCGCCCTGCTGATCCTCGGGCTCGGGGTCTACCCGAACCTCGGGGTGATCGACGCCTACGCGACGCTGCGCCTGGGCGACACGCTGCACGCGGTACGGGCCTGCGACGCCCTCGGCGAGGACCGGATGCTGCTCGAGGTCGGACCGCTGCGCATCGAGGTCGAGGAGCCCTTGCGCCGGCTGCGCCTGAGATGCGACGACACGCTGTCGTACGACCTGACCTGGACCGCCGACTTCCCCGCCCTGTGGGAGCCCCACCACCTCCAGCGCCGCGGCGGCAGGCTCATCCTGGAAGGCCGCCGCTTCGTGCAGGCAGGCCACGCCGAGGGCGTGATCCGGGCCGGCGGCCAGGAACTGCGGGTGAGCGCCACGGAGTGGACCGGCACCCGTGACCGCAGCTGGGGTGTGCGCCCCGTCCCGGGAGAGGACGGCGGGCGGCTGGCCCAGGACCATCCGACCGAGGGCTTCCACTGGATCTGGTGCCCGGTCCGCTTCGAGGACCGCTTCCTGATGGTCGCCGTGCAGGAGGACGCCGACGGCTACCGCACCCTGAACGACGCCACCCTCGTCCGGCCCGGCCACCCGGACCGCCAACTCGGCTGGCCCCGGGCCGAGATCACCTACCGGCCCGGCACCCGCCACCCCGAGCGCGCCGTCGTCCACCTCGGCGACCCGCGCGAGCCGCAGGAACTGGAGGCCGAGATCCTGACCTCCTCCCCGCTCGCGATCGGCGCCGGCTACCCGCCCGCCGACGACTGGCAGCACGGCGGCTGGCGCGGGCCCGGCTGGACCGACAGCCGTACCTACGACCTGTCGGACCCCTCCGCGGACCCCCTCGCCGCCTACGGCGTCACCGACCACGCGGCCCGCTTCCGGCTCGACGGCCGGATCGGCCACGGCATCTTCGAACACGGCTCCTTCGGCCGCCACGACCCGAGCGGCTTCACCGGCTTCGACTCGGTCGCACGATGAGGAGGCCGACCGCATGACCACGCCGCCGCGCCCGCGCACCACCACCCGCGACCCGCGGGAACTCACCGCCCGCCTCACCGCCTGGCTCGGCACCTTCCTGCCCGGCGCCAGGGCCACCGGCGTCACCGCCCCCGCGTCCAACGGCATGTCCAGCGAGACCCTGCTCTTCGACATCGAGCACCCCGAACCACCCTTCCGCGCCTGCGCGTTGCGGCTCGCGGCGGACCCGGCGGCGTACACGGTGTTCCCGGTCTACGACATGGGCCGCCAGCACCGCACGATGCGCCTGGTCGCCGACCGTACGGACCTCCCGGTGCCCCGGGTGGGCCGGCTGGAGGAGGACCCGGGGCCGCTCGGCGCGCCCTTCTTCGTGATGGAACGCGTCGAGGGGCGCGTGCCGCCGGACGTGATGCCGTACACCTACGAGGGGAACTGGCTGCACGCGGCGAGCGACGCCGAGCGGGAGCACCTGGAGGCCGCGACCGTCGGGCTGTTGGCCCGGCTGCACGACCAAGTGCCTGCGACCCGCGCCGACTTCCTCGCGACGCCGGGACAGGGAGACGCGCTGCGCCGCCATGTCACCGCCCAACGCGCCTACTACGACTGGGTCGTCGACGGACTTCCCCGCTCACCGCTCATCGAGGACGCCTTCGCCCGGCTGGAGGAACTGTGGCCGCGCGATCCCGGCACGCCCGTACTGAACTGGGGTGACGCCCGCATCGGAAACGTCGTCTACGACGGCTTCGAACCCGCGGCCGTACTGGACTGGGAGATGGCGGCACTCGCCCCGCGCGAGGTGGACCTCGGCTGGACGATCTACCTGCACCGCTTCTTCCAGGACCTCACCGTCGCGTCCGGACAGCGCGGGCTGCCCGACCTCCTGCGCCGCGACCGGGTGGAGCGGCGGTACGCCGAACTCACCGGCCACATACCGCGCGACATGGACTTCCACATCCTGTACGCGGCCCTGCGGCACGCCATCGTCATGCTGCGGGTCGCCTACCGGCAGGTGTACTTCGGCGAGGCCGCCGTCCCGGCGGATCCGGACACACTGATCCTGCACCACGGCAGCCTGCGTGCCATGGTGCAGGGCGGTCAGCGGGACTGAGCGGGACGCCTCAGGCGGCGGCCCGGCGCATCACCGGCACACGCATCGGGCGCGAGCCCGGGCCGCCGACGTGCGAGAAGGGCTGCGTCCGCCAGTCGAGTCCCTGGGGGAGCGTCAACAGGAGGGCGGTGTCCTGCTCCTGGAGCTCGACGGACTCGTCCGCGGGCCGCGCCGTGGCGGCCTCCCGGCCCGTACCGGCGCACACCGTGAGCCCGAACGGGTTCCACGGCGAGGCGCACAGCGCGTGCTCCGGCAGGACCTCCTCGTCGGCCAGCAGCGCGATGGGCTGCGCGCAGTCCGGGCAGATCACCCGGAACATCTCGAAGGTGTCGTACGCGTCGAGCTCGTCGCCGTCGAAGTCGTCGGGTTCGACGCCCTCCGGCGTGGGCTCGACCAGCGGCTGCTGCCGCTTGGGAACGGTACGACCAGGGCGCTTAAGACTCTGCATGGGATTCTCCCCCTCGGGCTGGGCCGTGAAGGCACTGCGGCCTCGACCACAGCAAGCACTTCCCGTCCGCTCTCGGCGGTAATCACGAGGGCATCACGCAGACGGCCCGGATGCTGTGGCGTTCGTCACATGCCGCTCGCAGATGCCCCACACGGTGGATTTGTCGCCCTACCGACTCCCGCACCGGCTCCAGGCCGACCGCTCGACGGCTCCCGCTCACATCACGAACCGGGTGTGACCTGGGCCGCTCAGGTATCGGAGGAGATCAACCGCCCTGTAGGTTCTTGCGCCATGGAGGAGCTCGACCGTCAGATCGTGCAGCTGCTCGTCAAGGACGGGCGGATGAGCTACACAGACCTCGGCAAGGCCACCGGCCTGTCCACCTCGGCCGTGCACCAGCGCGTACGCCGGCTGGAGCAGCGTGGCGTCATCCGCGGCTACGCGGCCGTCGTCGACCCCGAGGCCGTGGGGCTGCCCATGACCGCCTTCATCTCGGTCAAACCGTTCGACCCCAGCGCCCCCGACGACATCGCCGACCGCCTCGCCGGCGTCCCCGAGATCGAGGCCTGCCACAGCGTCGCGGGCGACGAGAACTACATCCTCAAGGTGCGGGTGGCGACCCCGCACGAACTCGAGGAACTGCTGGCCCGGCTGCGGTCGCTGGCCGGCGTGTCCACCCGGACGACCGTGGTCCTGTCGACGCCGTACGAGGCGCGGCCGCCGCGCGTCTGACCCACCTGCGTGCGAGGCCGGCGCGGACAGGCGCGAGACTGTTCCCCATGAGTGAGCGCACCGCCGAACCGAAGACCGTCCTGCTCCGCCGCGGAGAGGTCCACAGCCCCGCCGACCCCTTCGCGACCGCGATGGTCGTCGAACGCGGCCAGGTCGCCTGGGTCGGCTCCGAAGGCGCGGCCGACGCCTTCGCGGACGGCGTCGACGAGGTGGTCGACCTGGACGGCGCGCTGGTCACCCCGGCCTTCACCGACGCCCATGTGCACAGCACCGCCACGGGGCTCGC
Source organism: Streptomyces sp. NPDC002306 (assembly GCF_053593435.1). Lineage (NCBI taxonomy): Bacteria > Bacillati > Actinomycetota > Actinomycetes > Kitasatosporales > Streptomycetaceae > Streptomyces > Streptomyces sp. NPDC002306. Next base: position 268,958 of record NZ_JBSFCK010000009.1, read on the forward strand.
GCTGACCGGCCTGGACCTCTCGTCCGCGCCCTCCCTCGCGGCGGCGCTCGGCCTCGTGCGGGACTTCGCCGCGGCCCGGCCGCGGGACCGGGTCCTGCTCGGCCACGGCTGGGACGCCGCCCGCTGGCCCGAACGGCGCGCTCCCCGGCGGGACGAACTGGACGAGGCCACCGGTGGCCGGCCGCTCTACCTCAGCCGGATCGACGTCCACTCGGCCGTCGTCACCACCGCCCTGCTGGAACTGGCGCCGCGCGCACGGACCGAGGCCGGCTTCGTGGCCGGGGAGCCCCTGACCCGCGAGGCCCACCACGCCGTGCGCGCCGCCGCGTTCGCGGCCGTGACGGAGGGACAGCGCGTCGCGGCCCAGCGCGCCGCCCTCGCCCGCGCCGCCTCCCTGGGCATCGGCTCCGTCCACGAGTGCGGCGGACCGGAGATCTCCAGCGAGGACGACTTCACGGGCCTGCTGCGGCTCGCCGCCGAGCAGCCCGGACCGCGCGTGATCGGCTACTGGGCCGAGCAGGACGTCGACAAGGCACGCGAGCTGGGCGCGACCGGGGCCGCCGGGGACCTGTTCGTCGACGGCGCCCTCGGCTCCCACACCGCCTGCCTGCACCAGCCCTACGGGGACGCCGACCACACGGGCACCGCCTACCTCGACGCCGCCGCCGTCGCCGCGCATGTCGTCGCCTGCACCGAGACGGGCCTCCAGGCGGGCTTCCACGCCATCGGCGACGCCGCCGTGACCTCGGTCGTCGAAGGCGTCCGCGCGGCCGCCGAGAAGGTCGGCCTGACCCGCGTACGGGCCGCCCGGCACCGTGTCGAGCACGCCGAGATGCTCACCCCGGAGACCGTCGCCGCCTTCGCCGAGCTCGGTCTGACCGCCTCCGTGCAGCCCGCCTTCGACGCGCTGTGGGGTGGCGAGGACGGCATGTACGCCGAGCGCCTGGGCGCCGAGCGGGCCCGCACGCTGAACCCCTTCGCGGCGCTGCTGCGGGCCGGTGTGCCGCTCGCCTTCGGCTCCGACAGCCCGGTCACGCCCCTCGACCCGTGGGGCACGGTCCGGGCCGCCGCCTTCCACCGCACGCCCGAGCACCGTGTGTCGGTGCGCGCCGCGTTCACGGCGCACACGCGCGGCGGCTGGCGGGCGGTCGGGCGGGACGACGCGGGTGTCCTGGTGCCGGGCGCGCCCGCGGACTACGCCGTGTGGCGCACCGACGCCCTCGTCGTGCAGGCCCCCGACGACCGGGTCGCCCGCTGGTCCACCGACCCCCGCTCGGGCACCCCCGGACTGCCCGACCTCACCCCGGGCGCCGACCTCCCCGTCTGCCTGCGCACCGTGGTCGGCGGACGGACGGTTTTCGTACGGCCGGGCGAGTGATCTACGGGGCGGCGGGGCCCCGGTCAGGCCCCGCCACCGCGTCGCGCGACCTGCGCATCCTCCGCGCTGACCAGCGGGTTCAGTGAGAGTGCGCAGCTCGCAGGGGTGTTGACAGGCGACGGCGGGGGGCCGGTAGGTTCTGCCGGGTCCACCACCGGACGCCCGACCGGGGAACGTCCGCGCACTCGCCGCAGCGCCGCTGGGTCAGGGACGGTGTGCCGCACCGGGGCACCGTCGCTGGGAGCCAGGCTCAGCGTCCGCGCCGACGAGGGAACGTTCCGGCCGGTCGGCAAGGTGTGACCGGGGTGGGGCCCGGGTGCTCAGTAGACAACGGCTTTCGGTCGACCCGCAGCCAGCGGGCCCCAGGTCGGCCCGAAGAGCGCCGGGCCCCCATCCGCCGTACGGCGGCGTACATACGAGCCCAAAAGCACTCTCTTACCCCGCCCTTGCGGAATCGACACCACCAGAGGAACGTGCTGTCCCGTCATCGCAGGCCGGGGCCACTATGGTGGACCTCTGCGTACGGACACGAAGGGGCAGTAGTGAACGACGGCGACGGGACCCTTGCGGGACAGGCCCGGGGCAGGCAGTTCGGTCCGCTCGGCACCGCCTTGGTGATCATTCCGACCTACAACGAGGCGGAGAACATCAAGGCGATCGTCGGCCGGGTGCGGAAGGCGGTCCCCGAGGCGCACGTGCTCGTGGCCGACGACAACAGCCCCGACGGCACGGGCAAACTCGTGGACGAACTGGTGGCCGAGGACCGTCAGGTCCACGTGTTGCACCGCAAGGGCAAGGAAGGTCTCGGCGCCGCCTACCTCGCGGGCTTCCGCTGGGGCATGGAGCACGACTACGGCGTCCTGATCGAGATGGACGCCGACGGCTCGCACCAGCCCGAGGAACTGCCGCGTCTGCTGACCGCGCTCAAGGGCGCGGACGTCGTCCTCGGCTCCCGCTGGGTGCCGGGCGGCCGGGTGGTGAACTGGCCGAGGTCCCGGGAGTTCATCTCCCGCGGCGGCAGCCTCTACTCGCGCCTCGCCCTCGACCTGCCGCTGCGCGACATCACCGGCGGCTACCGCGCCTTCCGGCGTGAGACCCTGGCGGGCCTCGGCCTCGACGAGGTCTCCTCGCAGGGCTACTGCTTCCAGGTCGACCTGGCCCGCCGCGCGGTCAAGGCCGGCTATCACGTCGTCGAGGTCCCCATCACCTTCGTGGAGCGCGAACTCGGCGACTCCAAGATGAGCAAGGACATCCTCGTCGAGGCGCTGTGGCGGGTCACGGCGTGGGGCGTGGGGGAGCGGGTCGGCAAGATCACGGGCCGGAGCGGACCGGCCGGGCGGCCGCGGCGCTAGCGGTGGGACCTGTTGATCGACCCCTTATCCCGCGCTGAGCCCGCCCCGGGCACACTGGGAGCATGACGACAGGCGCTCCGACCCCCTCTTCACCCGTTTCACCCGTCCGGCCCCCGCGTTCCCGGCTGCGGACCTGTCTGCCGCTCGGTGTCGCCGCCTGGCTGGTGCTGGAGGTCTGGCTGCTGACCGTGGTCGCGGGCGCGACGAGCGGCTTCACCGTGTTCCTGTTGCTGCTCGCCGGGTTCATGCTCGGCGCGGTGGTCATCAAGCGGGCGGGTCGGCGCGCCTTCCAGAATCTGAACGCGGCGATCCAGCGCGGCGGTTCCCCCGCCAAGGGCGGCGGCAACGGCCTGATGATGCTCGGCGGCCTGCTGCTGATGATCCCGGGCCTGATCTCCGACGCGGTGGGTCTGCTGCTGCTGATCCCGCCGGTCCAGAAGGCCGTGGCCCGGTACGCGGAACGCACCGTCGAGCGCTCGCTGCGCCAGGCCGGCCCCGGCACCCTCGGTGACGCCTTCCAGCAGGCCCGTATGCGCCGTCCGGACGGCAAGGTGGTGCAGGGCGAGGTCATCAGGGACGAGCCGGGAGGGGCGCCCGAGGCTCCCAGGCCGCCGCTGACGAACTGACGCCCCGGGCGCCGCTGTCCGGGAGCCGGGGCCCGCCCGCGAGCCGCGTGAGCTGAGCCTTCCTGCGGGGCCGCCGCTGGGCCCGCCTGTGGGCCTGCGGGGCCCTTGGATCCGGGCCCGCCGGGCTCCGGGAACGACGACGACCGCGGGCGCCGCACGGAAACTTCCCGTACGGCGCCCGCGGTCGTGTCGCTTTGTGCGCTGTATCCGCCCAGACCCCGGTGGGGACTACGCGGACTTGCGGCTGTCGCGGGGATGAACCGCAAGGTTCATCGCCCCGGACCGCAGAACTGCCAGACGCTCCTCGAGGACCTCTTCGAGTTCCTCGCGGGTGCGCCGCTCCATCAGCATGTCCCAGTGTGTACGCGCGGGCTTGGCCTTTTTCTCTTCAGGGCCGTCGCCGTCCACCAGGAGTGCTGTGGCCCCGCAGACCTTGCACTCCCACTCCGGCGGAATCTCCGCCTCGACCGAGAAGGGCATCTCGAAGCGATGTCCCTTCTCGCATGCGTACTCCACGGCCTGGCGCGGAGCCAAGTCGATGCCGCGGTCCGTCTCGTAGCTGGTCACCACGAGGCGCGTGCCGCGAAGAGCTCGCTCACTCATGAATCGTGCCTCCCGGGCTTGTCGCCCACAGGACAGGTGTCGCTGTCGTCGTCATCCGGTCAACGTCCGGTCGGCGGTAAAGATTCCCGTTCCGGGTCCCGTTCCGGGTCGTGCTCGCCGTCGTAGCCGCCCCTTGTTGTACCCACCAGCGTCCGGTTTGTCACATCTGCTAGCAGATGTCACCCAGCGTTTCGGCATCTTTGACGCGCAGTAACGGTCCGCCTGGCAGGCCAAACGCGTACACTACCGCCCTTTCGCCCTGAGCGCTAAATCTTCTCGGGTACGGGATTGCCCGCGTCGCCGATCGCCCGCCGTACCGGGACCCGGGCGAGCAGGGCGAACCCGAGGACGAAGAAGATCACCAGGGAGATGATCGCGTCCCGGTAGCTGCCGGTGAGCTGGTAGGTGATTCCGAACAGCAGGGGGCCCAGCCAGCTCATGCCCCGGTCGCTCATCTCGTACGCGGAGAAGTACTCGGCCTCCTTGCCGGGCGGGACGAGATGGGAGAACAGCGAGCGGGACAGGGCCTGGCTGCCGCCGAGCACCAGTCCGATCGCGGCCGCCAGGGCGAAGAACCCCACGGGCGCGCCGGCCGGCAGGAAGTACCCGGCGCCCAGGGTGACCGTCCAGGCCACCAGCGAGCCGAGAATCGTCCGCTTGGCCCCGTACGTGCGGGCCAGTCGGCCCATCGCCAGCGCGCCCGCCACCGCCAGCACCTGGACCAGCAGCACGGCCCCGATGAGCGTCGACTGTTCGAGCCCCAGCTCCTCGGAGCCGTAGACCGACGCCTGCGAGATCACCGTCTGGATGCCGTCGTTGTAGATGAGGTACGCCAGCAGGAAGGACAGGGTCAGCGGGTGCCGGCGCATGTCGCGGACGGTCGCCACGAGCTGCCGCAGCCCGGGGGCGGTGGCCTCGCGCGGCGGCGCCGAGCGGCGGTCGCGCAGCCGCCGCAGCGGTATGAGGGTGAAGGCGCCCCACCACAGGCCCGCCGACGCCAGACAGATGCGTACGGCGGTGGTCTCCGAGACGCCGAAGGAGTCATGGGCCAGGTACAGCACCAGGTTCACGATCAGGACCAGCGCGCCCGCCGCGTAGCCGAAGGCCCAGCCCCGCGAGGACACCGCGTCGCGCTCCTCGGGGGGCGCGATCTGCGGCAGGTAGGAGTTGTAGAGCATCATCGCCACGGACTGCGCGGCGTTGGCGACGATCAGCAGGACCCCGCCGAGCAGGTAGCGCTCGCCGCCCAGGAAGAACATGCCCGTCGTCGCGGCGGCCCCCACGTAGGCCGCCGCGCCCAGCAGGGGCTTCTTGCGGCCCGTGCGGTCGGCGGCGGCGCCGACCAGGGGCATCACCAGGACGGCCACGATCACCGACAGGGACACCGAGTAGGCGAAGAACGACCCGGCGCGCACGGGCACGCCCAAGGGGTGGACGTACCCGTCGGAGTCCGCCGCCGCCTTCGCGACCGACGTCAGATAGGGGCCCAGGAACACGGTGAGCACGCTCGTCGAATAGACGGAGCAGGCCCAGTCGTAGAAGTACCAGCCGCGCTGCTCGCGCCGCCGGTCGGCGGCCTCGTCGGCAGCCGTCGTCCGCACGGTGTCGATGCCCACCCGTGCCCTCGCTTTTCCGTCGCTTTTCCGCTGGAGGTGGTGTGCGTGGGGAAAGGGCCCGGCGTCCCGGGCTCGGACCCGGATCGGGCTCAGACCCAGACGCCCCGGTCCTCCATGACCGCGCGCAACGTGTCGATGTGATCGGTCATGATGCCATCGACTCCCAGGTCCAGGAGCCGGTGCATCCGATCCGCCTCGTTGATCGTCCACACGTGCACCTGGAGGCCGCGCGCGTGGGCGGCGCGCACGAAGCGGCGGTCCACCACGTGGATGCCCGACTGTGTCTCCGGCACCTGGGCGGCGATGGCGGAGCCACGCAGCGCGGCCGGGACGCCCCAGGAGCGCAGCCGCAGGTTGAGCACCCCCCGGGTGCCGTACGAGGTCGCCAGCCGGGGTCCGGCCAGCCGCTGGGCGCGCACGACCCTCGCCTCGGAGAACGAACCGACGCAGACCCGGTCCCAGGAGTCGGTCCGGGCGATCAGGTTCAGCAGCGGGTGCAGCGCCGGCTCCGCCTTGATGTCGACGTTCCAGCGCACCTGGGGAAAGGCCTCCAGGAGCTCCTCGAACAGCGGCACCGGTTCCTTGCCGCCCACGCGCGCGTGCCGTACGTCGTCCCAGCGCAGGTCCGCTATCCGGCCCGCGCCGTCGGTCACCCGGTCCAGCGTCGCGTCGTGGAAGGCGACGAGCTTCCCGTCGCGCGTGGCGTGGACGTCGGTCTCGATGTACCGGTAGCCCGTCTCGACCGCCCGGCGGAACTGCGCCAGGGTGTTCTCCAGGCCGTCGGCGGCCCCGCCGCGGTGCGCGAAGGCCAGCGGACCGGGGTGGTCCAGGTACGGGTGGCGTATGAGCGTGGTCACGGACGCAGTATGGCGCCGTGGGGTGTCCCGTCGGCAACCACCGTGCTGCCGTCGGATGCCGCCGGAACGGCGAACACGCGCAGGAAGAGCTGGGCGAGCGGGCCGATCGACACCGCGTACAGGACGGTGCCCACACCGATGGTCCCGCCCAGGGCGAAGCCGGTGACCACGACAGCCACCTCGACGGACGTCCGCATCAGCCTGATCGACCTGCCCGTACGGCGGTGCAGTCCCGTCATCAGCCCGTCGCGCGGCCCCGGCCCGAAGCGGGCCGAGATGTAGAGCCCGGTGGCGGCTCCGTTGAGCAGGATGCCGGTCAGCAGCAGCGCGACGCGTGCCGTCGTGCCGTGCGCCTCCGGCACCAGCGCGAGCGTGCCGTCCATCGCGATCCCGACCACGAAGACGTTGGACACCGTGCCGAGCCCGGGGCGCTGGCGCAGCGGGATCCACAGCAGCAACACCACCGCGCCGACGACGATCGACACGACGCCGATCGTCAGGCCGGTGCGTTCCGCGATCCCCTGGTGGAGCACGTTCCAGGGCTCCATGCCGAGGTCCGCCCGCACGAGGAGCGCGGAGCTCGCGCCGTACAGCGCGAGTCCGGCGTACAGCTGGATCAGACGTCGGGCCCGACGCCGTGGTGCGGACAAGGGGTCCCCCTGTGGTGTTGTTGGCCTGGCTCATGTCACTCTGTGGCTTGGATTCGACAACCATCCATGGCCAATTCGGGGAAGGTGGACTGGTAACCATGGCGCAGTGGACCTCCGCGGTGGGCGCGGCTCAGCTGGCCCGGCTGCTCAAGTCGCAGCAGGACCGCCCGGCGGGCCCCGGCACGCGCCGCCCGCCCGCCTACCGCGCGCTGGCCGACGGCATCCGGCTGCTGGTGCTGGAGGGCCGGGTCCCGGTCGCCGCCCGGCTGCCCGCCGAACGCGAACTGGCCGTCTCCCTGGCCGTCAGCCGCACCACGGTCGCCACCGCCTACGAGGCGCTGCGCGGCGAGGGCTTCCTGGAGTCCCGGCGCGGCGCGGGCAGCTGGACCTCCGTGCCGGCCGGCAACCCGCTGCCCGCGCGCGGTCTCGAACCCCTGCCGCCCGAGGCGCTCGGCTCGGTGATCGACCTCGGCTGCGCCGCGCTGCCCGCGCCCGAGCCGTGGCTCACCCGGGCCGTGCGGGGCGCGCTGGAGGAACTGCCGCCGTACGCCCACACGCACGGCGACTATCCGGCCGGGCTGCCCGCCCTACGGGCGATGATCGCCGAGCGCTACACCGCGCGCGGGATCCCGACGATGCCCGAGCAGATCATGGTGACGACCGGCGCCATGGGAGCCATCGACGCGATCTGTCATCTCTTCGGCGGCCGCGGCGAGCGCATCGCCGTCGAGTCGCCGTCGTACGCCAACATCCTCCAGCTGATGCGGGAGGCGGGTGCCCGGCTGGTGCCGGTGGCCATGGCCGAGGGGCTGGCCGGGTGGGACATGGACCGCTGGCGCCAGGTGCTGCGGGAGGCCGCGCCGCGCATCGCCTACGTCGTCGCCGACTTCCACAACCCGACCGGCGCCCTGGCCGACGAGGACCAGCGCCGGCGGCTGGTGGAGGCGGCCCGCTCGGCGGGGACCGTGCTGGTCGCCGACGAGACCATGACCGAGTTGTGGCTGGACGAGGACGTCGAGATGCCGCGGCCCGTGTGCGGCTTCGACCCCGCCGGGTCCACGGTGATCACCGTCGGGTCCGCCAGCAAGGCCTTCTGGGCGGGGATGCGCATCGGCTGGGTGCGTGCCGCCCCGGACGTGATCCGCAGCCTGGTCGCCGCGCGGGCCTACGCCGACCTCGGCACTCCCGTGCTGGAGCAACTCGCCGTGAACTGGCTGTTCAGTACCGGTGGATGGGCGCAGGCCGCGGAGCTGCGCCGGGCCCAGGCCCGGGAGAACCGGGACGCGCTGGTGGCGGCGGTCCGGCGGGAGCTACCGAGCTGGGAGTTCGAGGTGCCCAGGGGCGGCCTCACGCTGTGGGTGCGGGCCGGCGGCCTTTCCGGGTCGCGGCTGGCCGAGGTGGGGGAGCGGGTCGGCGTGCGGGTGCCGTCGGGGCCGCGCTTCGGGGTGGACGGGGCCTTCGAGGGCTATGTGCGGCTGCCGTTCACCGTGAGCGGCGCGGTGGCGGAGGAGGCCGCGGTACGGCTGGCGGCCGCCGCGCGGCTGGTGGAGAAGGGCGGGTCCGCGGGGGCGGAGGCGCCGCGTACGTTCGTGGCGTAGCGGCGCCCGGCCGGGCGTGCGTCCTCGCGGTTCACGCCTGCTCCACGATCACCGCCTTTGTCAGCGGGGTCGACTGCGCCGCCGGCGACGACTCCGGCCGCGGTTCGGTCTGCGGCTCCGCCGGTGCCGAGCGCGGCGGCAGCAGGTCCAGCACGGCCTGCCGCTGGGTGTCGGAGGTCGCGTCGTCGTAGGGGTCGGGTGTGGCCGGGACCTGGAGTCGGTGCACCGGGCCCGCGCCCATGCGGGCGTACCCCCGGCCGGGCGGGACGTGCGCGGCGGCCGTCGTGTGCGGGGGAACGCCCAGGACGGCTTCCAGTTGCTGCGTCGTCGCCGGACCGAGGACGACCCGCGCGCGGGTGTGCTGGCGTACCGCGTCGCCGAGCGCGTCCAGGCTGTCGAACTGCTCGGCGACGACCACCGTCACGTTCGCCGCGCGGCCGTGCCGCAGCGGGACCTGGAGCAGGGACTGGGGGTCCGTGCGGTCGTCGGCGGCGGCCAGGTGGGTGAACACGCTCGGGCGGTCGAGGACGATCCACAGGGGCCGCTTGGTGTCCTCCGGCGGCGGGTGGCCCTCCTGGCGGGCCCGGTTCGCGGACATCAGGCGGCGTTCCGTCTCGTGCGCCGCCCATTCGAGGCCGGCCAGCGCCCCGGTCAGCCCGCACTCGACCCCCAGGACGCCGTCCCGGCCGGTCAGGCAGGCGTACTCGCCGGTGCCGCCGCCCTCGACGACCAGCACGTCGCCGTACTGCAGGGCCTGGAGCGCCACGGAGCGCAGCAGGGTGGAGGTGCCGCTGCCGGGCTGGCCCACCGCCAGCAGGTGCGGTTCGGTGGAACGGATGCCGGTGCGCCAGACGACCGGCGGGACGTCACGCCGCTCCTCGCCGTAGGCGAGGGGGAGGGTGCGCTGGACCTGGGTGGGGTCGGTGAAGCCGAGCACCGTTTCGCCCGGCGCCGTGACGAAGCGCTGGGCGGCGATGTCGGTGGGCAGCGGGCCGAGGACCGTGACCGTGACCTGGTTGCCCTCCTCGTCCCAGGCGAAGTGGTACTCGCGGCCGCGGCCCGACTTCGCGGTGAGCAGGTGCTCGATCCGCGCGCGGGACTCGGCCTCGCCGTCGGTGAAGTACGCCGGGTAGCGGATCACCAGGTGGGTGACGCGGCCCGTGTCGTCGAACTCGTACGACGGGAAGGTCTTCTCCCAGTCGCCGCCGTGGGCGTACAGGGGAGCGGGGTCCTCGGCCGTCGAGAAGTACGGGACCAGCGCCTCGTGCAGCGACTGGAGCCGCTGGGTCTGCGCCTCGTCGGGGCCCTCGGGCTCCGGCGGGGTGCGGTCCCGGCCGTGCCAGGCGCTCGCCGCCATCAGGGTGATGGCGGCGAGCAGCGGCCCGTACGGCAGGAGCGCCACCACCATGACGACCGAGGCCGCCAGGAACAGCAGGGGCCCCCGCTTGTCCTTGGGAGTGTCGGCCACCTTGCGCCGTCCGGCCGAGGCCAGCCGGCGCAGCCCGCGCGTGATCGTGATGAGCGGGTGGAGGACATCGGTGGCGCTGTCGGCCGCCGTCCGGGCCACCTCTCGGCTCCGGGCGATCTGTGCGCGGCCGTTGCTCAGGATGCGGGGGAGGGGGCGCCGAACCACTGCTGTCTCCTGGAGGTGCGTACGGGCGGGTGGGGCGGGGTCAGAACTTGATGCCGCCGAGGAGGCTCGCCAGGCTCTCGCCGCCGGCCTTGATGCTCGGGGCGATCGCGGTGCTCGCCAGGTAGAAGCCGAACAGCGTCGACGCCAGGCAGTGGGACGGCTTGAGGCCGTCCTTGCGGAAGAAGAGGAAGACGACGATGCCGAGCAGGACCACACCTGAGATGGACAGGATCATTTGAGCTCTCCTGGTTCGTGGGGACAGTCACCATGAGTACTTCCAGGATCACAGGATGTATCCATACGATAAAAGGTGCAACCGGGTGAATTCTGGCTGTTTTCCCCCTCACGGGGGAGCTCTGGTGGGCTGCCTGAGCAGGTGTGTTGCGTCGAACGGGTCGTGTGGTGATCTTTGCCTCGGGCGGCCCCCGTCATGTGCGGGCCGAGCCAGTACGCTGGCGATTCACCCGTACGGCTGCACCGCTCGCGGCCGTAGGCTTGCTCCCCAGCAGTCCTCAACAGTCCCCCACGTTCGTCGTGCGTAGCGAGAGGCGGTCCGGCCGATGGCTGATGTCCCCGACCCCGAGGTCGTGGAGCTGGCGACCAAGATCTTCGATCTGGCTCGGCAGGGGCGGACGGAGGAGCTCGTGGCGTACGTCGACGCGGGCGTTCCGGCCAACCTCACCAACGACCGGGGCGACTGTCTGGTCATGCTGGCCGCGTACCACGGTCACGCGGAGGCGGTGCGCGCGCTGCTGGCCCGCGGGGCCGAGGTCGACCGGGTGAACGACCGGGGCCAGACCCCGCTCGCCGGAGCCGTCTTCAAGGGCGAGACCGAGGTCATCAAGGCCCTGCTGGAAGGCGGCGCCGACCCGGAGGCCGGTACTCCCTCGGCCGTCGACACCGCGCGTATGTTCGGCAAGGCCGAGCTGCTCGAACTGTTCGGCGCGAGTTGACCACGCGTCGGCCGCGTGTCGACCGTGCGTTGGCCGCACGTTGGCCGGGTGTCGATCGCGCTGTGACCACGCTGTGATCGCGCGTTGACCGACCGCGCCGAGCGGGCGCAGGAGACTTCCTGATCAGGTACGGCACGGAGCACGGGGGAGGCGGAACGGGGCCGCCGGAAATTTCGGTCGCGGCGGACTGAACCGCCGGGTCATCATGACGACGTGATTCACGGACGCGATGGCCGGGCAGGTGTTGCCGCACCGCGCGGGCCGTGACGCGGTCCGCATGGGCCACCGACGAGAGGCAGAGGAAAATGGTCTACAGCAAGCAGGAAGCGGCGGGCGCCCCGACGTGTTGTCACGCGGCCAGGTAATGCACGTCCCCGGTTGCGTCGACGCTTGATGTGAGGCTGTTTCCCATGTTCGATCCGGTCATAGCGCCCAGCGGTACGCTGCTCGGCCTGCTCCAGCGGGGGCGGGGCGACGGCACTCTGCACGCGCTCACCGCTCCGCGAGCCGAAGCGCTCGCGGCCCTGAACCACTGTGTGCTGCGCGACCCCCGCCACGACTGGCAGGTGGAGAACCGCTCCCTCTACTACGCCCGCCTGTACCTCGATCTCGGCGGCGATCTCGCCCAGATCGAGACACACCTCTTCGACGTCGAGGACGCCCTCGACACCGAGGAGTCCCGCACCGGGCTGGCCCTCGCCGTGCTCGGCCACCTCGCCTCCTACGGCAGGCGGGACGCCCTCGAACTGCTGCGCCGATACGCCGCCTCCGGCTCGAACTGGGCCTGGGCCCTGGACGAGCTGGCCCTGCGCGACGACGACGCGGGTCTGCGGGCCCTCGCGGCCCCCGTGCTCGCGCGGTTCGCCACCGACGCCGAGGGCGAGGCCGAACTCGCCGTCGTGGTCCGCGACGCCTTCGAGCCCCGGCCCTGGCGGCTGTGGGCGGAGGATCCGCGCGAATACGTCTCCGCACGCGTGCGTGCCGCCCAGGAAGCCGGCTGCTTCGACCGCTGGCAACGCCAGCTGAGTCCGACCGGGCCCCGTCCGGGATGGAGCGTGCGGGCCGTCTTCGAGTGGGCCCAGCAGGGCATCGAGCGAGGTGCCGCCCTGCATGTGCCGGCCGCCCGCTGTCTCGTCGCCGTGGCGGGACCCGAGGACCGGCCCGAGATCCTCCAGGCGGCGCGGGACGGCGACGACGGAGCCCGCTGCACCGCCCTGCGCTATCTCGCCGACAGCGACGACCCGGAGGCGCTCGGCCTGATCGAGGGTGCCGTGGCCACCGGCTCGGTGGCGGTCGTGGAGGCCGCCGTCGACGCCTTCGAACGCATGCGCGGTGTCGACGCCGTCGAGCGGGCCCGCCGCTGGGCCCGCAGGCCCGATCGGCTCGGGGCCGCCGCCGGACGCGTGCTGGCCTGTCGCGGCGGCGCCCAGGACAGCGACCTGGTCCTCGGCGCCCTGCGCGAGGCCGTACGAGGCGAAGGTCCCGACGCGCCGACCCTGTGGACCCTCGTCGACGGCACCGGACGGCTCGGCATCGCCTGCGCGGCCCCCGTCCTGCGCCATATCTACCGCGAGACGGCCTCCTCCCACCTCCGGGGGCGCTGCGCCCGGGCCCTGGCCGCCACCGACCCCTCCTACGCAACAGGCTTCGCCGTCGAGTGCCTGTGGGACTGCGAGGAGACCACCCGCGAGGTCGCCGCCCGGCACGCCGAGACGGGTGATGCGCGAGTGGTGGAGCGGCTGCGCCGGCTCGCCGCCGACCCGGCCGAGGAGGACGAGGTCCAGACAGCCGTACGCAGCCGGATCGGGCCGGACATCCCCTCAGTGTGAACAGCGGGTGACTCGCGGGTCAGGCGGGCATGGACGGGGCCTGACCTGCTCGGGCGTGCAGCCCAACGTCAATGGGACGTTCCTCGTACGGAAAGATCCACGTTGACGCGACCACGTCCAGCACGGCGAGAACACCCGTATGCGTGTCGTCATCGTGACCGAATCCTTTCCCCCCGATGTGAACGGCGTGGCCCACTGCGCGCTCCAGACCGTCCGGCACCTCGTCGATCGCGGTCACGCTCCCATCGTCGTCGCCCCGGCCACCGCCGCCGGCAACGGGCCCGACGCTCTAGCGCCGTGCCCCGTCGTCCGTGTCCCCTCCATCCCGCTCCCCGGCTACCCGCAGGTCCGCGTCGCCCTCCCCAGCCGACGCGTTGCCGCGGCCATCACCGAGCACCGCGCCGACATCGTCCATCTGGCCAGCCCCTTCGTCCTCGGCGTGCGCGGGATGGCGGCCGCGGCCCGGCTCGGCCTCCCGGCCGTCGCCGTCTACCAGACCGACCTCGCCGGATACGCCCGCACCTACATGGGCGCGGGCGAGGCCGCGGCCTGGCGGCGCATCCGCTCCGTCCACGCCGCCGCCGACCTCACCCTCGCCCCGTCGACCTCGGCCCAGCACGACCTCGAGGCCCATGCGGTGCCCCGGGTGAAGCTGTGGCCCCGCGGGGTGGAGAGCACCCGCTTCCGCCCCGAGCACCGGGACGAGGCACTGCGGCGCGAACTCGCCCCCAACGGCGAGCTGATCGTCGGCTACGTCGGACGGCTCGCGCCCGAGAAGCAGATCGAGCTCCTGTCCGGTGTCTGCGGCCTGGACGGCGTACGGGTCGTGGTGGTGGGCGACGGACCCAGCCGGACGAGCCTCGGCGAGGCGCTGCCCGGCGCGGTCTTCCTGGGACGCCAGACCGGCCACGACCTCGCCCGCACCTTCGCCTCCCTGGACGTCTTCGTGCACACCGGCCCCTTCGAGACCTTCTGCCAGACCGTGCAGGAGGCCATGGCCAGCGGTGTGCCCGTCGTGGCGCCGGCCGCGGGCGGTCCGCTGGACCTGGTGGCCCACGGCCGCACCGGGCTCCTGGTGCCGCCGCGCGACGCCGACGCCGTACGGAACGCGGTGGCCGCGCTGGCCGCCGACCCCGCCCTGCGCGCCGCCTACGGCGCCGCGGGACACGAGATGGTGAAGGGGCGGACCTGGTCGGCCGTCGGCGACCTGCTCATCGGGCACTACGCGGACGTCCTCGCCGCGCGGAAGCGGAAGCCGGTGGTGGCGGCATGAGCGGCCTGCGCATCGTCAGACTCGCCAACTTCGTCGCCCCCGCCTCCGGCGGACTGCGCACCGCGCTGCGCGAGCTGGGCAAGGGCTTCAAGGAGGCGGGGCACGAGCCCGTCCTCATCGTCCCCGGCGAGCGGCACACCGACCGCGAGACCGAGCAGGGCCGGGTGATCACCCTGCCCGGGCCGCTGCTGCCCGGCACCGGCGGCTACCGCGTGCTCACCGACAAGCGGCGGGTGGCCCGGCTCCTCGAAGAGCTCGGACCCGACCGGCTGGAGGTGTCCGACCGCACCACCCTGCGGTGGACCGGCAAGTGGGCGCGGCGCGCCCGGGTCCCCGCCGTGATGGTCTCCCACGAGACCGCCGACGGGGTCCTGCGCACCTGGGGGCTGTCGGAAGGAGCGGCCCGCCGCGCCTCCGACGCCCTCAACGTCCGTACGGCGCACACCTACGCGCGCGTGGTGTGCACCACCGAGTTCGCCGAGCGCGAGTTCATCCGGATCGGGGCCCGCAACGTCGTACGGGCTCCCCTGGGCGTCGATCTGGTGGACCGGCACCCCACGCTGCGCGACCCGGGGCTGCGGGACCGGCACGCACGCGAGGACGAGACGCTGCTGGTGATGTGCTCCCGGCTGTCCGTGGAGAAGCGGCCCGGCACGGCACTCGACGCCTTGGAGGCGCTGCTGCGGCGCGGCCGGCGCACGGTGCTGGTGGTGGCCGGGGACGGCCCCCTGCGGGCCCGGCTCGAACAGCGCGCGCGGGAGCGCGGACTGCCGGTCACCTTCCTCGGGCACGTCGCCGACCGCGCGCTGCTGGGCGGGCTCCAGGCGTCCGCCGACGTCTGTCTGGCCCCGGGGCCCGCCGAGACGTTCGGGCTCGCCGCGCTGGAGGCGATGGCCTGCGGCACGCCGGTCGTGGCGAGTGCCTCGTCCGCGCTGCCCGAGGTCATCGGGTCGGCCGGTGCCACCGCCGCCGACAACGGTGACGCCTTCGCGGACGCGGTGGAGCAGCTCCTCACCCGCTCCGAGGCGGAGCGACGGGAAGCCGCACGCGCGCGTGCGGAGTGCTTCGGCTGGAACATCGCGGTCGACGCGTTCCTGGCCGCGCACGACGCGCCGGCACCGACCGTACGGATGAGCCCCGTCGTGCCGGGGAGTGCCGCATGAGACCGGTCCGCTTCGTGGCACTCGGGGACTCGCTGACCGAGGGGGTGGGCGACCCCGTGGGGGAGGGGTGGCGTGGCTGGGCCGCGCTGCTCGCCGGCGGGCTCGCCGCCGGGCCCGTCGACTTCACCAACCTCGCGGTCAGCGGGGCGCAGACGCGGGACGTGCTGGAACGGCAGACACCGGACGGGCTCGCCCTGGACCCGGACGTGGTGTCCGTCGTCATCGGCGTCAACGACACGCTGCGCTGCACCTTCGACATCCACGCCGTCGCCGCACGGCTGGACAAGGTGTACGCGGCCTTCACCGCACGGGGCGCGGTGCTGCTCACGGCGTGCCTGCCCGATCCCGGGGCGATGCTCCGGCTCCCGGGCGCCCTGGCCCGGCCGCTGGCCCGGCGGCAGCGCGCGGTCAACGCCGTGGTGCACGCGCTGTCCGAGCGGTACGGGGCGGTGCACCTGCACGCGGCCGAGGGCGCGTGGCTCACCGACCGCGCCATGTGGAGCGCGGACCGGCTGCACCCCGGCGAGCGGGGGCACCGGCAGCTGGCCACGCGCTTCCACGCGCTGCTGGCGGAGAAGGGCCGCGCGAGCGGCGTCGAGCCCGCGCCCGAGCCCGAGTTCCCGACGCCGACCAAGTCGGCGAGCCTGTTGTGGCTGGCCACCGCGGGCACCGCCTGGGTGGCCCGGCGGTGCACCGACCTGCTGCCGCAGCTGCTCACGCTCGCCGCCGACGAGATGCGTCACCGGGCCCGCGGTACGAGCGCCCGGCTCGACCTGCGGGCCTCGGCCGCGGTGTCCACCGCGCTCGCCGCGCTCACGGCGGTGGAGCAGGCGGACGTCGCGTAGGGCCTCAGCGGCGGCGCACGGCCACGAACCGGACCGGGATGCCGGGCCGGGCCTGCGCGGCCGACGGGAGGTCGACGGCACGCACGACCCCGATCACCGGGTAGCCCCCGGTGGTCGGGTGATCGGCGAGGAAGACCACCGGGCGGCCGTCCGGCGGGACCTGGACCGCGCCCAGCACCACGCCCTCGCTGGGCAGTTCGCCGGGGCGCGCCCGCTGGAGCGCGGGCCCCTCCGTCCGCAGGCCGATGCGGTTGCTCGCGGACGACACCCGGTAGACGCGGGACGTGAAGACCCCCACCGCCTCCGGCGTGAACCAGTCGTCGCGCGGACCGAGCGTCACCCGCAGGACGAGTTCCGTCGGCGGCCCCGGCTGCGGGGCGGCGTCCACGCGCGCGTGCGGACCGGTGACCGGGCCGAGGGGCAGCACGGAGTCGTCCGTGAGCGGTGGCGGGCCGAGGCCCGAGAGCAGATCCGTGGAACGGCTGCCGAGCACCGGCTCGACCGAGATGCCGCCGCAGACCGCCACGTAACTGCGGATGCCGCACACGGCCGCACCCACCTCCAGGAGCGCGCCCGCGGGGACGCGCACCGGTGCCCCCCAGGCGGCCGGGCGGCCGCCCACGGTGACCGGGCAGGGCGCGCCCCCGACCGCCACGGTGACCGTGGATCGCGGACGCAGCGCGCAGCCGTTCAGCGTGGTCTCCAGTACGGCGGCCTCCGGCGGGTTGCCGACCAGCCGGTTGACGAGCGCCGCCGCGGGCGCGTCGAGCGCCCCCGAGCGGGGCACGCCGAGATGGGCGTGTCCCAGGCGCCCCAGGTCCTGCACGGTCGTCAGCGCCCCGGCCCGTACGACGGCGAGCGCGCGGTCGGTCATACGCCCCCCACCGCGACGAAGCGGACGCGCGTGCCGGGTGTCAACAGCGCGGCCGGCACGCGCGTGTGGTCCCACAGCACCGCGTCCGTGCGCCCGATCAGTTGCCAGCCGCCGGGCGACGCGCGCGGGTAGACACCCGTGTAAGGACCCGCCAGCGCCACCGCCCCGGCCGGGACCGCCGTGCGCGGGGTGGCCCGGCGCGGGACGTCGTAGCGCGGGGGCAGACCGGTGAGATAGCCGAAGCCCGGGGCGAAGCCGCAGAAGGCGACGCGGAACTCGGTGGCCGCGTGGACGCGGGCCACCTCCGGCGCCTCCACACCCCAGTGGGAGGCGACGTCGGCGAGGTCGGGGCCGTCGTAGCGCACCGGGATCTCGACGGAGTCCGCGGCGGGCGAGGCGGCGGACGGCACCTCGGCGGAGGTCAGTTCGGACGCCAGCCGGGCCGGTGCCTCGACGCCGTCGAGCAGGACCGTGCGGGCCGCCGGGACGATCTCGCGGACCACGAGCAGGCCCCGCGCCCGGCGGCGCAGCAACTCGGCGTGCAGGGCCTGGGCCTCCGCGTCCGAGGAGACCTCCACGAGCAGCGCGTCGTCACCGACGGGCAGCGCCCTCATACGAAGGCCTCCACCCGGACGCCCGCCTCCTCCAGGTGCCGCCGGACCCGTCGGGCCAGCTCCACCGCGCCGGGCGTGTCGCCGTGCAGGCACAGGGAACGCGCGCGTACCTCGATCCGCGCCCCGGTGTCGGCGGTGACCACGCCGAGACGGGCCAGGCCCACCGAGCGCTCCACCACGGCCTCCGGGTCGGTGACCACGGCACCGTCCCGGCCGCGCGGCACGAGCGTGCCCCGCTCGGTGTACGCGCGGTCCGCGAACGCCTCCGTGACGGCCGGCAGGCCCGCCTCCGCGGCCAGTTCCAGCAGGCGCGAGCCGGGCAGCCCGAGCACCGGCAGCGCCGCGTCGGCGAGGAGCACGCCGGCGACGACGGCGCCGGCCTGCTCCTCGTCCCGCACGACACGGTGGTAGAGCGCGCCGTGCGGCTTGACGTACGCCACGCGCGCGCCGGCCGCGCGGGCGAAGACCTCCAAGGCGCCGATCTGGTACGCCACTTCGGCGGCCAGCTCGGCGGACGGCACGTCCATCGCGCGCCGCCCGAACCCGGCCAGGTCCCGGTAGGAGACCTGGGCGCCGATCGTCACACCGCGCTCGGCCGCCAGTTCGCACACGCGCCGCATGGTGACCGCGTCCCCGGCGTGGAAGCCGCACGCCACATTGGCGCTGGTCACGACGGACAACAGCTGCTCGTCGTCGGTCAGCCGCCAGCGGCCGAAGCCCTCGCCGAGGTCGGCGTTGAGATCGATGGAGGTCATGGCTTCGTAGTCTCTCCTGCTCAGGCCACGCGGTACTGCTCGTCGCGGGCGTCGGTGAGGAACATCTGTCCCGGGGCGTGGGTGAGGGCGAACGGCGGACGCGAGGCCATCACGGCGGCCTGCGGGGTCACTCCGCAGGCCCAGAACACCGGGATGTCGTCCGGGTCCGCCTCCACCGGGTCACCGAAGTCGGGACGGGTGAGGTCGCCGATGCCGAGCCCCGCGGGGTCGCCGCAGTGGACGGGGCTGCCGTGCACCGCCGGGAGCAGACTGCTCTCCCGGATGGCGGCCGCCAGATGCTCCGGCGGCACCGGGCGCATGGACACCACCAAGGGGCCGTGCAGCCGTCCCGCCGGCCGGCACTGCCGGGACGTCACGTACATCGGGACGTTGCGCCCCTGCTCGATGTGCCGGACCGGTACGCCCGCCCCGGCCAGCGCCCACTCGAAGGTGAAGCTGCAGCCGATCAGGAACGTCACCAGGTCCTCGCGCCAGTAGCCGCGCACGTCCGTCGGCTCGTCCACCAGCTTGCCGTCCCGCCACACCCGGTAGCGCGGCAGATCGGTGCGCAGGTCGGCGCCGTCCGCGAGGACGGTGGTCCACGCGCCCGCGTCCGTGACGTCCAGCACGGGGCAGGGCTTGGGGTTGCGCTGGCAGAACAGCAGCATGTCGTAGGCCCAGTCGGCGGGCACCGAGATCAGGTTGACCTGGGTGTGGCCGGCCGCGACCCCGGCCGTCGGACCGGACAGGCCCGCGCGGAAACGGTCGCGGGCGGTCCTCGGGCTCCACGCGTGCGCGTACGCGTCGACGAGGGTCAGGGGACGATCCACCGTGCCGGGCGTGGGACGGTCCTGCGTGCGGTTCACTCCAGTTCCTTCCCGCGCGTCTCCGGCAGCCCCAGCAGCGCGAGTGCCGCCAGGCCGTAGCCGATCGCGCCGAAGACCAGCGCGCCGCCCACGCCCCAGCTGTCGGCCAGGAAACCGACGGTGGTGGGGAAGACGGCGCCCACGGCGCGGCCGGTGTTGTACGTGAAGCCCTGTCCCGTGCCCCGCACCTCGGTGGGGTACAGCTCGCTCAGGTACGAGCCGAAGCCGCTGAAGATCGCCGACATGCAGAAGCCGAGCGGGAAACCGAGCACCAGGAGCAGGGTGTTGGCGCCGTCCGGGATGTTGGCGTACGCCAGGATGCACACCGCCGACAGCAGGGCGAAGAGCCAGATGTTGCGCCGGCGGCCCAGCCGGTCGGTGAGGTAGCCGCCGGTGAGGTAGCCGATGAAGGCACCCGAGATCAGGAAGGTCAGATAGCCGCCCGTGCCGACGACCGACAGCCCGCGTTCCGACTTCAGGTAGGTCGGCACCCAGGTGGCGAGGGTGTAGTAGCCGCCCTGGACACCCGTGGAGAGCAGGACCGCGAAGACCGTCGTGCGCAGCAGGCCCGGCGCGCCGGCCGTGCCCGGCTTGAAGATCGCGGCGAACGAGCCCTTGCGCGGGTTCCTCTCCCGCGCCTCGGCCGCCTCGGGCGCGTCCTCCACCCGGCGCCGGACCCACACGACGAGCAGCGCGGGCAGGGCGCCGGTCCAGAACATCACGCGCCAGGCCAGGTCGTCGCCCAGGAAGGAGAAGACCAGCGTGTAGACGACCGCGGCCAGCGCCCAGCCCACGGCCCACGAACTCTGGACCGCGCCCAGCGTGCGGCCGCGGTGTCTGGCGCTCGCGTACTCGGCGACCAGGATCGCGCCGACCGCCCACTCGCCGCCGAAGCCGAGGCCCTGGAGGGCCCGGAAGACCAGCAGTGTCTCGTAGTTCGGCGCGAAGCCGCAGGCGACCGTGAACACGGCGTAGGTGATCACCGTGACCATCAGCGCCTTGACCCGGCCGACCCGGTCGGCGAAGACCCCCGCGAGGGCGCCGCCGATCGCCGAGACCACCAGCGTGACGGTGGTGAACAGGCCTGTCTGGCCGCTGTCCAGGCCGAAGTAGGCCGCCAGCGCGACCATGCTCAGCGGGAGGGTGAAGTAGTCGTAGGAGTCCAGGGCGTAGCCGCCGAACGCGCCGCCGAAGGCGCGGCGGCCACGCGGACCGAGGGCGTGCAGCCAGCCCAACGCGCCGTCCTCGGGGGAGCGTTCGCCCGTGGCGGTGGGGCTTTCGGGGGTCAGGGACCGAGCTGGGGGAGTCGTGCTCATGGGCACCTCGCAGTGGGATGACAGAGGGTGCTGGGACTGAGCCGTGCCGTGCGGGAGCGCGGGCGTCGCCCTGGGGACGGGGGCGGCACCGTGCGTAGCACCGTAGGGGATCGTTCAACGATCCTTCAATACCCCCGTTGTTTCGTCCTTGTATCTGCGATTGAATTCCGGGCATGGCAGAGCAGCTGACGGGACTGGCCGACGACCGCGCGCTCCTCGGGCGCACCAGCACCGCCGAACGGGTCTCCGACATCCTCAGAAGCCGGATCGCCGACGGCTACTTCCCGCCGGGCACGCGCCTGTCGGAGGACAGCATCGGCGGGGCGCTCGGCGTCTCCCGCAACACCCTGCGCGAGGCGTTCCGGCTGCTCACCCACGAACGCCTGCTGGTCCACGAACTCAACCGGGGCGTCTTCGTGCGGGTCCTGAGCGTCGAGGACGTCGAGGACATCTACCGCACCCGGGCCCTCGTCGAGTGCGCCGTCGTACGCGGGCTCGGCGAGCCGCCGTACGCGGTCCAGGACCTGGCCGCCGCGGTCACCGCGGGGCAGACGGCCGCGCTTGAGGATGACTGGAAAGCGGTGGGTACGGCCAATATCCACTTCCACCGGGAACTCGTCGCCCTGGCCGGCAGCGAGCGCACCGACGAGCTGATGCGCAGCGTCTTCGCGGAGCTGCGCCTGGCCTTCCACATCGTGGACGACCCCCGGCGGCTCCACGAGCCCTACCTCGCCCGCAACCGACAGATCCTCCAGGCCCTCCAGACGCGGGACAAGGAGGGCGCCGAGAAGCTGCTCCAGATCTACCTCGCGGATTCGCTGGAGCGGGTCGTCGAGGTGTACCGGCGGCGGGTCGGCGAGGGGGAGTAGCCCGGGCGGCGGCTCGGCGAGGGCGAGTGGGCCGGGCGGTGGGTCCGGGAGGGCGACTGGCCCGGGCGGTGGCTGGGCGAGGGCGAGCGGCCGGGGCGACGGGTCCAGGGCGGGGCGAGCAGGCCGGGCGGTGGGTCCGGGAAGGCGGCCGGTCCGGGCGGCGTGCCCTCACCAGGGCGGTGTGACGACCGCGACCCCGGGGGGCATCTGCGTCGTTTGGGCCGTTGTCACACGGAGGACCTAGTCTGTGCACCGTGACTTCGCCTGCATCGACGGACCGTGTTCCGCCCCAGCTCAGCGCGGCGGCGCGGCTCGCACCGGGGCCGGCCGCCGACGAGGGGCTGGCGCGGCGGCTGCGCGCGCTCGCCTGCACCGCGCCGATCCACGACCTCGACGCGCGCAAGGCCAACCTCGCGGGTGAGTACTCGGTGTACGGCATGGCGGAACTCGCCCTCGCCGCGATCGACCTCGTCACCCTGAACATGGACTTCGACACGGGCGCCGACCACGACCAGATAGTGGCCAGGCTCATCCCGCGCATCGCCGCGCAGGCCCCGGGGCGGTCCGCCGCCGAGCACGAGCGCGTGGGCCGCTGGGTCCTGGAGAACCTGATCAACGTCGGCAGCGTCGACCGCGGCTTCCGCGCCGTGTACGGCACGTTCGCCACCGACGGCAGCTATGTGCGCCGCGACTACGACTTCAAGCTGATCGAAGAGGTTCCCGGCCCGGGCGGCAGCGTCTACCTGCGGACCACCGACGAGGCGGTGAACGTCCTCGTCGGCGCCCTCGACACCGACGTCACCAGCGCCCAGATCGCCGCCGAGGTCAAGCTGGAGGTGCTCATCAGCCGCGGCCGGCTCGCCGACGCCCAGCTCGCCGCCGAGCAGGCCCGGTACCGGACCGTGCAGTACGCCGAGACCCTGCGCCGGGCGCTCGACGCGACCCGGCGCAACGTACGGGCCGTGGACTGGCTCAACACCGTGCCCGACATGATCGCCGAGGCCCTCGACCACGTCGCCGACCGCTACCGCCACGAGAACGCGATCCTGACGAACATCCGCAGAGCGCGCGACGAGTCCGAGGACCCCGAGCACAAGCGGCGGGCCGCCGAACTCGTCGACATCGTGAAGGACTGCATCCGGCGCCACACGCAGTTGCAGTCGCGACTGCTGGAGGCCGGGCCGCTGTTCCGCGCCGAGCAGGACCGGCAGGCCTTCGCCACACCGATGACCACGTCCGGCATCGACCTGTACGGCCACCTCGTCGCGCCGGTCCTGCCGCTGCCGCTGGAGCGGACGGTCCGGGTCACCGACGCGTTCTTCGCCCGGGGCACCGGCCTGCGCACACCGGTGTCGGTCCGGGTCGGGGACCTGGTCGACATCCTGCTGACGCCACCGGTGGAACGCGAGCACCTCGGGGCGGAGATGCCCGAGCCCGAGCTGATCGCCACACCGGACGACAGCCGGTTCAGCGAAGGCCAGCTGGCGACGGCGATGGAACTGCTCGACCTGCCGGCGGACGCGCCGCGGCGGCTGTCGGGCCTCCTCGCCGAAGCGCGCCGACGCGATGCCGAACTGCCCTACCTGGTGGCGCTGCTGGCCGTGCACGCGGCCAGCCCGCCGGTCGGCACGGCCTACCGCCAGGGCGAACAGAAACTCCTGTTCGCGGTGGACGACGGGACGGAGCTGGACGACCCGGAGTTCGGCGGGGCCGACCTGATCGTCGGCACCGCCCTCCTGGACGCCGCCGGGATGGCGGCGGACCGGACGGAGGCGGCGTGAACCGGGCCGAGAACCCCATGAACGACCATCAGCGCAGCGAGGAGCCCCGACCGTGACCGAGCACGTCGAGTGGAGTGAGCCGGACGCCGGTCCCGCGCCGGCGACCGCCGCCGTCACCCCCGCCGACGCCGCCGACGCGGCGCGGCTCGTCGCCTTCGGACTGCAGCCCAAGCTCCAGCCCGCGCGCGACCAGGAGTACACGGAGCTGCTGCGGCGCTACCGGGAGGATCCGCCGTTCGCGCGGCTCGCCGACGCCGTCGCCGCCGGGCTCGGGCTCGTCGTCCTCGAGGTGTCCCCGCGCGCGGGGATGGCCGTGACCGCGGCCGAGGACTCCGTGTTCGCCGTTCGCATGGGCGACTACGCGCGGCGCACGTCCGCCGACTCCGCCGACCGGTTCCTGCACGGGCTGGCCCACCTCGCGGTCGCCGCCATGGCGTTCCCGCGGCCGGAGGACCTCGCCGACGACGGCTACATCGGCCGGGTCAGCGTCAACGGGGTCGACGCCTTCGTCCGGCAGGCCTGCCGCCGGCTGGAGGAGCGCGCCGACGAACAGGGCGAGAACACCGACCCCGCCACCGACGCCCCCGGCCTGGAGGCCGCCTGGCGGATCTGGATCAGACGCAGCGCGACCGGCGCCACCAAGGACGCGCGCCGGCTGGCCGGCTCCACCACCGGCATCGTCGGCAAGGCCGCCGCCTTCCTCACCGACTCCGGCTTCCTCCAGCGCACCGGCGACGACAACGGCGGCACCTACCGCACGACGGCCCGCTACCAGCTCCAGGTGCGCGACATGGCCGGCGGCGCGGCCATGGCCGAGCTGATCGAACTGGGCGTCGTCCCGGTCACCGACGGCACACCGACCCTGCTGCCCGCCGAGGAGACGGACGACCTGGACCTGGTGGCCGACGCCGGGCTCCCGTTCCACTCCTGAAGCCCCCGAACCGCCCGATCCCCCGATCTGCCGAAGACTTACGAGAGTCCGCCATGTACGAGCTGTCCCGGGTCCGCCTCTACTCCATCGGTCCCGCCGGTGCGCGCTACGCCGACACCGTGCTTGACCTGCGGGGCGTGGGCGAGCCCGTGCCCGATCCCGCGCCCACCCAGGCGGAGTTCTTCGAGGACGAGCCCGTCGGCCCGCCCCGCAGGCCGGCGCCCGCCGGAGTGCTCTTCCTGGAGAACGGCGGCGGCAAGTCGGTCCTGCTCAAGCTGATCTTCTCGGTGATGCTGCCGGGCCACCGCAACACGCTCGGCGGCGCCAGCTCCGGCGTGCTGCGCAAGTTTCTGCTCGCCGACGACTGCGGGCACGTGGCACTGGAGTGGCAGCACGTGCTGACCGGCGAGTGCGTCGTGGTCGGCAAGGCCAGTGAGTGGCGCGGGCGCCAGGTCTCCAACGACCCGCGGAAGTTCGCCGAGGCCTGGTACTCCTTCCGGCCCGGCCCCGGGCTGAGCCTGGACAACCTGCCGGTCGCCGAGGCCACCGCCGTACGGCCGTCGGTCGAGGGCCAGTCCGGCGCACAGGGGCGCAGGCGCACCATGAAGGGCTTCCGGGACGCCATCACCGAGGCCGGCAAGGCCTACCCGCATCTGGAGGTGCACTGGGAGGAGATCCACGACCGCTGGATCGAGCACCTCGGCGACCTCGGTCTCGACCCGGAACTCTTCCGCTACCAGCGGGAGATGAACGCCGACGAGGGCGAGGCCGCGGGCCTGTTCGCGGTCAAGAAGGACTCCGACTTCACCGACCTGCTGCTGCGCGCCGTCACGGACACCCGTGACACCGACGGACTCGCCGACCTCGTCGGCGGCTTCGGCAACAAGCTGGGCCGGCGCGCCGAACTGATCGCCGAACGGGACTTCACCGCCGGGTCGGCCGACCTGCTCGGCCGGATCGTCGAGGCCGCGGAGGGGCGCTCACGCGCGCGTGACATCCACACGGCCGCCGAGCGGCGCACCCGCGCCCTGGCCCGCCGGCTGTCCGCCCGCGCCGTGCGCGAACGCACGCGTGCCACCGACCTCGCCCAGCGGGTCACGGCCGCCGCCTACGCCGTCACCCACGCCGAGGGCGCGCGCGGGCGCGGTGCCCTGGTCGCCGCGGAACTCGCCTACCGGCACGCGTCGCTGGCGCTCGCCGTCGCCGAGAAGTCCGCCGCCGCGCAGAAGCGCGAGCTCGCCGAGGCCCGCACCCTGCACTCCGCCTGGCAGGCCGCCGAGGCCGCGCTGCGCCACCGCGCGGCCGCCGACCGGGTCACCCGGGTCTCCGCCGCGATCCAGGAGGCCGAGCGGGACGCCGCCCCGGCGCTCGCCGCCCGCGCCAAGGCCGCCATAGACCTCGTACGGGCCCTGCACACGGCCGCCGAGAGCGCCGAGACCCTCGCCAACGAGGAGGAGGAGCGGTCCGCCGCCCTCCAGGAGGTCAGCGACACGGCGCACCGGGACGCCACGTCCGCCGCGACCGAGTCGCAGCGCGCCCGCAGCGAGATCGGCCACCTGCGCCAGCGCCTCACCGAGGTCGAGCAGGAGACGGCCGAGGCGGTGCGCGCGGGCTGGCTGGACGACAGCGCGCCCGACGCCGACCCCGCGCGCGCGGCCCTCGCCGCCAGCGACGCGGAGAAGACCGCCGTCGCCGCCTGGGACACCGCGCGGGAGACCTCGCGCCGGGCCACCGAACACGCGCGCGAGGCGGCCGCCGCGGAGTCCCGCGCGGAACTGGCCGCGGCCCGCGCCGCGGACGCCGCGACCGCCACCGAACGCTCGCGCGAGGCCGAACTCCGCATCGCCGAGGCACTGGCGGGCGAGGAGCGGCTCGCGGAGCTGCTGAGCCTGACCACCGGCGACGCGCACCGGGGGATCCCCCAGCCCCGGCAGGACGCCGACGGGGAGGGCCCCGGCGGCGCGTTCACCCCCGCCGAGCTCGACCGCTGCGCCGACGAACTGCGCGAGCTGCTCGACGACGCCGTCTCCGCCGCCGAACGGCAGCTCTTCGAGCTGCGCACGGCCGCCGCCGACGACTCCCGCATCCTCGCCGCGCTCGGCGACGGCGGACTGCTGCCGCCCGGCCCGGACGTGCTGGCCACCGTGGAGTTCCTCGGTGAGCACGGCATCCCCGCGCTGCCCGGCTGGCGTTATCTCGCCCAGGCCGTCGACCCCGCCGACCACGCCCGCGTGCTGGCCGCCCGCCCCGAACTGGTCGACGGCGTGATCATCACCGACCCGGCCTCGCACAGCCGGGCCCGGGAGGCGCTCGGCGACGCCGCGCTGCTGCCCCGGTCGGCCGTGGCGGTCGGCACCGCGGCCGCCCTGCTCGCCCCCACCCCGGCCGCGGACTCGCAGGACGGCGACGTCTTCCTCGTACCGCCGAACCCGGCCATGCACGACGAGCACGCCGCCGACGAGGAGCGGCAGGCGCTGCGGGCGCGGGCGACGGAGCGCGACGACGACATCCGGGCGCTCGCCGCGCGCCTGGGCAAGGACCGCGAGCTCGCCGCCCGGCTCGCCTCGTGGCGTACCGGCTGCCCCGCCGGACGGCTGGTGGAACTGGAGCGGGCCGCCGGCGACGCCCGCGCGTGCGCCGAGGAGGCCGAGGCCGAACGCGCCGAGGCGCGGACCGTGCGGGCCGAGGCGGAGGAGACCGCCGCCGAGGCCGCGCGGGTGCGCGACGAGCGGCAGGAGGCCGCACAGAAGGCGCGGCGCGCCGCGGACGCCCTGGCCGGGCTCGCCTTCCGGCTGCGCGAACGGGCCGGCTGGCAGGTCAAGCTGCGTGAACTCGCCGACGAGGCCACCGAGTCGGAGGCCCGCGCGCAGACCTGCCTGGAGCGCGCCCGCGCCGCCGACGAGGACCGCCGCGCGGCCCAGCGAGCCGCCGACGACACCCGGCGTACGGCCCGTGCGCTGCGCGCCGAGCGCGCCGAGATCGCCGGTGCCCCCGACGACGTACCGCAGGGCGACCCGGACGCCTCCAGGGCGTCCCTGCCCGCGCTGCGCGAGGCCTACCGGGCCGCCTCCCAGGTCTACGAGAAGGTCGGCGTCGGCGCCGACCTGCGCGCCGAGCAGGCCCGCGCGGAGAGCGACGAGAGCGCGGCACGGGCCGAGCTGGACCGGCTGAGCAACAAGGTCCGCACGCGCGCGGAGCAACTGCTCCAGTCGACGGACGGCGCCGACGGACCGTCCCGGCAGGCCGCCGCCGCGCGCGCCGAGGAACTGGTCGCGCTCCTGGAGACCCGGATGTCCCAGGCGAGCGAGCAGCTCGGACGGCTGCGCGGCGAGGCCGAGCGACACGCCCCCGAGGACGGCGCGGCGCACACCGAACTGTCCGAGGAGCTCCAGCCGCGCGACGCCGAGCACGCGCAGGCCCTGCGCCGGACCGCCACCGCGGAACTCGCCTCCCGCACCGAGGCGTTGGCCCAGGCCCGTGAGGCGCACGCCGAACTCCTGGACACGCACCGGGCGGCCGAGGACGCCGTCGGCGGCTTCGAGGAGACCGCCGCCCTGCTGCGTGACCTGCTGCGCGAGCACGCGTCCGAGGAGGAGCAGGAGGAGCCGGAGCCGTATCCCGGCAGCCTGGAGGAGGCCCGGCAGACGGCCGCCGAGTCCCGCCGCTCGCTGCGCGGCTGCGCCGCCGACCTGTCCGCCGCCGAGGCGTCCGTGCGCGAGGCGAGCGACATCCTCGTCCGGCACGCCAACTCCACGCGCTACGAGCAGGTGCGCACCCCGGCCCGGCAGCAGATCCGCGAACTGCCCGCCGCCGCCCTGCCCGAGCACGCGCAGAAGTGGGCGGACGCCTTCGCGCCCCGGCTGCGCGTCCTCACCGACGAGCTGGCGCAGCTGGAGCGCAACCGGGACTCGATCGTGGACCGGCTGCGCGGACTCGTGGAGTCGGCCCTCGCCACCCTGCGCTCGGCCCAGCGGCTCTCCCGGCTGCCCGAGGGGCTCGGCGAGTGGTCCGGGCAGGAGTTCCTGCGTATCCGCTTCGAGGAGCCCGACCAGGCCGTCCTCACCGAACGGCTCGGCGAGGTCGTCGACGAGGCCACCCGCGCCGCCGTGAAGAAGAACTCCGACCTGCGCCGCGACGGCATGTCCCTGCTGCTGCGCGGAGTCGCCGCCGCCCTCCAGCCCAAGGGCGTCGCCGTCGAGATCCTCAAGCCCGACGCCGTACTGCGCGCCGAGCGGGTGCCCGTCGGCCAGATGGGCGACGTGTTCTCCGGCGGCCAGCTGCTCACCGCCGCCATCGCGCTGTACTGCACGATGGCGGCCCTGCGCTCCAACGACCGGGGCCGCGACAAGCACCGGCACGCCGGCACGCTCTTCCTCGACAACCCCATCGGGCGCGCCAACGCCACCTACCTGCTGGAGCTCCAGCGGGCGGTGTCCGACGCGCTCGGCGTCCAGCTCCTCTACACCACCGGCCTGTTCGACACCACGGCGCTCGCGGAGTTCCCGCTGGTCATCCGGTTGCGCAACGACGCCGACCTGCGCGCGGGCCTGAAGTACATCAGCGTGGAGGAACACCTCCGGCCGGGGCTGCCGCAGCAGGCCCCGGCCGGGGACGACGCGTCGGTGCACAGCGAGATCACGGCGACCCGGATGTTCAGACGGCCCGCCTAGTCGTCACGCGTCCTCCTTCAGCAGGTCCGCGCACTTCTCGCCGATCATCATCGTCGTGATGCACGGATTGACGGAGACGAGATCCGGCATCACCGAACCGTCGGCGACCCTGAGGCCCTCGACCCCCTTGACCCGCAGCCGCGCGTCGAGCGGGGCCGAGGGGTCGCCGTCCGCACCCATCCGCACGGTGCAGGACGGGTGGTAGACGGTGTTGTGCGTCTTGTGGATGTAGTCGAGCAGTTCGTCGTCGGTGCGCACGTCCGGGCCGGGGGCCAGTTCGGCACCCGTCCAGCCGCTCAGCGCGGGCTGCTCGGCGATCCGCCGGGCCAGACGCAGCCCGTACGTCATCACCCGCACGTCGTGCTCGTGGGTGAAGTACCGCGGATCCACCCGGGGCTTGTCCCGGTGGTCCCGGGTCCGCAGCCGTACCGTGCCCCGCGACTTCGCCCGCGTCACGTTGGGGGTGAGGCAGAAGGCGTTCTCGGAGGTGGGGTAGCCGTGCCGGGCGGTGTTCATGTCGAACGGCACGGAGCCGTAGTGGAACATCAGGTCCGGCCGGTCCAGGCCGGGCTCGGTGTCGTAGAAGACGCCCGCCTCCCACCACTGGCTCGACGTGGTGGTCATCGGCCGGCCGGCCTCCCACATGATCACGCCCTCGGGGTGGTCCTGGAGGTTCTCCCCGACGCCCGCGGCGTCCACGGCCACCTCGAC
Source organism: Streptomyces sp. NPDC002306 (assembly GCF_053593435.1). Lineage (NCBI taxonomy): Bacteria > Bacillati > Actinomycetota > Actinomycetes > Kitasatosporales > Streptomycetaceae > Streptomyces > Streptomyces sp. NPDC002306. The sequence continues at coordinate 298,721 of NZ_JBSFCK010000009.1, forward strand.
GCCGACCTCGCGCAGGTGGGCGGCCGGTCCGATGCCGGACAGCATCAGCAGCTTGGGGGAGTCGATGGCGCCGCACGACACGATCACCTCGCGCCGGGCCCCGACCGCGCGGGTGTGGACCAGGTCGGGGTCCAGGTACTCGGCGCCGACGCAGCGCCGCCCCCGCAGCACCAGCTTCTTGGCCCGCACCCCCGTGCGGACCTCCAGGTTGGGCCGCTTGCCCATGACGGGGTGCAGGTACGCCACGGACGACGACTGGCGGATGTTGTCCTCGTCGGAGTTGATCTGGAACCAGTTGGCGCCGCGCACCACCGTCGTGCCGGTGTTGAACGCGACCGTCGGGATCCCGGCCTGCGCGCACGCCTGGAGCAGCGCGGTGCCGCACGGGTCGTCGCTCTTCAGCGTGCGCAGCCTCACCGGTCCCGTGCGGCCGTGGTGGTCGCCGGGGGCGTCGTTGTTCTCCAGCCGCCGGTACAGCGGGAAGAGGTCGGCGGCGCTCCAGCCCGTACAGCCCGCGGCCGCCCAGTCGTCGAGGTCCTCGGCCGGGGCCCAGAAGGCGATACAGGAGTTGTGCGACGAACAGCCGCCGAGCACCCTCGCCCGCGCGTGCCGCAGGAAGCTGTTGCCGGCGGCCTGCGGCTCGACCGGGTAGTCCCAGTCGTAGCCGGACTCCAGCAGGCCCATCCAGCGTTCCAGCCGGAGGATGTCGTCGTCGCCGACATCGCTGGGACCCGCCTCCAGGACGCACACCGTGACCGACGGATCCTCGGAGAGCCGGGCCGCCACCACGTTGCCGGCGGTGCCGCCGCCGACCACGACGTAGTCGAACTCATCGACGTTCATGAGCAGGGGCCTCCTTCCGTCAGTCGGCCGCCGGGGCGGCGAGCGGAGCCGGCGGGGCCGGGGTGTCGTCCAGCCGGTGGTCGGCGAGCACGCCGGTGCGGTGGCGCTGGACGAACCAGTAGTAGGCGTAGCCACCGCCCGCGATGACCACGACGAACAGGACCGCGCCCCACTTCAGGTACCAGTGGAAGGGGGCGGCCGCGTTGTAGACCGCGGCACGCGGCCAGATCAGGTTGAGGGTCATCGCACCGCCCCACAGCACCGCGACGATGTTGACCAGCAGTCCCCAGCGGCCCAGCGAGAACTTGCCGTCGCCCGCCGGCTGCCATCTGCCGCGCAGCCGGGCCACCAGCATCGGGCCGGTGACCCCGAGGTAGGCGAGGTAGATCATGACGATGCCGATGCTGGTGACGACGGTGAAGATCTGCGGCTGGCGGATGTTGACCACGAGGATCGCCAGCGCCAGGATCCCGATGATCACGGCCGGCAGCACCGGGGTCTTGAAGCGCGGGCTCACCTTGGCCAGCAGCGCGGAGGCGGGCAGGTTGTTGTCCCGGGACATCGCGAACGCCAGCCGGATCGCCGCCGTGTGCACGGCCAGCGCGCAGACCGTGACCGCGATCAGCACGCACCACAGCATGGCCTTGCCGGCCGTCGGGCCGAGCACGTCCAGCACGACGAACTGCAGGCCGTCCGTGGACAGTTTGCCGTTCTTCAGGCTGGAGACGCTCATCAGCGCGAGCAGCAGCACCAGCCCGCCCAGGACGAACGAGGCGACGATGGCACGGATGATGGCGCGCGGCGCGTTGCGGGACGGGTTCAGGGACTCCTCACCGAGCGAGGCGGCCGTGTCGAAGCCGTACATGACGTACGCGGACGCGAGCGAGGCCACCAGGAAGGCGCCGAGGTAGCCGGTCGAGTAACCGGCCCCCGTCCCCTGGGTGTCCATGACCACCTGCGGACCGCGGGTGATGTGCACCGCGAACAGGACGATCAGTACGACCGTGGCGACCAGCTCGATGAACACGCCCGCCGTGTTGATGGTGGCCATCAGCTTGACGCCGAAGGCGTTCACCAGCGTGGTGAACAGGATCAACACCGCGGCCAGGATGACCGCGTTCGTCGCCACGTCGTACTTGCCGGTGCCGTCGCCCACGAACTGGAAGAACGAGGAGATCTGCGGCAGCGTCAGCTGGTACGCCAGTGCCACGGCGGAGATCGTCACGATCGAGGCGATCAGCATCATCCAGCCGGCGAGCCAGCCCAGGTGCGGATTGCCTATCTTCTTCGACCAGTTGTAGACCGAGCCCGCGACGGGGTAGCGGGCGGCCAGTTCCGCGAAGCACAGGGCGACCATGAACTGGCCGACGAAGACAATCGGCCACGACCACCAGTAGGCGGGGCCGCCGCTGCCGTAGCCGAAGTAGAACAGCTGGAAGGTGCCGGTCAGGATCGAGATGTAGCTGATCCCGGCGGCGAAGGTGTGGAAGTTGCCGAGGGTGCGCTTGAGTTCGGGCCGGTAGCCGAACTCGGCGAGCTCGGCGTCGTCGTGGCCTTGTGGTCCGGACGAGGGTCGTTCGGTTGTCGTCATGAGCGGACTCCTGGTGGGCCTGGGGAGGAGGGATGGAGCGGCTCGTGCGGGTGCCTGGATCGGTGCGGGGGGTTGGGGGGTTCGTTCGCGGTGACGGAGGGCCCGCTGCGGCGGGTGAGTCCGCCTCTGCGGGTGGGTCCCCTCCTACGGGTGGGTCTCCTATTGCGGTCGGGCTCTCTGGCGCGGGTGGGTCTCCTCAGCGCGCGTGGGTCCGCTCGCGCGGGGGCGTCACGTGAACCACCCCTGCGCGCGGGGCGCGGTGTTGCGCCAGATGTGCTTCGCCTCGCGGTACTCGGCGAGCCCCGAGGGCCCGAGTTCGCGCCCGGAGCCGGACTGTTTGAAACCGCCCCACTCGGCCTGCGGGACGTAGGGGTGGTAGTCGTTGATCCAGACCGTGCCGAGCCGCAGCCGGGCCGCGACGCGCGCGGCCCTCGCCTCGTCGCTCGTCCAGACCGCGCCGGCCAGCCCGTAGATCGTGTCGTTGGCGAGCCGGACGGCCTCGGCCTCGCCGGTGAAGCGCTCGACGGTCAGGACCGGGCCGAAGGACTCCTCCTGGACCACGGACATCCCGGCCGCGCACTCGTCCAGCACGGTGGGCAGGTAGTAGAACCCCTCGTCGAAACCGTCCCCCGTCGGGCGGGCGCCACCGCACCGCAGCACGGCTCCCTCGGCCAGCCCCCGGGCCACGTAGGCCTCGACCTTCGCCCGGTGGGCGGCGGAGATCAACGGCCCGGTCCGGGCCTGATCGTCGAACGGCCCGCCGAGCCTGATCTCCGCGGCCCGCCGCACGACCTCGTCCACGAATCGGTCGTGCAGCTGATCCTCGACCAGCAGCCGCGCCCCCGCCGAGCAGACCTGCCCGGAGTGCAGGAACACGGCCGTCAGCGCCATGTCGACGGCCGCGTCGAAGTCGGCGTCCGCGAAGACGATGTTGGGGTTCTTGCCACCGAGTTCGAGGGCGACCTTCTTCACCGTCGCGGCGGCGGCCGCCATCAGCCGGCGGCCCGTCCCGAGGCCGCCGGTGAAGGACACCAGGTCGACGTCCGGGTGATCGCCGAGCGGAGCGCCCGCCTCCGGGCCGGCGCCCAGGATCAGGTTGCCCGCGCCCGGCGGCAGCCCCGCCTCGGTGAGCAGCCGCATGAGATGGATCGCGGTGTGCGGGGTCAGCTCGCTCGGCTTCAGCACGAAGGTGTTGCCCGCCGCGAGCGCCGGGGCGACCTTCCACGCGGTCTGAAGAAGCGGATAGTTCCAGGGCGTGATCAGCGCGCAGACCCCGACGGGCTCGTACACGACCCTGCTGTCGACGCCTTCCGTGCCGGTGTCGACGACCCGGCCGGTCTCGCTCGCGACCAGCCGGCCGAAGTAGCGGAAGCAGTGCGCGACGTCGTCGATGTCGTACTCGCTCTCCACCAGCCGCTTGCCGGTGTCGAGGGACTCGGCGCGGGCGAGCGCGGCCTTGTCGCGGACCAGGAGGCCGGCCACGCGCAGCAGCAGCGCGCCGCGCTCGTCGGCCGAGGTGTGCGGCCAGGGCCCCGCGTCGAAGGCGCGGCGCGCGGCGGCGATCGCCTCGACCGTGTCCTTGCCGCCGGCCTCGTCCACGACCCCGACCAGCGAGCCGTCGGCGGGACAGCGGATCTCGCGGGTGCGCGCGTCGAGAGCCGACCGCCACTCACCGTCGATGAACAGGTCAGGCATGGCCGCCTCCGAGCTGGTCGATGAGCCACTCGTGGAAGATCCCGAGGTGATGCTCGTTCGGGACGAGCACACCACCGTCGCGGTACGCCCGCGAGGTCATGGCGGGCTGGGTGCGTTCACACGCCTCGAAGTCCTGTTCGTTCACCCGGTGGAACAGCTCCACCGACTTCGACACGTCCGTACCCGACGCGACGATCTCCGGCGCGTACAGCCAGTCGCACTCGACGACCGTGCGGTCCTGCGCGAGCGGGAACATGCGGTGCAGTATGACGTGGTCCGGCACGAGGTTGATGAAGACCGTCGGTTTCACGGTGATCGCGTAGTAGCGCCGGTCCTGGTCGTCGGAGACGTCCGGCAGTCGCGCGAAGCCCTCGCTGCCGTCGACCGTGAAGCCCCGGACGCCGTCACCGAACGCGGCGCCGTGGCCGACGTAGTACTGGGCCGCGTAGCCGTCGGCGAACTCCGGCAGGACGTCGGTGAGCTCGGGGTGGATCGTCGCGCAGTGGTAGCACTCCATGAAGTTCTCGACGATCAGCTTCCAGTTCGCCCGCACGTCGTAGGTGATCCGCCGGCCGAGGGCGAGGCGCTCGGCGCCGTAGTGGCCGATCGCCGCCGCGTCGCCGAGCCGTTCGACGGCCGCGTGCTCCACGGTCTCTTCGAAGGACGGCGGTTCGGCGGCCAGGGACACCCAGGCGTAGCCGAGCCACTCGCGCAGGGCCACCTTGATCAGGCCGTACGCCTCCCGGTCGACGTCCGGCATCCTGCTCAGGTTGGGCGCGGCGACCAACTTGCCGTCGAGGTCGTAGGTCCACGCGTGGTACGGGCACTGGAGGGTGCGGCGGACCTCGCCGGACTCCTGCGTGCACAGCCGGGCCCCGCGGTGCCGGCAGACGTTCAGGAAGGCGCGCAGCTCGCCGGTGCGGGTGCGGGTCACGATGACGCTCTCGCGGCCCACCTGGACGGTGCGGAAGGTGCCCGGTGCGGCCAGGTCGGCGCCGCGCACGGCACAGAACCACATGGACTCGAACAGAAGTTCCTGTTCCTGTCGGAAGATCTCCGGGTCGGTGTAGTAGCGCCCGGGGAGGGTGGCGATCAGGCTCGGGGAGCCGGGGGTCGTCGTCACGTGCGGGCTCCTCAGGCGGACGCGGTGGCGAGGCGGGCGGGGTCGAACAGACCGATCGGGTGCGCGGTGGAGCCGGTCAGCGCCAGGTCGGCGAGGATCTCCCCGACCACCGGCACGAACTTGAAGCCGTGCCCGGAGAACCCGCAGGCCACGGTCACCGACTCCGGGTGCGCGGGATGGCGGGCGATGACGAAGTGCTCGTCGGGGGTGGTGGAGTACATGCAGGTCACGGCCTTCAGGAAGGTGCCGGGGAGGTCCGGGATGCGGCCGGACATGTGGTCGGCCATCGCCCCGATCTCCTCCTCGTGGACCGTCCGGTCGATCGTCTCCGGGGTGGTGACCCGCCCCTTGCGGAAGAAGGCGACCTTGGCGCCGAGGCCGGGGCCGTCGATGGCCGGGAATCCGTAGACCTGGACGCCGTCCGCGGCCTCCCAGACGTAGATCGGATGCTTCTCCGGCAGGAACCGCTCGACACCGCCCCGGGGTTCGAACCAGTACATGACCTGCCGCTCGATGGTGAACGGCACCCCGAGGTCGGTGAGCAGCCGCGGTGCCCACGCGCCCGGGCAGACCACCAGGTGGCTCGCCGTGTAGGTGTTCTCGGCCGTGTGCACGCGAACGCCGTCCCGGTACGGCTCCCAGCGCGTCATCGGCTCCTCGAAATGCAGCTCGGCGCCCTGCCGGGTGGCCAGCTGGAGATGGGCCGCGACCGTGTTCTCGGGCCGGACGAGCCCCGCCTTCGTCTCGAAGAGCGCCACTTCGTCGTCCCTCGGCGTCAGCGTCGGGAAGCGGCGGCGGATCTCGCGCGCGTCCAGCATCTCGTGCGGCAGATCCCACTGCCGCGCGGAGCGCAGTGAGCCGGCGACGGTCCGCGAGTCGGGCCGCCCGACCATCACCCCACCGCACAGGGTGGCGATCTGCCGGCCGGTCGCCCGCTCCAGCTCGTCGTACAGCTCGTACGCGCGAAGCAGCAATGGCACGTAGGCCGGGTCCTCGAAGTAGGACTGCCGGGTGATCCGCGAGCCGCCGTGGCTGGAACCCCGGTTGTGGACCGGGCCGAACTTCTCCAGGCCGAGCACCCGCGCGCCGCGCGCGGACAGATGGTGCGCGGCGGCGCTGCCCATTCCGCCGAGACCGATCACGATCACGTCGTACGTGGGGGACATGCGCGTCTCCTATCGGCGGATGCGGGTCATCTTCGGGTCGAAGAGCGGCTCGTCGGCGACGGTCGCCGGGATCCTCTCGCCGAAGTACTCGATGTGCACGCCGGTGCCGGTGGCCAGCACCGGCAGCCAGGCGTACGCGACGCAGCGGCCCAGCGTGTAGCCGTAACCGGCGCTGGTCACGTACCCGGAGGGGTCGTCTCCCGGTCGGGCGGAGCCGGGGGCGGGGGCGTACACGGGCTCTTTGCCGAGGACCACGGCGGCGGGGTCGTCGAGCAGGAGGGGGGTGAGCCTGCGCGGTGGGCCGGGCCGGGTCCGGAGCGCGCGCAGGGCCTCCTGGCCGACGAAGCCGTCCTTGTCCATGCGGACGGCGAAGCCGACGCCCGCCTCGAACGGGTGGTGCTCGTCGGTCATGTCGGTGCCCCAGGCGCGGTATCCCTTCTCCAGCCGCAGGGAGTTGAAGGCCGAGCGCCCGGCCGCGACCACGCCGTGCTCCTGGCCGGCCTCCCACAGCGTGTCCCAGAGCCTCAGCCCCAGGTCGGCGGTGGTGTACAACTCCCAGCCCAGCTCGCCGACGTACGACAGACGCAGCGCCGTGACCGGCACGTGCCCGATGTACGTCTGCTTCGCGCGGAAGTAGCCGAACCCCTCGTGCGAGAAGTCGTCGTGGCTCAGCGGCTGTACGAGATCGCGGGCCAGCGGGCCCCAGACCCCGACGCAGCAGGTGCCGGCGGTGACGTCCCGGACCTGTACGTCCGCCGGGGCGTGGCGCAGCAGCCGGTCCAGGTCGGCGGGGGAGTTGGCGCCGACCTGGAAGAGGTCGGGGGCGAGGCGGGCCACGGTGAGGTCGGAGCGGACGCCGCCCGTCTCGTCCAGGAGCAGCGTGTAGGTGACCGCGCCGGGCTTCTTGCGGAGGTTGTTGCTGGTCATGCGGTCCAGGAAGCCGAGGGCTCCGGGGCCGGTGACCTCCAGGCGCCGCAGGGGGGTCATGTCGTACAGGGCGACCCTCTCGCGCGTGGCCCTCGCCTCGGCGGCCGCGATCGGCGACCAGTGCCGGGCCGACCAGGCGTCGCGTTCGGGGAGGGGGCCGAGCGCGTCGACGAGCGGGGCGTTCGCCTCGTACCAGTGCGGGCGCTCCCAGCCGCCGCCCTCCAGGAAGTACGCGCCGAGCTGCTGCTGACGGGCGTGGAAGGGGCTCACACGGAGCGGGCGTGGCCGTTCCATCGGCTGCAGGGGGTGGAGGACGTCGTACACCTCCACGAACTGCTGAGCACCGCGTTCACGGACGTACGACGGTGAACGCTGCGCCTCCTCGAACCGCGTGAGCTCGCATTCGTGCAGGTCCAGGGACGGGCGCCCGTCGACCATCCACTCGGCGACGGCCCTCGCCACCCCGGCGGAGTGGGTCACCCAGACGGCCTCGGCCAGCCAGAAGCCGCGCAGTCGGCGTGACTCGCCGAGGACCGGCATGCCGTCGGGGGTGAAGGAGAAGACGCCGTTGAAGCCCTCCTCGACGTCGGCCGCGTCGACGTCCCGCAGCGCGGGGAACAGCCGACGGCAGTCCTCCCAGCTCGGGGCCCAGTCCTCGGCGGTGAACGGATACGAGGACGGCATGTCCCCGTGCCGTGCGCGCGCCTCGTCGTACGGCAGCACCGCGAACGGATCGACGGGCAGCGGCCGGTGGGCGTACGAACCGATGCCGATACGGTCGGTGTGCTCGCGGAAGTAGAGGTCCCGGTCCTGGAGGCGGAGGATCGGCATCGACGCCTCGGAGGCGGCGTCGGCCAGTTCGGGCAGCCTCGGGGTCTTCGCGTACTGGTGGGCCAGCGGCTGGAGAGGTACGTCGACCCCGGCCATACGGCCGATGACCGGGCCCCAGAAACCGGCCGCGGAGACGACGTGGTCCGCCGGGAAGGTGCCCTGGTCGGTGACCACGGCGGTGACCCTGCCGTGCTCCCGCTCGATCCCGGTGACCGTGTGGCGGTCCAGGAAGCGGGCGCCGCGGGCGGTGGCCCGGTCCAGCTGCGCGCGCGAGGCGAGCAGCGCGCGGGCCAGGCCGTCCTCGGGAGTGTGGAAGCCGCCCAGGACGGTCGACTCGTCGATGAGCGGCCAGAGTTCCTTGCAGCGGGCGGCGTCGACCACCTCGCCCCGGATGCCCCAGGCGGCGGCGTAGCCGGCCCGGCGGTGCAGGTCGGCCAGGCGCTCGGGGGTGGTGGCCAGTTCCAGGCCGCCGACCTGGTGGAAGCAGGGGACGCCGTCGACCTCCAGCGCGCCGAACTTCTCGACCGTGTACTTGGCGAACTCCGCGAGCGTCCTGGACGGGTTGGTCCGGAAGACGAGGCCCGGCGCGTGCGAGGTGGAGCCGCCGGGCGCGGGCAGGGGGCCCTGTTCGAGGACCGTGACGTCGGTCCAGCCACGGGCGGTCAGCTCGTCGGCGAGGGAGCAGCCGACGATCCCGGCGCCGATGACGATCACACGCGGGGACGGGGGGCGGTTCTCGTGGGCACGGTGTACGGGGATGCCGGACATGCCCCTCCTTGCCGGGGTGGGGTGCTGCGGAGAGCGCGGGGAGTCGGTTCGGGGGCTGGGCGGTTGGTGGGCTGGGCGGGGCCCTGCGGTCCGTCGGGGAGTCGCGTTGCGAGGGTCGGGCTCATGGGTCGAGCGGAGTCGGGCTCATGGATTGCGAGGGGTCGGGATCACTCACGGGTCGAGCGTCGTGGTCACGAAGGCGGGGAGGTCCAACAGCCGGTACAGGTACTGGTCGATGAGGCACGGGAAGTCGTCCGTGATCGCGCCCTCCCGCTTCACAGCGACTACGGCACGGACCTCGTGAGGCACGACCAAGCTCCTCTGCTGTTGCGCAGTGCACGATCGGTTGCGCGATGAGGGACATCTTGAGAACGCCATCAAGCAGCCGTCAAGAGGCGCGAGTTAACCCTTGGCAAAAGGAGCCGGGCGGACGAAACCTGACGGACACACAGCGGCGGCGGGCCGGTCGAAACCCGGCCCCGTGCCGCACTTCGCAGGGGACGCGCCCTACGTCAGAAGCCGTACCCCATCCGGCGGGACAGCTCGGCCCCCGCCGCCACCGTCCGCTTCGCCAGCTCCGGCAGACGGTCGCTGTTCAACCGGTACACCGGTCCCGAGACGCTGATCGCGGCGATCACCTTGCCGTCGTGGGACCGGACCGGCGCGGCCACCGCGGTCAGGCCGAGTTCGAGTTCCTCGACGGTGATTCCGTAGCCCTCCTGAACCACGGCCTCCAGTTCGCCGCGGAGCATCGACGCACCGGTGATCGTGCGCTCGGTGAAGCGCGGCAGGGGGCGTGCCAGCAGACCTTCGCGCAGGGTCGGCGTGGTGTGCGCCAGCAGCACCTTCCCGCTGGAGGTGGCGTGCAGCGGAGTGCGTCTGCCGAGCCAGTTCTGCGCCGTCACGGACGCGGTGCCGCGGGCCTGCATGATGTTGACGGCCGCGTCGTCGTCCAGGACCGCGATGTTCACCGTCTCGCCCAGCTCGTCGGCGAGCTCCCGGCACACCGGGACACCCTCCTGCGAGATGTCCAGCCGCACGGCCGCCGCCCCCGCCAGGCGCAGTACGCCTGCTCCCAGGTAGTACTTCCCGCGGTCCTTGGCCTGGGCCACCAGGCCACGGTTCTCCAGGACACCGAGCAGCCGGAACGCGGTGGACTTGTGCACGTCCAACTCCTCGGCGATCTCGGTGACGCCGGCCTCGCCGTGCCGGGCGAGGATCTCCAGCACACTCACGGCGCGGTCCACCGACTGCACGGCGCTCGCCGCGCCTCTGCCGCCGGGCCGCTCCTGATTCGCCTCGTTCTCCGCGCCGCGGTCGGACTGCTTCTGCGTGCGGGTCATGGCTCGACTCTCACCACCTGACAGCCCTGTTTGGGCCGCATCTGCGGGAAACCCTTGACGCGACGGTCGCCTCGCCCGGATTCTGTTGCGCATAGCGCGCGTTCATGCGTCATACGAAACATCATGTTACCGAAGCGTCCGGATCTCGGAAGGGCTCCGCGCAAGCCGGACCAAGGACGCTCCGTCGCTCCGTCCGCTTCCCCCGCCCGGCATCTCCGCTCTGCCGCGCGTCCGCACTTCGGCTCTGCCACGCGTTCACCCTTCCGCTTCCGTGTCTGCCGTCTGCCGTCTGCCGTCTGCCGTCTGCCGTCTGCCGTCTGCCGTCTGCCGACTCCGCCTTCCGCTGGTCGCGCTCCGCTGTCCGCGTTGCCGTTTCTGCTGCTTTCACCGCCCGGACCGCAATGGTCCGAGCTCCCTGACCGCCTGGACCGAGCAGGTCCCGGACCGTGCGTCCCGGGGCCGAGAGGGGGGCCCGTGATTCCCGTCTGCCGCCTCGAAGACCTCCCCGCGGGTGAGTCCGTCCGCGTCGAGACCACCCCGCCCGTCGCTGTGTTCCGCACCGACGACGGTGAGCTCTACGCCATCGACGACACCTGCACCCACCAGGACGCCTCCCTTTCCGAGGGATGGCTGGAGGGCTGCGTCGTCGAATGCCCGCTGCACGCCGCCTCGTTCGATCTCCGCACCGGCCAGCCGACCTGCCTACCGGCCCGCCGTCCCGTGCGCACCCACCGGGTCACCGTCGACGACGGCGTCATCCACGTCCACCTCATCGCGCGGGAGGGCAGCGCCGCGTGAGGACCGTCACCGTCGTCGGCGCCTCGCTCTCGGGCCTGTACGCCGCCCGGGAACTGCGCACTCAGGGATTCGACGGACGACTCGTGATCGTCGGCGACGAGCCCCACCACCCTTATGACCGCCCTCCCCTCTCCAAGGACTTTCTCACCGGCCGTGCGAGCGAGGACGACCTCGCCCTCACCGACGGCGAGGAATCGGCCGGACTCGACGCCGAATGGGTCCTCGGCGTCCGGGCCCGGAGCCTCGACACCCGCGGCCGCGCCGTGCTCCTCGACGACGGTCGTACCGTCTCCACCGACGGTGTCGTCATCGCCACCGGCGCCTGCGCCCGTCGCCTTCCCAGTGATGGCCTCGCCGGCGTCCACACCCTGCGCACCCTCGACGACGCCCGCGCCCTGCGCGCGGAACTCGTCCGCGGCCCGCGCCAGGTCGTCGTCATCGGCGGTGGCTTCATCGGCGCCGAGACCGCCTCCTCGTGCGCCGCCCTCGGCCACCGCGTGACGGTCGTCGAGGCCGCCCCGCTCCCGCTCGTCCCCCAACTCGGCGCCGAGATGGCCGCCGTATGCGCCGCCCTGCACCGCCGGGGCGGGACGGAACTGGTGACAGGCATCGGCGTCGCGGGACTGCGCGGCGCGGTCGCCGTCGCCGGCGTGGAACTCTCCGACGGCCGTACCCTCCCCGCCGACATCGTGATCGTCGGCATCGGCGCCACCCCCAACACCGGCTGGCTGGCGGGCTCGACGCTCGCCGTGGCGGACGGCGTCCGCTGCGACGACGGCTGTGTGACCGCGCTGTCGCAGGTGGTCGCCGTCGGCGACGTGGCCCGCGTCGGCGGGATCCGCGCCGAACACTGGACCTCCGCGACGGAGCAGCCGCGCGTCGCCGTGACCAACCTGCTGGCCGGGCGAACCGTCGAGACCGCGCGGTCGGTGCCGTACTTCTGGTCGGACCAGTACGGCACCCGTATCCAGTTCGCCGGCCGGCGCCGGGACGGCGACCGTGTCCGTATCACCGAGGGCGCCCTCGCGGAGGGCGCACCGGCCGACGACGGCTTCCTCGCGCGCTACGAACGGGACGGCCGGACGACCGCGGTGCTCTCCGTGGACCGGCCGCGCCCCTTCACACGCGCACGGCGCGAGCTGTCGCGTGGGGAGGGCCGAGTGGCGTCGGCCGTGCTCTGAGGCCGGGGCCGCCACGCGATACCGGGACGTGGTGCGGACGGCCGTGGCCTCAGGAGTGCGACAACTGCCCGGTGCCTCCTGCCCGGCGTATCCGCTCGTTGGCCCGCTCGGTGGTGCGTGCCTGCCGCCGAGCCCTGCGACGCTCGCGGCGCAGTGACCGGGCGGTGCTGTTCGGGGCCGACACGACGCCGTTGCGCTGGTTCCACACCTGGCGGGTCACCCAGACGTCGAGCGCGCCCCACGTGGCGACCACGGTGCCGGCCACACTGCTGATCACCATCGGGAAGGCCAGCCACGACCCGGCCAGGGTGCACAGGAAGGCCGTCATCGCCTGTATCAGCGTCACGGCGATGATGATCACCGCGCGCACGGCCGCCGTACGCACCGGGTCGGGCATCCGACGCCGCCGCGCGGGCTCCTCGACCCACAACGGCCGATACCGAGGTCGCTCCCGCGCCAGGTCCTCAACCGATCCGCGAGCCTGGGGCACGGCCGCTCGCGCCGGGCCCCCGTCCGCCGGAATGTCGCGATCCGGTGCCTCGGGGCGCCGCTGCGCCATCCTGTGCGCCACCGCGCTTTCCTGAGGCGCCTCGTGCCGCTCCACCGTGCCCATCACCGTGTCACTCCCCACCGCCAGCAGACCGCGTGTTCGGTCCGAAGACCCCGACTCCCCAGTGGCTGCCCGGCTTGCGCTGTTTTACGCCGCCCGGGTGCGGGATGCGGCTCCTGTGGCCGATTCCGCCCCCGGTTCCCGTAGAGATAGACGAACGAAGTCGCCCGAAGATTCCCAACAGGCGCAAAATTCTGGCCAACTGGCCAAAGACGTAGGGCGGATCCGGCTCCTCGGACCCGAGGGGATCCCGGGAGGCAATCTCCCGCAATGACCGGACAACTCCGTATGTCTTGCCGCGGGTACGGAAGTTCGGCCTCCGGACGGCCCTTCGAGTTACCTGTGCGTCAGTAGTAGGCTCGCGCCGTTTGTTGACGCACTGTGTACCCCCTTCCGTACGGGGGTCGAGCTGGGGGAGGCCATGCGCTTTCGCGGGAAGTCGATCCGTCGGAAGATCGTGGCGCTGCTTCTCGTGCCGCTGGTGTCCCTGACCGCCGTCTGGGGTTTCGCCACGGTACTCACGGGTCGCGAGGCGAACCGGCTGTTCACCGCGTCGTCGGTGGTGGAGAAGATCGGATACCCGATCGAGGACACCGTCCACGTCGTCCAGCAGGAGCGTCGCCAGACCCTCGTCTATCTGGCCGACCCCCGGGCCTCCGACGCGCTGTCCGCGCTCCATCGCAACCGGGCCGCGACGGACCGCGCCATCGCCGAGATCCGTGGCAACGCCGACGACGCCGGCATCCGTGACGTCCTCGACCAGGACGACGCCGAGGCACTCACCGCCGTCCTCGACGCCTTCGACGGAGTCGACTCCCTGCGCCGGAGCGTCGAGGAGGGCACCGTCTCCCGGGCCCAGGCCCTCGACCTCTACAACCGGCTGATCGACCCCTGCTACGCCCTGCTGTCCACCCTGGACGTGGTCGACAGCGTCGAGATGGACAAGCAGTACCGGGCGCTCGTCAACGTGGCCCGCGCCCGGGAACTGCTCTCGCGGGAAGACGCGCTGCTCGGCTCCGCCCTGGTCGTCGGCCGGATCACCCACGACGAGATCCGCGACGTCTCCGACTTCGAGGCCCAGCGGGACGCGGTGTACGACATCAGCCTCGCCCAACTGCCCACCGCGGAGCGGGACCGTTACGAGCGGTTCTGGAAGAACGCCACCACGGCTCCGCTGCGGACGGCCGAGCAGTCCGTGATCGCGGCCAGGCCCGACCGCATGCCCCGCGGCGTCACCGCCAAGAACTGGGACACCGCGGCGGGGAGCGTGCTCGACGAACTCGGGACCCTCGACGCCCAGGCCGGCGACCGCTACCAGGACCGGGCCCGCCCGGTCGCGATGGGCGTCATCGTCCAGGCCGCCGCCGTCGGCGTGCTCGGTCTGATCGCCGTGATGTTCTCGCTCTTCCTGTCCGTGCGCGTCGGCCGCGGCCTCATCCGAGACCTGCGCCAGCTGCGACTGGAGGCCCACGAGGCATCCGGTGTGCGGCTGCCCAGCGTGATGCGCCGGCTGTCCGCCGGGGAACAGGTCGACGTCGAGACCGAAGTACCGCGCCTGGAGTTCGACAGGAACGAGATCGGTGAGGTCGGACGGGCCCTCAACACCCTGCAACGGGCCGCCGTCGAGGCCGCCGTCAAACAGTCCCAGCTGCGGTCCGGGGTCTCCGAGGTCTTCGTCAACCTCGCCCGCCGCAGCCAGGTCCTCCTGCACAAGCAGCTGACGTTGCTCGACACCATGGAGCGCCGGACCGACGACACCGAGGAACTCGCCGACCTGTTCCGCCTCGACCACCTCACGACCCGCATGCGTCGGCACGCCGAGGGACTGGTGATCCTCTCCGGCGCCGCCCCCTCGCGGCAGTGGCGCAAGCCCATCCAGCTCATGGACATCGTGCGCGCGGCCGTCGCCGAGGTCGAGGACTACGAACGCATCGAGGTCCGCAGACTGCCCCGGACGGCCATCACCGGCCCGGCGGTCACCGACCTCACCCACCTCGTCGCCGAACTCCTGGAGAACGCCACGGTGTTCTCGCCGCCCCACACCGCCGTCCAGGTGCTGGGCGAACGCGTCGCCAACGGCTTCACCCTGGAGATCCACGACCGTGGTCTCGGCATGACCGCCGAAGCGCTCCTGGACGCCAACCTCCGGCTCGCCGAGACGCCGGAGTTCGAGCTGTCCGACACCGACCGGCTCGGACTGTTCGTCGTCAGCCGGCTCGCCCAGCGGCAGAACGTCCGGGTCTCCCTCCAGCCGTCCCCCTACGGCGGCACCACCGCCGTCGTCTTCATCCCCGACATCCTGCTGACGGACGACGTCCCCGACACCAACGGCATCGGCTTCCGCCTCGACCGGCCGCATCCGCCGAAGGAGGAGACGCCCGCCGAGAGCCGACGGGCCGCGCTCGCCCAGCTGCCCGTGCAGCTTCCGGGCCTGCCCTCGCTGCTGAACGGGCCGGTCGAGCTGGAGGCACCCGTCGATCTCGACGCCCTGGACGGATTCCCCGGCGTGCTCGACAGCGAGGACAGCGAGCGCGGCGGACTGTTCCGTCCGCGTCGCACGGTCGCCCCTGTAGCGGACGGCGCGAGCGGACACACCGACGAGCGACACCGCCGCCTGCCCGACCCACACGGCGCGGACGAGCGCATCGACCCCGACGAGCACCTGAGCGCTCCCGTCCCGCTGCCCCGCCGGAGCACGCCCAAGCTGGTCAGCTCCCACGGACGCCCGGTCACCGAACAGCGCTCGCGACGCGCGGAGGCGGACGAGGAACGCTCCGCGCTCCCCGGCCCGCGCGGTGCCCGGCAGGACGGCCCAGCCCCCCTGCCGACCCGCCGCCGCGGTGCCACGACGCCACTGCGACGCGGGACCGGTGTGGCCGACCACGGCACCGAGCTCACCGAGCCCGCTGCCCCGCAGACCCACACCTCGGACGAGTCGCCGGATGGCCCGGCGCTCCCCAGGAGGGCCACCAGGCCCGCCGCCCTCCCGTCGAACCGCCCGGACGACACCGCTCCGCCCCGCGGCACAGCGCCTCACGAGGCAGGCTCCGGCAGCGCCGTCCTGCCCCGCCGCGTACGGCAGGCCAACCTGGCTCCGCAGCTGAAACAGACCCAGGCGCGGCGCGAGGACCGCACGGAGCTCGCGGAGCGCGACGCCGACGAGGTACGCAGCCGCATGGCCTCGCTCCAGCGCGGCTGGCAACGCGGCCGCGAGGAGAATGCCGTGGGCGACGACGCAGACAGCGGCACAGCACCACAACGAACGACAAAGGGGGACGGTCGATGACCGCACCGAAGGCGACCGACGACAGCGCGACCGGCAAGGGCGAGCTGAACTGGCTCCTCGACGAACTGGTGGACCGCGTCGCGAGCATTCGCAAGGCCGTCGTGCTCTCCGGCGACGGGCTCGCCACCGGCGTGTCCAAGGACCTCACCCGCGAGGACGGCGAGCACCTCGCCGCCGTCGCGTCGGGCTTCCACAGTCTCGCCAAGGGCGTGGGCCGTCACTTCGAGGCCGGCAACGTCCGTCAGACGGTCGTGGAACTCGACGAGGCCTTCCTCTTCGTGACGGCCGCCGGTGACGGCAGCTGCCTCGCCGTCCTCGCGGACGCCGACTCGGACGTGGGCCAGGTCGCCTACGAGATGACGCTGCTGGTGAAGCGAGTGGGCGTACATCTGGGCGCCGCCCCGCGCACCGATCTGTCCTCGGGCGGGTAGTGAGATGTCATGAGCACAGACGGTCAGCGCAGACGCCACTGGTTCGACGACGACGCCGGACCGGTTGTCCGTCCGTACGCCATGACGCGCGGCCGCACCACCAGTGCGGCTCAGCACCGACTCGATCTGATCGCGGTGGTCGTCACCGAGCCCCACGGGGACGACCCGGAGGTGGACCACAGCCTGTCCCCGGAACACGTGGACATCGTCGAGCTGTGCCGAGGCACCCCGCAGTCGGTCGCCGAACTCGCCGCCGGACTCGACCTGCCCATCGGAGTGGTGCGGGTCCTCATCGGGGATCTGGTCGCCGGGGAATTCGTCCATGTGACCCGGCCCGTTCCTCCGGCCGAACTGCCGGACGAGAGTATTCTGCGCGACGTGATCAACGGCCTCCGGGCGCTGTGAGCAGCGCGGAAGCGGAGTGAAGACGTGACAGGCTGGCAGTTCTGGGTGGACCGGGGCGGTACCTTCACCGACATCGTCGCGCGGCGCCCGGACGGCCGGCTGCTGACGCACAAGCTGCTCTCGGACCATCCCGCGCGCTACGCCGACGCGGCGGTGGCGGGCGTACGCGAGTTGCTCGACGGCTCGGGGGAGCCCGTGGAGTCCGTCCGCATGGGGACCACGGTCGCCACCAACGCACTCCTGGAGCGCAAGGGCGAGCGCACCCTGCTGATCATCACCCGCGGCTTCCGCGACGCCCTGCGCATCGCCTACCAGAACCGGCCCCGCATCTTCGCCCGCCGCATCGAACTGCCCGAGCCGCTGTACGAACGTGTCATCGAGATCGACGAACGCATCGCCGCCGACGGCACGGTCCTGCGCACCCCCGACCTGGACTCCCTCGCGGGCCCCCTCCGACAGGCCTACGACGACGGGATCCGGGCCGTCGCGGTGGTCTGCATGCACAGCCACCTCCACCCCGGGCACGAACACGCCGTCCGCGAGCTGGCCGCCCGCGTCGGCTTCCCGCAGATCTCGCTGTCCAGCGAGGTCAGCCCGCTGATGAAGCTCGTCCCCCGAGGCGACACCGCCGTCGTCGACGCCTACCTCTCGCCCGTGCTGCGCCGCTACGTCCAGCACGTGGCCGGCGAACTCGACGGCGTACGCATGATGTTCATGCAGTCCAACGGAGGACTCACCGAAGCCGGACAGTTCCGCGGCAAGGACGCCGTCCTCTCCGGCCCCGCGGGCGGCATCGTCGGCATGGCCCGCATGTCGAAGCTCGCCGGTTTCGACCGTGTCATCGGCTTCGACATGGGCGGCACCTCCACCGACGTCTCGCACTTCGCGGGCGAGTACGAACGGGTCTTCACCACGCAGATCGCGGGGGTGCGGCTGCGCGCGCCCATGCTGGACATCGACACCGTCGCCGCCGGTGGCGGCTCGGTCCTGCACTTCGACGGCTCCCGCTACCGCGTGGGGCCGGACTCGGCGGGCGCGGACCCGGGCCCCGCCTGCTACCGCGGCGGTGGCCCGCTCACCGTCACCGACGCCAACGTCATGCTCGGCCGCGTCCAGCCCGCCCACTTCCCCCAGGTGTTCGGCCCCGACGGCGACCAGCCCCTCGACGCGGGGCTCGTCCGCGACCGTTTCATCACCCTCGCGCACGGGATCCGGGAACAGACCGGCGACGACCGCAGCCCCGAGCAGGTCGCCGAGGGCTACCTCCAGATCGCCGTGGCCAACATCGCCAACGCCGTGAAACGGATCTCGGTCCAGAAGGGCCACGACGTCACCCGCTACGCGCTCACCACCTTCGGTGGCGCGGGCGGTCAGCACGCCTGCAAGGTCGCCGACTCGCTCGGCATCCGTACGGTCCTCGTGCCGCCCATGGCCGGTGTCCTGTCCGCGCTCGGCATCGGCCTGGCCGACACCACGGCCATGCGCGAACAGTCCGTCGAGGCGCCGCTGGAAGCCGCCGCCATGCCCGGCGTCCACAAGACGGCCGACGACCTCGAAGCCGCCGCCCGCGCCGAACTCCTCGCCGAGGACGTCCCCACCGAGCGCATCCACATCACCCGTCACGCCCAACTCCGCTACGACGGCACCGACACCACCCTCACCGTCGAGCTGACCGAGCCCGACGCCATGAGCCACGCCTTCGAAGAACGTCATCGCGCCACGTACTCCTTCGTCCTGGACCGCCCGATCGTCGTCGAGGCGCTCTCCGTCGAAGCCACCGGCATCACCCAACCCCCCGATCTGTCCGCCCTCGCCCCCTACGAAGGCCGCCCCGTCCCACCCGAGACGGTCCGCCTCCACACCGGCGGCGCCTGGCGCGACGTCCCCCTGCACCGCCGCGAGGGACTGCCTCCCGGCGAGACCGTCACCGGCCCCGCGATCATCACCGAGGCCAGTGCGACGACCGTCGTCGACGACGGCTGGCGGGCCGCGACGACCGACGACGGGCATCTGGTCATGGAACGCGCGACGGTCACGCAGAGTTCCGATCTCGACACGAGAGCCGATCCGGTTCTCCTCGAGGTCTTCAACAACCTCTTCATGTCGATCGCCGAACAGATGGGCGCCCGCCTCGAGTCCACGGCCCAGTCCGTCAACATCAAGGAGCGGCTGGACTTCTCCTGCGCCCTGTTCGACCCGGACGGGAACCTGGTCGCCAACGCCCCGCACATCCCCGTCCACCTGGGCTCCATGGGCACGAGCGTCAAGGAGGTCATCCGTCGCCGGCGCGACGCGATGCGGCCCGGGGACACCTACGCGGTCAACGACCCGTACCACGGTGGCACCCACCTTCCGGACGTCACGGTGATCACCCCGGTCTTCGACACCGGGACCGACGGCACCACGCAGGGTGACCGGATCCTCTTCTACGTCGCCTCCCGCGGCCACCACGCCGAGATCGGCGGCATCGCCCCGGGGTCCATGCCGGCCGACAGCCGCACCATCGAGGAGGAGGGCGTCCTCTTCGACAACTGGCAGCTCACCGAGCACGGCCGCTTCCGGGAGCGGGAGACGCTCCGCCTGCTCACCGAGGCGTCCCACCCCTCTCGCAACCCGAGGACCAACCTCGCCGACCTTCGGGCCCAGATCGCCGCCAACCGCAAGGGCGTCGAGGAAGTCGCCCGCATGATCGAGGACTTCGGCCTCGACGTCGTGCAGGCCTACATGCGCCACGTCCAGGACAACGCCGAGGAAGCGGTGCGCCGGGTCATCGACGCCCTGGACGACGGTGAGTACGCCTACGAGACCGACTCGGGCGCCGTCATCCGCGTGCACGTGCGCGTGGATCGCGAAAACCGCTCCGCCACCGTCGACTTCACCGGCACCTCGGAGCAGCTCACCACCAACTTCAACGCGCCGTCCGCCGTGGTCGACGCGGCCGTCCTGTACGTGTTCCGCACCCTGGTCGACGACGACATCCCGCTCAACGACGGCTGCCTGCGGCCCCTGAACATCGTCGTGCCGCCAGGCTCCATGCTCGCGCCACGGCCGCCGGCCGCCGTCGTCGCGGGCAACGTGGAGACCTCGCAGGCGATCACCGGGGCCCTCTACGCGGCGCTCGGCGTGCAGGCGGAGGGCTCCGGCACGATGAACAACGTGACCTTCGGCAACGAGCGCCATCAGTACTACGAGACGATCGCCTCCGGATCGGGTGCGGGGGAGGGCTTCCCGGGCGCGAGCGTCGTCCAGACGCACATGACCAACTCGCGCCTGACCGATCCCGAAGTCCTGGAATGGCGGCTGCCCGTACGGCTCGACGAGTTCGCGGTCCGGCCCGGCAGCGGCGGTGCCGGACGATGGCGCGGCGGCGACGGAGCCGTGCGCCGCATCCGGTTCACCGAGCCCATGACCGTCTCCACACTGTCCCAGCACCGCAGGGTGCCGCCGTACGGCATGGCCGGCGGCGAACCCGGCGCCCTGGGCGCCAACCGAGTGGAACGCGCGGACGGCACGATCGTCCGACTCCGCGGAAGCGACTCGGTGGACGTCCGTCCCGATGACGTACTCGTCGTCGAAACCCCCGGCGGCGGCGGCTACGGCCCCCCGTCGGCTGACCCCCATCAAGCAGGAGAAGAGATCGATGACCTTCGGGCGTACTGAGCGCGGCAAGCACCCGGTCGAGCCCGTCACGCTCAAGATCCTGGTGGCCGGCGGCTTCGGCGTGGGCAAGACGACCCTCGTCGGCGCGGTCAGCGAGATCCGGCCGTTGCGCACCGAGGAACTGCTCACCGAGGCAGGCCGTCCTGTCGACGACACCAGTGGCGTGGAGGGCAAGCACACCACCACCGTCGCCATGGACTTCGGGCGCATCACCCTGCGCGAGGACCTGGTGCTGTACCTCTTCGGCACGCCGGGCCAGGAGCGTTTCTGGTTCATGTGGGACGAGCTCTCCGAGGGTGCGCTCGGTGCGGTCGTCCTCGCCGACACGCGCCGCCTGGAGGACTGTTTCGCCGCCATCGACTACTTCGAGCGGCGGGCCATACCCTTCCTCGTCGGCGTCAACTGCTTCGAGGGCACCGACCGTTATCCGGCCGAGGACATCCGCAGGGCCCTCGATCTCGACGACGACGTGCCGCTGCTGCTGTGCGACGCCCGCGAGCGCGAGTCGGTCAAGGACATCCTGATCGGTGTGGTGGAGCACGCGATGGCGTACGCCGCGGAGCGCCGCCAGGCCCTCACCCCCTGACCGCACGCCGCCACCGACTGACCAGCGTGGCCTCACCACCTGGGCGCGTGTTCCCTCGTCATCCCGACCGCACGCCCCCTCGCCACCCCGTCCGCACGCGCGCGGCCCGTACCCCCGCCGACCGGGGTACGGGCCGCTGCTCTGCGCGTACACCCACGCGCGTGTGCCGCACGACCGGTGTACGCGGGTGTGTCTAGTGGTCGCCCTCCTCCATCCAGCCGAAGCTCTTCTCCACCGCCTTGCGCCAGTTGTGGTACTCGCGGTCGCGCACCGAGGCGTCCATGGACGGCGTCCACTCGACGTCCTTCTGCCAGTGCGCCTTGAGCTCGTCGAGGTCGTTCCACACACCCGTGGCCAGGCCGGCCGCGTACGCGGCGCCCAGGCAGGTCGTCTCGGAGACCTTGGGCCGGATCACGGGTACGTCGAGCACGTCGGCCTGATGCTGCATGAGCAGGTTGTTCTTGGTCATGCCGCCGTCCACCTTCAGGGTCGTGATCTGCACTCCCGAGTCCTGGAACATGGCGTCCACGACCTCGCGCGTCTGCCAGCTCGTCGCCTCCAGCACCGCGCGCGCCAGATGGCCCTTCGTGACGTACCGGGTCAGGCCCGTGACGACACCGCGCGCGTCGGAGCGCCAGTACGGCGCGAACAGTCCGGAGAACGCGGGCACGATGTACGCGCCGCCGTTGTCCTCGACGCTCTCCGCCAGCGTCTCGATCTCGTCGGCGGTCCGGATGATGCCGAGCTGGTCGCGGAACCACTGCACCAGCGCACCCGTTATCGCGATGGAGCCCTCGAGACAGTAGACCGGCGCCTCGGTGCCGATCTTGTAGCCCATCGTCGTCAACAGCCCGTTCTTGGACGGCACCGGCCGGTTGCCGGTGTTGAGCAGCAGGAAACTCCCCGTGCCGTAGGTGTTCTTCGCCGTTCCGACGTCGTAGCAGGCCTGTCCGAAGACGGCCGCCTGCTGGTCGCCCAGCGCCGAGGCGACCGGCACCCCGGCGAGCTGGCCGACGCCGGTTCCGTACACCTCGGCGGACGACCTGATCTCGGGCAGGACGGCTTCCGGCACGTTCATCGCGGACAGGATGGAGGGATCCCACTGAAGGGTCTCGAGGTTCATCAGCATGGTGCGGCCGGCGTTGGTGACGTCGGTGACGTGCTGTCCGCCGTCGGTGCCACCGGTCAGGTTCCAGATCAGCCAGGAGTCGATCGTGCCGAAGGCGATCTCGCCGCGCTCGGCACGGTCCCTGAGGCCCGGCACGTTGTCGAGCAGCCAGGCCGCCTTCGGGCCGGAGAAGTAGCTGGCCAACGGCAGCCCGGTCTGCTCACGGAAGCGGTCCTGCCCGTCGGTGCCGCCCAGTTCGTGGCACAGGGAGGCGGTGCGGGTGTCCTGCCACACGATGGCGTTGTGCACCGGCTTGCCCGTGGCCCGGTCCCACAGCACCGTCGTCTCACGCTGGTTGGTGATACCGAGCGCGCTGAGCTGGTCGGCACGCAGGCCGGCGTTGGCGAGCGCCCCGGCGACGACCGCCTGCACCTTGGCCCAGATCTCCGTGGCGTCGTGCTCCACCCAGCCGGGTTTGGGGAAGATCTGCCGGTGTTCACGCTGGTCGACGGCGACGATCGCGCCGTCCTGGTTGAAGACGATGCAGCGGCTTGACGTGGTGCCCTGGTCGATCGCGGCGACGTACTTCTCGACGTTGTCGGTCATGGCTACCCCTTGAGCTCGGTTCAGAAGGCTGCGTTGTAGATGAGACCGGCCAGCGCTCCGCCGGCCAGCGGACCGACGACCGGGATCCAGGCATAGCCCCAGTCGGAGGTGCCCTTGTTCGGGATCGGCAGGAAGGTGTGCACGACACGGGGACCGAGGTCGCGCGCCGGGTTGATGGCATATCCCGTCGGGCCGCCGAGCGAGAGACCGATGCCGACGACGAGCAGCGACACGATCAACACGAGCGTGCCGGACTCGCCGAGCCCGTCGACCAGGCCGAAGGCGAGGATCGGCAGCACGAGCGCGACCGTCGCGATGACCTCCGTGATCAGGTTGGCCGCCGGATTCCGGATCTCGGGAATCGTGGAGAAGATGCCGAGCGTCGGGGTGGGTCCGTCCGCCGTGTCCTCGGTGGCGCCCTTCTCCGGGACGTTCGCCTGGAACTGCGCGAAGTAGACCAGATAGGCGAGTACGGCACCCAGCACCGCGCCGACGATCTGGCCCAGCAGGTAGACCCAGACCTTGTCCCACTTGCCGGTGTCGACCGCGATGCCGATGGTGACGGCCGGGTTGAGCTGCCCGCCGGAGAGCGGAGCGGCGGTGTACGCACCCGCCAGTACGCCGAACCCCCAGCCGAACGCGATCACCACCCAGCCCGAGGCCCGCGCCTTGGAGTACCTGAGGGTGACCGCGGCGCAGACTCCGGCGCCGAAGAGGATCAGGATCGCTGTGCCGATGGTCTCGCCGACGAATATGTCTCCATTGCTCATGGCGGCTCCTAGGCCGAGCCCCGGGGATCGGTCCGGGTGCTCCGTGCGGGGTGCGCTTCCCGTGGCGACTGCTGCCGGGCAGGGAGTCCCGCGCCCCGCCCGGCGTCCATGACGAGCGTGCCGTCGCAGTCGAACCGCCCATGAGGGAACGAGCCTTGGCTCGCAGGCCCGCGCGGCGCAGTGCCGGAATACGCCGAGAATGTACGGCGATGTCGACTGACACCGGGAAGTGTTCACCGGCACCCAAGGAGCGTCAAGCGCACCGACAGCAACGGTTGAGCCCGGCCCGGCGGAGCGTGCCGCCTCAACCCGTCGTCGCCCGGTGAGCTCGCTGTGGCGCAGCGACCTTCAGAGTCAGGCTACCTCGCCCCGGGCGCAGGGGCCCGTCAGGCAGATCCAGCCGTGAACAGCCGCCTGGCCTGCGGCGACGAGGCGCGCCTACCTCGCTCAGCCCTGAGCGGCCGACCCGGTTCGCGGCCCGCGCCCCGGAGTTGTCCAGCCGGTCAGCCGGTCAGCCGGTCAGCCGGTCAGCCGGTCAGCCGGTCAGCCGGTCACCCGGTCCCAGGTTCGGCCACCGCCCACCGCGTTCCGGCCGGCGCCGCACCTGAACCCCGCAGGATCTCGTGCCCCGGCAGCCCCGCCCGCCCCAGAACCCAGCTCGCACCGTGCAACGCCTTCGCGGTCTTCTTCAGCGGGGCCAGCCAGGCGGCCACCTGCCGATGGTCCGCCACGCTGCCCGGAACGCACATGACGGTGGCAAGGGACAGCGTGACGAGACGCCCGCCCGCGGACCAGGGCGCGTCCAGCAGGGAGGCGGCCAACGGATCAAGACCCTCCGGGTCCGCGAGCACCAGGAAGTCGTCCCCGCCGATGTGCCCCACCTGGGTGCTGCCGGACGCGGCCCGCTGCAACGCCCGTCCGACCGAGCGGATCAGTTCGTCGCCCGCCGCGAACCCGGCACCGTCGTTGACCTGCTTGAAGTGGTCCACGTCCAGCCAACTGAGCGCGAACGCCAGCCCATCCGCGATCCGGCGGTCGACCTCCCAGGTGATCGCGTCGGAGCCGGGCAGTCGCGTCAGCGGATTGAGACCGGCCGCCTCCTCGACCCGGGACTCGGCCAGCGCCCGGACCAGGTCCGCGAACCGTACGACGCCCACGCATCGCCCGTGCTGGTCGACCACGGCCACATCGTCCGAGGTACGGCCCTGACCGCCGACCGCCACCACGTCGAGCACCTCCCACGCCGTGGCGTCGATGCCGACCGTGCGCGGCGGGTCCCCCAACTTGGCGGCCGGCCGGTCGGCGTACAGGGCATGTCCGTACCGTCCCGACATCGACAGCAGGAACCTGGACCGGTGCACGGAGCGGACCGGGACCCCGGAGCGGTCCACGAGCAGCACCCCGGACACGTCCGGCGACCCGGTCAGCAGCGTCCGTACCTGAATCGCGGACGCCGTCAGGGGCAACAGGGCGGCCGGCCGCACGAACTCCCGGATCGACGGACCCGACCGCGGGTGGGGCAGGGTGCCGGGAGAACGCGGCGGAACGTATACGTCCACCGCGGGCAGCCTGGACGGCGGTGCGAACAGGGCACCCTGCGCCAGTTGGGCCCCCGCCGAGAGCGCCGTGGCGTACTGCACCTCGGTCTCCACGGCCTCGACGCACAGCAGCGCGCCCAGCCCGTCGCACAGCGTGCGCATCGACCGTACCGCCGCCGGCCGCGCCAGCAACGACGCGTCGAGTTTCACCAGGTCCGGTGCCATGTCCGCGAGGAGCCGCAGGGGTATGTCCCCGTCGCCCACGCCGTCCGCGCAGATCCGGAATCCCTGTGCCCGCAGGGTGTTCACCGCCTCCAGGAGCGCGCGCCGCGGCACATGTGTGAACGGTGGTCCGACGTCGACGGTCACCTCCCAGGGCAGGCGGCCGGCCTGGCGCACCGCGTCGTGCAGCGGGGTGAGCCCGCCGAGGTCGGCCAGGGTGCCGGCGAACACGTTCACGTGCAACGGCAGCAGTGTCTCCTTGCGCGTCGCCGCACGGACCGCCAACACCGCCAGTCTGCCGTCGAGTTCGGGGTCACGACGGGCCTCGGCCAGGATGTCGCCGGTCTCCGGTCGGGCAAGGATCTCCAGCCCCGCGACCCCGCCGGTCGAGAGGTTGATCACCGGTTGAAAGGCGAAACGGAGAGTATCCGTCCAGGAGGCCACGGGAAGCATGATGGCCCTACCGGAGAGCGCCCAGGCCCAGTTCATAAGACGTTCACGCAGGATTCCGAGGTGATCACACAGCGTGCGTAAAGGGGTCCGCGCGACCGGGACCACGTCCCTCGCCGGCCCCCGTCTCCCCGTCCTCCTTCGCTCAGCGTACGGCGATCACCGCCGAGCCGTGCCCGAACAATCCTTGGTTGGCGCTGATCCCCACACGCGCTCCCACGACCTGGCGCTCGCCCGCGGTCCCTCTCAACTGCCAGGTCAGCTCGCACACCTGGGCGATCGCCTGGGCCGGAACCGCTTCCCCGAAGGAAGCCAGCCCCCCGCTCGCGTTGACGGGTATGCGTCCGCCCGGTCCCGTCGCACCCTCGCGCAGCAACTTCACGGCCTCGCCCCCGGCGCACAGGCCCAGATCCTCGTACCACTGCAACTCCAGTGCGGTGGACAGGTCGTAGACCTCGGCCAGGGACAGGTCCTCGGGACCGATACCGGCTTCCTCGTAGGCGGCCAGTCCGATCGACGCGCGGAACGGCTCGGCGGCCGGTTCCACCGCCGCGGCCGAGTCCGTGGCGATGTCCGGAAGGTCCAGCACGGTACTGGGGTAGCGCGGCGTCACCGTCGACACCGCGCGGATCCGCACCGGTTCGCCCTGCCCGTTCCGGCGTGCGAACTCCATGCTGGACAGCACCAGAGCCGCCCCGCCGTCCGAGGTCGCGCAGATGTCGAGCAGTCGGAGCGGATCGGCCACCACGGCGGAGGCGGCGACCTCCTCGGCGGTGACCCGCGCGCGGTAGCGTGCGTACGGATTGAGCGA
Organism: Streptomyces sp. NPDC002306; assembly: GCF_053593435.1. Lineage (NCBI taxonomy): Bacteria > Bacillati > Actinomycetota > Actinomycetes > Kitasatosporales > Streptomycetaceae > Streptomyces > Streptomyces sp. NPDC002306. The sequence continues at coordinate 325,470 of NZ_JBSFCK010000009.1, forward strand.
TCCCATCGCCGCGTTCTTCACCTTCACCTGGGCGAAGTCCTCCACTGTGTCCCCGTGCAGGGCCATGCGCCTGCGCGCGTACAGCCCGAAATATATCGGATTCGTCGCCCCGAGCAGCCGGAAGCGCAGCCAGTCGGGATCGTCGGGCCGGTCACCGCCGGCGGGCCGGAAGAACCCCTTGGGCGCGGCGTCCGCCCCCACCACGAGCACGACATCCGCCAGGCCCGCGAGGATCTGCGCCCGCGCGGTGTTCACGGCCTGCGCCCCGGACGCGCAGGCCGCGTACACGCTGGTGACCCGGGCGCCCTGCCAGCCCAGTGCCTTCGCGAACGTCGCCCCCGCCACGTATCCCGGATAGCCGCCACGGACCGTGTCCGCGCCCACGATCGAGCCGATGTCCCGCCAGTCCAGACCGGCGTCGGCGAGGGCCGCGCGAGCCGCCACCGTGCCGTACTCCACGAAACCGCGTCCCCACTTGCCCCACGGGTGCATTCCCGCGCCGAGCACCGCCACGTCGTCCGTCATGCCGTCACACCCCCGTCGGCCGCCACTGCCAGGTCGTCCAGGTCGTCTCCGCGTCCTCGTGCAGCACTCCGGGGACGACCTCCACCTCCATGCCCACCGTCAGATCGGCGACGGTGACCCCGGGAGCAGCCTGTCCCAGCACCACGATCCGCTCGGACTCCAGCTCCACAGCGATCAACGCGTACGGCTCCCACGGAAGTTCCGGGTCGGTCACGTAGGGTGACGGTGGCCGGTATCTGCTGTCCGTGTACGACCAAACGCGCCCGCGCCGTGACAGCGGCACCTCCGCCAGTTCGCCCCCGGGACACCCGGGGTTGCGGCAGTGGATGTCCTCGCGGGGGAAGAAAACGCAGGCGCAGGCCGCACAACGGGTGCCGAGCAGCCTGAAGTCCTGCGCGCCGCCGGTGAACCACCCCGGAACCACGGGTGTCCGCGTACGCCCCACGATGCCTCCCCGGCTACGTATCTGACGGATCGTCAGCAGTGTGCCACGGGTCATCGGAATTGGGCAGGACCGCACCCGACGGCTTCCCCCCACTCTGCTTCCCTGCCCCCGCCACGGCCTCCCCGCGCCCGTCGAGTCGCCCGTCGTGCACCACCGGGCAGCCCGGGGAAGACGTCATCTGCGTGATCGGATACAGTCCGCCGCGTGTCCGAAACCCAACACTCCGCTCCCAACTCCGCCCTCGGCTCTCACTGTTCGAGCTGCGGATCGCCCTTCGGAGAGGGCATCTCCGGCTGGCCACGCACCTGCCCGGCCTGCGGCACCCTGGCCTACCGCAATCCGCTTCCCGTGGCGGTCGCCCTCCAACCCGTGTACGACACGAAGGGCACCGCACTGGTCGTCATCACCCGAACCATCGCCCCCGCGCGCGGAGGCATCGCGTTGCCGGGTGGATATCTGGACGACCGTGAGGACTGGCGGGGTGCCGTCGTCCGCGAGCTCAAGGAGGAGACCGGCATCGACGCCGTGAGCCGCGAGGTACGGCTCGCCGACGCGATGAGCTCCCCCGACGGCCACCTGCTGCTGTTCGGCCTCCTCCCGGAGTACCCGGCCGACCGCCTTCCGGAGTCGGTCGCCACGGACGAGACGGAGGGCTGGCATCTCCTGCGCAGGCCGGAGGAGCTCGCCTTCCCCCTGCACACGCTCGCCGTGCGCGCGTTCTTCGAGGGCCGCTACGTCTGAGCCTCGCGCCCCGCGAGCCCTCGCACGCGCACCGGGTGGGACGGCTCGCGCCCGCCGTGCTCACCCTCGCGCTCGACGACCACGCGCCGGCCCTCCCAGCGGGCCGTATAGCGCTCGATCTCCGGCTCGTCCCAGCCGTCGCCCCCGTCCTGGACCACCAGGCCGCCTCCCGTGCGTCCCCGGTCCGGTGCCCACACCTCCAGTTCCAGGGAGCCGTCCTCGCCGCGCACGGGGATGACGGAACCCGCGCGCGCGAGCACCGGTATGCGTGCCACGGGGGCGTCGACGAGCACCTGGCCGGGCCCTTCGTAAGCCTGCTCCGTCGCCGTGTCGTACCAGAGCCCCCGCGGCAGTTGGACCGCACGCCGGTCCGCCCCCGGATCGAGCACCGGCGCCACCAGCAGACAGTCACCCAGCAGGAACGCGTCCCCGCAGTCACGCAGTACGCGGTCCTCGGGCGCGCTCCACCACAACGGCCGCACATACGGCGCTCCGGTACGCCGGGCGAGATGCGCCAGCGTCATGAAGTACGGCAGCAGCCGCCGGCGCTCGGCGAGTGCCACGCGCGCGTGCTCCAGCGTGTCGGCACCGAACTCCCACGGCTCCCGGCGTCCCGCGCGCGGGCTCGCCTGTGTGCGGAACAAGGGCAGATACGAGCTCAGCTGGAACCAGCGCAGGTAGAGCTCGGGCGACCCGGTCCCGTCGTGGCCACCCACGTCCGGCCCCGAGTACGGCACTCCGCACAGCCCCAGCCCCATGACCAGCGCCAGCGAGGCCCGCAACCCGGGCCAGCCCGTGGCCACCCCGCCCGACCACGCGCCCCCGTACCGCTGCAAGCCCGCCCATCCGGAGCGGGAGACGACGAACGGACGCTCCTGGGGAGCCAGTTCACGCAACCCCTCATACGCCGCCCTGGCCATGCACAGCGCGTAGACGTTGTGCGCCTCGCGGTGGTCACCGCCCCGCTCGTCGAGGGAGTGGCGGGCCGACCGAGGCAACGTCGACTCCCCGAAAGCGGTGAACGAGGTCGGCTCGTTCATGTCGTGCCAGAAACCCGCGAAGCCCTCCGTCAGCCGCTCCGCGTACAGACCGCCCCACCACTTGCGCACGCGCGCGTGGGTGAAGTCCGGGTACACCGCCTCCCCGAGCCGCGCCACCCCGTGGACGAGCTCCCCAGAGGCGTCCCGTACGAAGGCACCCAGGGCTTCACCGCTGTCGTACACGGAGTTCCCGGGCGCGACTCCGACCGCTGGATCGACGACCGAGACCAGACGGATTCCGTCCCGGCGCAGTTCCTTGGCGAACGCCGACAACTTGGGAAAGCGGCCGGGATCGACGGTGAACCCCTGGTGCTCGTCGAAGTGGGCGCCGTCGAGGTGGACGGCGTCGAGCGCCAGACCGTGCTCCCGGTAACCCGCGACGGCCCGTCTCAGCTCCTGCTCGTCACCGGACCCCCGGCGGGCGTGCTGGTGACCCAGAGCCCACGCCGGCGGCAGCGCGGGCGCACCGGTGAGCGACGCCCAGGCCAGCAGCACGCGCGCGGGGGTGCCCACCATCACCCAGCAGCGCAGTGGACCGCCGTCCATGCGCAGTTCGCACCGGCCGGCCCGGTCGTGCCCGGAACCCGCGCCCTCCTCGCCCTCCCGCAGGGCCACCGTGCCGTCCCACGAGGTGTCGTGGAACACCAGGTGGGTGGCCGCGTCGGCCACCACGAGCTGCACCGGCATCGTCAGGTGCAGCGGGTCGTCGCCGGACGCGAAGGGACGACCCGGATCGGAGTTCCACAGACGGTACGTGCCGTCCCGCAGACGGGGCCCCGACGACCGCCCCCCGAGCCCGAAGAACCGCGCGTCGGCGGACACCTCGGACCGCTGCATCCAGCGCGCCGGGCCGCCACCTACGGGCTCCCACCAACGGGGCGGCAGATCGCGGCGCAGGGTCACGCCTCCCGGCGTACGCACCTCGACCGCGCCGTGCCGCGAGACGGTGACCGTCACCCGCTCGGCCACGACCCGCCAGCCGCCGTCCTTGTCCGGCTCCAGCACCGCCCGCGGATCGGGCTCCGGGCAACGCCCCGCCAGCGCGTATGACGGCTCGGGTCCCGCCCCGTCCCACCCCCAGAACACCGCGCCGTTGACGGCGACGAGAATCCGCAGCTCGGACCGACTGAACCGGACCGTGCCGCCCCCGGGCCCCGGCTCCGCGCCCTGGACGGCACCGGGTACCCGGGCACGCTCGGCGCCCCGCGACGGCAGCGCGGCGGCGTCGGCACGCCTCCTGCGCCAGGCGGCCCGGACCGTACGCAACCTCTGGGCCGCCCCCGCGGAGCCGACCACCTTCACCGAACGCACCAGGTCACGACCGTCCATGCTGCTCACCCTGCCATTGACTGCCCCACGCATGCGTGCCGTTCAACTTCCGTTCACCCGTGACGGGACCACACCTTCATGGCGCGGACTATGTGGAGCGCACCCTGGTGCAGAAGTCGATCACATGGCATCGTCCGTGTCAGCCGCGTCACGCGCACACCCCCTGCCCGTGCGCGACCGACGCACACGAAGCGCACAGTCCGGGAGCCGCCCCATGTCGACCGTGAACCCCCAGCCTCTCTGGCAGCCCGATCCGGATCATATGGCCAAAGCCCAGGTCACAAGGTTCCAGGCCTGGGCGGCGGAACGACACGCGGGCCCGGCCGAGGGCGGCTACGCGGCGCTGCACCGCTGGTCCGTCGACGAGCTCGAGACGTTCTGGCAGGCCCTCACGGAGTGGTTCGACGTACGGTTCTCGACGCCCTACGCGCGCGTGCTGGGCGACCGGTCGATGCCCGGCGCGCGGTGGTTCCCCGGGGCGACGCTGAACTACGCCGAGCACGCACTGCGCGCGACCGCCACCCGCACGGACGAACCGGCCCTCCTGTACGTCGACGAGACCCACGAGCCGCGCCCCGTCAGCTGGACCGAACTGCGCCGCCAGGTCGGTTCCCTGGCCGCCGAGCTGCGCGCGCTCGGCGTACGCCCGGGAGACCGCGTCAGCGGATACCTCCCGAACATCCCGGAAGCCGTCGTCGCGCTCCTGGCGACAGCCGCCGTGGGCGCCGTCTGGACGTCCTGTGCCCCCGACTTCGGCGCCCGCAGCGTCCTGGACCGCTTCCAGCAGGTTGAACCCGTCGTCCTGTTCACCGTCGACGGCTACCGCTACGGAGGCAAGCGGCACGACCGCCGCGAGACCGTCGCCGAACTGCGCCGCGAGCTGCCGACCGTGCGTGCCGTCGTCCACATCCCCCTCCTCGGCACCGAGGCCCCCGAAGGGGCGCTGGAGTGGTCGGCGCTGACCGCCGCGGACGTGGACCCCGTCTTCGAACAGGTCCCCTTCGACCACCCCCTCTGGGTGTTGTACTCCTCCGGTACGACAGGCCTGCCCAAAGCCATCGTCCAGTCCCAGGGCGGCATCCTGATCGAGCACCTCAAACAGCTCGGCCTGCACTGCGACCTGGGCCCCGAGGACCGTTTCTTCTGGTACACCTCGACCGGCTGGATGATGTGGAACTTCCTCGTCTCCGGCCTGCTGACCGGCACGACGATCGTCCTCTACGACGGCAGCCCCGGTTACCCGGACACCGGTGCCCAGTGGCGGGTGGCCGAACGCACCGGAGCCACGCTCTACGGAACCTCGGCCGCGTACGTCATGGCATGCCGCAAGGCGGGCGTACATCCGGCGCGGGACTTCGACCTCTCCCGGGTGCGATGCGTCGCCACGACCGGCTCGCCCCTGCCGCCCGACGGGTTCCGGTGGCTGCACGACGAGGTACGCGACGACCTCTGGATCGCGTCCGTCAGCGGCGGCACGGACGTCTGCTCCTGCTTCGCGGGAGCCGTACCCACCCTCCCCGTGTACGTCGGAGAACTCCAGGCACCGGGCTTGGGCACCGACCTCCAGTCCTGGGACCCGAACGGCCGGCCCGTCGTCGACGAGGTCGGCGAACTCGTCGTCACCAACCCCATGCCGTCGATGCCGATCCGCTTCTGGAACGACCCCGACGGCACCCGCTACCACGACAGTTACTTCGACACCTATCCCGGCGTATGGCGCCACGGCGACTGGATCACGGTCACCTCCCGAGGTTCCGTCGTGATCCACGGCCGCTCCGACTCCACGCTCAACCGCCAAGGTGTCCGGATGGGCTCGGCCGACATCTACGAAGCCGTCGAACGCCTCCCCGAGATCAAGGAGTCCCTCGTCATCGGCGTCGAACAGCCCGACGGCGGCTACTGGATGCCCCTCTTCGTGCACCTGGCCCCCGGCGCGGCGCTCGACGACGCCCTCCTGGAGCGCATCAAGCGGACCATCCGGGAACAGCTCTCACCACGCCACGTCCCCGACGAGGTCATCGAGGTCCCGGGAATCCCGCACACCCTGACCGGAAAGCGCATCGAGGTCCCGGTCAAGCGCCTGCTGCAGGGCACTCCGCTGGAGAAGGCGGTCAACCCGGGTTCCATCGACAACCTGGACCTGCTGCACTTCTACGAGGACCTGGCCCGCAAACGCGCCTGACCGTTCCGCCGAGCGGCGGTCGGTCACCTCCCGCAGCCCGCGTCGGACCGCGCTGAGCCCGACGGCGAAGTCCGACGCGGTCCGACGCACGTCGGCCCTCCGACCTGCACGATCACGCGTCGAGCAGGCCGTGACCCCCTGGCCGGAGTCTCACTGTCAGTGCCGCCGGTTACTGTGAGTGAGCATTGATCGACCGTGCACAGGGGGAAACATGGCGCACACCGACCACCAGACCATGCGACGCGTCCTGCGCCGCGAAATCGCCGGCACCATCGGCCTGCTGACCGACGAACACGACTTCCACGCCATGCGGCACTACCGCAGCTTCACCTTCGACGACCACACGACCTACCTCGAACAGGTCGAGACGCTCCTCAAGACCCGGGCGGCCGAGGGCAACCACACCACGATCGCCCTCTTCGACCCACAGGACTACGCCGAGTACTGCACGGCCGGCGGCCTCGACCCCGACACCCCGTCGAGCCGCACACGCTTCACCGCCGAACTCGCGGCCACCGGCCCCACGGTCGCCTACGAGGGCCAGCCCCTCAGCGACCTGGTGCCGGACCTCGTCGACGAAGCCGTCCGGCAGGCCACCTGGGAGTACGCGACGACGCTCCTCGCCCGTCTCGGCGCCTGCGCGTCCTGCGGCGAGGACATCGGCCGCGCGGCCTTCACCAACGCGTCGAACCTCTTGGCCCGCATCCTCGACACGGCCCCACCGGGCGACCGACACCTCGTGTGCAGCGTCTCGGGCACTCCGGAAACACTCGCCGCCGTACTCCACGCCGACGACGACATCGACGGCACCGCACAACTCGACGAGGTGGAAGCACTCGAATTCACCACGGTGCTCGCCCTGGGCATCGCCACCCACAGCCCCGGCGGACTGGTCATGAGGACCAGCGCACCCGGCAGCCCCGACCGGATCTACGGATGGCGGCTGCGCGGTGACGGTCTCGCACCCCTGACCGCGGGCGAGGTGTTCGACGCCTACTGCACGGACGTCGAGAACGGCGACCTCATCTCCCCGGAGTCCGACGTCGACTACTGCGAACCACCCGGCCTAGGGGACGAGGAGCCGAAGCAGGGCCACCACCACTGAACACGGCGGGGGCGCCCCACCCGAGGGTGGGGCGCCCCTGACGAAGAGCCGACGGCCGACGCGGTCCGACTACTCGCCGGACAGCACCGCCAGAGCCGCCTCACGCGCCTCCTCGGCGCTGTCCGCGGCCCGCGCCGCCGCCGCGGCCCGCTCGCACTGGGCCAGCGTGTACTTCGCCAGAGCCGCGCGGACATAGGGAATCGACGCCGCACCCATCGAAAGGGAGGTGACGCCCAAACCGGTCAGTACACAGGCGAGCAGCGGGTCGGACGCCGCCTCACCGCAGACACCACAGCTCTTTCCCTCGGCAGTCGCCGACTCCGCGGACATCGCGACCAGGTCGAGCAGCGCGGGCTGCCACGGGTCCTGGAGCCGGGACACCGCGCCCACCTGACGGTCGGCGGCGAACGTGTACTGCGCGAGATCGTTCGTCCCCAGCGACAGGAACTCGACCTCCTGAAGGATCGAACGCGCCCGAAGCGCAGCAGAGGGAATCTCCACCATCGCGCCGAACTTGGCCCGCAGCCCGGCCTCGCGACAGGCGTCGGCGAACGCCTTGGCGTCGGCACGGTCCGCCACCATCGGGGCCATCACCTCGAGGTAGACGGGCAGGCCCTCGGCCGCCTTCGCCAGCGCGGTGAGCTGGGTGCGCAGCACGTCGGGATGGTCCAGCAGGGTCCGAAGGCCGCGCACGCCGAGCGCCGGGTTCGGCTCGTCGGCCGGGGTCAGGAAGTCCAACGGCTTGTCCGCACCCGCGTCCAGCACACGGACGACGACCCGTCCCTCGGGAAACGCTTCGAGGACCTGGCGATAGGCCTCGATCTGCTTCTCCTCGGACGGAGCGTTCTTGCTGTCGTCCAGGAAGAGGAACTCGGTCCGGAAGAGGCCGACACCCTCGGCACCGGCCGCGACGGCGGCCGGCACGTCGGACGGACCTCCGACGTTCGCCAGCAGCGGCACCTTGTGACCGTCGGCGGTGGCACCCGGTCCGGTCGAGGCCGCCAGCGCGGCCGTGCGCTCGGCGGCCGCGGCCCGCAACTGAGCCTTCTTCTCGTCGCTCGGGTTCACGAAGATCTCGCCGGTGCTGCCGTCGACGGCGATCAGCGTTCCCTCGGCCAGCTCACCGGCACCCGGCAGCGCCACTACGGCCGGAACGCCCAGCGCCCGCGCCAGGATCGCGCTGTGGCTGGTCGGCCCGCCCTCCTCCGTGACGAAGCCGAGCACCAGGGTCGGGTCCAGCAGAGCCGTGTCGGCCGGGGCGAGGTCACGCGCGACCAGCACGTAGGGCTCGTCGCTGTCGGGGACACCCGGCATGGGCACCCCCAGAAGCCGGGCGACGATACGATTCCGCACGTCGTCGAGGTCCGCCACCCGGCCGGCCAGGTATTCACCGGCGTTCGCGAGCAGTTCGCGGTAGGAAGCGAACGCGTCGTACACCGCCCGCTCGGCGGTGCTGCCGACGGCCACCCGCCGGTCCACGTCCGCCATCAGCTCGGGGTCCTGGGCCATCATGGCCTGCGCCTCGAGCACCGCTTGCGCTTCGCCGCCCGCCAGATTGCCGCGCGCCATCAGGTCGGCCGCCACAGCCTCGACGGCCTGTCGGGCCCGCCCCTGCTCGCGCTCCGCCTCTTCCGCCCGGATCTGCTTGGCCGGCGGTTCGAGCACCGCCGTTCCCATGTGCCGAACCTCGCCGATCGCCACACCGTGGCTCACGCCGACGCCTCGCAGCGTTGTCTCCATCTCACCCGTCTCCGATAGTGCGGCGGGTCCCGCCGCCGCGGTGGTTGTCCTACGTGCCGTCGTACGACGGCACGGACGTCAGCTCCAGAGGAAGAGGCTGTCGCCGGCCTTGACGTCGCCGTCGTCACGGAGCTCGGAGAGCGCCTCGGCCGTGGCCTCCAGTGCCACGATCGGGCAGATCGGGGACTTGCCGGCGGTCTCGACGGCGGCCGGGTTCCAGCGGATCACGGCCTGGCCGCGAGTAACGGTGTCGCCCTTGTTGACGAGGAGTTCGAAGCCCTCGCCGTTGAGCTGCACGGTGTCGATCCCGAGGTGGGTGAGGACCCCGTGACCGCTCTCGTCGACGACGACGAACGCGTGCGGGTGAAGGGAGACGATGACTCCGTCCACCGGAGCGACCGCCTCCGAAGGCTCGCGCACGGGGTCGATGGCGGTCCCCGGGCCGACCATGGCCCCGGAGAAGACCGGATCCGGCACAGCCGCCAGTCCGATGGCGCGTCCTGCGATAGGGGACGTCACGGTGGTCATGGGAAGCCTCCCGGGAGATGGAGCTGCATAGGGGCCGTCCCGGCTTGTATCGAACGGCGCACTGGGCAGCAGGGTATGTCATATGAAGTGCCGGTTCCGCACGAGAGCTCCGGAATCATGGTCTAGACCACATCCCGAATCGATTTGCACCCGCTCCGCAGCCCCGTGTACAGTCGTACCCCTGCTTGAGAACGAGCGGCGCCACTCGACGCCCTCGCTCAGCGGAACCCAACTTGTCAGATCCTATCTCGGGGTCATCTTCTGCATGCCTGCAGGACGGTGGTCAGAGAGACGGAAAATCACTGATAGAGTCGGAGTCGCCGGAAAGGGAAACGCGGAAGCGGAAACCTGGAAAGCACCGAGGAAATCGGGTCGAGAAAAGATCTGATAGAGTCGGAAACGCAAGACCGAAG